>QKHS01000014.1 GCA_003249955.1 Bacteroidales bacterium | reverse complement strand
TGCACAGGAAAATAATTACGGACAAGTATCGGGAAACTTTCAAAGTGATGTCCAGTATTATATTGAAGATGAAAAAATAGGAGCTGTTGCTGTTAATGAAAATGTACTTGCAAATTCCTGGGCAAACTTCACATATAGTCTGGGGAATTTCAGTGCAGGTTTTCGCTACGAAGGCTATTTAAATTCTATATTAGGTTACCCTAATGCAGGGGGGATTAATGATGGAATAGGAATCCCTTACAAATGGGCTATGTTTAATGTTGATAATCTCGAAATAACTGTAGGCAATTTCTATGAGCAATTTGGAAACGGCCTTGTGCTAAGATCTTATGAAGAGAAAATGCTGGGCATAGATAACGCATTAAACGGGTTCAGAATAAAATACAATCCTGTCCCTGGAGTTTATGTCAAAGGCCTTATCGGAAAACAACGTTACTATTGGAACGATGGTCCCGGTATAATCAGGGGATTCGACGGAGAACTTCAGTTTAATGATTTAATTAGTACTCTTTCCGAAAGTAATTTAAGACTGAGTATCGGCGGTAGTTTTGTAAGCAAATATCAAAAAGAAGACAACCCTATATATAACCTTCCCGACAATGTAGGGGCCGGAGCCGGGCGTATTGATATTAAATACAAAGGACTTGCGGTTCAATCCGAATATGCATATAAAATAAATGACCCGAATAGTGACAATAACTATATATACAAACCAGGACAGGCTTTATTGATAAACGCAACTTATTCGCAAAAAGGGTTAGGTATTGTTCTCGGCACAAAATGGGTTGACAACATGGCTTTCCGTTCAGACAGAAATGCAAGTCTTACAGACTTAACTATAAACACGATGCCTGAAATAACACGTAATCACATTTACACCCTGCCGGCTTTCTATCCTTATGCAAGCCAACCAAACGGGGAATGGGGTGCTAAAGCCGAAGTAATGTATAAAATTGCCAAAGGCTCTATGCTGGGAGGGAAATATGGCACAAGCATTACCATTAACTACTCAAGAGTTCACGAAATTGAGAGAACTCAAATAAACGATTCTACTCCATTATCTGCTTCAGGAACATTGGGATATAATACCAGTTTCTTTTCCATTGGAGAAAAACTGTATTATCAGGACATGAACATTGAAGTTTCTAAAAAGTGGAATAAAAAGGTTTATACAAATTTATCTTATGTAAACCTTTTTTACAATTACAATTTGCTAAGGGGAGTGTCAGGACATGAAAATGTATTGGCTCATATTGCAATTGCAGATATGACTTATAAATTTACAGGAGATATTGCACTTAAAACCGAATTTCAGGGTATGTTTACAAAACAGGATGATGGGAATTGGGGGTTAGGCTTACTCGAACTGACTATCCCTAATTGGTTTTTTACCGTTTTTGACAATTGGAATTATGGCAATCCAGATCCTGAAGGCCGTCCACACTACATAAACTTCGGACTGGGTTACGTACACGGAGGAAGCCGTATTCAGCTTACATACGGGAAACAACGTGCAGGGGTAATGTGTGTTGGAGGTGTCTGTCGGAATGTTCCGGCCTCAAACGGATTGGCATTATCAATTTCATCAACATTTTAATATCTGAAAAATGAAAACAAAATATTTCATATTTATTTTAATTATTACAGTGTTCTTTCAGGCTTGTGATAAAATAGAAGAACCATATATAAAAGAGGGAACGGTAGTTTGGAATGGCCGTAAAATAATAATATACGACTTTACCGGTCATCGTTGCGGGAATTGCCCAAGAGCTCACGAAACAATTGAGAGCCTTATTGGGGTTTATGGCGAAGCAATCGTGCCGGTTGCTATTCATTGTACCAGCTTTGCCCGGGTTACAAATACAGATACGACTGTCCCTTTTCATTATGATTTCCGAACAGAAATGGGAGATTTTCTTGGAGGACGCGACAATGAGATTGGATTCTATGGGGAATTGGCTTTACCTACAGGATTGGTGAATAATCTATCTGCAGACAAGTTCTTTAATCACACTTCATGGGGTACAGAAATAGCAAAAATAATATCTTCATATCCTGAATATCTGATAAATATTGAATCCGGCATTTCTGCCGATAGTATCATTGAGACAGAGGTCATGATAACAACAAGTGTTAATAATAGCCGAAAACTTGGATTAATAGTTCTGATTACGGAAGACAATATTATAGAATGGCAAACTGACTACGAACACGTTCCTGATAAAATTGAAGACTACGAACATAACCATGTTTTAAGAGCAGGATTTAACGGAAACTTTGGGGAAATAATCAAAGACAATACTGACTTAAGCAGTAATGGGGACATTATAACAAGAACTTATTCCCTCAAAGCAGGATCAGATTGGAAGATTTCAAACTGTTCAATTGTTGCTTTTATTTACGATTACGACACAAAAGAAGTTCTCCAGGCAGAAGTCTCCCATATAACCGAATAATGAAAAAACTTACTTTTATAATATTAATAATCTTTAATGCCTGCCTCGTTTCGGGGCAGGCATTTTACGGAGGTATCATTGCCGGCACCACCTTATCTCAGGTTGACGGAGATAATTTCGGAGGATATCACAAGATATCTCCTTTGGGAGGAGTTTTTGTGCGGAATACTTTTAACGACAAATGGGGCGGATTTGCCGGTATTGAATATAAAAGAAAAGGTAGCAAAGAAGTTGAGAAAAACAAAGCCGGCTATGTTGTTTTTTATTATGCTATGAATATGGACTATATTGAAGTACCTGTTTTTGCAACTTACAAAATAGAGAAGATAGGAATTCCCGGACTGTTCTCTTTAAAGATCCCCAAAGACCTGTTTTTTGATTTTGGATTTTCATATTCATATCTTATTAAAGGAACCGAAGATTTCGGAGACGGACCAATTCCCCCTCCTACCCGTCCATTCCGGAAATATGAGTTAGCCAATCACATCGGATTAGATTACAGACTTAATCAGCACTGGCTGGTACACTGGAGGTTTTCATACACATGCCTGCTTTTACCGGTACGCGAACATCCCGGCGGACAGGTTTACTGGTTTAACCGCGGTCAGTATAATCATAATATGAGTTTTGCACTAAAATATGAGTTCTGATGCCGGAAAAGCCATATAATATTGTTGTTGGAATAACAGGAGCTTCCGGCTCTGTTTATGCAAAATCTCTGATTGAATATTTATGCATATTACAGCAAAATCACAAGCTAAAAATAGATATAATATACTCCGAAACCGGTAAAGAAGTAGCCTTACACGAAACCGGAAAAGACTTCACAGCCGATTATCAGGTAAACATTTATGAGAATTATAATTTTCATGCTCCTTTTGCCTCTGGCTCGTCTGTGGCTGATGCTCTGGTCGTCGTTCCATGCAGCATGGGGACTCTCGGACGTATTGCTCACGGCAGTTCGGATAATTTAATTTGCCGTACCGCTGATGTTATTTTAAAAGAAAAGAAAAAACTTATTCTGGTAACCCGAGAATCCCCGCTGAATCTGATCCACATTAAAAACATGGAATTAATTACACTGGCAGGAGGAATTGTTTTACCTGCATCTCCTTCGTTTTACTTAAAACCGCAAACGATAGATGAATTAGTAAACACTATAACTTACAGAATTGTTGACCTTTTATGTATTCCACATGAAATTCCAAGGTGGGGTCAATAACCAATTCATGCAAATATATTACGGCTATTTAATAGCTTCAATTGCAAACAAAAAACCTTTATGTAACGGATTAAGTGCGTCTTCCCAAAGTGCCGGACTAATACTTTGGTAAGGCTGGGTAAAGTACACTTCAGAAAACCCGAGACTTTTAATGTAATCAAACAAATCATCTTTGGAAAAGTAGTCTGCATTATGCTGATATGATTGCTTTTTGTTTTCATCAACCCAAATATCCTTTAATCCTTTATAAAACTGTTGCGGATTGCCACCATTCATTCCCGACAATACTTCGTCAGGATTTTTCGGCTGAGCTAAAATATTTTCTACAGCAGCTACAGCATTATGGTATAACAAACCTGTTGCCGGCGAAAAGACAATTTGTTCAGATGGATTTTTTATGCTTTTAACAACGTAATTTTTTGATCTATCAAATTCTGCTTTTACTTTACCTTTGTGTTTTTTTACAAAATCTCCTATTAAAAGGTTACTTTCTCGACATTCAAACGGAACTTTAGGGTTTAGTAATCCATGTGTCCAAAGACGGTAACTATAATCATAACAATGTACCTTAGAATGAAAAACACCTCCCTTTTTAAGAATTCTGAATGCTTCTTTACAAAGATTTTTTGTCGCAGGTATTGAAATGTGTTCAATAACAAAAGAGTTAAAAATTACTTCTGCATGATTATCAGGCAAGGATATCGGTTCCAGAGATTCCAGATCAAAAAAAACATCAATCCCCTTTTTATCATATTTACTGTCAGTTAAATCCACATAACTCCAGATATCGTTTCTACTGCGCTGATTACCTGCTCCGATATTATAAAACTTCTTCTCTTTAATACTGTCTTCCGGATAATAGCTAAGAATATAGTCGCTAAGAAAATTCTCATATAAAAGAATTTTTTTTACGCCAACCGGGAAAAAGAAATTCAGGACAGTCCGAAATACTTTTGAATTTTTAACGAGATAAACAAAAAAATCTCTTTTATTAACACTCATAAATTAATATAATTTTATAATATTCTGCCTGCCACCTTTACACAGGTAATCTTAATTATTAAAACACGATTCTCACACCTCAATCATTTGCATAACACAGACAGCCATTTGATTTCTGTTCAGATCCCGAATCAGGAAGTTTTTATTTGGTTTTAAATACCCATTTAGATTCTTTTGCAGTTACATCAAAAATGTTTCCGCCTTCAACAAACTTTTTGTTGTTGTTACTTATCGTAATGGCAGTGTCTTTCTGTATGTCATATTTTTTCACATCGGCTTCAAACTCAATTGCAAAACTCCACTTAAACATATCGTTCATATAACTTGTATCCTCTCCGCCTTCTTCTGTTTCTTCCTGTGGCTGAGCATGACGTATAAAAGTAAGTGTCTTCTTCTTTTGTTCAAAATAAGGAGCATCTGTAAGTGGCTCAGGGTCCATATATGATGAATATTTAAGAGCCGAATTTAGAGCAGTTATATTTGTAAAGTTATAAGAGAAATAAACCAACCCGTTATCTGCATCATTTACAATTTTAACATCACTGATTCCGTCAATTTCTTTAAGTGCAACTTTAACTGTCTGAAGGTATTCTTCAAAATCTTCGTTTTTCATCATCAGCGAATCACTTTCCTCTTCGCCAGCCATATAGCTGACATATTCGGTAAAATCATATGTATATTTATAGCTGCCGGAAAAATCCTTTTTAAAATAAACCTCCTGCTTGATAACACATCCAAACATCAAAAAGGTAGCAATGGTAATAAATAAAAAATTTAGCGTTTTCTTTTTCATAACATCTGTTTTATCAGGATTAATCAAATTAATTATCTAAAGTAAAAGTAGAATAATTTTATGATATAAAAAAATAAAAGTTTAACTTAGCGCAAAAATTACAAGCTATGGCAACGTCACGTATTTTAACTTTAAATGAAGTAATTATCCAGAAACAATCAGCATTTCCTTATGCTAAAGGCGAGTTATCAAGACTGTTAAGTCATATTGGTCTGGCAGCTAAAATTGTGAATAACAAAATCAACAGAGCTGGTCTTGAAACAAGCATTCTGGGCGAAGCCGACAACATAAACATACAGGGAGAAAGTCAGCAGAAACTTGATGTTTATGCGGATGAAATATTTACAAAAGCTTTGCAGGCTTCGGGAATTGTTTGCGGAATTGCATCTGAGGAATGTGATGAAATAATTGTCTTTGACGACGATCTTTCGCGCGACGGGAATTATGTTATTTGTATTGACCCGCTTGACGGAAGTTCAAATATTGATGTTAACGTATCTATCGGAACAATATTCTCAATTTATCGGAGAATTACTCCTCACGGACAAAAAGTAACCAAAGCCGACTTTCTTCAACCCGGGACAAAACAAATGGCTGCCGGATACATAATTTACGGGTCTTCAACAATGCTGGTATATACCACCGGACTTGGAACAACAGGATTTACTTACGAACCATCAATCGGGGAGTTCTGCCTTTCACATTATTTTATGGTTACGCCAAAAAGCGGAAAAATTTATTCGATTAACGAAGGTAATTACATAAAATTTCCACAGGGGGTAAAAAAATACATTAAATATTGTCAGGAAAGCGATCCTGATACAAACAGACCTTATACTTCAAGATATATCGGATCTTTGGTTGCGGATTTTCACAGAAATCTACTAAAAGGAGGAATATATATTTATCCTAAAACGGCATCTGCTCCAAACGGAAAACTGAGGCTTCTTTACGAATGTAATCCTATAGCATTCCTCGCCGAACAAGCCGGTGGAATGGCAACAGACGGGTACGGAAAAAGGATTCTGGAAATTCAGCCAACAGATATCCACCAAAGAGTTTCATTCTTTACCGGCTCGAAAAACATGGTTGAAAAAGCCGAAGAATTTATGAGTATTTATACTGATGAAAATAACTAGTCTTTTATTCATAATACCTTTGTTATTTGTATTCCGGCCTCCGGCTTTTGCACAAACCGAATCTCCGGAGCTTATAACAAATCTGGATTCAGAGGTTTCCGAGACTTCGGGAATAATTATTTACAACGATAAATTGTGGACTCATAACGACTCAGGAGGGGAAGCAAAACTATACCAGCTTGATACTGTAAACGGTTCGGTGGTCTCCGTTAAGGTTATCCGCAATTCTGAAAATTATGACTGGGAGGATATTTGCATTGACGAAAATTATCTGTATATAGGTGATTTCGGGAATAACGAAGGAAACAGAGAATCCCTTCAGATATATAAAGTTTTGCTGAGCGGGCTTGACGATGAGATGTCAGACACTATAAATTCAGAACTGATATCATTCACATATGATCCTTCCGTTTACCCTGAAACAAAAAAAAGTAACAATACAGACTTTGATTGCGAGGCAATGATTGCAAAAGGTGACAGTCTTTATTTGTTCTCCAAAAACTGGATAAGTAAAACATGTTATTTATATTCTATTCCAAAAATTCCCGGGAATTACATTGCAGAACGTCTTGACACTTTAAACACTACCGGACTTATTTGCGGAGCAGATTACAATCCTGAAACAAATACAGTTTGTCTTATCGGATATGTTTACGGCGTTCCGGCACCTTCAATTTTCTTTTTATTGTCCGGATTTGAAAATAATGATTTTTTCGGAGGAACAATCGTTCGCTATGAATTAAATCTAAACGGATATCAGACAGAAGGTTCTTTTTTCAGAGACAATAAAAGAGTCTGGATTACCAATGAAAGTTTTCTGGGTCATCCTCAATCACTTTATGAGATCAGTCTTCCTGTAACAGAAATAAACGAGAATATAAATTCCGGTTCGGGATTAAATATTTTTCCAAATCCTGCTACAGATTTTATTAATGTAAGTTTTAAAAATTCTGACAGGTTTAAGTATCATATTATTGATTCATCAGGAAATGTTTTATTTAAATCATGTAAGAAACAGATATTTGCAGAGCCTTTACAAATAAACATATCTGCATTGAAACCAGGGAAATATTATATTGAGCTCTCAGGACAAAATTCTACAATAACTTCAAGCTTTATAAAAATCTAAACAGATTTAAGATATTTTTAAGATTTATGCCGTAATTGGTGTTATTATTTTTTGCAATTTTGTCAACAATAAAATAAATAATGTTTAAATAATCAGTTTATTATGAAGAAAGCGTTACTATTATTTGTCAGCACATTATTGCTGAGCGGAGTTTTTGCCACCCCGGATGAAGGTATGTGGCTTCCCAACAAAATTGCTCAGCTAAACTATGCTGACATGCAAAAATTAGGCTGTAAACTTACAGCAGAAGAAATCTACAGCATAAATAACTCAAGCTTAAAAGATGCAATTTTCCAATTGCAATCAGCAGAAGGTTCAGGTTTTTGTACAGGAGAGATTGTAAGTAAACAGGGCTTATTGTTTACCAATCATCATTGCGGTTACGAAGCTATTACAAGCCTCAGTACTACAGAACACAATTATCTTGATGACGGATACTGGGCAAAAAGTCTTAAAGACGAAATTTCTGTTCCCGGCATCAGAGTTACAAGAGTTGTTCGTATTGACGATGTAACTTCACGCGTTTTGGAAGGAATTACAGACGAAACCAGTGAAGCTGACCGTGAAAAAGCTGTTGCAAAAGCTATCAAGATTATTGAAGAAGAAGCTGTAAAAGACACTCATTACGAAGCGGCTGTTTCTGAAATGTATCAGGGTGGAGAATATTATCTTTTCGTTTACGAAGCTTTCAGCGATGTAAGATTTGTTGGTGCTCCTCCGTCATCAATCGGAAAATTCGGTGGTGACACCGATAACTGGATGTGGCCACGTCATACAGGCGACTTCTCTATTTTCAGAGTTTACATGACTCCTGACGGAAAACCTTCAACAGGTTATGATGAAAAAAATGTTCCTTATGTTCCGCTTCATTCGTTACCAATTTCTATTGCCGGAGTTGAAGAAGGAGATTTCACAATGATTATGGGTTACCCTGGTCAGACAGAAAGATATCTTAGCTCTTACGGAATGATTTACAAAAGAGATTTCTTTAACCCTTCTATTGTAAGTTTACTGGAACTCCAGTTAAATACAATGAAAGAAGACATGGACGCTGACATTAATGTACGTCTTGCTTTAGCTGACAGTTATGCTTCAAATGCTAACGGGTGGAAATTATTTGACGGAGAAGCTCTCACTTTAAGAACTACAGATGCCATACAACAAAAAGAAAAACTTGAAGCTGACTTCCAGAAATGGGCAGACAGTGATGAAACACGTAAGGCAAAATACGGAGAAGTGTTACCAAGTCTTAAAGCCAGCTATGAAGCTTTTGGCCCGGCAACATATGACATTATTTATCTTTCACTCGGATTATTGCAAGCCGGCCAGCATGTTATGAATGTTCAGTCTTTTATGGGTCTGGCAAAACTTCTTGAAGACAGTAAAGGAAACGCAGACGCAATCTCTTCCGCAATTGAAAACCTTAAACCGGAAACAGAAGAAATGTTTACAAAATATTTCCCTGCAACAGATAAGAAGGTTTTCACCGCTATGCTGAAAATGTACATCAAAGACATTCCGGCAGAAAAAAGAAACGGTGTTTTTGCAGATTATATTTTCAAAACTTACAAAGCTAAAACCGAAACTGAATCTTTGGAAAAATTTGCAACTGCTGTTTTCACAAAATCAATCTTTACCGATAAAGCAAGAATGGATGCATTTTTGGCAAAACCAAGCTTAAAAGCTTTGAAGGCAGACCCGATGTATGCTTATGTTGAAGGCGTATTCGGAGATTTATTTACAGTTCAGATGGCATACGTAGGCGCAATGAACGGAATTGATGTAAACGAAAGATTATTTATCGAAGGGTTAAGAGAATTCCAGAAAGACAGAACTTTTTATCCTGATGCAAACTCAACTTTACGTTTAACTTACGGTACCGTTAAATCTTACGATCCCCGCGATGCTGTACATTACAAATATTTAACTTATGCTGAAGGAATTATCCAGAAAGAAGATCCGACAAACGAAGAATTTAAAGTTGCTCCGGAATTAAAAACCAAAGTTCTGAACAAAGAATTTGGCCGTTATGCCGACAAAACCGGAAATCTTCCTGTTTGCTTCTTAAGTGACAACGATATAACCGGCGGAAATTCAGGTTCTCCTATTATCAACGGTAAAGGCGAACTTATAGGACTTGCTTTCGACGGAAACTGGGAATGGCTTTGCAGCAATCTTCTTTTCAGTGTCGATTTACAAAGAACTATCAATGTTGACTCAAGATATGTATTATGGGTTATTGACGAACTCTACGACGCACAATATATTATGAAAGAACTTGATGTAAGAACAACAAAATAATAAATTGATTATTTTAATATTGAAAAAACACTTCGTGAAAACGAGGTGTTTTTTTTGTGCAAGCAATATTTCTGGGGAAAAGTTTTGTGCTTTAAATAAAAAAAACATAGCGAAGAATATTCATAAAAGCGATGCGGGCAGGCCATGGAACCGCAGCCCGGAGGGCAAGTTCGCCAAAGGCAAAAACAGCGGGCCAGCTCCGGAGGTGAACCTGCGAAGCAGCTAACGAACACCATTGAAAATAAATTAACCTGTGAGTAAAATCAAAACAACTAGACCCGAAGAGCGGCGAAGCCAATTGTGGCAAGCTGACATTATTATGTCATTCTCTAAAACAAAGTTTTAAAGGGAATGTGTGATGGAACTTTGTTTTAGGCCCGGTTGCCATACAATTCTGTTGTTTTGATTGAGGCGGGGTGACCGGCGGAGCCTTCATGAGCAAAGCGAATAACCTTTGTTTTCCCTAGCATTTTTGTTTCTTTTGTTCACATTAAATAATTATTTCAATGGTGTTCACGAGTTCACCGCCAAAGGCGGTTCAGTTGTGGCAATGACAAAAGAAAATGATAATAATAATATTTTATTATCTTTTCTAAATGCAAATATTCTTACTTCATGGTTTCTGTAATCCCCCAGAAATATTGATTGATCCTTTTTTTTATAACACAAAAGAACCCGGAAATAAAAAAAGCCACTCCCAAAGGAGCAGCTTTACTCAAAGTTGACCGGCAAGGAATCGAACCGGGATCTTAAGGCTCAGAGCCTTACGTGTTGCCATTACACCACTGGTCAATATGTTGTCCGACAAGGATTCGAACCTTGGCTGTATGAACCAAAATCACAAGTGCTACCATTACACCATCGGACAAAGAACTTTGAGGCTGCAAAAGTAATGCTTTTTTGGAAAAATCAAAAAAAATGAAAGGAATTTTCAATAATAATATTTAATATAAACAAAAAACCACCCTGAAAAAGAGTGGTTTTTGTTGTTGACCTGCAAGGAGTCGAACCAAGGTCTTAAGACTCAGAGCCTTACGTGTTGCCATTACACTACAAGTCAATAATATGTTGTCCGACTAGGATTCGAACCCAGACAAACAGAACCAGAATCTGTGGTGCTACCATTACACAATCGGACAAAAGAACTTTGTGGCTGCAAAGGTAATACTTTTTTGGAAATCAAACAAAAATGTCTGAAAATTAAAATATTTTTTTGCAATTTTTTTTATCCCGGGAGATTTTCAAAAATTATCCTTAGCAAAGAATACTTCTTGCAAACTTTGAATATTTAATCTAATTTTACCAAATGAAGATTCGCACAAGTCCAAATAATTTGTTTGCCTGCGGGGCTTTTGGGTTAAGCCTGCTGATCTTTCTTTTTACCTTATCTCCGGGTGTAAATTTCTGGGACTGTGGCGAACTTATTGCCTGTGCCGACACTTTGCAAACCGGACATGCTCCGGGAGCACCGTTTTACCTGTTGCTTGCAAGGCTATTTTCTGTTTTTGCATTTAACCCGTCGCACACCGCGCTGGCTGTTAATCTGCTTTCGGCTTTTGCTTCGGCTTTCGCCGTTTTTTTTACTTATCACAGCATACAGATTATCAGTTTAAGAGTTATCGGCAATTCAAAATTTAACGGCCTCTTCAGGGACGAAAAGCAAAAACAATATCTGAGCTATTTTTCGGCATTTACAGGCTCACTGGCATTAGCTTTCTCAAGCAGTTTCTGGGCATCGGCAATTGAAGCAGAAGTGTATTCAGTATCTGCTTTATTCACCGCTGCTACGGTATGGATAATGCTTAAATTCACACAGGCTGCCGCTAACGATAAAAACCGCTGGCTCTTGCTGGCCGCTCTCATAACCGGAATATCAACCGGCGTTCACCTGCTGAACATACTGGTAATTCCTGCATTGGTTTTTATTTACTATTTCGACAGCATTAAGTTTTCGCGAAAAAGCTTTTTAATAAGCCTGGGAGTTTCGTTACTTTTGCTTGGTTTTGTGCAATTATGCATCTCCGGAATTCCTGTTCTGGCTTCAAAGTTTGAGTGGTTTTTCGCAAACGATTTAAACGCGGGCTATAATACCGGGCTTTTTGTTTTTTCGGTATTACTGATTTTAATTCTTATTGCGGGAATATATTTCTCGGGAGTCCGTAAAAAACCGGTTTTAAATCTTATTATTACAGCATTTGCAGTGTTTATCACAGGTTATTCTTCTTACACTCTTATTATTATCCGTTCAGCAGCTAACCCGCCTCTCGACCAGAGCAATCCCGAAACTATTTTCAGTTTTATCTCTTATCTTAACCGTGAGGAATACGGAAACCGCCCGTTATGGTACGGACAGCAATACAACAGCAAGTACGACAAAATAAACCCTTATGTTGAGGGAGAACCTGTTTACGATACAGTTGACGGTAAGTACAGAATAGTTTCTTACAAACCGGAAGGGAATTTCGAAGAAAACGATAAAGTCTTTTTGCCGAGAATGTGGAGTAATCAGCCGGAACATATTGCTGCTTACGGGGAATGGAGCCATTACAGAAAAAATGATATTCCTCCGCCGGGAGTAAATCTTGGCTTTATGCTGCGATATCAGTTTTCGCATATGTACTTCAGGTATTTTATGTGGAACTTTGCCGGAAAACAAAACGATTTTCAATCCAACGGCGGGCCTGTAAACGGCAATTGGATAAGCGGAATCGGATTTATTGATAATTGGCGTTTGTCACAGACAAAAGATCTGCCGCCTTACTTCCGTGATAACAAAGGCCGGAACGCATACTATTTTTTACCGCTGATTTTGGGTATAATCGGCATTATTATTCAATTTAAAGGCGACCGGAAATATTTGTTTGTAATAAGTCTGATTTTTATTTTTACGGGAATTGCCATTGCTTTTTACCTTAATCAGACTCCTTATCAGGCACGTGAAAGGGATTATTCTTACGTGGGGTCTTTTTATGCTTTTGCAATCTGGATCGGGCTGGGAGTCTCAGGGCTGTTCATTTTTGTCAGAAAATCCCTTAAACACAGGTTTCTGTTACCGGCAACCGCCATGCTGTGTTTTATTGCAGTCCCGGCTCAGTTTCTTTTAAAGAACTATGACGACCACAATAATCATAATAATGATTTTACCTGGCATTTTGCTTATAACATGCTTAACAGTTGTGAAGAAAATGCAATTTTATTTGTTTCCGGCGATAACGAAACTTTTCCGTTGTGGTATTTACAGGAATCTGAACATATAAGAACGGACGTAAGAGTGGTAAATCTCAGTTTTCTTAATAATGACTGGTATATTGATCAGATGTTAAGGCCAACATCAGGATCACCGGGAGTAAAAATAAGTCAGGGCAAAGCAAAGTACATTTCCGGGCAAAGAGATTTTATCCCGGTAAAAGCAAACCCGTATCCGTTTATTGAAGATATTTACAAAAATAATTCAGCAGAAATAGATTCGGATTATAAAGTTTTGTTTGATAAATTCCTGCAACTGCTTAAAGATTCCGGTTATGCCGGTATTTACAAAGCCGAATTCCTGCATTTTGCCGATTATTACAGCAAAATAGAACCTAACGGGGCCAATAAGGATTTCAGAGACTTCTGTTCGGTAGTTTTCGGGCTGGAAGATTCGTTGCAATGTGCCGGGTACGGCATATCTCAAACTGATGCAACAGCAATGGTATCGATGCTTAAAACTTTTATAAACAAACAGTTGAGCTACCCTGCTCCTCTTGATAAAACTCTCGATTTTGTATTTTCTGACGATACTGCAACAAGAATACAAACAAAACTTTACAGCTATCCTGTTGATTATTTCCCTTCAACAAACCTGATGATGGCAATTAACAAAAAAGAAGTATTGTCAGGTTTCGGAAAAGTAAAGCTACGCGAAGAATATATCGTTGACAAAATGATATGGAATCCGGAACGTACAAACTTTACCAAAAGTGACCTTATGTTACTTGAAATTATCAGGACAAATAACTGGCAGAGGCCGGTATATTTCAGTTCGTTTATGAACAGCAGCAACTATCTGGGTCTTGACAAATACCTGTATCTTGAAGGCCTGGCATACAGGCTTATCCCGGTAGAAACTGATGTTAGCGAAGACGACCCGGTAAATGTTAACCCGGCAAGCATGTACGAAAATATTACTCAGAAATTTAAATGGGGAAACCTGGCATACAAGAATCAATATCTTGATGAAAATACGCGAAAAACGCTTATTAATCTCAGGAACCATTATTCCAGACTGGCACGCGGGCTCTATTTTGCCGGAGCAGTAAAACAATCGGAACAAATGCTTAACGAATGTGTCAGACTTATTCCTGACGACCTCATTCCTTTTGGCTATTACATGGTTGGCATCGCGCATGGTTACTACAGAATTAACAAATTTACCGAAGCGGGAGTTGTATCAATAATAACTGCTCAAAATGCACTTAAAGAGCTTGAATTTTACAGCAGATTTCCTGTTAATCAAAGACAGGGACTTAAACTATACCAGCAAAGAGCTTTGAAAACAATTGAGGAAATTTATTATATGGCTGAGCAATATAAGCATAAGGAACTTTTAAAGCAAATAAAACCTCTTTATGAACGGGCAACTAAGTTATATGATGCCGGACTGAACCAAACAGGTATTTAGATTGTTCTTTAAATAATTGTGTGAGGATTTTGTAATTTATTAGTTGTCATTTTTTAACTTTATACCGGCACGTTATCCGCGGATCTTCTGCAGAGGATTAAACAGGATAAGCAACGTAAAAAATACGTTGTACCTTAGCTTTGACGATGGGCCAAACCCGCTGGTAACAGAAAAAGTTCTTGATTTACTTGAGAAATACAATGCCAAAGCAAGCTTTTTTTGTAAAGGACAAAATGCCAGGCTTTATCCGGATATTCTTGAGAAGATAAAATCAGCAGGACATACAATAGGCAATCATTCCTACTCGCATTTAAATGCCCTTAACGTTACAAACAAAAAGTGGCTTATTGATGCATTAAGAAAATCGCCGGTTTCAGATTCATTTTTTTTCAGGCCTCCTTACGGAAAGATTTTTCCATGGCAATGCTACCGCCTGAAAAAAGATTACAAAATTGTTTTCTGGGATGTACTTACTTATGATTACAGGATAGATTTTACGGCCTCCAAAGTAATAAAAATTGCCCGCAAAAAAATCCGTAACGGGTCTATTATTGTTTTTCATGACACGATTATGGCCGCTCCCAGAATGTTACCGGCATTGGAAGATACTTTAAAACATTATTCGCAAAACGGGTACAGGTTCGATAAATTGTAGAGAATCCCGGACTATTAATAATCGTAAATAGTATTACTTCTTCAACAGAAAAGCAATTATCAATACAGTTTGTTCCCGGACAATTTTTGCTATTTAACTGCCTGATACTTTGAGATATCGGGCATTGGAGCAAAGACACAAAATGCAGATAAATCTGTATTTTGTATTTTTTAATTTGCCGGGATGTTTTGCTGATAATATTTTTACATATAGCTTATATTCTGTAAAAAGAACTATTTTCTGTCTTATTTCATAAAAAATGAAATATGTCAATAATTATATTGTATTATTGGTTTGCGCCGACAGCATCATCGCACAATAAATTTAAACCAGTAGAATGTATTTGTTTTTTAATCTATATAAAATAAAATTACAACCTTAACGTTATGAATCAGAGCATTAATAGTAATATTTGAAAAATATAAAAAATAATTAAATAAACTTTGTTTTTTAATTAATACAGATATTTTTGCAATAAATTAACATTTTATTTACTAACTTCAGATTCAAATGAAAAAATTTACTTTTAAAGTTGCAGCAATATTTCTGGTGGGGATATTGTTTGGCAGGGGAGAGAATATGTTATTCGGTCAGATAACAGTCCCTCACAACCCGTTTGTTTATGTTAACGATAATAAGCTGTATTATCAGGATAAGGAATTTTTCGCAAAGGCTTGTAATTATCTGGTCTCTATCCGTATTGGCGATAATTCTCAGATATTTGTGTCTCCGCACTCAAATTATCTTACCCAGACACAGTTAAATGACACTCAGAATCAGGAAGAAGCCTTAAAGCAGTTGCATGCCCATTTTAAGTTAATGAAAGATATGGGTTTTAATACTGTAAGAATTATGAACGCCAGTATTGAACCTAAATACAATCTGGATAAACTGATAATAAAGCTGTTTCGTAAAGGAGGAAACGAAACAAATAATCCTGATCCCGTAAGGGTTTCCGGGGAACCTCAGGAAGGAGGTTCTTTATACAAATATTACGAACAATATTGCAATCTTTATAACGGCACGACTCCTGAAGGAATAACACATTTAATTAATGCAATGCAAACAATATTGGATGTGGCTAAGACTTATAATTTAAAAGTAATATGGGTTATGGGAACAGAGTGCCGATACTACGACGGAGCCAACTTATACAGAAGTCTGTTGCAGAATGAAGGACATACAATTAACACACAATATGTACAAGCACTGACAACAATAGCAAATACATTTAAAAATCATACAGCTTTGCTTGCATACGAATTATATCACGAAAATAAGAGTTTTGCAAACGAAGAGCTCCCGAATGAGACATTTGTAAATCAGGCAACAGTAGGAGATATTGTCAGGTATGTAAATCACGCTGTTAAGATTGCAGATCCGAATCATTTAACTACTACAGGGTTATTTGGTGAAGATACATTTTTTAGATTAGGAGTAAAACCTTTTTATTTCACAGACTTTTTGAACTTCCATTTTTATGAGTTCTCAGATGAAATTTTTAATGTCTATCCGAAAGGAACAGCAATAAACAGGTATCAGTACTATCTGTACAAAGCTATGGATTATGCCTGGATGATAGGAGAACATGGTGTGGAAACACCTGCAGTCCATTGGAGTGAGACAGCCGAAGGCAGTCTTATTGTAAGTGAAACCGATCAGCGGGATGTAGTTCAGAATGTAATGACAAACAGTTCTATGTGCAATTCTTCGGGGTATGCACTCTGGCAATTTGCAAATGAGCAAGGCTGGCAAAACTGCGGAGCTCTTAAAATAAGCGACACTCCTATACCGGTTTCTGTTCCGGTTTCTGAGGCTCCGGTTAACTGTTATTTTAACTATAAAGATCTTGTTAACCCCCCGGAGAACAGCATTTTTAACACTTTTCAGGTAAGTGATAACGAGTGTACGTTTGATCAGGATTTATATTATGACATTTATAATAACGGCACTCTGTTTAGTCAGGAATGGCAGGGCCATGTAAAAAATAATAATGGAGAACCCATAGCAGATGCAATTGTTATGATACATGTAAATGAAGGCAAAGATTATTTCACATTTACCGGAAGCCAGGGACAATTTCAATTAAGCACTCCCGGAATTCTTCACACTGTAAAAATAAGAGCCTCAAAATATGGATATGATGTTGATGAAGTTAATCACTCTGTACCCTTAAATCTTGCCGAGTTAGAAATTAACGAAATTACTTTTTCTGCCAAAAACGAGTATATTAATAATCTGTACGTTGGTGCCGGCTCTACTTTTATTATTGATAAAGCTATGACTTATAACGGGTCTGCAATAGTTGAAAGCAATGGCACTCTTATAATAAGAGATACTGTAAGTTTTGGAGAAAATACAAAACTGGTTATAAAACCGGGAGCAAAACTAATTCTCGAAGATAAAGGTGTGCTTACGGCAATTCATCAAAGATGGGTAGGCGTAGAAGCCAACAATACCAACAACATGCCGACATCTGTAACTGCCACGGGAAAGAACAGCATATCAAAAACAATTATTGGTATCCGTACGGTTTACGATGTTACTTTAAACTTAAACGGAACCAGGTTTGTAAACAATATGAAAGATCTTGACATATATCGCAATGATGCAACAATGATTTTCAGAAATTGTGACTTTATTCAGACAGATAATGCGATAGATCCATGTATTGCAAGCCCGTCATGTGACTATTTTGTAAAACTTAGAGAATCCGGCGATATAAAATTTACAAACTGCCACTTTGAAGATAACAGAACCCTGAATATTCCGCTGAATAAAACCGGAATTTATGCTTATCGTGTTAACAAACTAGAAGTTCTCCCCGACCCTAATGTAAGCTTTAAAAAATCTATTTTTAAAAATTTACTTTACGGAATATATGCTGTTTCAAACAGCGGGGGAAGTATAATTGTAAAAAATTCTGATTTTAAAACTGCACGTGGCATTTACCTTATGGACTACGCAGGGCTTTTACCCAAAATTATAACCAACAATACATTTGAAATGATGCTTTTCCCCAAACCTGTGAATAAAGATGTCGGAAATCCTGATGATGAGCCGCAGGACGAGTGAGTTTCTTTACATGGCTTACGGAGTATATGTAGATAATATCTCAAACGCTTATCAGATTGAAGGAAATCTTTTCAGGGGTGAAGGCGGAATTTCTGATGACAGATACGGTTTAATTGCAAACAATAACGGACAGATATCAAACCGTTTTTACAGGAACAACTTCGACAATCTCGAAAATGCAGTTCAGTCTATAAACCTGAACCGCAGTTTTAGTTCGGGAGGAGATATCGGACTACAGGTTTTATGTAATAAATTCGATAATACAAAAACAGATATTTTTGTAACAACAGATTGTAATTATGTCACCGGAGGTATAGCTGCCAAACAGGGATCGCTTAGCAGTCCTGCCGGGAATTTATTCTCGCAAAATGCAGTTTGCAATTACAACAACGAGTTAGGATCGATCTCATATTTTACACGTACAAATACAGATCCTTATTGGAACTCCAGAGAATGGCCGGAAACAATCTCCGGAAATATTTTATTAAACTTTGTTTACTTTCCAGATTTACCCGATGCCTGCCCGAATAATACAAACACTTTGCCCAACCCGGGTGATGCAGAATTGTGGAGACTTGATATGGCAACATCGCGTAGCCTGGAAACCTCAATTACATCAATGCTGGATGATATTGTTGACGGGGGAGATACCGAACAGACTGTATCTTCTGTACTGCTTGCCGATGACAACTCGGCCTGGCTAATTTATTACGAACTTATGAATATGTCTCCCTATTTAAGCGATACGGTTTTAAAAGAAGTTTCTTCAAAAGAGCAGGGGCTTACGGCAGCAATGATAAGGGATATTCTGGTTGCAAACCCTCAGGGCATAAAGGACGAAGACCTGCAGAAGCTACTCGAAGATCGCGAAAACAAGCTGCCTGACTATATGATAGAACAAATTAAAGCAGGATTAACAATTATTTCTGTCAAAGAAAGCCTCGAAATACAAAAAGCCGAGCAACGCGAAATTTACGAAGAAGCTCTGAAAAAACTGGTTGCATATTACCAGAGTGCAGAAGATTCTCTTACATATGCCGGAGACAGTATTGCAAGCCTGTTAACCGAACGCAGCGAAGCCAAATACATGTATATTCTTGCCGATTATTATTTTGAGAAATCCGATATTAATTCTGCATTGTCAGTATTAACCCGTATTTCGTCAGTTTGCGTACTAAGCAAAAATGAGGCGGCCGAAAACGAGGATCTTAGTAGTTTCTATAAGTTTTACGACTATTTAAAAGAGTATTATAAAAATGATCTGGCCAATATTAACGAAACTCATATTAAACAATTACAGGAATACGAACTTAAAGGCGGCCGTGCCGGAGCAAAAGCCCGTGCCCTTCTTATGCTTAACAATGCCACCACATACAAAGAGGCCGTTTATAAACCCGAACCCATACTGGCAACCAGAACAACAAAGACAGGACGTACAAGTATTGCCAATCCTTCTTTCTCGGTTTATCCAAACCCTGCCAAAGAATATATATATGTGGATTATAAACTGGCAGAACAAAACGGGACTATTCAGTTTACAATTGCCGATATCACGGGTAAAATCCTGATACAAAAACAACTTTACGGCTTACAGGATATTATTATTGTAAAAACTGCTGACTTACCAGAAGGTTCATATAACTGCAGCCTGTACAACGGGAATAAACTTATGTTTAACAGCAAACTTATAATTAAAAAGTAAAAATAATTAATTGAAGAGTAAAGAATAACTTTACTCTTCAATTTTTAGTAAATTTGTAAAATGAAAAAAACAACATTAATATTTTTATTTGTTTTTTATATAAGCACTTGTTTTTCTCAGGAGAGGTTTTTTAACCTTTATCCCGGATGGATTACAAATGTAGCAATAGAATATGAAGACGGCTATTCCCTTTTTGCTGCGGATACCTTAGATTACCCATATTCAATAACACCAATTTTTATAAAAACGGATTTACATGGCGATTTTATTGAATCATTCAGATATGTAAGTGATTCATTGGCAGGATTTTCAATTTACACATCGGACAGTTACAGCATACATAATAATTATGTGCTGGCCAGTGGCGTTTATATCGAATATCTGAAAAATTACATCCTGAACCCGATAGTAATGTATTTTAATACAGATAATTATTATTGTGATTCAATTAAAGACTTTAAAAGCTATTTTAACGGTCGCTCAACTCAATTTAAGTTTCACAGGGAAGTTAACGGGAAAATACATTTATTCGGAACAAGTATGTATTCTTCCAACTGGAACACAAGAACTTTTTTTGCAGTTTACGACACACTTACCGGTAGTTTTACGGTAAAGGACTACCCCAAACCGACCTCATGTGTAATGACTCCTTACCAGGCACTGCCAACACCGGACGGGGGGTATATAATTGCCTGCGAACAGAATATGGCCTATAATCTGCCTGAAAAAATTTACGCGTGTTTGTTAAAAACAGATTCAGAAGGAAACGAACAATGGAGGTATGTTATTCCGGGAAAAACAGGCCAGTCTCCTTATCCAGACTTTGAACCTGCGACATTCAGGCCTCGTGTTTTTATTAATCCGGAAGGAGGATATTATGTTGTATGGACAGACCCTAAGATAATTACATACAATTATCTTGTGGAAAATCCTAACAGTACGATAAGAATTGCAAAATTAACTGATAACGTAACAAGCTGTGAATTTTCAGAAGAAAAAGACTTAAAAACGGAGCTGGATAATCCTGTTTTAAATTATTATCTTATAAATGACTCATATCAGGATACTGAGGGCAATATGTTTCTGTTGCTTCAGAATTACGGGGGATACAATAGTTCATTGGTAAAAATACATTCAAACGGAGTTGGGGCATGGCTGAGAACATATAAATGCTATCCGGATGATAATGCTGCTGATAACAGTGTTACAGAGCTTTACGGGATAACCCGTACAACAGACGGAGGTTTTATGTTAACAGGTAAGTTCTACAGCCCTGCAAGCGATTTGTTTCCCGGAGGAATGATTGCTTCATGCGCATTTAAAACCGATTCATGCGGATGTTTTGATGCCGAAGGCTGTAACGGGCATTGTCTTGATTCTTATTCAGAAAGCTATGTGTATATGGCAAAAGCAGGGGTTTTCCCAAACCCGGCCAGCGATAAAATTACTGTTAATTTTGAGTATTCCGATGCAGATACGGAGTTTAACTATAAAATTTATTCTTTAAACGGACAGGTGTTGCAGGAAGGCACTTCGGGAGCCTCAGTGCCCCTACAGAATGGTAATATAAAAATTGACATCTCTGATTTACCATCGGGTTACTACACGATACAGTTATGGGGTGGCGGAAAGATATTCACCGGTAAATTTGTAAAAGAGTGAAGAAATTATTTCTGTTGCCGGCATTGTTCTTTGTGATTCACTTCAGTTTTTCACAGGAAAGGTTTTTTAATCTTTATCCGGGATGGATGATTAATTTTACCAAGGAAAACAGTAATAATTATAGTCTATATGGGTCGGATACTTTAGTTTCTGGGTACGAGCAAACCCCTGTTTATATTAAGACTGAACTTAACGGCGATTTTATAGAATCATTCAGATATGTTAGCGATTCATTGGCAGGTTTTTCAATTTACACATCGGACAGTTACAGCATACATAATAATTATGTGTTAGCTGGTGGGGTTTATAAAGAATATCTGAAAAATTACATTCTGAACCCGGTATTGATGTATTTTAATCCGGATAATTATTATTGTGATTCCATTAAAGATTTTAAGAGTTATTTCAATGGACGATCTACGATAATAAGATTTCAGCGTGAAACTGCAGGTAAAGTACATTTATTCGGTACTTCTATGTATTCTTCCAACTGGAATGAAAGAACTTTTTTTGCAGTTTACGACACACTTACCGGTAGTTTTACGGTAAAGGACTACGCCAAACCGACCTCATGTGTAATGACTCCTTACCAGGCTTTGCCTACACAGGACGGAGGGTATATAATTGCCTGCGAACAGGATATGACATATAATTTACCTATGAAAATTTACGCCTGTTTGTTAAAAACAGATTCAGAAGGAAACGAACAATGGAGATATGTTATTCCGGGGAAAACAGGCCAGTCTCCTTATCCCGACTTTGAACCTGCGACATTCAGGCCTCGTGTTTTTGTTAATCCGGAAGGAGGGTATTATGTTGTCTGGACAGACCATAAGATAATTACATACAATTATCTTATAGAGAACCCCAATAGTACTGTAAGAATTGCAAAACTAACTGATAATATTACCGAAGGAATATTAACTGAAGAAACGGATTTGTATGCACAGCTTGATAACTTTCAAAGGTTTCCGTACTTTATATCTGATTCTTATCAGGATGAACAGGGTAATATGTACGTGTTACTGCAAAGCGACGGGGGATATATAAGTGCTCTTGCAAAAATATATTCAAACGGAGTTGGGGCATGGCTGAAAACATATAAATGCTACCCGGATGATAATGCTGCTGATAACAGTGTTACAGAGCTTTACGGAATAACCCGGACAACAGACGGAGGTTTTATGTTAACCGGAGATTTCTACAGCCCTGCAGGCGATTTGTTTCCCGGAGGAATGATTGCTTCATGCGCATTTAAAACCGATTCATGCGGGTGTTTCGATGCCGAAGGCTGTAACGGGCATTGTCTCGATTCTTACTCGGAAAACTATGTGTATATGGCAATAGCAGGTGTTTTTCCAAACCCGACAAGCGATAAAATTACTGTTAACTTTGAGTATTCGGGTGCAGATACAGAGTTTAACTATAAAATTTATTCGTTAAACGGGCAGGTGCTGCAGGAAGGCACTTCGGGAGCCTCAGTGCCCCTACAGAATGGCACTTCGGGAGCCTCTGTGCCCTTAGAGAATGGGAATTTAAAAATTGACATCTCTGATTTACCATCGGGTTACTACACGATACAGTTATGGGGCGGAGGAAAGATATTCACCGGTAAATTTGTAAAAGAGTGAAAAAGGTTGTTGCTTAATCAAACTTGCATTATTAGGAATAAATGTCTTCAAAAATAATATCAAACTATTTACCTGAACTGCGTTCAATTACTGCCGGACGAAAACATCCTGCCGTCGTAAGCCTTAATATCACCGAAAAATGTAATCAGAAATGTGTTTACTGCGAAATAGGAAACAACATTCCTTCGTCAACGGCAGAAACACTTGATACCGGCGATTTAAAATGGTTGATTGACGAAATGCACCGGATCGGAATAAAACGTCTGGCAATAAACGGTGGGGAACCGTTTTTATTTCCTGATTTGATTAAAACAGTAAAATACGCTGCAGAAAAAAACATCATCTGCGCAATTACCTCCAACGGAATGACTATTCACAAACTATCAGATGCAGAAATACAAATTCTGAAAGACAGTAAAACTGAAATAAATATTTCTGTTGACTCTATGGATGATAATATTCAAAGCCTTACACGCGGGGTAGAACCGGCATTAACAAACGCGCTTAAATCAGCAGAATTTTTAATTACGGCAGGAATTCCCGTTATTTTTCTTACAGCAATTTCCGTATATAATTATAAAGACTTATTCCGATCTTTTTTTAAAATTTACGAAAGCGGAATAAATCAGGTATTGTACCAACCAATTATTTATTATTCCAATTATCCCGACAGACAAACAATTGGAAATAAATTCAATTTAAACGTTGGAGAAGAAAATATTGCTGAGCTAATGTTTCAACTCAGGCAAATTCTGAAATTTGAAAGAACACATAATATTAAAACCAATGTTTACAGAATTATGCCGTGGATTGAACACTATTTACATACCGCTTCAGGCAAGGGTAAAACATGGTTTTGGGAAAATGTGCTTAAAAAATTCTACTGCCGCGAAATACATGCAATTATTGACATAACTTACAACGGGGGAATTCAGCCTTGTGCTCTTACTATGCCGGAAATAAATATAAAACATAACCGCAGTCAGGGATTGCTGAAAATGTGGGAAACGGCTTCACAGGGAATAAAAGACGATATGGATAATGGCAGATTCCGTAAATATTGTAACGGTTGTTGCAATCATTTTTCGCGTAATATGATAGCTTCAGCTATGAAATATCCTTTCAGAAACAGAAAAATTTTGTTTAAAACGGGAATTTCTGTTATTTCCAGATTTATTTTTACCATCTTTAAAAAGTTATTTATACGGAATTAATGAAAACTATTTTAGTTACAGGAGCGAACCGCGGGATAGGGCTTGAAATATGCCGGCAACTAAGTAAAACAGGGCATACCGTTATTTTATGTTCCGCAGATATCGTAAAAGGTAAAACGGCAGCAGCCGGACTTGGCGATAACGTTCATGTAAGACAATTGGATATTACAGACAATAACAGTATAAATAATCTGTATAATTCCGTTTTATCTGATTTCGGAGCAATTGATGTCCTGATTAATAACGCAGGTAAAGGAGAAATTGAATCATCCGGTAAACGATCTCTTTTATCAAAAACAAAAAGTATGGTTTTTAAAAGGATTCCATACATAAAAAATCTGGCAAAATCTTTA
This sequence comes from Bacteroidales bacterium, assembly GCA_003249955.1. Classification (GTDB taxonomy): domain Bacteria; phylum Bacteroidota; class Bacteroidia; order Bacteroidales; family ML635J-15; genus Bact-19. Next base: position 163,375 of record QKHS01000014.1, on the reverse strand, counting down.
TCTCCGTTGCTTAAAAAAAGCGGAATTATTCCGAAAGACCACGGAGCTGCCGATGTTTCAATAGACAGAGCCATGACAATAATGAACACCAATATGTTCGGAGCATGGCGGATGATTCAGAAATTTGTGCCTTTAATGATAAAATCGGAAGACCCGCGTATAATAAACATAAGCAGCGGCATGGGACAATTCAGGAACTTAACCGGTTATTATCCTGCATACAGTTTATCCAAAGCATCGTTAAATGCCCTCACCATTATGTTTGCTAATGAACTTAAAGACAAGGGATTTAAGGTAAATGCCATGTGTCCCGGCTGGGTAAGAAGCGATATGGGAGGCCCCGACGCACTCCGCAGTCTTGCCGAAGGTGCAGACACTGCTGTTTGGCTGGCAACTTTCAAAGAAATACCTACAGGTAAATTTTTTAAAGACAAAAAAGAAACAGAATGGTAATGAAAAATAAATTATAAAATTTTTAAACCCGAATGAAAATAGGATTCATATTCCCTAACAAAGACAGACGATACAAAACCATTCATCTGGGATTGGGATATCTGGCAGCATACGCCCGACAGCAACACCCCGATCTGGAATTTACAGTTCTTGATACCAGGGTGGCAAGTGCAAAAGAAACCAAAGCGTTTTTTGCTGCAAAATTTGACCTGATAGGCATTACAGTTTATTCTCCGGTATATTTTGAAGTAATAAATATATTCAACAAAATTAAAAAATCGGATTGTAATGTTCCCATATGCCTCGGAGGGCCTTACGTTACAACAATAAAAGAAGAAATATTCAGAAGGACTCCTGCCGATTTTGCCGTTTGTGGCGAAGGAGAGATAAGCTTTTCCGAATTAATTTTCCACCTTAAAGGCAAAAAGGATATAAAAGACATAAACGGCCTGATTTATAAAAATAAAGCCGGTGAGATTGTGTCAAATCCCGAACGGGAAAAGATAAAAGACCTTAACATCTTACCATTCCCAGCGTACGACATCTTTAAAATGAACAGGTATCCGCTTCACAGAATGGTTGCTACAAGGGGTTGCCCGTTTTCATGCGCATGGTGTAATTCAAGTTCTGTCTGGGATTTTACATATCGTACCAGAGATGTTGAAAATGTAATTGAAGAACTTGAAATGCTGGTAAGGGATTATGGTAAAAAAATATTTGTTTTTGGGGACAACAGTTTTAATGCAAATTTAAAATGGATAAACAGATTTTGTGACTCTCTGATTGAGAAGGATATAGAAATATTATGGTCTGTTTCACTAAGAGCAGATATTCTGGATCAGGAAACTGCACACAAAATGAAAAAAGCAGGTTGCTATAATGTCTCTATTGGCATTGAATCGGCAAATAACGAAATGCTGAAACACATTAACAAAGGGACAACAATTGAAAAAATAACCGACGGCATTAAAATGCTTAAAGAGGCCGGCATTGAAGTTATGTCTCAATTTGTTATGGGAAGCCCTCACGAAACACTGGAAACAATAAAAGAATCGGTGGAATATGCAAAAACATCAGGCGCCGATTACTCAAATTTTTATGCAGTGCTTCCATATAAAGGAACAGCACAATGGGATTATGTGGAAAAACACGGCAGGTTTTATACTAAAGATATTCACGACTTTCATTCCATAAATCCGAGAATCGTTTTTGAAACGCCAGAGTTTTCATACGCCGAAAGATTAGAAGCAATAAAACTTGTAAAGAAGAACGGTTTTTACAGTAATCAGGATAAAAAAAACTGGATGTTCGATTTTGCCAAAGAAACAGGACGAAAAATTCAGAACCTGTTGCCAAAGTCCGCCGGAGAAAGAGTATATCTGGTTTTAAAATCAATTTACCGGTTAAAAATAGTAAAGAAAAACAACAAGTAATCTGTGCCAATGATAATAATATTCTTCATTACTGCCTTTATAATACTTTTATACTTCACATATCCGTTGTGGCTTATTATATTTGCGGCAGAAGAATCAGGCAAAGAAGAATATAAAAGCAAGCCCGATTCTGTCTCTGTTGTTTTACTGTCATATAACGGGTGTCGCTTTCTTGAAGAAAAAATCAGTTCTCTGCTTACAGAAATATCTCATATTAAAAACAGCGAACTGATAATTATTGACGATAACAGTACAGACGGCAGTAAAGAAATTATCGAAAAATTCCGGCTGTCAAAAAACATACGCATTGTTATAAAACCTCATCATAAAGGAATTCCTGACACGATGAATATGGGGGTAGAACTGGCAACTTATAACAAAATAGTTTTTTGCGACCAGCGACAGGTTATCCCGGCCGGAGCAGTCAGACAATTATCTTCGGCACTTGACGAAAAAGATACGGGAGCAGTTTCGGCATGTTTGTCTGATTATGGTAAAGACAATTGCGTTTCTGTAATAAGAAAACATGAAAATTTTATTAAGTCAAAGGAAAGCATTTCGGGAAATCTCATAGGAGTTTACGGACCTTTTTATGCTATAAAAAAAGAGGTGTATCGCCCTATACCGGATAATATTATTCTTGACGATCTGTATTTAAGTCTTAAAATCCTCGAAACAAAAAAAATCCGGTTTCTTTCAGATTGTACTGTTGTTGACGAAAATATAAACGAATTGTACGACTATAAAAGAGCAAAAAGATATTTGCACGGATTCATTCAGATATTAAGGCAGAAAACATTGTTAAAAGGCCTTAGCGGCAAACAGAAAACAATGCTGCTATGGCACAAATATTTAAGATTGACAATCCCGTTCTTTTTATTGCTGAGCTATATTTCATGTGCTGTTCTTGCAATTTCAGATACAGGTTTTTTAATCACCTTTATCGTTTTAAGTTTTCTTATTCTTTTATCTTTCATGCCTTGGGTAAACACTTCTTTTCCCCGCGTAAAAAATTTATTCAGGATAAATCTTTTTTATTTAATCGCTTTCACCGATATTTCTGCACATCGCATCTTTAAGCCAAAAACCATTAAAAATCAAGGCTCTTTATGACAATAAAATCAGATAAAAACATTATTAAAATAACAAATCCTGTATTCCCTCCGGTTGATGAACTGATTAAATATCTGGAAAGAATGAAAAATTCAGGCATTGAGTCAGAAACCAAACCCGCAGTCTAGAATGTATTATGCCTGCCTCTGTCTGACAGCATTACAGATGAAGAAGTCACAAGAATCTGCGAAATTATTTTATTCCACAACAATCTCGTCGCAAAATAACCATGCAGGTTTACCTTTGGCATAATGCCAGTCGGGACAAATTCCGGTATTAACAGCTTTTACTTTAACATAGCGTGCTGTTGTTTCCTTAAATTCAGAAGCAATTTCCTGTACAGATGTAACTTTTGCATTTTCAGGAGAGCTCTGTTTTATCGGAATTTCAGATAATTTTACATAATTTTTTCCATCTTCCGATATGTAAACTATCACCTTTTCCGGGTAAAATATCCAGTCGTTTGGTGAGTCAAGAAAACCGGCTTTTACAGATTTTATTTTACAGTCCCGTCCCAGATCAATAACTGCTTCCATATCTGTACCTTCAAATCCCTGCCAGTTTTCGTTAATATTGTAGGTCCCTTTTATTCCGTCTGTAAGAGCGTTTTTTCCTGATGCCGGATATTTACTGCTGTAAATATTTACAAAAGATACCGGTTTCCCTTTTGCAAGATGATTTTCTGAATTTTCTCCATAAGTTTTTTGTTTTTCAAAAACTTTCATCTTATCACATGATTCTCTGTTGTATAATTCTAAGTCCGGCAGTAAAATATCCACAGCATCAACCGGGCGGATAATAACAGTATGTCCCCCGGCTTTGCTCAGTGCGGCATAAATTGTATCTCCGGAAGAAACCATATGACTGCATATTTCAACTTCTTCAGGGTTCGTTTCCCAATCGGTACCAACAGCATCGCAATATATGTCTGCAACATATGTTTTTTCAGGATTAAGAAACGACAGAGGAATTTTCACCAGATGACAGTTTTCGTCTGCAATACTTCCGATATACCACTTATCACCGCTACGGCGGGCAATACTTACAAAGTCTCCCAAACGGGCATCGACAACCTTTGTTTGATCCCATGTGCAGGGGACATCTTCGATAAATCCGAATTCCGGACAATTTTCATAATTTTCAATCATATCCGAAACCATCATCATAGGGCTGTAAAAAACCACATACATAGCCATCTGATATGTACGAGTACAATACAATCTTTTATTTGACTCCGGGCTATGAATAATTTTAAATATTCCCGGAGTATAATCATAAGGGCCTGCAATGAACCGGGTAAAAGGTAAGATAGTTGCATGATACGGAGGCGTTGCCTTATATGTAGCATTCCATTCGTTTCCCCTTGCAGCTTCCTGAGTCATAAGATTTGGCCATGTGCGCTCAATACCTGTTGGCTTAATGCTCTCGTGAACATCCAGACAAACCTGATATTTTGCAGCAGTTTCAACCACTTTCTGAAAATGTCTTACCATATATTGCCCGTGATGCGGATACCCTTCCGGAATTATCGGCCCGGCATAACCTGTCTTAAGATAATGTATCCCTTTTGCCTTACATAAAGCAAGAGCCGAATCAAGCTGTCGTTCATATTCGTCATATTCGGGAATATTTCCGCCGGTTTCATGATGACATATAAATTCCACATTATTCTCACGGCAATATTTTAAAACTTCGTCCAGATCAAAATCTGAATATGCAGTACAAAAATCCTGAACCGGTTTTACTCCCGATGCCCAGGTTTCCCATCCTTTATTCCAACCCTCGGCCAAAACCCCGGACATTTTATGTTTTGATGCAAAACCTGCATATTCTTTTGTTCTTTCCGTAGTAGCACCGTGTTTTTCTCCCTCATACCATGTGTATTTTCCCAAATGCATCCCCCACCATACCCCTGTAAACTTAAGCGGTTTTATCCACGAAACGTCATCAATTGCACACGGCTCATTAAGGTTCTGAACAAGATGGGACTCTATCAGCCCACCGGCAGTTTCCGAAATTAACACAACCCTCCACGGAGTCTGAAACGGGGTTTTAACCCTTGCACAAACACTGTCCGGCTCCGGCCATAAAGAGACGAAAAAATCGGGAGAATTCTGTCCGGCATTTTCCAGATACATCTCCGAGTAGTCCAAAAGGGCCGCTTCGTGAACGCTGAGAAACAACCCGTTCTTACAGGAAATTGTCAGTGGCGTGGCAGCATCCTTAATTTCACTTAACAGATTATTCCGGTATAACGACTCATAGGCAAATTCATCCGAAGGAATCCACCAGGCCGTGTCATTTCCGGCAAACCGGAACATTGTATTTTCCTCTGTAATCAAAAGGCTGTCTCCAAAATTCTCAGGCAAAACATAGCGGAATGCCACCCCGTCATTATAAGCTCTTACCATAAACTTAAAACTCCTGCCCGGATCAGTATATTCTTCAAATGTAAAAACAGTTTCATTAAACCGGTTCCGGACAAATTCATCCGTACCATAAACGGGTTTCCATGTTTCATCAAAACTGCGCGTTTCTGTTTTAACAATTTTCAGGCTGTCATTAAGAGCAATAGTATTTTTAAACTCAAAACCAATCATCGATTTGTCAATTACCGGTTTCTCATTATAAAACACCTCGTAATACGGGCATCCTTTTTCAGTTCCTACTACTATGCTGATTTTTTCATCGGGCGACATTGTCTTTTGCGAAGAATCTTTTCTGCCGCAGGATATAAAAACTAAAATAAGTACGGTAATTAGCGGTAAGATAAATTTGTGTGTCATGTTTTTATTTTATTAAAAATACTGCCTTATTACATTGCTTCCCTGTACAATCGTTCTGCATCTTCCAAAAGAACTTCTCCCGGATTATTTGACAATAATCTGGTAACTTTCATTACCGAAAGTGCAAGCCGCGGAATGTCGGACTCTGTTACTCCGTAATAACCAAGAGATCTTTTTATTTTTAATCTATCCAGCAGGAATTCAAGTTTAAATAAAAGCCGGTTTAAAATTTCTGCTTCGGAAAGCCCGGTGGTTTGCACACCTATAGCTCTTGCCGCACGGCAATATTTCTCAATGTCTGAATTAAGATTAAACTTTAAAACCGGAATAAGCATAATTGAATTTGCCAGTCCGTGAGGAATATGAAATTCTGCGCCTATCGGATAAGCAAAAGCATGTATTGCTGCAACACTGCTGTTTGCAAAAGCTTTTCCCGCAAGCATGCTTCCGTAGAGCATATTGCTTCTGGCCTCAATATTATTTCCGTCTTCAAAAGCAGGTAAGATATTTCTGTACAATATCCCCAGTGCTTCTTCTGCCAGAAGATCGGTAAAAGGGGTTGCCAATTTTGATGTCAGAGCTTCGAGTGCATGAATAATTGCGTCTGTACCACTGTGCGCAGTAACCGTTTCCGGCATACTTACAGTAATTTCCGGGTCTAGAATAGCGACATCGGCATATAAATACGGACTTACAATACCTGTTTTAAGTTTCTCATCATTATCGCTGAAAATACCGATATGGGTAACCTCCGAACCGGTACCTGCAGTTGTGGGAATTAAAACAAGAGGCATTCCCGGTTCACATAATTCAGGATTTTTAACAAGGTCTTTAGCTTTTTTCCTGTTTTTTGCAGTAATCGCGGCAACTTTGGCAATATCCATGGCAGACCCGCCGCCAATACCGATTACAATATCAGATCCCGCGGCAACAATTGCATCACGTGCCATATCACAGGAGTCAAAATCAGGATCAGGGACTATTTCTGAAAAAATATTAACTATAAATCCTTCTTTTTTAAGTTTCCCCGATAAATCATTAAAAAATATTGTTTTTTCAATTACCGGATCACAAATAAAAAATGCTGATTTCTTTTTTAAAATATTTAATTCCCTGACTAAATATGCAATACTCCCGGCTCCGAAAACAATTTTTGGTGTTGATTCAAAAATAAAATCTTTCATAATTTACTTATTTTAGTAGGCAAATTCTGCTAATTAAAATAATTTCGCAAAATTAATAGAAAGATAAACAAATAAATAAATATATTGCACTAATTTAAGATTAACTTTGCTGCGTTATTTTTTGATTAACATATTTTGAATCGGAAAAAATAGCAAAAGGTATAGAGCAAGGAGTTTTACTCATTTCTCTGTTCCTTCTGTATTTATATAAATATTTGATAATTAAAAACTTATGAATTTTTAACAGATGAAAAGAAGGATAATGATTTTATTATCGGTACTGTTTTCAGTCGCGGCTATGGCACAGGAAACAGATACTGTACCCACCGGTGATCCTGTAATTCCAGTAATTACATTAACAGATACCGAGTTGGAAGGAGACAGTCAGGCACAGGATATTTCCGGGTTACTGCATTTTACGAATACTGCCGGCTATACTTTTGGCCAGGCACGTTTCAGAATCAGAGGATATGACAATCAGAATTCCACTGTTTTAATGAACGGTATTTATGTAAATGATGCAGAAACCGGCCGTGCATATTACAGTAACTGGGGTGGACTTAACGATGCTACCAGAAACAAAGTAAATACTTCCGGTCTTGCATTTTCTGATTATTCTTTCGGAGGGCTTGGCGGAGTGACCAATATTATTACAAGAGCTTCCGAATACCGTACAGGTTCAAATGTCTCTTATTCCCTTGCAAACAAGAACTACCGTAACCGCGTAATGGTTACTCACGCTACCGGAATGATGGAAAACGGCTGGGCATTTACATTCTCTGCTTCATCGAGATGGGCTCAGGAAGGATATGTAAAAGGAACTTTTTATGAAGCATACGCCTATTTTCTGGCTGCCGAGAAAAAAATCAACCAAAATCACAGTTTAAATCTTACTATATTCGGAGCTCCTACCAGAAGCGGAAGATCCGGAGTATCAACGCTTGAAGCTTACGAACTTTCAGGAGATAACTTTTATAACGCTAACTGGGGTTATCAAAATGGTGTGATGAGAAATGCCAGAGTTAACAACTATCACCAGCCCAGAGGAATTCTTTCACATTACTGGACAATAAATGAAACCATGAAGCTCACAACTTCGGCTTCGTACATGTTTGGACGTGGCGGGACAACTGCTCTTAACTGGTATGATGCTGCCGACCCGAGACCTGATTATTACAGAAATCTCCCGAGTTATTACGAAGAAGACGATTTTAGGTATACTTATTTGGAAAATCTGTGGGAAACAGATGAAAACTACAGACAGCTAAATTGGGATATGTTTTATGATGCAAACCGTAAAAATCTTTACACTGTTGAAAACGAAAGCGGAATCACAGGAAATGATGTAACCGGAAACAGAGCAATGTTCATGATAGAGGAAAGGCGTAATGATATAAACCGCTTTGATTTTAGCTCTTTATTATCAAAAGAACTTAATGAAAATGCAAAAGTTGTTGGCGGGCTAACATACATGTCGAACAAAACTCATAATTTTAAAGTTGTCAGTGACTTATTGGGTGCTGACTGGTGGTTGGATATTGATCAGTTTGCAGAAAGAGATTTTAAGGACGACTACATTATGCAAAGCAATCTGGATACTCCTGATAAAGTGGTTACCGAAGGAGATATTTTTGGTTATGACTACGTTTCTAACACTAACAAAGCCGATGTTTTTGGTCAGGTTGAATATAAACTCTCAAAACTTGATTTCTTTGGTGGAATAGATTTGTCTTATACTGAATTCTGGCGTACCGGAAATATGCGTAACGGAAAATTCCCGATTAACTCATACGGAAACTCTGCAAAAAATCAATTTTACAACTATGCTGCAAAAGCCGGGGTAAACTATAAAATTACAGGCCGTAATTTTGTTCTTCTTAATGCAGCATATCTTACACGCGCTCCATATTTCAGAGATGCATATATTTCTCCAAGAACACGGGATAACGTAGTTGATAATCTCGAAAGTGAGAAAATTATGTCTGGCGACATAAGTTATTATTACCGCTCTCCGAAATTTCAGGCTAAAATTACCGGATATTATACAGAATTTCAAAATGGCATAAAAAACAGTAGTTTCTACCACGAAGTACTTAATACTTTTGTAAATTATGTTATGACGGATGTTGACAAACTTCATTACGGCGGAGAATTCGGGGCAGAAGCAAAATTATCTTCTACTATTACAATGACTTGTGCTGCAGGTTATGGCAGATATTTGTACAACAGCAGACCAAACGTCACAATTGCTCAGGATAACAGTTCTGAAGTATTAGCAGAAAATGTAGTAGTTTATATTAAAAATTATCACTTAGGTGGCATGCCGGAACTGGCAGCTTCAGTGGGAGGTAAATACACACATCCAAAGTATTGGAATATAGGTGTCAAAGCAAACTACTTTGGAGAATCATATGTAACACTAAGTCCTGAGCAGCACACTGCCGAGACTTTTGAAACTTTCGTTGCCGAAGATCCTCAAATTGAAAGTATTCTGGAACAGGAAAAACTTGATCCGGGTTATACTTTTGATATTTGGGGTGGAAAATCCTGGAAAATCAAAGAATATACTATTGGTTTCACGCTTAGTGTAAACAATATTCTTAATAATATTGACATAATCACAAACGGATATGAGCAATTCAGATTTGATAAAACTGAAATCGATAAATTCCAGAACAAGTATTATTACATGTACGGAAGATCATATTTCTTAAATGTTTATTTGAGGTTTTAATAAAAAAATTATGAAGATGAAAAATAATATTTTAACAATAATTGCACTCCTTTTTGTCGCCGGCATAATTGTTACCGGATGCGACAAAGAATTGGATCGTCCACCAATTACTAATGTTGATCCAAACAAAATTCTTGAAATTAAGGATCTTTACCAAATTCAGGCCGACAGTGGGGATAATTATCTTTTTGCGGATGACTATATGCTTTATGCGACTGTTGTTATGGACGATTCCAAAGGGAATATTTACAAAGAAGCTTATTTACAGGATACGACCGGAGGCATTAACCTCTATAAGTTAAGTTTTGCCGGAGCTCTTAAAGTCGGACAGTATGTAAGAATAAATCTTAATGGAGCAAAACTTTTAGAATATAACGGGAAGATGGAGCTGAGTTTTGTTGATGTTCTTGATTTTGGAATGAGCATGGTTATTCAGAAATCTAATGCTCCGATTGAACCGGTTGAAGTTACCGTAGCAGATTTATACTCCGGTGAATATTTGTGTGAGCTGGTTACGTTGAAAGATGTAGAAGTTGTTGCTGCCGACACATCAAAAACATGGGCAAACAGACTGGGAACCAGTGCTGCAAACATAAAACTGGAAGGATGTGATATCCCGGCTAACACAGTAGTTGTAAGAACCAGCGATTATTCAGATTTTGCCGGAGATTCAGTACCGAAAGGGAAAGGGAATATTACAGGTATTGCAACAAAATATCAATATCCTGGAGGTTCTCCAACCTGGCAGATACTTATACGGACACCTGATGAGGTTAATCTTGATGGTCCCCGTTGTGGTGTAACAGAATAACTTAATAAAAACAGAATAAAATGAAAAAATCAGCATACATATTTATTTTGGCAGCCATGTTTTCGTTGCCGGTAATTTTCAGTTCGTGCATACATAACAATTTTGATGAACCTCCTGTTAACACTATACCGGAAGGAACTATCCTAACTCTGGATCAGGTTTATCAAATTTATCAGGACAGCGTTTTCTCTCTGAACAAATTATCTTATAAGTTTACAGAAGATTATTCTGTCAGAGCAGTAGTAGTTATGGATGATAAATCAGGAAATATTTATAAATCTGCTTACATTCAGGATCTTACAAAAGGGATAAATTTACACATGTTATCTTCCGGAGGTTTGTACGAAGGTGATTCAATAATAATTAACCTCAAAGGTCTTGTCCTCAGCGAATACGCAGGTATGAAGCAACTGGATTCGGTGAGTGTCATTAAAAACATCACCAAGCTCGCAACTCAACGTGACAAAGAACCGGAAATAATAACTATTGATCAGATCAACACCGGGTTATACCTGTGTAAACTTGTAAAACTTGAAAATGTTCAGTTTTCCGATGCAGATTTAGGATCCACTTACGCCGATGCCGAAAATCTTATTACTATGAACAAAACTCTTGTTGATGAAAACGGCCAGCAGGTAATAGTTCGTACCAGTGGTTACGCCAGTTTTGCAGACAATCTTATCCCTGAAGGTCGCGGGTCAATGATTGCCGTTGTCAGCAAGTTTAACGCAGACTGGCAGTTGTTCATAAGATCTACTTTTGAAGTAAACTTTGACAAACGCAGATTTGGAGAAGTTGACACTGTTTTTTATGAAGGCTTCTCTTCTTGCGTAAACGGAACTGCCATTGATTTTACCGGATGGAATAATATAGCCGTAACAGGTGTTCTGCAATGGATGGGCTTCAACAACCTTGATGATGCGCAATACACAAAAATTGAAGGAACCGGTAGCGAATCTCAGACTTACCTGATTCTTCCACAGCAAACTTTGTCTGATAATAAAATGAGTTTCCGTACACGTGCAGGTAATTTACAAGGTGCTACTCTGGAATTGGTAGCTTCTACAAATTATGACGGGGTTTCAAATCCTTCAACTGCAACATGGACAGTTCTTCCGACAAATATTGCAACTGCTCCGACGACAGGATACGGATCATGGACTGAGTCAGGAGAAGTTGATCTTACAAGCTACAACGGAAATGCTTATATTGCTTTCCGCTACAATACTCAGGCTACTCAAAAAGGAGTATTTATGCTCGATGACATTATAATATATGCAGAATAATTTCTTAAAGGTGGCTCAGGCCACCTTTTTTTATCTGATTCTCCTATGAAACCATTACTTGTAATATTATTCATATTTTATTTTTCGGTTTCTTTATTCTCTCAGAATCCCGAAAAAGACCTTCAATTGCTTAATTCCGAAATTGAAAATCTTAACAATCGCCGGGATAGTCTTCTTTTGGCAATAGAAGTCCTGAAGTTAAATGAATTAAAAACACGCTTACTGGAAAACGGTCTGCCCGAACTTAAAGAAGGAGAAGAATTAATTTGTCATTCTGCTTACTGTATGGTTTACGACGAAAACCACGAAATGGCAAAATGGACTGCACATATAATTTCTCATGACATTGCAACCGGTGGTATAAACCGCACAAATGACTTCAGAACCGACAGCCTCATTAAAACCGGGTCATCTGAAGAGGAAGACTACTTTTTAACACTCGAAAATGATGACGGAAGTGTAAAATATGACGGATTTGGCTACGACCGCGGGCATCTAGCTCCTTCGGCAGACTTCCGGTGGTCGGCAACAGCTCTTTCGGAATCATATTTTTATTCGAATATGACACCGCAACTTCCCGAATTTAACAGGGAATTATGGGCAGATATCGAGAGTTTTATGCGGGAATATGTTTACAACAACCCGGGTAAAGACCTTTATATTGTTACTGCTCCCGTACTTAACGATAATCTGCCAAAAATAGAACGAAGCAAGAATAAGATTTCTATTCCGGAGTATCATTACAAAATTGCTGTTGACATGGATGCTAAAATCGGGATTGCATTTTTAGTGTCCCGGAAAAACCTTGGTTATCCAATAGAATATTATGTAGTCAGCATTGATTCCATTGAAAAAATTACCGGAATTAATTATTATCCGCAACTTTCTGCCGAAGACGAAATGCTTATTGAATCAAAATCTGACATCTCGCTTTGGCGAACAGGAACAAAAAAGAATGATGTTGCTCCTTTAGCAAAATCTCAAATGCCCAAAGGCTGTTATAATACAGTTGAAGCAAAACAGTTCTTTGAATACCCGAAAGACGTTACAATTTGCGGAACAGTAGTAAGCACTCATAAATCCAAAAAAGGCCATATTTTTATTAATCTCGATAAAAGTTTCCCGCATCAGATCTTTACAGCTACAATATGGAAATCGAATGTTATAAATTACAGCTACAATCCTGAAGAATTTCTTATAAACAAAAAAGTCTGTATAAAAGGTAAAGTAAAAGACTATCAGGGAGTTCCGTCAATGTACCCCGAAAACGAAAAAGAAATAAAAGTATTGGAATAATAGAGTTTCCCACTGACTTAGAAAGGGCAGAGCTATCGCTACAGAAAGAACCGGAAACCGTTAACTCCGGTACCGCAAATTGCAAAACTGAAAACTGTTAATCCATCTCCAGCACTATAGGACAATGATCGGACATGTTTATCCCGCTTAATATTGCAGCATTCTTAAGTCTGTCTCTGAGAGGTTCTGAAACCATATGATAATCTATTCTCCAGCCCAGATTTTTTGACCTTGCTCCGGCTCTGTAACTCCACCACGAATATTTATCTCCGGATTGGTCAAAAACCCTGAAAGAATCAATAAAACCGCTTTCAATAAAATTAGTAACCCATTCACGCTCTTCGGGCAAAAAGCCTGAAACCCCTTTTTTATTTTTCGGATTACTGATATCTATTTCTTTATGACATATGTTATAATCGCCGGACAAAATAATATTTGGTCTTTCTTTTTTAAAATTATTTACAAAATTCTGAACTGCATCCAGATAAGCCATTTTAACATCCTGACGGACATCTCCCATAGTCCCCGAAGGAAAATATGAATTAATAAATGTTAAATCCCCAAAATCAAGACGTAAAAACCTTCCTTCTTTATCAAATTCCGGGATTCCTATTCCGGCTTTTACAAAATCAGGCTCTTTTTTCGAAAAAACCGCAACTCCGCTATAACCTGGTTTCTCGGCAGAATTAATATACGAGAAATATCCAAGTTCTCTGAATTTTAAAATATCTATCTGATCAGGCTTTGCTTTTATTTCCTGCACACATAAAATATCAGGAGATTCTTTTTCAAGCCATTCGTAAAACCCTTTATTTATTGCCGAACGTATTCCGTTAAGATTAAAGCTTATTATTTTCATTTATCCTGTTTTTAATTTTAAACTATGTTATTATTCAAAAACTTAAAAATAGTCAAAATGTTTTGAACTATTTCATACTAATGTATTTTTCGCGGCAGAATATTTAATTCTAATTAAAAAAGTTAATGCACATGTCTTCTGTTTGAATGATTTCGCTGAAAGCAACTTTGTAATTTAGCTTCACTGAGGCATAAGACTGTTTTTACATGTGATTTGAAGTTTGTGATTTGTAATTTTATTCTTTACTTTACAAAAAAGTTAATTCTTAATGTCCGGGATCTACATACATATTCCGTTTTGTAAAAGCAAATGCAGCTACTGCGATTTTTATTCAGTCGCCAATTCTGCAATAAGAGCAGATTTTATAAAAGCCTTAACCAAAGAAATTGAAATAAGAAAAGACGAACTGAAAGACCAGAAAACAGAAACAATTTATTTTGGTGGCGGAACGCCTTCTCAACTAAATATATATGAACTGAACATAATCTTTCAAAAACTATATTCCGTATTCAATATTTCCGGGGATTGTGAAATAAGTTTTGAGGCAAATCCCGATGATCTTGATGTTGAATATCTGCAAAACCTTAAGCAAACACCGGTTAACAGACTTAGCATAGGCATTCAGAGTATTGATGACAGAATTCTCAAAATTATGCGCAGAAGACATAATGCGGCAGAAGCCGTCGGGGCCGTTGAAAACTCCATTAAGGCAGGCTTTGAAAACATAAGTATTGACATGATTTACGGGATAGAAAGCCTGAAGGAAAAACAATGGGAAAACGACCTTAAAAATGTTCTGCAGCTACCCGTAACACATTTATCTGCATATCATCTTGGCATAGAAGAAGGAACATTGCTCTACCGAAAATTAAAAGAAGGAAAAATTAATAAAACAGATGAAAAATCAAGTTTCCGGCAATATGAAATACTTCTGGAAACAACCCGGGAATACGGGTTTGAGCAATATGAAATCTCAAATTTTGCGAAAGACTGCAAAATATCAAAACATAATTCTGCATACTGGACCCGGACAGAATACCTGGGAATAGGACCTTCTGCACATTCATTTACCGGAAACAAAAGAATAATAAACCCGCCTGATGTAAAAAACTACATTATTAATTGCAATAACGGACTTCTGCAATCCGAAACAGATACTCTTTCTGTTACAGACATTCTGAATGAAACAATAATGCTCGGTTTGCGAACGGTTAAAGGTATAAATCTGGCATCATTTCTGGAAAAATTTGGTTATGAAGAACATTATTCACTTCTTAAAAGAACAGAATCACTTAATCCCGGTTATTATAAAATCTCCGATAATCATTTATATTTAACCCCTGTCGGAATGTTTGTTTCCGATAATATAATCAGCACATTATTCATATAAAAACAAAAAAGCCGCTCATAAAGCGGCTTCCTGTAATTATATTTTCTTTACTTCGGTTCTGTCTTTGGTTCTTCCTTTTTTTCTTTAGGAGTATCTGTTCCTGCTGACTTCTTAACATACAGCATCCAGTTCTGAATTCCCGATCTCCAGTGGTAGCCCAATGAAAAATCAAGAGGTTTGACTTCTGTAGATTTATACTCTTCGTCAAGATCTTTCTGGAAGAGATATGTTGACTGAAAATCTGCAATCGGCTTTTCGTATGCTCCATAAAGGTAATGATTATAATCATCAATAAAATATCTGTATGGAATACCCGTATCATCTTCCAGAACAGCATCCGCTTTATCAAGAACCAAATCCCTGATATCGGAGAATGTTTCATAATGACTCAGATATGAAGCAGATTTAATAAAAGCATTACAAGGTCTGATTGTTTTAAGATACTGCAGAAAAACAGGATTTTTTGCAAACCCGTCATTGGAAATATCTGCATAAAAATAAGTAAGCTCTTTTAATTTATTATCTCCTTTTCTCAGAATTTTAAATTTTATACACTCAGAGACTTCCAGAGAATTTGTAGGCTTTTCAATTTTAGTAAAGCTTACTCCGTCATTTTCCAGTCTGTAGTAACCGAATTCATAAATCTCATGTCCTGTACGATTAAGGAATACATAAAGCAAAGGAAGAACTCCGTCAACTTTTTGTTTACGAAGATCCTGATCCATGTTACCGGTAATAAAATAACTGCGTTTGTAAATATCTCTCAACCCAAAATTAACCGCATCAAGATAACCGTCCAGTTCAGACTCGCTCATTGCATACAAATCAGGAATTGATCCGAGTTTTTCCATAGCGATCAAAGTATATCCGTTTGCATTCGGGAAAAGATGAAAAGCATTTAAAAAGTCTGGTCCTGAGAATGGATAAAACAATAATGCAGTGTCATTTATTTTAGGACACACTTCGTCTTTTGTCCATTTATCCATTTTAAGCAATCTTTCATCTGTAATTCTGGTCCACGGGGTATCTATTGAATTTTTGTAATCATTCCAAAAAGTCATACCGTCAGTAAAAACGCTCTTGAAAGCATCGGCATTATCTCCGCCAAGCAATGCGGCAATCTGATCAAGTGTAGTATCCTTGGGATAATTAATTTTTACTTCTTCCTGAACAGTATCGTTTGACTTATCATTTTTCCCGCTTTTACCTCCATTGCATGAAAAAATCACCGAACCGGTAATAATTACAACAATAAAAAACAAAATACTCTTTAATTTCATATTAGTTTCAGTTTAAAAATTCGATGTAAAAATACATTTATTTCATTATAAAGACAACCAAAAACAAATGTTTTCGTCAATAAAATGTTTTGTAATAAAAAATATTGTATATTTACAATTCTATTTTTGGGCTATTATTTATTAGGAGGACATTTGATGAAAACATTTTTTACATTGTCTTTATTGCTGTATGCGGTATTGAGCTTTGCTCAGTTTCCTACCGATTCAGTAATAAAAAATATAAGTAAAGTTGAATCTGACTTTGTTTATGACGAAACCCAGCTTGTTAATATTCCCGGAACTCATATTAAAATGCAACCTCCTGAGCATTTTATGGTCAGCGAAGCCATTCCCGGATTATTACACCCCGGAACATCCACTACGGTTCAGGTTCAGGAAATTACAGGCACTTCCTATGTTATGATACAGCAAGCCATGACTCCTGAGCATTTTGAAAGTCAGGGAGTCCACCTTGTGTCTGCAACCGATGTTACAATGCATGATGGTAAAGGTGGAGTCCTTTATCTTGTAGAATTTACAGTCAATGGCTTTGATTATGAAAGACTTATGCTTTTTGCCGGCGACTACAATAACACCATCTGGATTAACGCGAATTACCCAAAATCAGCAAAAAGAATTCTACAGAATATAATTACGGAAAGTTTACTAACAGCTCAATATATTGACTAACCATGATAAAAAAGTTACTACTTGTCAGCAGTTTTTTTGCAATATTCGGAGTAACAGGAATACAGGCTCAGAATATTCTTGTTCACGATATTCCGTATAGCACACACGACCAGGATATGTGGGGTGCCGGAAGTGCTTTCAGCCTCGATATGGACTACGACCTTTTCAATATTCAGGTTGATGAAGGCGTACAGGAAGGATGGATTGAAGAGATTTTAGGCTCACAATGGGGCGTTGGAATTGATATGGGAATCTGGATGTTTCTGAGGTCAACATTTAGTATTCACGGGTTTACCCTCGGGTCTGTTGATGTTGACTATCCTGTTGAAATAACTCTGGACTTCCCTGATGATTACTCTTTCGATCATGGAGAAACTGTTCCTATTCATTCTTCTTATGAAGTTCTGAATGGTTGGGCATTAGATACTCATTTCCCTACTGCCGGGATTATTGCACTTGATCTTGAATATGGATTCGGGCTTAATCTGGACATAATTGTTTGTATGTTCGATTGTGAAACAATTCCTATTATTCCGACAATAAGCATCCCGGTTGACCCATATTCTACAGATCCTTTACCTCACGACTCAATTGCAATATTTTACCTTAACGGAATAACCGGAGAAGTTGCATATCCTTGTCAGGATCCTATAACAGGGCTTCCGTCCATATGTGATGATGACCTGTTGCCGATTGTAATTCCGGATTGGTTCGGAATAGGCTTAACAGGAGAAATTGACATCCCGTACGTTGAAACAACAGATGCTCTTAATCCAACAACTCAGTGCTTAACAGCTCACGGTACTGATGAATGGTTATGGTTCAACCTTAACATCATGCAATTCCTGTCATTTATCGCCGGATTTATTCCACCACCCGAAGGCCCGGCAATTCAGGAAGCAATTGACTTTCTGGATGGCGGCACAATTGAATACGAGATAATTGCCGGCGTTAATGCTGTAATTGAATATTTTATCCTTCATATGGATTTACACATGTCCAGCTATATGACACAGGATTTCGCCTTCTGCCCTACTATTCTGGCAACACTTGCATTTGAAACGGAACTACCCTACACCGAAACCGACCCGTCCAACGAGAATGCTGTGGTGGCTCAGGGTACATCAGACACAATAACCTTTGCAATAAATAACGATCTTAACATAACATATCCTTGCTACGACTGGGATTCCATGGAAGTTTATGACGTAACATACAATATAACCAGCGGATTCTCAAATCACACATGGGATTCAATTGCTTTTGATTTTATCCTTGAAGCTGTTTTCTTCCAGATAACAATTCCTATAGACGATATAATACCGATAATTGCCATGCCGGAATTCTGTCTCCCTGAAATTCAGGTTGACAACGGAGACCTTGGCATGAGCCATACAGTTAATGCATGTGCAAGATCAATACCGGCTCCTCCGGTAGTTTTGGATGATTATCTTACCGAAGAACAAAAGAAAGGCGGAGGAAGTCAGACAAAAGATATTGAGTTTTGTTTCCCTACCAATTGCGAACCTTTGATTTCAGAAACTTTCCCTTTGGGTTACATCCCGTTAACATGGTATGACGAAAGCTGGGAATTACAAGGTTTTGTTCAGGATACCGTTTTCCCCGGCACATGGTTATTCCCGCTGCCAGAACTGGATATTGATATTGCAGGAGAAGACGTTGTCTGCTTCGGAGACACATCCGGTGTAATTACGGTTACTGCGGTAAACAGTACAGGGCCTTTCACGTTTGAATACTCATGGGGATCTGTAAACACGCACATTGACCCGGTTGATGAAATAACAGTCCCATCAGGATACTACTTTATAACCCTTACAGATGTTTACGGCTGTGTTGTCAACGGAGAAATGAATATTGCCGATGCAAACCCACCGATATTGTCAAATTTATATGCTGACGATGTTTTATGTCATGGAGAAGCTACCGGAAATCTTTATGCTTACGTATCAGGAGGTGTTCCTCCTTATACATACGACTGGCAACCAAGCGGAAGTACAGACCAGAATCCGACCGAAGTATATGCCGGCTGGCATTATCTCACAGCAACAGATGCTGTAGGATGTACACACGAAGATTCTGTTTTTGTTGATGAGCCTGCAGAACCGGTAACTATGACTTTCGAAACAGGAAACGTTTCATGTTACGGATATTTTGACGGATTCATAAACATTGAAGTACAAGGTGGAACTCCGCCTTATCACTATGTTTGGTCAAACGGACAACAAACACAGGATCTCATAAACATTCCGGCAGGATCTTACGTAGTTACCGTACTTGACTCTCATGCATGTGAAATTGAAAACACTTTTGATATTACACAACCTGAACCTCTTGAGCTACAGACTTATACTCAGGATGTTTTATGTTACGGAGACAATACCGGAAGTGTCGATCTTGTTGTAACAGGCGGAACGCCTCCATATCAATACGAATGGAATAATAATGCGACATCTCAGGATTTATGGGATATATTCTATGGAATTTATATTGTAACGGTTACAGATGCACACTCATGTGTAAATTACACTATGGTTCAGATTCAGCAACCTGACCTGCCATTGCACGGAGATATTACACCTACTCATGTAAGGTGTTTTGGTGAAGGCAACGGAGTAGCAGACCTTAATGTTTTCGGAGGTACGCCGCCATACTTCTTCAACTGGAGCAACGGTGAAATCAGTGAAGATATTTACGACCTGCTTCCGGGCATCTACAGTGTTACAATAAATGATATGCACGACTGTCTCGCAAGTGACACTGTTCAGATTTTCCAGCCCGAAGCTCCGATGACAGGAATGATAAGCGGAACCAATGTTACATGTAACGGAGGCGATAACGGAAATGTTTACATCTCCGTTTCCGGTGGCCGTCCACAGTACTATTATGAATGGTCTAACGGTAGCTGGCAGGAAGATCTTATCGGCGTTCCGGCAGGAATCTACACTGTGACAGCTACAGATCAGAGCTATTGCCATTATTCAATGTCATTTGAAGTAACTCAACCTGACCCGTTCTATATACAGACAATGGATGATCCGACAATCTGTAACGGCATGAACACCGAAATAGGAATAGGAATAATTTCCGGCAGTGTTCCGCCATATACTGTTATCTGGGACAACAACGATCAGGGAATGACAACACTTGTCAATCCGCTGGAAACAACTACCTACACTGCACATGTTGTTGACGCAGCCAATTGTGTAAGTGAAGATATTGAAATAACGGTAAATGTTCTTAAGCCGTTAACACTTGAAGTAACTCCGGCAGAAGATACTGTTTGTCCGGGTGTGCCGGTTGATTTTGAAGTTGTTGTTGATGGTGGCGGACTATCCGGAACAGAAGTGTTTGTTAACGACTCTCTGATGACGTTACCTGTTGTTCTTGATGTTCTTGACGATACTGTTTTCAATTTTGTTGTTCATGACGTATGCAACTTTGACAGTGTAAAACTAAGCATCCCGGTTTATACTTATCCGTTACCTCCGGTATCAATAAGTGCGGATAAAACCAACGGATGTGCACCTCTTACTGTACAGTTCCATGAAAACAGTCCGGACATAGGACAAAGATATATCTGGAATTTCGATGACGGAGACTTTGAAAATCTGTCTTTTGACAAACACCCGGTACATACATTCTTTAACTCAAGAACCTTTAATGTCGGATTGGAAATTTCTTCTGTCCAGGGCTGTAAAATTGATACAACAATAGGAATTACAGTATTCCCGGTTCCGCAGGCAGAATTCAGGGCTAATGTAACAAACATTACTATGGCAAGCCCGTTAGTATATTTCACTAACTTTACCGATGGCGGATTCTGGTTTAACTGGGATTTTGGTGACGGCACATACAGTTCTACAACAAATCCGAATCATGAATTTACAATGCCTGGTACATACAGAGTAAACCTGTTCACGACATCCCTTTATGGTTGTACCGACTCTACAGGTGTTGACATATTTGTTTCCAACGAACTCGCCATATTTGCACCAACAGCGTTTACTCCTAACCATGACGAAATGAACGAAAGTTTCAAAGTAATTGTTGATGGCATTGATCCTACAACTTACAAAATGATAATTTATAACAGATGGGGAGAAATTGTCTTCAAATCAGAAAGTTATGAAGAAGAATGGGATGGACGTTACGGAGATGTAGAATGCAGCGAAGGCGTTTATGCATGGGTTATCACATTTGTTGACCTTTACGGCAACGAATACTCAAAATCAGGAAATGTTACTCTCATAAAATAGCCCCTTTTGAGTTAACAACAAAAGCATCATAATTTATGTTTTTCATAATTATGGTGCTTTTTTTTATTAGTTTTGTAAAAAAGACCCTTGCCCGGAAACCGGGCAAATAATATTATATACTTGCATAAATTTAAATATTTTATTGTATGAATAAAACACTTCCGTTAATTCAAAATGCAGACCTTAAAGGCAAAGTTGTATTGGTAAGAGTGGATCATAATGTTGTAAAATCGGGAGTCATCCATGACCCTTACCGCATAGATGCAACAATAGGAACCATGTTTCATATTCTTGCAAAAGGAGGTAAAATAATCCTTATGACACACGTAGGAAGGCCAAAAGATAAATCTACAAACACAATTAACATTAGTGATAAAACCTCTGTTCTGCCAATTGTTGAATATTTGAAGGAGAAACTTCACATAAGCATTGAAGTACCTGAGTTTTATTCTCATCAGGATCAGGGATATCTTAGCATCGAAACCAATATTAATCATGCAATAAAAAGATTAAAAAACAGCGAGACAGATGCTATTTATCTTCCAAACACAAGATGGTTCAAAGGAGAAGAAGCAAAAGGAGAAGAACAGGACAGATTTGCAAATCAACTGGCAGGACTTGCTGATATTTATATCAATGATGCTTTCGGAAGTTGGCAGGCTCACGCCTCCACAGTAGGAATCAACAAATACCTGCCATCTTATGCAGGATTTCTGATGCAGAAAGAAATTAAAAATCTTGAAAGACTTTTTAATGCAGAAAAACCATTTTTATCGGTTGTTGCAGGCAGTAAATTCGACACTAAAATAGAACCTCTTTACGCACTTCTGAAGAAATCGGACAAGCTGGTTCTGGGTGGAGTCATGTATAATGCATATTTATGTGCCAAATACGACATTTCAATAAAAGGAGTTGATGACAATGACAAAAAGCTTGCCGGGGAGTTTTACAAATTCTCTCAACAATATCCGGGAAAAATCGTAGAGTTGCCTTATGTTGTGGAATCCGACACATTGGAAGGAAAAATAGAAGGCAAATACCGCAGCTTAGACATAAGAAAAGTAAAACCCGGAACTTCACTTAATTACATTCTGGATGTCGCTTCCGAATCATTCGGAGTTCAGGAAGTTAAAGATGTTTTTCATTCTGCAAAAACAGTTTTTGTAAATGCCGTTATGGGGTTTACTCCACACTTTAACGAAGGAACCATGGCTCTTGATACATTGATTGACGAAAATCCAGATGCTGTAAAATTATACGGAGGAGGCGACACTATGCAGGAACTTAAACGCTTGTTACCGGGACTTTACATTATGGCTCTGGACAGCCCGAAATATTATATTTTTACCGGAGGAGGTGCTGTTCTCAAAGCAATTGAACAGGGAACACATTTAGGTATTGCTCCTATTGATGAGCTCATTAAAAGAAGCATGGAATAAAATCAGGCCTTTAGTTAGAACAAATTTTTTAACTTTGCAACAAATTAATAAAGAATGGACACGTATCTGAGGGCAGACTCAGAGCACTTATCAAGTGCAGATAAGGAGCTTGAAAAGATTTTGAGACCACTTGAGTTTTACGACTTCAGCGGACAGGATAATATTGTTGAAAATCTCAGAATCTTTGTAAAAGCGGCCAATATGCGCGAAGAAGCTCTTGATCATGTTTTGTTGCACGGGCCTCCCGGACTTGGGAAAACAACTCTGGCCAATATAATTGCCAATGAACTTAATGTAGGATTTAAAATATCATCAGGGCCGGTACTTGATAAACCCGGAGATCTTGCAGGACTACTCACCAGTCTTGATAAAAATGATGTTTTATTTATTGATGAAATACACCGTCTGAACCCCGTCGTTGAAGAATATCTCTATTCTGCAATGGAAGATTACAGGATTGACATATTGATTGACAAAGGCCCGGCAGCCAGATCCGTACAAATCCCACTTGAGCCGTTTACTCTTATAGGAGCAACAACAAGATCAGGACTTTTAACAAGCCCGTTAAGAGCCCGTTTTGGAATTAACTGCCACTTAAATTATTATACTGCGGATGTCCTGAAAAAAATTATTATTCGTGCAGCAGGAATATTAAAAGTCCCTATCAATGCTGATGCTGCCGATGAAATTTCACGCCGTAGTCGCGGTACGCCACGTATAGCCAATGCTCTTTTACGCAGGGTAAGAGACTTTGCACAAGTCATAGGAGACGGACTTATCGATTTAAAAATTGCCAGACACTCTCTGGAAGCTCTTAATATAGACAAATACGGACTTGACGAAATGGATAATAAAATTCTGCTTACCATAGTTGAAAAATTTGCAGGAGGTCCGGTCGGATTAAAAACTATTGCCACTGCTGTAGGAGACGACGAAGGTACAATAGAAGAAGTTTACGAACCATTCCTGATTATGGAAGGTTTTATCAAGCGAACTCCAAGAGGAAGAGAAGCAACAGAAAAAGCATACAGACATCTCAATAAAATAAATCCCGGAACACAACAAACCCTGTTTTAATATGAAAAGAATCCTACTCATTTTAGCATTTGCTGCTCTAACCGGAATTATGTCCGCTCAAAAATCTCACAGCAATATTATCGATGTTCAGGAATACTCAATAAATCTTAATATCACAGACATAAGCAATTCCTTTATCAGTGGTTATACAGAAGTTTTATTAAAACCTGTTACCGAAAATACCAACCAGATATTACTTGATCTGCTTGAACTGGAAATAGATTCTATAACCTGTGACCTCAGCGAAATCAGCGGATTTTCATATAATGACACTTTAATCACAATCAACCTTTTACAAAATTTCGGTCCGGAGGATGAAATCAAAATTACAGTGTACTACCACGGCAATCCTGTCACTGACCCGTCAGGCTGGGGAGGATTCTATTTTATGGGCGGATATGCATTTAACATGGGAGTAGGCTTCGACGATTTGCCTCACAACTATGGCCGTGTATGGTTCCCGTGTAATGACGACTTTGTTGACAGAGCTACTTACAAAACTATCATAACCACATTGCCGGAACATACTGCTGTTTGTGCAGGAGAACTGGTAAGTGTAACCGATGATACCGAAAATAATTTAAAAATATGGGAATGGCATATGGATAACACAATACCAACCTACCTTGCTTCGGTAGCTGTAGGTTCGTATAAACTTGTAAGCCATATTTACGAAGGTGCCGAACGCGATATCCCTGTAAATTTTTATGTTTACCCCACTGATAGTGCAAAAGCAGCGCAATCATTTGCAAATATTGACACTGTCTTATCTGTTTATGAAGCAAAATTCGGAGCTTATGCATGGAACCGTGTAGGATTTGTTGCCGTGCCTTTCAGTTCGGGAGCAATGGAACATGTTACCAACATAGCAATGGGACGGGCGTTTATTGACGGCACATTATCATACGAAGATTTGTTTTATCACGAACTTGCACATATGTGGTTCGGAGACCTTATCACCTGTTCCACCGCCGAAGATATGTGGATAAACGAAGGCTGGGCTACGTTTACCGAAGGAATTTTCAGAGAATTTGTAAAAGGTAAAAGCAATGCATTAGCTTTCAGAAGAGCTTCCCACGAAAAAGTCTTAAGATATTACCAGATAGAAGACGGTGGCTTTTGGCCATTGTTCCCGATGGCATTGGATCTTACATATTCCAGTACTGTTTACGAAAAAGGAGCAAGTGTTGCACATGCTTTGCGCGGATATCTGGGTGATGATGTGTTTTTTCCTGCTATAACCGAATTTTTAGCACAAAATGCATATCAGTCAGTTTCTTCTTATGATTTCCGGGATTTCTTAACAAACTACACGGGTATTGACATGACCGGTTTTTTTCAGGATTGGGTATTTACCGGTGGCTTTGTCCATTACTCTATAGACTCAACTCAGATCGTTCAGAACGGATCAGATTATGATGTTACTGTTTTTATGAAACAAAAACTCAGAGGACGTACAGAATTTGCGAACTCTAATAAAGTAGAAGTAAGCTTTCTTGATGACGACTTTTCTGCCATAACAGAGAAAATGGAATTTAACGGAGAATACGGAATTCAAACATTCACCATTCCTTATAACCCTATTCTTGTTTTATGCGATTATAACGAAGTTATGTCTGATGCAACTATTGATGAAACTAAAATAATCACCACCACAGGGACCAAAACATATAATTACGATTATTTCAAGGCAAATGTTCAGGCAGTTTCAGAAACAGAGCCGGCTTTACTAAGAGTAACCCACAATTGGGCTGCTCCAGACACTTTCATGACCGAAGTTCCGGGATTATATATTGCAAATCACCGCTTCTGGACGATTGAAGGAAATTTCCCGGCATCATTTAAAACAAAAGGAG
Organism: Bacteroidales bacterium; assembly: GCA_003249955.1. Taxonomy (GTDB): domain Bacteria; phylum Bacteroidota; class Bacteroidia; order Bacteroidales; family ML635J-15; genus Bact-19. Next base: position 137,411 of record QKHS01000014.1, on the reverse strand, counting down.
AATTTGCATACAGCACAGCTACAACATCCGGCATTACGGGTTATCTTGACTATCAGTTTATTACAAACAGCCTCGATTCAATTGTGTTGCTTTACCGTCCCGACAGAGCTACCGACTGGACTATAGAGCCGTCAACAAATCAAACCATAATGAAGAAACTTACGGTTGATTCACTCAAAAACGGTGAATATTCTTTAGGAATTTACGATTGGGATGCATATACAAAAACCAAAGAAAATATCACTGTAAACAATGTTTCTGTTTATCCGAATCCTAACAACGGAGTATTCAGCATCAGTAATAAAGAAAATTTCAATGGGATAATAACCATATATGATATGACCGGAAAAGCTTGTTATGAAACAAAAATTACGGAACCGGGAGAATTAATACGCGTTAATGCATCTGATTTACCCGACGGATTATACGTGGTGAAGGGAAGGAATTTTATAACAAATACCAGTTTTAACAGAAAATTTTTAGTTCAAAAATAAGATAAGATGAGTTTCGTAAAAGAATTAGAATGGAGAGGCATGATTCATAACGTTATGCCCGGAACAGAAGAGTTATTCGGAAAAGAATTTGTAACTGCTTATGTTGGCATTGATCCGACTGCTGACTCTTTGCATATTGGCCACCTTGTTGGAGTAATGATGTTAAAACACCTGCAGTTAAGCGGACACCGCCCGGCTGTCGTGCTTGGAGGAGCAACAGGAATGATTGGCGACCCCAGCGGGAAATCTCAGGAAAGAAATCTGCTGGATGAACAAACACTGAGACATAATCAGGAATCAATAAAAAAACAGATCGGAAAGTTCCTCGATTTTGAAACCGAAGATAAAACCAGAGCTCTTATGCTTAACAACTACGACTGGATGAGCAAATTTTCATTTCTCGGTTTCATAAGAGATGTGGGAAAGCATATTACCGTAAATTACATGATGGCAAAAGACTCTGTTAAGAAACGTATCTCCGGCGATGATAAAAGCGGAATGTCTTTCACCGAATTTACATACCAGCTTGTTCAGGGTTACGATTTTTTACATTTGTACAAGGAATATAACTGTAAACTTCAGATGGGTGGCAGTGACCAGTGGGGAAATATAACCACCGGAACAGAATTAATACGCCGCAAAGAACAAGGCGAAGCTTTTGCCCTGACCTGCCCTCTTATTACAAAAGCCGATGGCGGGAAATTCGGTAAAACAGAATCGGGAAATGTCTGGCTCGACCCTGAAAGAACCAGCCCGTATGCATTTTATCAGTTCTGGCTTAACGTTTCGGATGACGATGCTGTAAAATATATCAGGATATTTACAATCCTGCCGGAATCTGTTATCAATGAGCTTATTGAACAGCACAGCCAGGCTCCGCATATGCGTATCCTGCAGAAAAAATTAGCCGAAGAAATAACAGTAATGGTTCATTCCCGCGAAGATTATAATGCTGCAGTTGAAGCATCCAATATATTATTCGGAAATGCAACCGGAGAAGCTCTCAGAAATCTTGATGAGAAAACTCTTTTAAGCGTTTTCGACGGCGTCCCGGTTTACAATATTGACAAAGATATTATCAAAAACGGAATTCCTGTTGTGGAGTTACTTGCAGAAAAAACTGATATCTTCCCGTCTAAAGGAGAATTAAGGAGAACTATCAAAGGAAACGGGCTCGGAATAAATAAAGAAAAATATTTGGCTGAAGACGGTGTTATAACTTCAGATTTTTTGATTAAAGACAAATATATTCTGGTACAGAAAGGAAAGAAAAATTATTATCTGATTATTTGCGGATAAAAAACTGTTAATTGATTTATCTGTTCATCAGTTCTTTAAGTCACTGGTATTGGTTAGTAGTTTTTGCCTTTTACAATTTGTTTCATAGCCGGAAGTCTGATTTTGAAATCTTTTCTTAAATGTGAGACACACTAAGAAAAACCGTTATAATTTGATTTTTATATTTTATGCATAAAATAATCATTACCGGAGGTACCGGATATATAGGATCGCACACCGTTGTGGAATTTCAGAATGCCGGCTTTGAAGTTGTTGTAATCGACAATTTATCCAATTCACAAGTTGAAGTCCTTGACGGCATTTGTAATATAACCGGAATCAGACCAGTATTTCACAAAGCAGACGTTTCCGATGCTGATGAAATGGAAAAGGTTTTTTCAATACACTCCGATGCCGTTGCTATTGTTCATTTTGCTGCATACAAAGCTGTTGGAGAATCTGTTCAGAAACCTTTAATGTATTACAGAAATAATCTGAATGGTCTTATTAATATTCTGAGCCAGATGCAGAAAAACAACATTCCCGGTCTTGTTTTTTCTTCTTCATGTACAGTTTACGGACAGCCTGAAGTTTTACCTGTTACCGAAACTTCTCCGGTAGTAAAACCGGAATCACCCTACGGAAACACTAAAAAAATAAGCGAGGAGATTATTGAAGATACAATAAAAGCAGACCAGAATATAAAAGCAATTTTATTAAGGTACTTCAATCCTATAGGAGCACATCCATCTTCTGAGATAGGAGAATTACCACTGGGAGTTCCGAACAACCTGCTTCCTTTTATTACACAAACAGCAATAGGGTTACGTCAGAAGTTAATGGTATTCGGGTCCGATTACAATACCCCTGACGGCACAGCAATCCGCGATTATATAAATGTTGTGGATCTGGCAAAAGCTCATGTTATCGCAGTTCAAAGGCTAATAAACGACAAGCAGGTTAACAATCCCGAGGTTTTCAATATCGGAACAGGAACAGGAAATTCTGTTTTGGAAATAATAAAATCTTTCGAAAGAAGTACCGGTGAAAAATTAAACTACGAAATTACAGAAAGACGTGCAGGCGACGTGGAAAAAGTATGGGGAGACACAACAAAAGCCAATAATATACTGGGATGGAAAGCAGAAGTATCTCTTGACGAAACAGTAAAATCTGCATGGAACTGGGAAAAGAAACTGCGTGGTAAATTATAAAAATGTCACTATGCGTTTTACAGACAATGCTGAATAAAATCCTTTAGTGTTTTAAAAATAGCCACGAAGGCATGAAGAAGAAAAACAAATAATAAATTACAGTGCCTTCGACTACACTCAGTCACCTGATTATCCGTTGACTGAGCGTAGTCGAAGGCAACAATTAAAAATAAATAGCCACAAAAGCACGAAAAAAAGAAAGCCCATTTAGTATTCCGGTGGTAAAACCCATATTATTTCTCTGTTTTGAATTTACCATTCTCAATCAGGTATTTGTTTATATTAAAAGATTTAGTATTTTTGAAGATACAAACTGTTTATTAAGACCTGCATGAAAAATAAAATCTTACTTCCGGCAATAGCATTGCTCATAGTAGCATGCACTCCTCAAAATTACTATCAGTTAGTTGAAACGGAGAATAAATCGTTAATTGACGAAGGCAACATCCTAAGTTATGAAAATCAGGATATTAAAATTTCATATGATTTATGGGGTAACCGTGGAAACGGCAGTTTTACAATAACAAATAAAACAGAAGAAGATATTTTTATTGATCTGAAAAGGTCCCATTTAATAATTAACGGCTTTGCATACACCTATTTTCAGAACAGAAATTTCACATCTCCCAGAATTTCACCTTTCAATTCGGGAACTAACGACGAGATCAGCGAAGAACGACGGATAAAACTGCCCGGGGTATCCGACAAAAAAGTACCTTTAGAGTCAGGAGAGACGGTAACTTTCAATGAAGAAAGAATCATAAGTATTCCTCCAGGATGCTCAAAGCTGGTTTATGGCTTCGACCTGCAAACAGAAACTTTCAGGGATTGCTCATTGTACAGGTTTCCTACAACAAAACAAATATTCACATCCGAATTTGACTATAATTCAAGTCCTTTGGTTTATAAAAACAGAATTACATATTCATTTGACGAAAGCATGTCACAGTCAAAAAATATAGAAAATGAATTCTGGGCAAAGAAAATTACCAATTATCCCGAAAACAGTTTTATTTCTTACGAAAACATACAGTTTTGCAATGACAGTTCCGGCTACAAAACAATTTATTTCCCGGAAAAAAAAGCATCATCATTTTACCTCAAATATAAATTAGAACCCGGACGACTTGACCATTGATTATGCTCCGGCTATGATTAAAAACTTAAAAATATTTTATAAACTACTTTCAAATGCCAAAACGTGAATTAAAAAAAGGGACAATGATATACCCGCTTCCTGCCGTTATGGTTAGTTGCGGAGACAAACCCGAAAATTACAATATTATTACTATTGCCTGGACAGGAACTATTTGTTCCGAGCCGCCTATGTGCTATATCTCCGTGCGTAAAAACCGGCACTCACATAAAATAATAAAAGAAAGCGGAGAATTTGTAATAAATCTTACAAACACAAAGCTTGCATATGCAACGGATTGGTGCGGAGTAAGATCCGGGAAAGATTTCGACAAATTCAAAGAAATGAAACTGACTCCGGGAAAAGCAAGAGTTGTAAATTGTCCCACTATTGAAGAATCACCTCTTAATATTGAATGCAAGGTAACTCAGATAATTGAATTAGGTTCTCACGATATGTTTATGGCCGAAGTTGTCGCCGTAAATGCAGACGAATCCCACTTTGACAAAGACACAGATGCATTTCATCTTGCAAATGCCGAAATGATGACATATATGCACGGCAAATACTACAGCATCGGTAAGAAAATAGGCAAATTCGGCTACTCTGTTCAGGGAGATTCAAAAAAGAAAAAATAAACATTGCCGGAAATATTTTGTTATTAAGAGCAATTTTAAAGATTTTTATATGGATACAGTAAATGTAAAATGGAATGAAAAAATGTCTTTCAACTCAGAAATTGACGGACATCTTATTACAATTGATGCTAAACCCGAAAGCGGAGGCGAAGATCTCGGACCTCGCCCCAAACCACTTATTTTATCAGCTTTAGGCGGCTGTACAGCTATGGATGTAATTTCCATTTTAAAGAAAATGAGAACAGAACCAGATTATTTTAATGTAAAAGTTGAAGGAGAACTTACAGAAGAACATCCCAAACAATACATAGAAATTACTGTAACATATGAAATAAACGGGAATAATATTTCAGCAGAAAATGCAAAGAAAGCTGTATCACTTTCCGAGGAAAGATACTGCGGAGTAAGTGCCATGCTGAAAAAAGCCCTTAAAATAAATACTGTAATTGTTCTTAACGGAGAAATAATATAACCATATTAGTTATAAGATTCTGTTGTAGCTTTCACCTTTTAGAAATGCTATAATGTTTTCTTTTACTATTTCAAACCTTTTTATCATAGCCTCTTCGGTTGCATATGCAATATGAGGTAGTAATATTGTATTGGGAGCACTCAAAAGAGGATGATCCGGGTCCAGCGGAGGTTCCTTTTCATAAATATCAACGGCTGCACCTGAAATTTTTCCGGCTTTCAACAAATCTGCAAGTGCTTGATTGTCAACAACCTGGCCTCTTGCCGTATTAATAATGACTGCTGTTGGCTTCATAAGAGACATTACCTCTCTACTGATAATATTTTTCGTATCCGCTGTAGATGGAATATGCAAACTTATTATATCCGATTTTTCAAAAACTTCGTTTAGTGAAACATAGTTAAGAACCGGTTCTTCTTTCCGGCTTCTGCTATAAGCCAGAATTCTGCATCCAAAAGCTGAAAACAACTTCGCCGTAGCAATTCCTATTGCCCCCGTCCCCACAATACCTACTGTTTTTCCGGAGAGTTCCGTTCCAAGGTAATTATTCCTGCCTGCAGGAATTCTGGTTTGGTTATCCATAACCGGAATATTTCTAAGCAATGAAACAGCAAGCCCGACTGTTATTTCCGATACAGCAACAGTTGAATAACCGGCCGCATTGCAAACGGCAATACCTCTTTCCCGGCACTCCGTAAGATTAATGTGGTCAACTCCTGTAAATGCAACATTTATAAGTTTGAGCTGTGAGCACGCCCTTATTACAGTTGCAGAAACAGGGATATTGCTTAAAGTAACAACATCTGCATTCCCTATTCTGTGAATCAGATCCTCTTCACTTTCTTTCCTGTCAGAAAAATAACTAAATTCATGCCCCATAGACTCAAAAAGAATTTTTGCTTCTTCAAGCAAGTCCGTCTTCACTCCTGTTGGTTCTGCAAATACTATTTTCATGTGTTCAAAATTTATATATCCACATTGCTAAATTTAACTTACTGACTTGTTCTTACAATTTATGCCAGGTGCCTTTTACGATTTCAAATTTATAATATAATCAGGCAAAAACTATAAATGCTCAGTTATTATTCTGTCAAGTTCTCTCATCGCATCAACGGCTTTCATTCCGATATAAATATCTGTAATTGAATCTGTAAATCTTGATTTTTCAGGATTTATCTCAATTATTAAAGCTCCGGCTTTCTTTGCATAATAAGGAATATATGATGCCGGCTGAACCTCTCCCGTTGTACCGATTATTAAATGAACATCGCTCTTGCGGGCCAGAACGTGAGATAATCCTGATGCTTTTTCCGGTATAGGTTCTCCAAAAAAAACAAAATCTGGTTTTAACAAGCCGCCACATTTTTCACAACGCGGAGGATCACTTGTAAGATGAATTTTATCCAAACGATAACACTCCCCACACTCAAGACAAATAAAATTGTCTTTTGTACCATGATACTCTACAACATTTACACTTCCTCCGCTCTGATGCAGATTATCAATATTCTGGGTAATAATATGCTTTAACAACCCGGATTTTTCCCATTTTGCCAATATAATATGCGCCTGATTAGGTTTTGCGATATCAAAAAAATCATAAAAAATAGCTTTCACCGCTTTCCACGATTCTTCCGTCCTGCTTTTATAATTTCTTATTTCGAGCAAAGAATGATCATATTTGGAATAAACGCCGTCTCCTCCACGAAATACAGGAATTCCGCTTTCTTTAGAAATTCCGGCGCCGGTAAAAGCCGTCAGAAAGCTTGCATTTCTGATTTTTGCTGCTGCTTTTTCAAGATTATCCATTAAACATTTTTTTGTACGGCAAATTTAGAGAAAAACAATTATTTATGTTATTATTCAAACTAAAAGTTTTAATGTTCATATTTTACATTTTACAATAAATTGTAAGCATTACAAACCCCTTATTTTTCAAACAAAATTTACCAAAACACAGTCTTTCACTTTTTCTTTTTGCCATACCTAAATATTGTTTAATTTTGCAAAAAATTTTTTATGTTAAAAGATTATTTTTCTCACGAAACCGCAATAATTGACGAAGGATGCGAAATCGGGAAAGGCACTAAAATATGGCACTTTTCTCATATAATGTCAAATTGTAAAATCGGTGAAAACTGCAACATCGGACAAAATGTTGTGGTCTCTCCAGACGTTGTACTGGGTAAAAATGTAAAGATACAGAATAATGTTTCAATTTATACCGGTGTAATATGCGAAGATGATGTATTCCTTGGCCCGTCAATGGTTTTTACAAATGTAATCAATCCCCGTTCAGCAGTTAACCGTAAGAATGAATATCTTAAAACAACAGTTAAACAAGGAGCATCAATAGGAGCAAATGCTACCATAGTTTGTGGCCACGATATCGGAAGGTTTGCATTTATAGGAGCAGGAGCTGTTGTCACCAAAACAGTTCCCGACTATGCTCTGGTTATAGGAAATCCTGCACGGCAGACCGGATGGATGAGTGAATATGGACACAAACTGAATTTTGATAAAAACGGCATTGCAATTTGTCCCGAAAGCAATGAAAAATATCAGTTAAAAGAAAATACAGTTTCAAAACTTTAATATTATGTCAGATTTAAATTTCGCACTGGTTGGAGTTGGCGGTTATATCGCCGTAAGACACGTAAAGGCAATAAAAGAAACAGGAAATAATCTTGTTGCCTGTCTCGACCCTTTTGATAGCGTAGGATTTCTTGATTCACATTTCCCTGAAGCCGATTTCTTTCATGAATTTGAAAGATTCGACCGTCACATTTACAAATTAAGTCATACCGACAAAAAAATTGACTACGTCAGCATTTGCTCTCCTAATTATCTGCATGATTCTCATATTCGTTTTGCCCTTAGGAATCAGGCCAATGCAATATGTGAAAAACCACTGGTATTAAATCCGTGGAATATAGATGCTCTTAAAGAGATTGAAAAAGAAACAGGGAAAAAGATTTATAATATTCTTCAGCTTCGCCTTCATCAGTCAATTATAAATCTTAAAAAGAAAATAGAAGAAGGCCCTAAAGATAAAATCTATGATATTGACCTTGCTTACATAACCTCAAGGGGCAAATGGTATCACTATTCATGGAAAGGTGATGTGCAAAAGTCAGGAGGTATTGCAACAAATATAGGGGTTCACTTTTTCGATATGCTGAGCTGGATTTTCGGAGACGTAAAATCAAGTATAGTCCATACAAGTGATAACGAAAAAGCCGGAGGTTTTCTTCAGTTAGAAAGAGCAAGAGTAAGATGGGTATTGTCTATTGACGAGAATATGCTTCCTGACGAAATAAGGGCCAAAGGACAAAGAACTTACCGCTCTATAAAAATCGAAAACGAAGAAATCGAGTTCAGCGACGGTTTTACAGATCTGCATACCGAAAGCTACAGACACATTCTATCCGGTAAAGGATTCGGTCTGGATCAGGCCAGGAACTCAATTCAAACTGTTTTTGATATCAGAAATACTGTTCCAAAAGGTATTTCCGGAGATTACCATCCACTATTAAAAAAATCATTTTGAGAATTAAATAAATAATTTATTTTTACAATTTCTATTGTGAAAATATTAACAATAAAATATTAGATTAAATTATGTACAACTCAATCATTAACAAGCAGAAAAAAATATCCGTAATAGGATTAGGATATGTTGGTTTGCCAATAGCTTTGGAATTTGCAAAACATGTAAAAGTCGTGGGATTCGATATTAAACCGGAAAGAGTCGAAATGATGAAAAACCGCGTCGATCCGAGCAATGAACTGGTAGCAGAAGATTTTGACGGATGTGATATTTTATTTACCGCTAATCCTGAAGATTTAAAGGACTGTCATTTTCATATTGTTGCTGTTCCCACTCCTATTGATGAGCATAAACTACCGGATTTGACTCCTGTTATTAAAGCATCCGAAACCGTTGGTAAAATTCTTAAAAAAGGTGATTATGTAGTTTACGAATCTACTGTTTATCCTGGTTGTACAGAAGAAGATTGCGTTCCGGTACTGGAAAAAATGTCAGGATTAAAATTTGTTGAAGATTTTAAAGTTGGTTTTTCTCCTGAAAGAATAAATCCCGGTGACAGAGTTCATACTCTTACAAGTATTGTTAAAGTAACCTCTGGTTGCGACACCGAATCGGCAGAAGAAATTGCAAAAACTTACGAAATAATAATTAAAGCAGGAGTACATCGTGCAAGTTCAATAAAAGTTGCCGAAGCTGCAAAAATTATCGAAAACACACAACGCGATGTAAATATTGCATTGATGAATGAATTGTCAATTATCTTTGACATTATGGGAATCAACACTTTTGAAGTGCTCGAAGCAGCAGGAACAAAGTGGAACTTCCTGAAATTCATCCCCGGTCTTGTCGGCGGACATTGCATAGGTGTTGATCCTTACTATTTGCTTCATAAAGCCAAAGAACTGGGTTATCACGCAAAAATGATCGGTTCAGGACGTGCAATCAATGACGGAATGGGACCATATGTTGCAAGTAAAGTTGTTAAATTAATTATTTCCAAAAGAAAAGAAATCACTACTTCAAGAGTTCTGGTAATGGGTATGACATTTAAAGAAGATGTTACTGACATCAGAAACTCAAGAGTAATTGATATTATTGAAGAGCTCAACAAATATAACGTTAAGGTTGATGTTGTTGATCCTCATGCCGACCATCACGAAGTAAAAGAAGAATACGGTGTTGATATGGTTGACAGCCCAAGCGGAAAGTACGACGCAATTATTGTTGCTGTTAATCACAATCCTTACACAAAACTTAATGAATCTTACTTTAAGGAAATTTCAAATGAAAACGGAATTTTAATTGATATCAAAGGCATTTTCAAAAATAAAATAAATGAATTAACTTACTGGAGTTTATAATCCAACACATAAAAAAGCGGCATAGTCTTTCTATGCCGCTTTTATTTTAAACAACAGATAGTATTTTCTGTTCTACAACAAAAGAAAAAAATGACACTGACAAAAGAAAACATTGAAGCAATACTAAAAACGGTTATTTACCCGGAATCGGGCAAAAGTATTGTGGAAGAAGGAATTCCTGAAATTTCGGACATATCTGAAAACAAAATTGATCTTGTTTTAACTTTTGCAAAATCTACCGATCCGTTTATAAATTCGGTTAAACGCTCTGTTAAAACAAGCCTGGAGGACAAACTAGGAACAGATATTATAATTAATATTACAACCAAAGCAAAACCTAAAGAAAAAGTACAGTCAAAAACAAGCGAGGGTATGGCAGATGTTAAAAACATTATTGCAATAGCCAGCGGCAAAGGTGGCGTAGGCAAATCTACCGTTACCGTTAATCTTGCTGTTGCCCTCTCACAAAAGGGCTATAAAGTTGCTGTTATAGATGCTGACATTTACGGTCCCAGCATTCCCAAAATGTTCGGTGTCGAAGATATAAAACCTTCCGGCGTTCACGAAGACGGGAAAGAATTAATTCTGCCGGTTGAAAAATACGGGATTAAAATGCTGTCTGTAGGATTTTTCGTAAATCCGTCCGACGCAACTATATGGCGCGGACCTATGGCAACAGGAAAATGGGGCGAAATAGACTACCTGCTTTTTGACCTTCCTCCCGGAACATCTGATATACATTTAACTTTGGTTCAGACTGTTGCTGTTACAGGAGCAATAATTGTAACTACGCCTCAGGAAGTTGCACTTGCCGACGCACGCAAGGGTCTTGCAATGTTCAAAACCAACGGGATAGAAGTGCCGGTTCTCGGTATAGCCGAAAACATGTCGTGGTTCACACCTGCCGAACTTCCCGACAATAAATATTATATCTTTGGAAAAGGCGGAGCTGAAAGGCTTATAAAAGAAGCAAACACTCAATTGTTAGCTCAGATTCCTGTGGTTCAGTCAATTTGCGAAAGCGGAGATACAGGAAAACCAATAGCATTGCAATATGATTCTGCTGTTGGAAAAGCATTTGCATCATTTGCTGACAATCTGGTAAAAGCTGTTGAGAAAAGAAATATAACTTTGCCTCCGACAAAACAAGTACTCGTAAAATAATAACAAAATAAAAAACAGAAAAATGGAAGAAATTGTAAAAAAAATCGAACAGTCAATCAACGAAGTAAGACCATATTTACAGGCTGACGGTGGCGACATCAGTCTTATTGAAGTTACTCCGGATTATGTTGTAAAAGTAAAGCTTTTAGGTGCTTGCGGAAGTTGCCCTTTCAGTATTCAGACACTTAAATTAGGCGTAGAAGATAAATTAAAAAGAGACGTTCCTGAAGTTAAAGAAGTTGTTGCTGTATAACTCAAATTAAGTCTTATGAGTTTTGCAAAAACTAACTAATGCTTTAGTTGTTTAAAATTCTCGTTTATTGAGGGGAGACCCTACAATTACGAATACAAAATATTTTTAAGGAGTGCTTTTATTCTCTTAATAACATAATATTCAGTCTGGTCAAATGCCCCGGGCTGAATTATTATTTGATACTGTGCAAAAAAGTGTGGAAACTAAAAAGTATTTTCGACACTTTTTTATGCGGATACCCACGACACAAAAGTCAAATATTCGATTCTAAAGTACAAATCCTGACTTTTTAGACAGCCTCAATTACACTCAAAAGCGTAACCCTACGAAGCATAATTCACGATAAACTTTTTAAAGAATGGATCGCCGATAAAATAACTGCTGCCCGATCGTTCTATAATACCGTTTTCGAGCAGAACAGAAGCTGATTTTTGAACCGTTGAGGCAGCCGACAGTCTGTGTTTTTTGAGATATGCGGAAGAGAATATATTTTCCCCATCAATAGCTAAGGCTTTTAACAACTGCTTTTGCATAACCGATTGCCGGTCGAACAATTCAAAATAATAATCTCTTTTAAGGAATATAATTTTTTCGGCACAGATTTTTATTATCTCGTCGCTTATTTGATTATAGGTATTAATTGAATACTGCCAGACTTCTGATGCAAGAAGTTGTATGTAATAAGGAATATTTCCTGCCTGGCTAATTAAATATTGTGCCGATTCATCAGTTATATTAATACTATCTTTTTCAAATCTTTCTTTTATGTAAGTAATTGTATCTGCCTCCGGTAAAGCCCCCAACTGAATTTGAAAGGCAGAATTATAAAATGCCCTATTTCTATTGTTAAACATGTCGCTCAATAAATGAGTTTTGCTGCCCAGAAAAATATAATTTACATTTTCCTGCTGCTGAATCCTGCTTCTCAGAAGGTTTTCAAAACCAATATTATCAAATTTTGAAATCTCCTGGAACTCATCAAATATTACAATGGTTTTTTGTCTGGATTCGGCATTCTTTTCCGGCAGGTCGAGTAGGTTAGCTATTGTTGATGCAGAAACTTTATTTTCGGCAAATTCTATCCCGAATTCTGCTTTCCCTGAGCCATCAAAAGTTAATTTAGGTCTGATTGTTTTAACCAATTCAGCCAAAACCTGAACAAATTTATTAAGATTTGCTTCCTTTTTGCGAACGGCATTTATAAATAGTTCTGCAAACGATTCAATTGAATAAACCGGGAAAAAATCAAAATAAATGCACTTGTATCCTTGTTGTTCGAGAACTTCCATTGCTTTGAAAACCAATGAGGTTTTTCCGAATCTTCTGGGGGCAAATAAAACAAGATTGTTACCTCCCTGTAATGTTGAAACTATTCTTTCCAGCTCTTCATTTCTGTCGAAAAAAAACTCACCTTTTACAATAGTGCCGTAACTAAATGGATTCATAATCTCTTTTTTCCAAAATTATGAAATAAAATGATAAGAAAAATGTGGATTAAAAATTATTTATCAACATCTAAAGCCATTGCAATTACTATAAAACAGCCAATGTTTTCAAAAATTACGCCTCGGAGCATTACGCCTCGAGGCGTAATTTTGATCTGATTTGTAGGTAAACCATGAATCAATAGCATCAAATTTCAATTTTGACAAAATACTTTTCCTATATTTGCAAAAAACAATTTGTGGACAACCTGCACGACATAGAACATTTTCCCGAATACGACAATCTGGAGTTTATCGCATCTCAGGTTGTTGAGGGGTTTATTACCGGTTTGCATAAAAGCCCTTTTCATGGATTCTCGGTTGAGTTTGCCGAACACAGATTATATAACAAGGGGGAAAGCACCAAACACATTGACTGGAAGTTATACGCCAGAACAGAAAAGCTATTTGTAAAAAGATATGAAGAAGAAACTAATTTGCGCGGACAGATTTTTATTGATATTTCCTCTTCGATGTTGTTCCCATATGACAACAAAGGCTTTAATAAACTAAGATTTTCGGTTTATTGTGCTGCCGCTCTCATTTACCTTTTACGCCGGCAAAGAGATGCAGTTGGGCTATCTGCCTTTGATGATGAAATACGTTTTCATGCAAATGCAAGATCTTCACAGGTACACATTCAGGTTTTATACAACGAACTGCGTAAATTTCTCGATCCGAAAAACATTGGGTTGCAAAAGAAAACAAACACTGCAGAGCTGCTTCACAATCTGTCCGAAATGGTTCACAAAAGGTCTTTGGTAATTATCTTCAGCGATATGTTTACTACCAACGATGATGAAAGTGAAAAGCTGTTCTCGGCATTGCAACATCTTAAATACAACAAACATGAAGTTATAATTTTTCATGTTACCGATAAAAAAATGGAGCAGGAATTTGCTTTTACAAACAGACCTTACAAGTTTGTTGATCTTGAGTCGGGACAGGTACTAAAACTAAATCCCAACGAAATAAGAGAAACATACACAGAGCGGACACAAAAGCTTATAAGTGAACTTAACACCCGTTGCGGACAGTTTGGAATCGACATTGTAGAGGCAGACATAAATAAAAGTTTCGGAGAAGTATTAAAGCCTTACCTGCTAAAAAGATCAAAATACTTTTAAAATATTTTTATCCGTTTCCATGTAGGATAAAATTCCGGTTTAGCTCCGAATCCGGCATAAAAATTTGCAATCCCGGGGATTGAAGAACCTTCAAAATCAAGAATAAGACCGGATTCTGCATTTTTTTCAATAATATCATTTACCAAAAGCGACATTGACTGTTTTTGTTTTCCCTCAACAGACGAAACCGGGAAAAGATAATAAATTCTGTTCCCGGCATTAACTACAAATAACGCTGCTGTAACATTCCCGTCTGATAATACCGCCATTAAACGGCCGCAGCCCGAATCAAGCGAAACTCTTATAAGCTTCTGCAAAAGTCCGGTCATCTCATTATTAAGAATATCTGCATTATTCTGCATTATAAAATCCATAAACCCGTTAATGTCAATTTCAGCAATAGTATTATCAAAAGATTTTGCCTTTTTGATATTGCGCCGGCAATTTGACCCGAAAGATTTTGCAATCTCAGTAAATGATTCTTTTAAACTCAGAACATAATCTGGCCTCAATCTTGATTCAGGAAAACTGAAAACATTGGAAGTATTTAACTGAAGATTTGCATACCGGTGTGGAATTGCCTTAATAAATTCCTGAAAAACTTCCTCGCTGAGGCTATGTCTGGCGAAAACTCCCAACTGCTGACAAAAATATGGTTGAATAAGATACTTAATCCCATATCTGGTTTTTTGAGGCAATGGCATAACATAAGAATAATCATCAGCCATAAGAAGCTCCCAATCCGGAGAAACGACATTGAGATACCAGGTCATAGCATAAACAGTTCCGGACGGCGATGCTGAAATACATTCGTCGTATTTTTCCGTATTGATTTCACTATGCTTTAACCTGACAATTTTCACTTCCATTATTTATGTATAACAATGTAAAAATAATATTTATTTTTCTGTCAGGTTCAATTTATGTCTGTTTAGTGCCTGCCAGAGAAGAAATTAAAACTGCATTAAGGTAAAATATATTCTTTAACATCAAAAAACCATATTAAAGAACATTTTTAATAGCGGTAATATAGGTTATTTTAGTCAGATTTTGTTTTCACTTTATGGATTTATTGATTACACCATATTTCGCAATATTTTTAATTATTATAACCGGCTATTTACTTGGCGGTATAAAAATTAAAGGTATCGGCCTTGATGTATCCGCAATCCTTTTTGTAGCAATGATTTTCGGTTATTACGGACTAAAGATACCTTCCGATTTAAAAAACATTGGCCTCATACTTTTTATTTTCACAATCGGCTTTCAGGCAGGACCATCATTTTTTGAAACATTCAGGCGTGATGGGAAAAATCTTGTAATACTTGCCGCGGCAATTGTTATTTCAAGTGCTATGGTTGCCGTAGGATGTGCCCTGATTTTTAATTTCGGCCCGGAACTGACAGGTGGATTATTTGCCGGAGGTATTACCAGTACTCCCGGACTCGCTGCATTATCCGAACTCTCTGACTCGGGAAATGCAACAATAGGTTACGGGGTTGCTTATCCGTTCGGAGTTATTGGTGTTGTACTATTTGTTAAACTTTTCCCGCGTATTTTCAGATTGGATATAAAGAAAGCCGAAGAAGATTTTAATAATCACATAAGCGAACAATTTCCCAAAATCATTAATAGAAATTATATTGTTGAAAATCCTGAGATAATCGGGAAATCTATTTCTGAACTTCAACTCAGACAGGCAACAGGTGCAAATATTTCGCGTGTGTTTCAGAATGGTTCGGCGTTTACCCCAAATCCGCATACAATTTTACACAGCGGATCTATAATTAAGGCTGTCGGGACAGAATCCGCACTTACAAAAATTCAACAACTTATCGGAAAACCTACAGAAATAGGTATTGCATTGAATCAGAACTATGATGTTCGCTTTATTATTGTAACCAACAAGAAGGTTATCAATAAAACAATAAACGAATTGCATCTTCAGAGTAAATATAACATAATCATAACACGTATAAGACGTAGCGGCGTTGACTTCTCTGCAACATCAAATATAAGGCTGCAATTCGGGGATAAAATAAAAGTCGCCGGAACCAAAGAAGATATTCAAACTCTTACTGCTGCCTTAGGAGATGAAGCGAACAAAATTTACGAAGCAAATTACATACCTGTTGCAATAGGCATTGTTTTAGGAGTATTGTTGGGCCAGTTAAACCTTAAAATAGGTAAAATAGATTTATCTCTGGGGCTTACCGGCGGTGTAATGGCTGTAGCTATTCTGCTCAGCAGGGTTCGTAAAGTAGGGCCTGTTGTTTTCTCGTTAACAACTGCAGCAAACCAGATTCTGAGACAAATAGGATTGATTCTTTTTCTTGTCTCGGTAGGAGCCGAAGCTGGTTCAGGAATTGTTTCAGCCTTAAAAGTTGACGGACTCAGAATGTTCTCTTCCGGAGTGCTGATTACTCTTATTCCGATGATTGTTGGAGTTTTGCTGGCAAAATACATTCTTAAAATAGACGTTTTGCAACTACTAGGAGGTATTACCGGCGGTATGACAAGTACACCAGGTTTAGCTGCAACTGCATCAATGACAAAAACAAATGCTCCCGGAATTGCTTATGCAACAATATATCCTATAGCAATGGTACTGGTAATAATTTGCGTACAGATTATTTATATGATTTTGTAAATTGTTTCTTATCTTTCAAAAACAGTTTCTTCTTCATCCTCGTCTGCCTCACTTGCCAGAGGCTCAAAAAACCGGTCTTTAACTCCCAGAAAAACAAAATAAATACAAAGAATTAAAAAGAAATGGCTTAAGTCGTTCATGTTAAAAATATAGCCGAAATTAAATTCTGACCGATGATAAAGACTTGGTAAAATTGCGAGAAATACTCCGGTTACAATATAAAGATTATTACGATATCCTTTTTTAACGTAATCTACAAAATAAACAGGAGTAATCATTCCTATCATCGAAATCACGAAATTCAGCTTTAAAACAATAAAGTCTGATACTACAAAAATGAGAACCGTATAAATCATAAACTGCATTTTTATAAACACAAGAAATCTTTGTTTAAAATGTTCATTTTCAAACAGTATTGCAGTCCCAAGCTGAAGAAAATATATTGCCAGACCGGATAAAATCCACGACAAACTATGCAGATAAATGCCAAAATAATTGAATAGACCGTGTGCTAAGGCTGACACAAACGAAGAAAAACCAAGGAACAGAAAAAACCTGGGAAAAAATTTATTTTTCTTTATTTCATCTAAAGCAAGTAACCTGAAAAAAAAGAAAAGGCAAGCAATCCCCATCAATATATCACTGATAATTGTCCCCGGTTCAAGAATAACCAACCCCCATAAATTTATTTCGGATTGAATCATTACACAAAAGTACAACTAATTTAAAACAAAGCAGGAATATTGCCTATTTTTTAAAAAGCTTTTTGGTGATATAACCCTGAGGCGTTTTGAATCTGATAAAATAAATACCGTCAGGTAAATCAGATATATCTGACTGCACCCCGTTCGCCCCGCTTTTTTCTTTTCTGATTAAAGCTCCGGTAATGCTCATAATTTCAATTTCCTGAATTCCGGTTCCGGTAAGTTTGAAAATCCCTTCAGTAGGGTTCGGGAATAATGAATATCCGTCTTCTGCACTATTTTCAGGAACGGCAGACACATCCGGAGTCCAGACAACAGAAATAGATGCGAAGCTCGGTTCGTTGGCAGGGGTTAGTGTTTGTGCCGATGCCCCTTTTGTAAACGTAAATGACGAATAATTTCCTGTTGCATTTTTATCCGTAAGCTCCATTCTTAACTTATATGTTCCGTCTGCAACCAAAGTCCCGCTATAATTTGTACCATCCCACGTGCATGTTCTGGTTCCGTGACTTGTCTTGGTTGCACCTGTAATTGCATCAACAGAATTATACTGTGTCCCGGCAGCAGTAGTTGATGCCTGCCATATGTTCAGATATGTTTTCTGTGTTTGCGCATAAACAAGCAAAGTTTTCACAAAATTTCCGTTAGCATCTTCAATCCAGATTGCAACAATATTTCTGGGAGAATAATTCCCGCCGGCAGAACTGGTAGTAACTGTAACATTAAGAGTTCCAAGAGTCTGTGAATACACAGAAATCACTAATATTGTAAAAAGTAAAAAAGTAAAAAGTCTCTTCATATTTTCTGTTTTAACAATTACATTTTGTAAATAGTTTTCAAAAATAGTTTTTTTAAATTAAATAAACCAATTCTGCCTATATTTGTTAAGTAAACTGTTAAATATTTAAATTATTGAAATGGCAAATCTGAAAACCGGACTTCCCTTATTAATTTTCTCTGTTTTTATTCTCATTTCTGCTGAACTTGCTTCTCAGACAGGAGTAATTTCTGAGAAGGACATCTTTAAACATATTTCTGTTCTTGCCTCCGACTCGGTTGAGGGACGATTTCCCGGCAGCAGCGGAGATGAAAAATCCGTAAAATATATCAGCGAGATAATGAGTTCACCGGGAAAAAATCATCAATATGTACAAAACTTCGAAATAATAACAGGAGTGTCTGCCGGAAAAAACAATTCACTGTCAATAAATGATACTCAGGTTGTTTTTAATAAAGACTTTGCTCCGCTTTCTTTTTCTGCATCAGGGCAGCTTAATGCGGAAGTTATATTTGCCGGCTACGGCTTCGATTATAATAAAGGTGAAATCTCCTGGAACGATTATGCAAATATAAATGTTAAAAATAAATGGGTTTTGTTATTACGTGACGAGCCGCTTCCTGCAACAGATGGATATGACTTTAAAAACATTTTACAGGACAGAGACAAGGTAATTACGGCTATAGATAAAGGAGCCGCAGGAGTATTATTGGTTTCCCCAACAGCTTTTGATAAAAATGATAACCTCATTGAAATTAAAAACCCTGACGGATCGGTAAAAGTTCCGGTAATTCATATTACAAGAAATATTGCAGATAAGATTCTGAGCCCTTCAGGTCATAATATTCCTGAACTGGAAAATAAAATTATTACAGAAAAACAACCTTTTTCTTTTAACACCGGAAGTTTTGTTAATGCAAATACAGATATTGAAATAATCAAAGCGAGGACTTCAAATATTTACACTATTATTGAAGGAAATGATCCGGTTTTAAAAAACGAATATATTGTAATCGGCGCACATTACGATCATCTTGGATTTGGTGGCGAAGGCAGCAACAGCCGGAGGCCGGACACTACAGCAATACATTACGGAGCAGATGATAATGCATCCGGAGTTGCCGCAATGCTTGAACTGGCAGATGTTTTATCATACGGGAATTATAAAAATTCCAGATCTTATATTCTGGTTGCTTTTGGTGCTGAAGAAAGAGGTCTTCTGGGATCAAAATATTTCATCGAAAATCCACCGGTTCCTTTACAAAACATAAAAGAGATGATAAATCTTGATATGATTGGCCGGCTTAAACCTGATAACTCTTTGCAGATTGGCGGAGTCGGAAGTTCTGCCGAAGCGGACAGTCTTCTTAATCTCATAAACAAAAACTTTGACTTCATGCTGGTATTAAGCCCCGAAGGTTACGGGCCATCTGATCATGCATCTTTTTATGCCAAAGACATTCCTGTTTTCTTTGTTTCAACAGGAGCACATACCGACTATCATACACCGGAAGACAAGGCGGAAAAGATAAACTATAAGGGGATGCAATTAATCACCGGATTTATTTTTTCTCTTGTAAAGGAACTTGACAACATGCCGCAGCCTCTCACTTATAAAGAAGCCGGGCCAAAAGCGGCTTCCGGAGCAAGGCACGGGGGAGCCCGTAAAGTAAGTTTCGGAATAATGCCTGACTTTGCAGCTTCTGATATTAACGGCTTAAGGGCAGAAATTGTAACCCCGGGAAAACCGGCATATGCAGCAGGAATGAAAAACGGTGATATTATTACTGCCATAAACGGAAATCCTGTCGGCGATATTCAGGAATACATGTTTCGTTTGGGACAGTTAAATCCGGGCGATCAGGTAACTGTTGATGTAAACAGAGATGGTGAAAAAGTTGTTTTAATTATTCAATTATAAGTGTTCTATGAAACGAAACATTATTATCTGGACCATAGCAATAGTTATAACATTAACTGCTGCAGTTTTTCAAAGAATGACCGGCCCTACCTACCCTAAAACATTTAAAATAGAAACCGGTAACAGTGAGTATAAGTTCAGACTTAAACGCAGTCACAGCATTGGCCAGGATTTCTTTGTAGAACTTAAAGATACCCCGGAAAAACTTACAGGGAAAGTAGTTTATCGTCCCTATCCTACGGATAAAGAATGGAAAGAAGTTGTGTTAGTAAAAGACGGAAATAGTTTAAAAGCTCAGTTGCCGGTACAACCTGCTGCCGGCAAACTTGAATATTATCTTGTTCTTAATGACGGCGTATCAGAAAAAATTATTGCCAAAGACAAACCGGTAATAATAAGGTTTAAGGGAGATGTTCCTGCCGGCTTTATGATTCCGCACATTTTATTCATGTTTTTAGCAATGCTGTTTGCAAACATGACAGGAATTCTGGTTCTTTTTAAGGATAAAAGATTTAAAAAATATCTGAAACTGACATTTTATTTTCTCTTAGCCGGCGGAGCAGTTCTTGGCCCGATAATTCAAAAATATGCTTTTGGCCACTACTGGACAGGCTTTCCGTTTGGGTTTGACCTTACTGACAATAAAACATTAATAAGCATAATTTTCTTTACAATTGCATTCCTCGGCAATCTTAAAAAGGATCGTCCGTGGCTGGCTTTAGTAGCTGTAATTGTTTTATTACTGGTATATTCTGTCCCTCACAGCATGTTCGGGTCAGAGTTGAATTATGCTTCGGGTCAGGTTGTTAGCGGCTAAACAATACCATCCAGAAATCCTGCCAGTAACCTTGTTTGATTCTTTACTGTATATTTTACCAGTTCCTTTGCATCAACAGTATTGGTTCCTGATTTATATTGCTCAAAAATTTCCAAAAGATATTTTTTAATCCCTTCGTAGTTGTCATACCCGAAAGCTTTTCCCGTATTGGTTTCGGTAATTATCCCGGCAACATCACTATCAGTCGGGCCGAGACATAAAATAGGACGTTTTGCACGCATATTTTCGAAAAGCTTACCGGGAATACGCCCTTTTGCATTATCTGCAATATTAAGAGGTAAAAGTAAAACATGTGCTTTTTCTGTAAGTTCAATTGCTGCCGGACGGGAAATATTCCCAAGAGGCAGGTAATTTTCTTCCAGACCGGCATTTTTTATCATTTCTACAATCGCATAATCAACGGTACCGGCAAATTTCAATTTTAATTTTTCACCAAAATCAGGCATTTCTTTTTTAAGATCTCCAAGTAGTCTGATAAATGTGTCGGGTCTCCGGTCAAAACCTAACTGGCCGGCATGAATAATACTGAAATCGTCGTCAATGGAGGGTGCCGGGTGTCTGAAATCATCTTCATCATATCCCCAGACAATAACATCAACGTTTTTAGCTCCTATACTTTCCAGATCTTTTTTCCATGTCGGACTTACAATAGTTGTCTTTTTTGCAGTAGCTAAAGATTCCTGCTCTAAACGATGATGAATTTTATCCGCTCTTTTTCCTATTTTAAGCATCCCGTAATAATCTACCTGGGTCCATGGGTCCTGAAAATCCATTAACCATGGGATTCCGGTAATTTGAGATAATCTGCAACCAATAAGCGTATTTGTATGCGGAGGTCCATCAGTAAAAATGGCATCAACAGGGTTTTCTTTAAGATATTTTTTCAAAAATCTTATTGACGGCTTAACCCAAAAGCAACGTGCATCGGGAATAAAAAAGTTACCACGAATCCATATTGACAGCTTATCCACCTTGCTTAGTTTTCTGTCACGAACATAAACGGGATTAGCCTGGTCTGTTTTTTTACGGCCTGATATTTTTTTAAAAATATCAAACGGCTCAAAAATCTTCCTTCTTAAAACTGTAATATTTTCAGGCACATGCTGAAAATTGGTTTCATCAAAATATGGATACTGGGCATCAAGAGGAGCATAAACAACAGGCTCCCACCCGAATTCCTGAAGATATTTTGCAAACTTAAGGCAGCGATGTACACCAATACCTCCTGAAGGAGGCCAGTAATAGGATATAATGAGAACTTTTTTCATAAGCAGCAAAATTAAATAACAAATTGCAAGTTTCAAGTAAAAAAACAAAAATTACAGGTGGAATTTTTAGAACTTGCTTTTCATTATCAGGGACTTATCACTTGTCATTTTGAATTTAACAGTCTTCTATTTCGAAACATTCGTTACCGGATTCCATTCAATATCGTGATTCCAGTTGCCTCTTATTTCATAATCCGAGGGGTAATAATAAACAGGCTCGGGTTGTTTCTTAATGCTGTAATCTCCGGTGTCCCACCTGCCGTTACTGTTTAAATCATCAATCGCCCTTATTTTATATTGTCCGGGTTTAATATAGACAAATTCTGCAACACCTTCTACTCCTACAGATTCTGCAATGACTTTATCTCCGGATAACAACTGTATTATAAAACTTTCAGAGTCTCCGCTAAGGCTGATTTTAAGATTCCCGTATTCGGACGAAGAACCAGTACTTACATCAAATGTATCGGCAACATTAGTGTTCCCGTATATATCTTTAACAAATCCCGGTTCTGTTATTATCCTGTAATCTGTTTTTTCAAGTATCTGCGAATCAAAAAATATCAGCACCGGATTCAGGCTATCCCGAACCAGTTTAAATTCAGAAGGAATATAAACCGAATCTGATTTTAATTCAAGTTTTAGTTTTGACTTGTCGAAATCAGAAACCGGAGCAGAAACTGCAATTGTCAGTTTTTTATGCGGTTCTTTAACCGGGTTTACTGTAATTTTTGCCACGCTGTCCTTTTGCATAAGTAACGGACGTCTGAAAACAAGAGTATCGGTTTTTACAGAATCAGGATAATTAGGATATGTATATCTGCAAAGCACTCCTACAGAATCGGAATTAATAAGGGTTTCATTTTTCAGCCAAACCTTTATAGTATCAGGGTTTTGTTTAGCAAATAAAACGGCATCTTCATCTCCTTCTACTTTTAATTCATAACCGGCATATTGTGTTGAATTAAACAAAACCTCCAGGCAATTGGGGTTTAATCTGTTATAAGACTTAATATACTGAGTCTGTTTATTTTCTTTAAATAATAGTAACTCCAGATCTTTAGGATAGTTTATGAATTTTGCTTTTATACTGTCAGTACCCGGAATCTCTGTTACTCCCGGACGGTAAACGGAATCTGAAAATGCTATTTCTTCGTCCGGGATATCAAAAAGATAATTATAGTTATTGTCTTTTAATGCAAAAACATGATAGTCTTTTTCGTGCACAAAAGGAATGATAAATTTACCTTCTTTGTCAACTTTTGTAATATAAGACGGACTAAGAGTATTAATCGCAGTATCTGACAGGCTATCATATAATACCACCCATGCATCTGTTACAGGAGCTTTGGTAAATGCGTCCAGAACTTTTCCCGAAAAAGATAAAGAGTCTATTGTTTCACCGGTTGAAAAAGCATAAACAAAACTATTAAGGGCATTGTTTTCATTATTGTCAGCAATTGCGTCATTAAAATTAAAACTATAAGTTGTGTTTGGCTGAAGCAACTCCGGGTTAAGACTTATTTTTATACCTTTACCTTTAATTACAATTTCCGGGGCTTCTTCAACAGGTGGAGAAACAATAAGCTTCTGACTAAGGCTGTTTAGCTTAATATATTCATCAAACTGAATGTAAATTGTTTTGTTGTTAAAATTAACCGATCCGTTTACCGGTGAAGACTTAACCATCACAGGTGGTTTTGTATCTCTTGGCCCTCCTGTTATAGCAACTTGCTTTGCACAGGCAAAAAATAAAATTGCTGTAAATATTAATAGTCCCGGTTTTATTTTAGCAGATATTTTCATAAAAATAAATTATTTACAAAAATGCAAAATAAATAGAATAACGTTAAGCATTTTTTAAAATTGTTGATAATCAGATTATTGTTTTGCAGAAACCACACTTAGCCTTTTCATATTTTATTATAATACCATCTCAATTCACTATTCCCGAAAACTTCGGACTTAAATGGATTTGCATTGAAGACAGGAGCACGAAGACCTTTTCCGAAAAAATGATCTCCTGTAAAAATTCTTGCCTCATCCCATAGCCCTGCCGAAATAAATGTTTCAAGAGTCTGAGAACCGCCTTCTACAACTAAAGACTGAATTTGTCTGTCATACAAAACATCAAGAATCTGTGGAATAATATCTGTTGTAAAATCAATTTTAATATAGCTCAGATTCCCTTTTACTAAATCTTTTTTCGAGTTAAATATAATTGTATCTGCCTGATTATCAAATATCTGAAAAGAAACATCCAGTTCGCACAACTCATCAATAGCCACACGTAAAGGATTACGGCCAAACCAGTTTCTGGCGGTTAACTGAGGATTATCAAGAATAACAGTATTCATCCCCACTAAAAAAGCATCTTCTTCTGTTCTCCATTTGTGAACCAATGTTTTACAATATTCATTTGTAATCCAGAATGCTTTTATGTCTGTTCCGGGTTTTCTTACGTAGTCCACAAATCCGTCTCTGGTCTGAGCCCATTTCAAAATTATATAGGGTCTTTTCTTTGTGTGGTAGGTATAGAATCGTTTATTTAATTCAACACATTCTTTTTCCAGTACTCCTGTTATCACTTTACGCCCGGCTGTTTCAAGTTTCTGAATTCCTTTACCAGCTACCTGAAAATACGGATCAACGCTTCCTATTACGACTTCCGGAATACCTTCACGAATAATCATATCAGCACATGCCGGTGTTTTCCCTACATGTGCACATGGTTCAAGAGAAACATAAATCGTAGATTTTTTTAACAGGGACTTATCCTTAACTGAATTTACTGCGTTTACTTCGGCGTGGGCTTCTCCGTATTTTCTGTGATACCCCTCTCCTATTATTTTACCATCATATACAATTACCGAACCTACCACCGGATTCGGAGATACATAACCAAATCCTTTACCGGCAAGTTCAATGCACCTGCGCATAAACGATATGTGAAACTGTTCCATAAAATTTTAAAACAAATACAAAGTAAGTAACAAATATGCAAAAAACAAATTGCATTTGTATTTACTGATTAAACTTTGCTGATCAATAAAAAACTATAATGTAAAAAAAAGCAGCTTACGGTAAAAACATAAAAAAAGCTCCGCACCTTATGGTACGAAGCTTTTATAACTTAAATCAAACAATTATTTAACAGATATTGTTTTTGTTATTTCTCCGTCAGTAGTTACAATTTTAATAAAGTAATTTGCTTTAGTAAGTTTACTGATATCAATAGTTTCTTTTGATGAATCTGAACTTGTGCTATATACAACCTTGCCAAGAACATCAACAATACTTATTGATTTAAGATTTTCTGCTTCAACTGTTATCTGGTGAGTTGCCGGGTTAGGATAAACTTTTACATTGTTATAAAGTGCGTTGTTTATGTCCGAACCTGAAGATACAGTAATATAGTCATTCTCTGCAAGAGTATTTTCTCCTCCGTCATTTGAAACAGAGAGAGAAACATCATAAATACCGGCAACCGGATAGTTTACGACCGGATTTTGCACATTGCTGACTGAAGGATTCCCGCCTTCAAATATCCAGTTCCAGGCGGTAGGATTATTTGTACTTTGATCTGTGAAAGTAACATTCATCCCAGGCTGAACACTTGTTTCACTGGCAGAGAACGCAGCAACAGGTGCAGGAGGCAACACAACAACCATAAGAGAAGTGTCATCTGTCATAGCCGATTGCGCTACCGGAGTTCCAAAAACGTTAATATAGGGAACAATTGTAAGAGTTAACGGATATTCTCCGACTTCATTACTCGTTCCTGATATTTGACAGCAATACCTTGTTACAGGAGATGTTACCAAAAATATATCCTGACTTTTACACCAAGTCATACCGGAAGGCAAGCCTTCTACATTAGTTATCTTAATAGAGTGAATTACCGGTAATCCCTGATATTCTGCCGGAGGTATGACAGTTACTGTTTCGTCATAAAACACTCCTGCAGTAGCCGCAGGCAAATCCACCGGGCAAACTTCACCAGGATTATCAACATCAACACATGAAACGTCCGGAGTACATGGCGGATCACAAATCTGTGCATTTAGCTGCATGGCAAATGCCAAAGCAAAAACGGATAAAAAGAATGTAATTTTTTTCATATTGATTCAATAATTAGTTAATAATTTAAAAGTTCGCACTAATCATAATTTCATATCTTCTTGGAGCATGCATATCTCCCGGTCTGCCAACGTATTCCTGATTAAAGACATTTTTCACAAGAAATGATGCTCTAAGTTCTTCGCTGAATTTAAAACCAAAACGGAGATCCACATTAAGATATGTTTTTTTTGCATTAGCAATTCTATAGTCCCAATATCCAGGCAGTATCATTTGACTAAACAACTGATAAAAAGCATAGGTAGACGGATCAACTGTCTCAGGATCTCTTTCATCACAAAATAATCGGTCAATATTTTGCATCGGGCTTCTCCAGATTACATTGGCCCCAAATGTTATTCTTTTGGTTTCAAAATTCACATCTCCTTTTATGGAGTGTTTGTTCCGGTATTTCAATGTAGGAGAGAGACTCGAAGCTGTTGAGTCTGTTCCGGTTTTTGACACCGGATTGTTATATGTGTACCCTATCATAGTGGTAACAATACAATTTCTGATTTTTCCTCCGATAGATGCAGATAAATCCATACCGGTAATTCTTACGTCGCCATAATTCTGAGACTGAAATCCAATTTGAGGTGCAACAGTATCGGTAGAGACATAAGGTAAGAATGTTACAGGATTAAAAACTCCGAATGTAAATTCCATCATATCATTAATATCCTGATTGTAAATTGCCAGATCGGCAAAACCTCTCCACTTTCCTATTTTATATGCTTGTTTTACTCCCACTTCGGCACTCCAGCCGCTTTCTGGGGTTAATCTCGGATTCGGAAGAATGTTTACCATTCCCAAAGATGTTGCAGTATATTTCTCTGCTATTGACGGGAACCGGTAACCTTGTCCGAAAGAAGCCCTAAGAAATGTATGATCGGTAACCTGATAGTTTGCCCCGGTTCTGAAAACCGGTTTGAACGGTATTTCAATTCTGCTGGCCCCGAGATTTATATCAGCTACAGACTCTGTTTGTGTAGAATCAAGAACAAAGTACTCGCCACGCAAACCTAAAGACAGCTTTAGCCTGCCTAATTTTGCATCTAACTGGCTATACACTGAAACATTATTTCCAAAATGATCTCCAAACAAATTTGCATCAACATTTGAGTAAGTTTCTACAGCACCGGCAGTGAAATTCCATTTTTCTGCAAATACCTTCTGATATTGTAATTCTCCGTAAAATGTATTACCGATACTATTCTTTTGTGTATCTGAAGGCATAACATTTTCAGTCCTGAAATATCGTGTTCTGAGGCTGAATTTTGATCCTCCGGGACTATAATAATAAATAAAAGGATCTACATTCATTCTGTATCCCTGTGTTGGCACACTTGCTCCTATCGTTGTACTTGCAAGATATGCATTTGTGTCAGACTTCCACATAAAGAAATCGCACATATCAATAGCCATAAAATTGGAGTTTAACCCGACTGCCAGTCCATTAATTTTTTTACTCCTGTACCTTAAGTTTACATTGAAACGGCTCCTTCTTTCGTACTGATTTTCTTTAAAACCTTCATCTATAAAATGATTACCTCCCATAGAAAGGTCAAGATTGTCAAATTGCTGACTGTGCGAAAAGCTAAGACCTCCATACATAGGACTTCTCACCCAATAAAAAACCTCTTCCCTTAAAGGAATATTCAGCTTGCTGTTACTGCCTGAAAAGAATTCTTTTGCCCACCACTTCTGTCTCACATCTCTCGGGTTACCATAGACCCCGTTAAAATATGAAACCTTGGTAACAGGCTTACTTGTGGGATATGCAGAACGGATATTTATTACCCCGCTTAAAGCAGAAGACCCGAAAAGTGCAGAACTGGCACCCTTAACAACCTCAACCTGCGAAATATTTTCCATCGGGATATAGTTCCATTTTACATCACCTGCATCTGCCGACATAATAGGCAAATCATCCATAAGAATGATAACACGGCTTCCTGCTCCGTAACTCCAACCGGTACTGGCTCTGATACTGGGTTGTTTATCGTTTATATCTACTCCCGGCACCTGATTAAGAGCCTGATCCATAATAAACGAATTATTATTCTCTATTGTGGTCGGCTTGATTACTTCCATTGACACTGTTACATCCGAAAGTTTTTGTTCAAACTTACCGGCACTAACTACAACCTCTTCAATAATCTCAGCTTTCTGAACAAGGGCAACATCAATTACTACAGGTTTACCAACAATCAATTCAACAGTCTTAACAACCTCTTCATAACCTATATAAACAAAATGAATGTCGTAGGTTCCCGGATACAATGCAGTTTTATATACACCGTCAAAGTCTGTTGTCGTTCCCAGTTGTGATTTATCGGATAACAACTGATTTGTATTATTAATAATAATATTTACTCCATAAAGAGTCTCCTGATTTCCACCATCCGTAACTTTACCGGACAACATTACTGTTTGTGAAAAGATAGCAGAAACTGAAAAAAAAGCGGCAATAACAATAAGTAGAAATTTCCTCATATTATGAAAAAATTATGATTAATGTTAGCAAAAATAGAAATAATGTTAAACCGTGGTTTAATTTATTGTGCAATAAAATATGATTTTTTATGAAATACGTATAAATACGTACAGATTTTTTAATTATTTATTATCGACAAAAACACACCATGCAAATACTTAAAATCTTCAAACAAAGACTATTGAGTATTTGGCGAAAAATAAGCTTCAGACAATTGTGATTTTGATAACAGTACTTTATATTTTAGTCCTTATTGCCTTTAAACTTGGTAATTCTTTACCCTCAATATATTCAAGTAAAGCTCCGCCTGCAGTTGAGACATAGCTTATTTTATGTGCAAGCCCATATTTATTTAGTGCCGCAATACTATCACCTCCGCCTACAAGTGAAAAAGCTCCGAAATCTGTAGATCTGGATACAGACAAAGCTATTTTTATTGTCCCGTTGCAAAAATGATCCATTTCGAAAACTCCCATAGGGCCGTTCCATAAAAGGGTATTTGATTTCTCTATAACCTTCGAGAATGTTTCGGCAGTTTTTACACCTATATCCAGCCCTCTCCAGCCTTTAGGAATTTCGTTTATTTTGCAGTGTTTTATTTTTGCATTATTATCAAATTTATCTGCAATAATACAATCAACAGGCAAGTAAAGTTTTACATCTGTTTTCATGGCCTGCTCCAGAATTTCTCTGGCTACCTCAATATAATCTTCCTCTACCAGTGAGTCTCCGATATTTCCTCCCATTGCTTTAATAAATGTAAAGGCGATCCCTCCTCCGATAATAAGATTATCAACTCTTTCCATCAAAGCACGGATAATATCAATTTTAGTTGATACCTTAGATCCTCCGACTATTGCAGTAAATGGTTTTTCTCCTTTATATAATACTCTGTTGATATTGTTTATCTCACTTTCTACAAGGTATCCAAGCATTTTATCCTCGGGGAAGAATTTTGCAACCATATATGTTGATGCATGGGCCCGGTGTGCTGTTCCGAAAGCATTCATTATATAAACATCTCCCATATTTGCAAGCTTGCGGGCAAACTCTTCGTCATTCTTTTCTTCCAGCGGATTAAATCTGAGATTCTCAAGAATCATAACTTCCCGCGGCTTAAGTTCCTTTGCCATTTTCTGAGCTTCTTCGCCAACACAATCAGGAGCAAATTTTACATTTGTTTCCAATATTTTTGACAAATACGGGACAATATGTTTTATTGAATATTTTTCTTCGTAACCGCCCTTGGGTCTTCCAAGATGTGTCATCAGAATAATTGAACCTCCGTCTGCTATTATTTTTCTGCAGGTTGGCATTGCTGTTATAATTCTCGTATGGTCAACAATATTATAATCTTTATCAAGAGGAACGTTAAAGTCAACTCTGATGAGAACTCTTTTACCATAAAAGTTATAATCATCAACGCTGAATGATTGCTTGATTGCTTTGATTGCCGGAAGGGTTTTCTTCTCGATATATTCCAGCAGAGCTCCTCCGGCAGAACTTATGTATGAGATCTTATGCGCAAGGCTGTATTTGTTAAGGGCTGCTATTGTATCTCCGCCACCTACAACTGAATATAATCCTTTGTCAGTAGCACGGGCAACCGATAAGGCAAGTTTTAATGTCCCGTAAGAGAAATGTGGTAACTCATAAACGCCAAGAGGACCATCCCACAACAGGGTTTTGGATTCTTCAATTATCTCTGCAAAAATGTCAACGGTTTTTATTCCTATATCAAGAGCTCTCCACCCGTCAGGAATTTCAGTAAATTCACAATGTTCAATATTTGCATCGTTTCCGTTATGATCTGCAATTAAACAGTCAACCGGTAAATGGACTTTCACATTAAAGCTTTCAGCATTTTTAAGAATTCTTTTTGCCACATCTATACAACTTTCTTCAACAAGAGAATTTCCGACAGGATAGCCCAATGCTTTTGCAAAAGTGAAAGCAATTCCTCCACCTATAAGAAGGTTATCTATTTTGGGTAACAATGCTTCAACTATACCGATTTTTGTTGTCACTTTGTCGCCGCCCAACATCAGAGTAAAAGGAGCTTCGGCATTTTTTACAAGTTTGTCAAGCTTTTTCATTTCGCCTTCTACCACATAACCAAACATTTTATCGTAAGGAAAAGATTTTGCCAGAGTAACAGTTGATGCATGATTTCTGTGAGCAGTTCCGAAGGCATCATTTACATAACAATCTCCCAAAGACGCCAGTTTTTGTGCAAATTTTTCATCTGCCTCAATTTCTTCTTTAAAAAATCTTATATTTTCAAGCAACATAATTTGTCCGGGTTTAAGATTAGCGGCTGTTTTTGCCGTTTCGTCCGACAGCGGATTTTCACAAAAAATAATTTGCTTTCCGATAATTTTTTCGATTACAGGCAATATATGCTTAAGGGACCGTGATTCAACATACTCTCCTTTCGGGCGTCCCCAATGTGTAATCAGGATAATAGATCCTTTTTCGGATAAAATCTTATGAATCGTAGGCAATGCCATTTTAATCCTGGTGTCGTCAAACGAAGAATTGGTGTCGCTTGTTATCGGAATATTGAAATCGACTCTGAGCAATACTCTCTTTCCTTCAAAATTGAAATTATCTAAGGTATTCATATCCAGTTATTTATTTTATTTTTAATCAATTCATAATTTATTAAACAAACATAGCATTTATATGCAATAAGCTAAGAAATTGATAAATGTTTTTTATCACAAAATAGCCATTTATTTCGTTAATAAAAAAATACTTATAAAATACGGGGAGTTTTACTAAATTTGCAACGGGGGAAATTTGCGTTATGAAATTTGAAAAAGTTACAGGACAAATTGAAATAAAAGAAAAACTGAGACAGAGTTATTATAATAACCGTCTTAGCCATTCTTATTTGTTTTATGGCATTCCCGGCACAGGAAAGCTTGCACTTGCACTTGCTTTTGCTCAGTTCTTATCCTGCGAAAACAAAAAAGAAACCGATAGTTGCGGAGAGTGCCCATCCTGTAAAAAATATGAAAAGCTTATCCACCCCGATCTTCATTTTGTATTCCCGGTAATTACAACAAGCGGTAAAAAATCTGTAAGCGATACGTATATTTCACAATGGCGTGAGATGGTTCTGGAAGATCCGTATTTTTCGTACAACGAATGGATGGTAAAACTGGAAAGTGAAAATAAGCAGGGAAGCATTTACTCGGACGAATCGGCAGAAATAATAAAGAAACTTAATCTTAAGACATTTGAATCGGACTATAAGGTTATGATAATATGGCTGCCCGAAAAAATGAATAATTCGTGTGCCAACAAATTGCTTAAAATTCTTGAAGAACCGCCCCAGAATACTGTTTTTATACTGGTAAGCGACAACCGGGAAGATGTTTTACCGACGATTAAGTCACGAACCCAACCGGTAAAAATATTGGGAATAGAAGAAGATATCCTTAAGCATGCTCTTATTGATAAATACGGAATTGATGAACAAAGAGCAATTGACATTGTCAATATCAGCAACGGAAGTATGCTTGAGGCCAAAGAACAAATATCTGCGAGTGAAGAAAACAAGTTTAATCTTGCTCAGTTTGTTAGCCTGATGAGACTTGGATATTCCCGCAAAATTAACGAAGCTTTAAAATGGGCAGATCAAATGTCCAAAACGGGCAGAGAGAAACAGAAGAATTTTTTAAATTATTGTTCTGTTCTTATCAGAGAGAATTTTGTTTATAATTACAAACAGACAAAGATAACTTATATGACAAAGGCAGAAGAGGAGTTTGCTTCCAATTTTGCAAGATTTGTAAATGCTTCAAACGTTGATGATCTGGCTGAAATATTTAATCAGGCTTATTATCATATTGAGAGAAACGGGAATTCAAAAATCATTTTTACCGATTCTGCATTTAAAATAATGAAAGTTATCAGGAAATAATTAAAGAGATGACAGACAGAGAGTTTGAAAGAGGTTGCGTTCCGTCCTGTGTTGATGAAAACAGCAGTAACATAAATATACATCAGTGTTGTAATAAGCTTAATGTTTATGATTGGCTTGGAGATATTAATGATCCTCTCGGCCAGAAGAAATACGTTGAAGTCCGGTTTAAAAATACCAGAAAAGGAATATATGAAAATGCATCTGATTTGCAATTGCAGGTTGGAGATGTTGTTGCCGTTGAATCTTCACCGGGACACGATATCGGAATAATTTCGGCAACCGGAAGAATAGCTATGTATCAAATGCAAAGGTACAAAACCGGTAAAGATGCAGAAGTAAAGAAAGTGTACCGAAAAGCCCGCCCTACTGATTTGCAAAAATGGCAGGAGGCTATCTCTATGGAAGTCCCGGTAATGCTTAGAACACGTGAAATAGCCAGAATGCTCAAGCTAACGATGAAAATCGGAGATGTGGAATTTCAGGGAGATAAAACCAAGGCTATTTTCTATTATATTGCTGAAGAAAGAGTTGATTTTCGTGAGCTGATCAAAAAAATGGCCGAAGAATTCCGCATCCGTATCGAGATGAAGCAAATAGGTGCAAGACAGGAAGCCGGAAGAATCGGAGGGATTGGTCCATGCGGGAGGGAATTATGTTGTACAACCTGGATGGCAGACTTTGTCTCTGTTTCAACAAACTCGGCCCGTCTTCAGGAGCTGTCTCTTAACCCTCAAAAACTTGCCGGGCAATGCAGTAAGCTTAAATGTTGTCTCAACTATGAATTAAGCATTTATCTCGATGCCAGAAGAATGTTCCCGGAAAACATTGTTACGCTTAAGACAAAACAGGGAGATGCTTATCATATTAAAAATGACATTTTCAAAGGCCTTATGTATTACGAGATAAGGATTAATGACATCCCGGTTATAAGAGCCCTGCATGTTGACAAAGTAAAAGAGATAATGGACCTGAACAAAAAAGGCATATTTCCTGATAATGTTTTTGAGAGCGAAAAAACCGGTGGTCGTGCAAATATCTCATTTAAAGAAGAACTAAATTCAGACAGTCTTACCAGATTTGACACGGCCTCTTCCCCGTCAAAGAACAAAAAAAGAAAGAAACACAGAAATAAAAACAGAAACCAAAGCAATGAAAAAGAATAATCTGATTTTTGCAATTATTGCAATTGCAATCGTATTGGTATCCTGCGACAGAAATAAAGTTTATGAGGAATATGTGGAGATAGAAGATAATCTGTGGCAAAATAAAAATATTGTAAAGTTTGAATTCGAAGTCGAAGACACAGCGACATTACATAATGTTTATATTAATGTTCGCCATGCAACAGTTTACCCTTACAATAATCTTTGGCTGTTTGTAAAATCATCTGCTCCAAATGGCCATACAAATGTTGACACAGTAGAATGTGTTTTGGCCGATAATTCGGGCAAATGGCTCGGAGACGGTCTCGGAGATATATGGGACATACAGATCCCATGGAAATTAAGTATCAGGTTCCCTGTTAAAGGTAAATATATTGTTGAATATCAGCAGGGAATGAGAGTAGATGCTCTGCCAGGAATTATGGATATGGGATTAAGGGTGGAAAAAGCAGAAGCAAAATAATATTGAAATGTCGAAGAAAAAAAAATTACTCAAGTTTGCTCAGATCAAGACTTTTGAAAATCTTTTTGAACCGGTATTCATGTACTCCGATCCTAAAGATTTCAGACTAAAAGCAAACTGGAACAAGGAATATTTTAAAAATAACAATCCTATTGTTGTTGAATTAGGATGCGGCAAAGGAGAGTATTCGGTTGAACTTGCAAAAAAATATCCCGAAAACAATTATATAGGAATCGATATTAAAGGGAACCGCATGTGGACAGGAGCCAGCGATGCTCTTGATTCAGAACTCGGTAATATCGGGTTTGTAAGAACTTTTGTGGAATTTACTCCATATTGCTTTGCTGCAAACGAAATATCCGAAATATGGATAACATTTCCTGATCCTCAACTGGGACCACGTAAAAGAATAAGAAAAAGACTTACATCGTCTGCATTTTTAAGCCGTTACCAAAAGTTCTTAATCAACGACGGTATAGTAAATCTTAAAACTGACGACGATACACTATACAGATACACAAAGTCTGTAATTGAACTTAACAATCTTACCGTATTGTCCGATACTGACAATTTATATGAGTCTGTATATTTTACTGATGTTCTTGCTATTAAAACTCATTATGAAAAAATGTGGAATAAAGAGAAAAAGACTATTAAGTATCTGAGATTTGTTTTACCACAGAATGTAACAATTACAGAGCCTCCCGTTGAAGATGAAGAATAGTAAAGACGAAAGTTTTTTTGAAAAAGTTTACGATGTCGTAAGGCAAATTCCATACGGGAAAGTTACATCTTACGGAGCAATAGCCCGTTGTATAGGTTCCCCTCAGGCATCCAGAATGGTTGGTTGGGCTATGAACGGATCTCACACGATAAAACCATATGTCCCTGCACACCGGGTAGTAAACCGTAACGGAATGCTTACCGGAAAAGTCCATTTCGGAGGCAGGGATACTATGCAGGAATTATTGAAAGCCGAAGGAATTGAGGTCATTGAAGATAAAATAGTTAATTTTAAAGCTCATTTTTGGGACCCGATGAGTATTTATTAGCTTTTGTAACCACATCAAAAAAAGTTTAAGCATCCCATAAACGCATTTAGTATTTATATATAAACAACATAGCGAAATGTAACATAAAAATTATCAATATTTTTCGCTAAACATATTTAGATTAAAAAATAACTTACATTTGCAATGTAATTATTAACTAAATTTTAGAATGAACATTTTTATCGGAAGCTTGCCTTACTCAGTAAAGGATAGCGATTTACAAGGATTCTTCGAAGAGTACGGAGAAGTTAGTTCAGCACGAATTATTACAGACAAAATGACAGGCAGAAGCAAAGGTTTCGGTTTTGTTGAAATGTCGGATGAAGAAGCTGCTAAAAAAGCAATTGAAGAATTAAACGGTGCTGAACTCGAAGGTCGCACAATCGTAGTTAACGAAGCTCAGGAAAGAACTGAGAGAAAACCGGGTGGCGGAGGCAGAGGCTTCGGCGGCAACTCAGGTGGCCAGAGAAGAAGCAATGGCGGCGGAAGCAGCTATGGCAAAAAAGACTACAACAGCAGAAGAGATTACTAATATTTCTTTTCCCTTCTGACTTATTCTTAATTAACTCAGAATTTGTTTTAACTTATTATATGGTGCCTGATACTGTCAGGCACTATTATGATTTTATAAAAAGGTTAACGTTATAACAAAAACGTTGACCTTTTTTTATGGTTGATTCTGACATATGTAAAATAAATTAGACCCTGCTTGGGTTGTGTCTGTTTTATTGATAGACAGCACAAACTAAAAATTAGCTAAGAACAATCAGCTATCGAAATATTCCTGTTGCTTTGATTAAATAAACCTTTCCCGGACTAATCCATAAGGTTTCCGGAAAGGCATTGCAGCTATTCGTACATTCCGGTTTTAAGCCTTATAATTTCCTGATCGGTAAGGAATCTCCATCTCCCGCGGGGAAGATTAAGTTTTGTAAGTCCTGCAAAATAAACTCTGTCTAGACGTTTAACATTATATCCGAAATGTTCCATAATTCTTCTTACAATACGGTTTCTTCCAGAATGCAACTCTATTCCCACTTCTGTTTTAAGATTGTCAACATAACTTATCGAGTCAACAACAATAGGTCCGTCTTCCAGTTCAATTCCTTCTGCAATTCTTTCTATATGCTCCTTTGATATAGGTTGATCAACTTCTACATGGTACAGTTTTTTCTTATTGTACGAAGGATGTGTAAGTTTCTTGGTCAATTCGCCGTCGTTGGTGAGCAAGAGTAATCCGGTGGTATTTCTGTCAAGTCTCCCTACCGGGTAAACTCTCTCAGGGCAAGCATTTTTAATTAGATCCATAACAGTTCTTCTTCCTTCCGGATCATCAAGAGTTGTTACATAATCTTTTGGTTTATTCAGAAGAATATAAACTTTTTTTTCGGGGTTTATTTTTTCATCGTTAAACTTAACCTCATCGCCAGGCATAACCCTAACACCCAGTTCTGTTACAATTTTTCCGTTAACAGTTACAAGACCGGTAGAAATAAAGGTATCAGCCTCACGCCTGGAACATACTCCGGCATTGGCAATATATTTATTCAATCTTATTCCTTCCTGCTGTTTGCCTGAAGATTTACCCCCAACAGTTTTTGTGCTTGTTTTTATTGACTTGCTCAGTTTTTTCAGCTTAAGCGATTTTGTTTCAATTCCACGAATTTCGTCAGCATTAAAATCTCTGTCTTCTTTAAAAGTTCTGGACTTTTTAACCGGTTTATCAGTTCTTTCTCCTGCTTTTTTCTTCTTGATATAATCAGGAGCATCATAATATTTTGAACCTTTATCAAGTTTTTTCCCGAAGTGTTTGTCTTTATCCGGTTTCCCGAATCCCTCGCCTGATTTTGCAGGAGATTTTTTTGAAAAAGATTTTTCAGAGTTATTTCCTGCAGGCCTTCTTTTATCTGCACCGACAGGTTTTCCGTATGATTTTTTATCGTTGTTGTTTGATGTACGCATGATTGTGTAATTTTCTGCAAAGATAGGAAAAAGAGTGATGTAGAAACTTGTATTTTGTCAGAAAATAATTAAAGTCAGAGATTCTGATTTATGCATTAAAATAGTATTTAAAAAAGTTCTAGTTTTGTAATATTCAAAACCTTTTGAAAAAGTAACAATTATGAAAAACTTAATTATTTTAGCGGTTACAGGCATAGCATTGCTTACATTCACAAGTTGTGTCAAAAACTCCGAATCAAAAAAAGTTGCTGAAGATTTTTATTCCATGCTGGCTGATGATGATTTTAAAGGCCCTGTTAATTATTTGTCGGATTTGGCTCTTGATGTTCAATCAAAAAAAGAGTGGAAACAAATTTTTAAAGACCGGAATCTGTATTGGGGAAAACCGGAATCGTGGAAAAACACTTTAACCGAAATGACAAGTACAAAACATGGTGAAGTCGTTGAACTGCGGTATGAGGTTAAAAATGAGGAAGGAACGACTTATGAGACTATGAGACTTCGTGAAGAAGACGGAAAAATGAAAATCCTTTACTACTGCTACACCGACAGGGATGACTATGTATTATCTGATGAAGCAGAAGCAAGCGAAGATATAAACAACGAAATTCAATCGTTCCCTGAACAGGAAAAGGTTATTGACAAATTCTATTCTTTTTATAAAAATAATGATTATACCGGACTCGAAAACATTATATCGAAAACGGCTTTAGAGAATTCCGACCTTGAAAAATGGAAACAGCTATTGACTGAAAAAGCTGTGCTTTACGGAAAAATAAAAAGACAGAAAAAAATAAGTGCCGAAAAAGTCGCTTCCGGGGAAATCGAATATTACATATTTATTTATGAAATTACATTTACAGACAAAACTGTAGTTTATGAAAAGTTTGAGTTCTCAACCGCTGATGACCCGGAAAAAATAATGTACTATCAGTACAACCAGTCTTTGGATGAATTATAAAAAAGACGTAATTATTTAGGGATTATGTTAAAAACAGAATTCTGTTATAGTTCCGCGGCGGCGGATGTAATCTGTAATCTGTAGTCAGAGGGTTTTGCATAGTCGCTTCCGCTTATTGGAATTTAACTTTTGTAAAATAAAGCAGAATCTCAGGATTAGTACAATTTGCCGATTACGAATTACTGATTATCGATTACAAAATTATACCAGGAACATAAATAATTACAAAAAGACATTCAAAAGTAGTACCTTACTCCAAACCTTAATCCATACCTGTCGGGGATTTTTATTACAGACAATTCTTTTTTGTAAATTGACTTTAATCCCGGATTATAATATGGTTCCAGACTTATCAAAAACACATCTCCGATCTTGTAATTTATTCCCAACGAAAACCAAAGTGACGGCATAAACCTGTATGTGTCGCTTTTCGCATAAGACTTTACAGTATTTGTACCAACATCAAAAAAATACGATTCAGACTTTATCAAAAACCCGGCAATAAACCCGGCTCCTATATCGAAGATAAAATTCCGGTATTCGCCTAACCTGTATTTTAAAATTAATGGCACCTCAAGATAAGTGTATTTAAAATTTGCGGTAGCCGCAGTATCTTTTGTAATTGTGTCATAAACAGTATTGTAAACAGTGTCATTATAGTTTATTTCTGTTGAATCAATCTGATATTGCTGGATAGAATCAATAATAGTTACAGTCGTAGAATCATTAAAAGTTGTATCATAAGTAAAATATTGCCAGGTTACAATGGTGTCAACTGAAAAATAAGAATGAGGAATAAGCTGTAAATTAACTACTGAATCTATATCGGTTAATGAATAACCAATTTGCCTGATTTCTTTAAACTGTGTGTAAAACAATCCCGAACGAAGAACAAACTTGTTAAAAACAATTCCGGCATCAATTCCGGCACTATAATTTTGCTGCCTGATGACTGTGGATATTTTGTCGTTATTTTTTCTCCACTTACAAATAAACGAAGAAGCTGATACCCCTATGTTTATTTCCTTAAATCCGGAATCCAGCCAAACAGTATCATAATTTACGACAGTGTCGTAAATTATTACGGTGTCATAAACGCGATTTGTAATGTTAATCTTTATTGTATCAACGTTTTGTGCAGATGTAAATTGGATTACAAATAAAAAAATCATCAGAAAACCAATGTGAACGGGACTTATTTTAACCGGAAGAATTTGCATTCTTTGTTTTTAGCAGATTACAATTAACAAAAATAATAATATTACACAAAAAAATAATTAAAGGGCTGCACATTTGCACAGCCCTTTTTTTGAGTAAAATTATTTATGATATGTTCGGAGATTTACACACTATTTAATAAATCTCATTGTTTTGTAAACGCTGTTCCCTGATATTCTTATAATGTAAACACCTGATGATAGCTGCGAAGCATCCAGCTTAAGATTGTTGTTGCCGGTGTTAAGTTTATCGTTTACGGAATATACAAGCTGTCCGCTGTAATTGTAAACCTGAAGTGTAATATTATCAGCTTTTGCAGCATTCAACTCAATGTTCAATTCGTCAACAACCGGATTCGGGTAAAGCTGTCCTGTAATTTCCTGAGTAACATTTTTAATTTCTGTTATATCATATGCTGTTACTAAAATCCTGTCATTGTATGCTGACAAACTCTTTTTATCGCCACAGTTTACGTAAAGAGTAATCTGATAAATACCTTCACTTACAGAATCCTCAACAGCATAAGTAACTGTAAGAATTGTAGAATTATTATCAGTATCTGTAAATTCCCAATTAACAATAATATATCCGTTCTCAACTGTAAAATCAATAATTTCAGCATTAACAACTTCACCCAGACAATCATTTATAACTACTTCAAGAGAATCATTTACGTTCCATATTGTATCCTGTCCGTAATCATAATACTGAACAAAAACACATGCCTCTGCAGTTTCGCCAATAGCATCTGTAACTGTAACACAATAGAAATCATCCCCACAGGCATTATCAAAAGAAGAAGTGCTTATTGCATTACTCCAGTTATAAGAATAAGGAGCTGTTCCACCATACACTTCGGCATAAACAGTTGCAGTACAATCTTCTTCAGATTGGAAATAATAATAAGCCCCTGCATATAAGTTATCAAAAACAGTATCGACAATTGTTGAGTCATTATTAAATGCCATTACATTAAAACTCCATGTAAGGCTGCAATTGTTACTGTCACTGACTGCAACGGTGTAAACGCCCGGATATAAACCTTCAATATCTTCACTGGTCTGACCGTCTGCCCAGTAATATGAATATGGTTCTGCTCCTCCTGAAACGGTAATATCAATAGCTCCGTCTGCCGTGTTGGCATCTGTTGCGTGAGTAATGTCATAAGTTAAGCCAAGATTACACCCTGTTTGTCCGTTACCGATAAAAATACTGTCGCAAACTGTTGACGAACAACCATAACCTGATGCGGTAAGACAAACCATATGAAATCCCTCTTCCTGAAAAGTCCATGTTATCATTTCACCGGAAAGCGAGGTATTATCAATAACCCACAAATAATTTACCATTGAAGAATCTGTCATCTGTTGTCCGTTAACAAAATAAGATCCCTGACAGGCAATAGTAGTTTCACTCATTGTTGTAGTAATAAAAGCTTCACATTGGGATTGCGCTTTTAATCCCGTTGCCATAATCACGATTGCTAAAAATGTAATCAGAGTTTTCATAATTGTAAAATTTATTTGTTTATAATCTTTTATCTGCTTTAATAACAATGCGTTTTTTAAAGGTTGCATTCTATTTTTGATTTCTTCTGTTTTTTTTCACTTCAACAGTTTTACGAACTTCTGTTTTAATTGTATCTGCAACAACAATTTTTACCGTTTCAACAATTGTGTCAAAAACAAACAGTTTCTCTTCAGGTATTGAATCCGTTTCTGTAATTACTGCCACTTCAGCTTCAGAATTATCTGACTGACTGACTGATTTTTCAGAAACATTTAAATCTGTGTAATTATCAGTTACAGTTTGCTGAAGAGGGAAATTATTATTTTCTTCTGTATTTTCTTCAAAATCAGCAATTTCTGAATCATGTACAATTTTTCCGGAATTGGTTACAATTACAGATTGCTCTACAGCGGAATTTCTTCCCGATTCAGCGTTTTTTGTAGTTCCCGGATGCTCAGATTCTGAAGAAAAAACTCCGGCACTTATGCTTACTACAACAGATGTCCCCAAAACAATTGCAGCCAGATAGAAAACATTAAAACTACCAGGGTTAAACCTCAGAAAATTAAAGTTTTTAATGCTCTTTGATACTTTAGCCCTGACCGCCGGAGATGGAGCCGAAGAGAAATCTTCGAAGCTGCTCCTGAGCAAATCATCGATATTATTTATATTCCTGCTCATAGCTAACTTTGTTTTTTATAATCAGTTCGTTTGTTTTGTCAAGTAATGTTTTTCTGGCTCTTGAAAGCTGTGATTTTGATGTATTGACACTAATGTTAAGTTGTTCCGCTATCTCTTTATGTGAAAACCCGTCAATAACATAAAGATTAATTACCATACGGTAACCGTCAGGTAATTCATTAATCAAAGACAATATCTGCTGAGGACTTAAATTAGCTTCTATAATTCTGTTCTCAACTTTACGATTATCGTAATCATCATTTGCATCTTCTGTATCGAAATCAAAATTTTCGCACAAATCAGTGTATTTCAACAATTTTTTTTGTTTACAAAAATTAATTGCCTGATTAATCATTATTCTTTTTAACCATGCTTTAAAAGAACCTGTTTCGACATAATTACTGATATTTTTAAGTATTTTTATAAAACCTTCCTGCAACAAATCATCTGCATCTGCTCCATTCTTCACATATCTCAGACAAATCCCGCGTAACATAGGGGCATACTTATCATAAAGTGCCATCTGGTACTTATGTCTGTTACTGCG
Organism: Bacteroidales bacterium; assembly: GCA_003249955.1. Taxonomy (GTDB): domain Bacteria; phylum Bacteroidota; class Bacteroidia; order Bacteroidales; family ML635J-15; genus Bact-19. The sequence continues at coordinate 94,976 of QKHS01000014.1, read as the reverse complement.
ACACCCCTCTATTATTTTGCTGTCATCAATCATAATGTCAACAATATAACAAAAAAAAACATAATGGTTGCACGATAAAAGCCCAATATTTTTCACGGTAAAAAAACAGAGAGATGTCTTAGACATCTCTCTGTTGTAAATTGCTGTTTATTTATTATCCTGTTATTTATTCCCTTTTTTTACTTCAATTTTATTAATCCGGTCAATCCATCCACGTTTTTCCTTGTTAAAACGCTCCATGTTTGCAGAATCAACCGGTTCTGCCGGAGGTGGTTCGAAAGACAGCGGATCTATTTTAACTCCGTTTTCGTGAACTTCATAATGCAGATGTGGTCCGGTTGACCATCCGGTGCTTCCTACATAACCAATAACGTCTCCCTGATTCACTCTTTCTCCTACATTGTATTTTCCAAAAGAAGAGAAGTGCATATAAACCGTAGAATAAACACTGTTGTGCCGTATTGCTACGTAATTTCCTGCACCAGTCTGAAAAGCCCGTGTAGTAATAACCCCGTCAGAAGCAGCATAAACAGGAGTACCGGCCGGAGCACAAAAATCAACGGCAAGATGCTCTGTAACCTGATGCAAAATAGGATGCATACGGGCATTCGAATATCTTGAGCTTATCCCGGTATATTCAAGCGGAGCTTTCAAAAATGTTTTTCTCATACTATTACCAACAGTGTCAAAGAAACAGGTTACAGAATCCTGAGTAAAAGGAATTGCCCAAAGTTCTTTTCCTCCGTTAAAGAAAACACCTGCTTTAATTTCGCCTATTCCTATCCGTTTCCCTTCAACATAATATTCGTTATAAATTGCTTTAAACCAATCTCCCGGCTGAAGCGCATAAAAATCAACCGTCCATGCAAAGGTCTGAGATAAAGCAAGAGCAAGTTCCCAGTTATAATCATTATCCAGCATTGTTTGCCACAACGAATACTTAATAACCCCCGAAGCTTCCAGTGTAACAGTATCTATCGGTTTTCTTAATTTCTCAATAATAATAGTATCAGGGTTCCTGAAATCATATTTAGTAAATCTTACGTCCGAATTTTCATACACAAATATTTTTGCAACAGGATTGTCATCGGTTAAGGTATCTGAAAATACTGTATAGGTACGGCCGACATTGATTAATGTTGTATTAAAAGAATCTGTTGACATTCGGCCTATTTTATCTATTTGTTGTGCAGTAATTCCGTATCTGCTTAGAATTGTTCCCAGATAATCTCCCTGGCGAACTGTGTCTGAATATAACGTCCAGCCTTCAAGCGGAATACCATATTTTTCAGGAATTTTTTCTTCTTTTATTGTTTCTTCAACAACAGGGGATTTTTTTTCTGACAGGATAATGACGAGAACTGCGGCAGCCAATAATGCCAGAATAATTACTATATAGAATATATGCTTCTTCTTCATTCAAAATATTTTAGTCAGCTAAAGTAAAAATTATTTTTAGAAAACAAAGTTGATTTTCAGTAAAAATGAATTCTAAATTAGTTCTGACCTGAGATATCTGCTTAAACAACTTTAAGACACTTTGTTTTAACATATTATTAAGATTTAATACTAATCTTATACCTGAGTTAAAGAACATCTGATTATTTTTGTTGTTTGCAATTGTTAAAAAAATGACTGATAAAACCACTTTCAAAAAAATATTCTTTACCCCTTTCATATTTACTTTATTAATATCTGCATTATTTGCACAAAGCGGAAACATTGATGCTTTCAGGATAACGGAAAGGATAAAAACAGACGGAATATTATCGGAGCCATCATGGGAATCGGCGGTTTCCGTATCCGGATTTACAGGATTCTATCCTGTTTTCGGGGATACTCCGGCACAAAAAACCGAAGTAAAAGTAATATATGACAATAATTCTGTTTACTTTGCTGCAATAATGTACGACCAAACGCCTGACAGCATTTACACCGAATTTACAGTAAGAGACAACGATAACGGAAATGTTGACTATTTCATCATAAGCCTCAATCCGAATAATGACGGACAAAATACATATCAGTTTATAGTATCCGCAGCAAATGTACAGACCGACATCAGGACTTCTGAAGGCGAAGATGATTACAACTGGGATGCAGTATGGTATAGCGGTGTCAGTGTAACAGAAAACGGATGGATTGCCGAAATTGAAATTCCTTATTCTGCAATTCGTTTTCCGGGAACAGCAGAACAAACATGGGCGGTTAACTTTTTAAGAACAGTTCGTCGCAGCAGGGAAAAATCGAGCTGGGTTCCGATAGATCAGTCAAAAGGGTCTGCAGCTTCGCAAATGGGAATAATAAACGGCATACGTGATATAAATGCACCTTTACGCTTATCGCTTATGACATATGTATCGGGTTATTTAAACACTTATGATAAAAACACAGGTTATTCTTTCAGCGGTGGTTTGGATCTTAAACTGGGCCTGAGCGAAACTTATACCCTGGACATGACTTTGATTCCCGATTTCGGACAGACAAAAACGGACGATGTCGTTTTAAACCTTACTCCACAGGAGACATATTATTCGGAAAACCGTCAGTTTTTCACAGAAGGCACAGATTTGTTTAACAAATGTGGCTTGTTTTACTCCCGGCGAATCGGAAAAACTCCTGATGGCTATAACTCTGTCGTTGAAGGAAGCGGTAGCGAAACCTATACCATAAATAATAATCCACAGGCATCAAAACTTGTTAACGCTTTTAAAATCAGCGGCCGCGGGAAAAAAAACATGGCTTTGGGAATTTTTAATGCAGTAACGGCCAATACTTATGCTAAAATCACTGATGCTGAAGGCAACTCACAAAATATTATGACCGAACCGGCAGCAAATTACAATATTCTGGTGTTGGATCAGACTATAGGAAAAAATTCATACATAAATTTCACAAATGCAAATGTAATCAGACCCGGAAACTCTTATTTATCGAATGTTTCGGCTACGTCATTCAAGATAATGGAAAAATCCAACAGATTTGGTATTTCCACACTCGCCTCGTATAGTACACAAAGCAAAAATTCTCAATATCTTGCTGACGGGTGGTATATTCATTCTTCACTTGGTAAATTGACAGGAAACTGGATTTATTCAATAGGGACAGAACTGATTACAAAAAATTATAATCCAAATGATCTGGGATATATGACAGAGTTTAACCAAATATCCAACACGGCTTCTGTTGGATTTCGCAAATTTTCTCAGTTCTGGCTTTTTAACGAAACCAGTAATTCGTTAAATATATCATACAATACTTTATTTGAGAACACAGATTTTACCAGACTTGAAATTTCATTGTCAAACTATGCCACCACCCGTAAACATCTTTCATTATGGAACGAAATAACAATACAGCCAACAGCAACAAATGACTATTATGAGCCTCGTACACCGGGAAGATTCTACCACAGACCCGGAATTTTTACAGAGTATTTTTTTGCATCAACAGACTACAGAAAAAAACTTGCTTTTGATTTCCGGATCGGCATATACGGAGATAATGAAGCCCGTAAGGGAATCTGGGGAAACATAAGTCCACTTACCCGATTCGGGAAGAAAATGTCTTTAAGATACACTTTTAGCTGGGATTATGATTTAAAAGGAGCCGGATACTATACTCAGAATAACGGGGAAATTATTTTTGGACGCCGCGATGTCATTACTTTTACAAACAGTCTTAACCTCTCATATGTTTTCAACAATAAATTATCAGCCACACTAAAAGCCAGGCATTATGTATCTTCTGTAAACTATTATGAATATTACGACCTTAAGGAAGACGGGACTCTTGCAATAAATCCTGATTACAACTTTGAAGGTGATTACAATTTTAATATTTTTAATGTCGATTTAATGGTTTCATGGAATTTTATGCCAGGCAGTTTCTTATCTGTTATGTGGAAAAATCAGATTTTCTCTAACGGCAATATTCCTGAAGCTGATTTAATGCCGGGATATTTTGAAAATTTCAAAAACATCTGGCTCGAACCTCAGGCAAATAATTTTTCTCTGAAGCTGATTTATTATCTGGATTACAGCAGTTTAAGAAGAGCTTAATTTATCCTCAGGTAATCCGGGATAACACATAAAAGCATAAAGCCGGAATCTGTCAGATAGCCGGGTTAAAGAAATTGTAACATACCACAAGTTTTAAATGTAAAAAAAAATACCGGAAGATTTCCCGGTATTTTTACTCACTCGAATTTTCTCTTACTTCCTGTTCATTTTTGCATCCATGCTTAGTGTTGCATGCGGAACGGCCATAAGTCTTTCTTTTGCAATAAGTTTGCCTGTTTCTCTGCAAATTCCGTAAGTACCTGTTTCGATCCTTACTAATGCCGCCTGTAAATGCTGAATGAATTTTAGCTGGCGCTGGGCAATTTTTCCTATTTCCTCTTTAGACAATACATTTGCTCCTTCTTCCAATACTTTAAAAGTCGGAGATGTGTCCATAATGTCATTTGTGTCTTCGTGGCTTAACAAACTTTTATAAAGCTCGTAATCCTTATTAGCTTTTTCGAGTTTTTTCAGGATAATTTCCTTAAACTCCTGAAGCTCCTCATAGCTGTATCTGGTTTTTTCTTCCTCTGCACTCATAATCCAAATTTTTAATTATTACACTTTTCTACACTCATACGAGTTTCAAAATTATTCACTTCTACGGTAACATAATTATTTTGTTCCGTTTTTCCGACAATTTTTATTGTATTGCCTAATGTTTGTGAACATATATAATCTTTATAATTGGTAATCGCTGCATCCATCTCAGGATGTGACTCAATAAAAATATTGATTTTATCTGTCACATCAAAACCGTTTTCTTTACGCATATTCTGGATACGGTTTATAAATTCACGGGCAATCCCTTCTTCCACTAATTCGGGAGTTATATTTATATCCAAGGCCACCGTAATTTTACCTTCGTTTGCGACCAGCCATCCGGGAATATCTTCGGAAATAATTTCAACATCCTCGGTTCCGATTGACACATTCTGACCTTCAACAGTAAAGTTAAAGATGCCTTCACGCTCCAGCAAAGCAATATCTTTCTGGCTCATTGCCATTATAGCGGAAGAAACCTGCTTCATTATTTTACCGTATTTCGGACCCAGAACTTTAAAGTTGGCTTTTATTCTTTTAACCAGAACATCCGAGCTATCAGATAAGAATTCAACTTCTTTGATGTTTGTTTCGGTCATAATAATCTGTTTCACCTTTTCTATCTGCGCAACAAAATTATCATTTACTACCGGCATCATTATTTTTTGTAATGGCTGTCTTACTTTAAGACTTACCTTACGGCGAAGACTTAAAATCATTGAAGAAATTGTCTGAGCCATTTCCATTCTTTCCTCCAAAGCTTTGTCAATCAACTTTTCGTCTGCAACCGGGAAATATGAAAGATGTACTGATTCAAATTTTTCGGCACCCGTTACTGCAATTAAATCGCGGTATAGTTTATCCATGTAGAATGGTGCGATAGGCGAAGCCAGTTTGGAGACAGTTAACAAACAGGTATAAAGTGTCTGGTAAGCAGAAATCTTATCTTCGTCATATTCGCCACCCCAGTAACGTTTACGGCCTAACCTGACATACCAGTTGCTCAAATGATCGTTTACAAAATCCTGAATCAAACGGCCTGCTTTTGTGTTTTCATAAGTTTCATAACAGTTCTGAACATCTTTAATCAAAGAGTTCAACAAACTCAAAATCCACTTATCCAGTTCCGGACGTTTCTCTAAATCAAGATCTTTCTCAGCATAACAGAAATTGTCAATATTTGCATATAAAGCAAAAAAGTTGTATGTGTTGTAAAGGGTTCCGAAAAATTTACGTTTTACCTCATCAACACCGGAGATATCGAATTTAAGATTATCCCATGCCTGAGAATTGGTAATCATATACCAACGCAAAGTGTCTGCCCCGTATTCATCCATAGCACTAAACGGGTCAACAGCATTGCCAAGGCGTTTCGACATTTTATTGCCGTCTTTGTCAAGAACCAGTCCGTTCGAAATAATATTTTTGAATGCCACCGAATCCATTATCATTGTAGAAATTGCATGGAGCGTAAAGAACCAGCCTCTGGTTTGGTCAACTCCCTCTGCAATAAAGTCGGCAGGGAAAAGCTTATCGAAATCCTCTGCATTTTCGAATGGCCAGTGCCACTGAGCATAAGGCATAGCTCCGGAATCAAACCAAACATCAATAAGATCAGGTTCGCGGAACATTTTACGACCATCGCTTGCTACAAGCACAATTTCATCTACATCAGGACGATGTAAATCAATAATTTCGTAGTTTGCTTTACTGTAATCTCCCGGGACAAATCCTTTCCAGAAATCAGCAGACATATATCCTTTTTCCACTGATTTGTTTATCTCTTTGATTAAATCAGCAACCGAACCAATACAAATTCTTTCGCTTCCGTCTTCTGTACTCCATATCGGAAGTGGTGTTCCCCAATACCTTGAACGACTGAGATTCCAGTCAACAAGATTTTCGAGCCATTTACCAAATCGCCCTTCACCTGTACTTGCAGGCTTCCAGTTGATTGTTTTATTAAGTTCAATCAGTCTGTCTTTTACATCTGTTGTTTTAATAAACCAGGAATCGAGCGGATAATACAGAATAGGTTTGTCAGTTCTCCAGCAATGAGGATAATTATGTACATGTTTCTCAATACGGAAAGCTTTATCCTGTTGTTTTAACATTACAGAGATATCTATATCTGTTGAGCTGTCTTTGCCTTCAGCTTCAGGATCATATTCGTTTTTAACAAATTTTCCTGCAAATTCCGAATAGGTTTCCTGATTAACATAATTTTTTACAAAATCAGGATGAAGATCTTCTATGCGGAAGAATTTCCCCTGTTTGTCAACCATAGGACAAAGATTTCCATCCTTATCGTCGAGAATAAGTGCAGGAATTCCTGCAGCTTTTGCAACTCTGGCATCATCGGCTCCGAATGTAGGTGCAATATGAACAATACCTGTTCCGTCTTCGGTTGTAACATAATCTCCCGGAATTACTTTAAACGCAGGTGATTTAGGCTGAATCCAGTTTATTAACTGTTCATAATCTGTCCCGACAAGTTCCTTTCCTGCAAACTCTTCGAGAATTTGCCACGGAATATTTTTATCCCCGGATTTATATGTGCTGAAATCAGCATTTTCGCTTTCTGCCTTAAAATATGCCGGAATTCTGTCTTTACAAAGTATAACAGTTGCCGGATTTCCTGAATAAGGATTAAACGTTTTAACTTTTACATATTTTATTTCCGGTCCTACTGCCAAAGCTGTATTTGACGGCAATGTCCATGGTGTGGTTGTCCATGCCATGATATAAAGCGGAGAATCTGTTCCTGCAAAAAATCTTTCTGATTTTTCATTGCGAACAACTTTAAACAGCGAAACAGCGGTAGTATCTTTTACATCGCGGTAACAACCAGGCTGATTAAGCTCGTGTGTACTTAATCCTGTCCCTGCTGCAGGGGAATAAGGTTGGATTGTATATCCTTTGTAAATCAAACCTTTATCGAACAATCTTTTCAACAAATGCCAGACTGTTTCTATATAACGGTTGTCGTAAGTAATGTATGGATTTTCCATATCAACCCAATACCCCATTTGTTCAGTAAGTTTTTCCCACAAATCGGTATATTTCATTACTTCGGTACGACAGGTATTATTGTATTCTTTAATGGAAATCTTTTTGCCGATATCTTCTTTTGTAATTCCTAAAGATTTTTCAACACCAAGTTCAACCGGAAGCCCGTGGGTATCCCACCCTGCCTTACGGTCAACTTTATAACCCGAAAGTGTTTTGTAGCGACAAACAACATCTTTTATTGTGCGGGCCATTACGTGGTGAATCCCCGGAGTTCCGTTTGCAGACGGAGGACCTTCAAAAAACACAAATGGTTTGTTGTCTTTTCTTGTTTCAATACTTTTGGCAAAAGTCTGTTCTTCCTCCCACAATTTTTCCACTTCGGTATTTATAGCCGCAAGATCAAGTTGCTTGTATTCAGCAAATTTACTGTTCATCATTAATACTTTTAAAATAACGCGCAAATATATATGTATGTAGCAAACTTTCCAAATTTAGATTCGATTTGAGGCAAAAAGAGATGTGTCGTAGATTTTTTGTATTTTAGCATTTTAATTTTTAAAAGAAATGAGAATCAGAATATTTGTAGTAAGTATTTTTGCAGGATTACTGATATTAGCATCTTGTGAGAAAAATCCTCTCGAAACAGGAGGGAAAAAACTGGCTGAGATTAACCTTAGATCAGAGATAGCCTGGGGGACACCGGAAACAGATGATTTTGCCGGTGGAGTGGTTGACAACGATGGGAATATGTATTTTGTAAGTTCTGCAAGCGGATTAACCTACACAAACAAAATAAATATTACAAAAATAGCTTTAGCTAACGACAGTTTGATCTGGTCAAAAACAATAAGTACTTCGTTCAGTAATTTTTTCCCATCTCCTTCCGAAAACGGAACTGCTGCAGGAGGTGGAGGAAGCCGGTGTATTTCTGTTGACGATTCCGGGAATATTTATATTGCCGGAACCTGTACTCTTGGATATAATCAGGTCTTTGTAATCAAATTAAACCCGTATGGTAATGTTATGTGGCAGCAAAACTGGGAAGCAGATGATTCGGGAGCAGCTCACGGAAGCGCCAGATCTTATGCAATGGATGTAAACAACAATCGCGTTTATGTTACCGGTTCAACCGGAGCAGGAGTTTCAGCCGAAAATGCAATGGTATTCCTCCTTATGCTGGATGCATGGAGCGGAGATGTTCTTGATAACACGACTCTTAGCATTGACCCTTCGGAAACTTATAATGACCGCGGTTACACAGTAAAAGCTACCGACGAAGGTTTTGTATATATTGGAGGTTGGGAAGGAGCTGATAATTCCGGTCTTCTGCTCAGATTTTCAGCAAACGGAGATAATTTTGACTGGTGCAAAAGAATATATCTGGGATCAGGTAACAGGATTACAGACATTGATGTTGACAACAGCGGTGATTTATATCTTGCCTGCGATTTCAGAGGTGTTTCTACCTATATGGGAATTCTCAAACTTAATTCCGAAGCAGAATATATATGGGGGAAAAAATATCAGGGTTTATCAAACGACAGGAATAACATTTCATGCCTGCGTATAATAAATTCCCAGTTGTATGTCGGAGGCCGTGGCAGTTTTGAAAAATATGATTTGTCACAATTTGGCGACGGATGTCTTCTCCGGTTTGATCTTTCCGGAAATTTACAGGCTCAGTATAATTACTTTACAGGAGAAGAGGACGGTCAGAACTGTGGAGAAAGAATAGAATCAATAAACTATTATAACGGGAATATTATCCTGGCCGGAGAATCCTGGCCGGAATACAATCATATTGCCGGTCATTGGTATATTCCGGAAGGAAATCTCAGTGACTTTACTCCCAGTATAACTGCAGTAACCCAATTTAACAGGATTTGTGGTATGGGCTATTCCACAACTGACGTTTATAACGTCGTTGGCAATGAACACATTCTGTTTAACCTGAGTGAAGGGAATAAAGGATCTTCTGATATTGTTATTTTTTCGATTGATGGGAATGGGTTATAGAATCTGAAATTTGTGTTGCATAATCCTGATGAAACTGATAACGGCTCTATCGAAATAAGAAACAGTCTTTTATCTCTATATTTATTGAAACCATATACACAGATAAGTCTTTCGCATATTATTACAAATGAAACAATTATGGATAAAATTAAACACAATGCTTTAATGAAATGTTTTTGCTTACCTATTAGCAAACTAAGTTAGTTTTGAATTATATTGCTACTAAAACAAAACAGACAAGTAATAATTTCTTACAAACTTATTCCAAAATATGTTTGTGAACATTTTGTCAAAAACATTGACCCCTGGATTATTTTACTATATTTGAACCTAATGCAGAATCTGGCAATATAATCCTGCCACGAAACAATAAAAACATGACCAAAGCTATTCATATAAGCGATTTGCACGGGAACAGAGAAAAGTACCAAAAGCTCTTTGATACAATAGGCTGTGAGTTGCCGGATGTTGTTTTTATAACCGGAGATTTATATCCTTCGTTTAAAGAAATGCGAAACAGCACGACTGACTTTTTTGAAGATTATTTTGTTGTGAGTTTTAAAAAGCTTAAGGTTGACTTAAAAGAAAAATATCCCGGAGTTTTTATTATTTTGGGAAATGATGATCCTAAGAAGGAAGAAGAAAGATTTTTAATGACAGAATATTCTGAGTTGTGGACTTATATTAATTTTAAAAAGGTTTTGTTTGATGAATATTCAGTATTCGGATATTCATTCATTCCGCCAACTCCGTTTATTTATAAAGACTGGGAAGTTTATGATGTTTCCAGATTTGCAGATCCGGGTTGCATACACCCTGTTGAAGGTAAAAGAAGTGTTGACCCGGGCAGAGATATAGAATTTGCAACAATAAAAAAAGACCTTGAAACATTGACAAACGGAGAAGATATGTCGAAAGCAATTTTTTTGTTTCACTGTCCCCCATATAATACAAATCTTGACAGGGCTGATCTGGATAATATGTTTTTTGATCATGTTCCGCTTGACGTGCATATCGGGAGTATTGCAATCAAAGAATTTATAGCGGATAAACAGCCTTTAATCAGCATGCACGGACATGTTCATGAATCGACAACAATTACAGGTGACTGGAAAGAGAAAATAGGAAAAACATATTGTTTTAATGCCGCAACAGAACAAAATACACTTTCTTTAGTTATTTTTGAATTGGAAAACCCGGACGGATCAAAACGAATATTAATTTAAAAAATATGGAAATAAAACCAGTAGCACAGAACGATCTTTTTGAATTTGGAGAAGTTGATTTTCAGGATACAGAGTTCGATCAGTTAATGACGAAAAGAATCTTAAAAGTTCTGCTTATTTGTAATAACTACGATAATTTTATGCTCGAAGAAGATGGCCGTATTGACGAGCAGATTTTTAACGAGTATATGACTCTTGGTTTGCGTTATCCACCTATGTTTGTTCGTGTTGATTCTTCGGAAAAAGCTTTTGAACAACTCCGCAACAAAGATATTGACCTGGTTATTACCATGTTGAATATTCAAAATGCAAATGCCTTTGATCTTTCAAAAAAAATAAAGAGTAAATATAAAAAAACACCTATTGTTGTTTTAACTCCTTTTTCCCGTGAGATCTCACAAAAAATTGCACGGGAAGATCTAAGTGCCATTGATTATGTTTTTTGCTGGCTCGGAAATCCCGACTTAATGCTTGCTATCATAAAACTTATCGAAGATAAAATGAACGCTCCCAAGGATGTTACAGAAATGGGCGTTCAGGCGGTGATTCTTGTCGAAGACAGCATAAGATACTATTCCAGTATTTTACCTATTCTTTATAAGATATTCTTTATTCAGTCGCAGCGGGCTTCCATTGAAGGGGCAAACGAGCATCAGCAAAACCTTCGTATGAGGGGACGTCCTAAAATCATGCTTGCCACAAATTATAATCAGGCAATGTTTCTTTTTAACAAGTATCGTGAAAATATTCTTGGCGTTTTTTCAGATGTGCGCTATAAAATTGACAGTCATACCGATAAAATGGCCGGCGTAAAACTTTGTAAACAAATACAGAATCTCGACCAGAATATTCCGTTGCTTTTGCTCTCGTCAGAAAGCCATAATAAAGCACTTGCCGATGAAATAGGCGTGGATTTTCTGGGTAAATACTCGAAAAATTTCTCTTTTGAGTTAAGAAACTTTATTATTAAAAATCTTCATTTGGGCAGTTTCCATTTTTATTGTCCGGTTAAGGATAAGATTATTTGCACAGCAACAAGTCTAAAATCATTTCAGGAACTGATTCTTAAAATTTCGCCTGAATGTCTTGAATATCACGTTAAGAGAAATCATATCACAAAATGGCTTAACTCACGGTCTTTGTTTTTGCTTGCACGTAAATTCAAACATCTCACGATTGAGCACTTTAATAATATTGAAGATATCCGTGAATTTATTTACATGGCAATTTCAAACTATCGTTTGAATTCAGGCCGCGGAGTAATAACCAAGTTCGAGCAAAACACGTTTGATTCCTACTCAATATTTTCCCGTATAGGTGACGGGTATATCGGCGGAAAGGCAAGAGGTCTGGCTTTTACAGACCTTCTGATTAAGAAATACAAGCTAAGGAAAAAATATGATAATGTAACTATTACAATTCCCCGTACAGCGATTTTATGTACAGATATTTTCGATGAATTCATGGAATCGAATAATCTCTACGAAGTTGGGATTTCAAATCTGAGTGATGATGAAATTTTACAGAAATTTGTAGAAGCAAAATTGCCTAACAGAATCTTCACAAGTTTATACTCTTTTATTTCATACACTGACAATCCAATTGCAATAAGATCTTCGAGTCGTTTGGAGGACTCTCATTATCAGCCATTTGCAGGAGTTTATTCAACATATATGATTCCCAATATTATTAATGATAAACATCTTACCATTAAATTATTAACCGAAGCCATAAAAAGTGTATATGCGTCTGTTTTTTTCCGTGACTCAAAAGCGTATATGGCAGCTACTGCAAATGTTATTGATGAAGAAAAAATGGGAATTGTACTGCAGGATGTGTGTGGTAATACCTACGACGGCAGATTCTATCCTACTTTTTCGGGAGTAGCACGGTCAATAAATTTTTATCCTATTGAACCGGAAAAATCAGAAGACGGAATTGTAAATGTGGCCCTGGGACTTGGAAAACATATTGTTGACGGGGGAAAGTCAATAAGGTTCTCGCCAAAATATCCGGCAAAAGTCCTGCAACTTTCATCTCCGGAAATGACTCTGAGAGACACACAAAAAGAATTTTATGCGCTTAATCTTGATGCAAAACAATTTATTCCGTCAATAAGCGAAGATGTGAATATTATTAAACTTAAAATTGATGAAGCGCATTTTGACGGTGCTTTAAAACCCATAGGCTCAACTTATGATTTTCAGAATAATATTATCAAAGACAGCACAATGTATGATGGTAAAAAGCTTGTCACATTTGCCGGAATTCTGAAACATAAAACATTTCCGCTGAGCGAAATCCTGATTGACTTTATGGAAATAGGCCGAAAGGAAATGAACAATCACATTGAAGTGGAATTTGCCGTAAATTTCCCCAAAAACGGACAGGAAGAAATTATTTTCAGCCTTTTACAGATTCGTCCGATTATTGAAACAGATCAGGAAGTGTCAATTGACATAAAAACCGTAAATACCGAAGAAACAATTTTATACAGCGAATCGGTTTTGGGAAATGGGTTGTACAAAAATATCCGGGATATTATTTATGTAAAACCGGAAAATTTTAATTCGCAAAATAATCTTAAAACCGTTGAAAAGATTGACAATCTGAATAAAGATTTTGTTCTGGAAGACAAAAACTACGTTCTGATTGGTCCGGGACGTTGGGGATCATCAGACCACGCTCTGGGAATTCCTGTAAAGTGGTCGAATATTTCGGCAGCAAGGGTAATTGTTGAATCAGGATTATCAAATTACAGAATTGACCCAAGTCAGGGGACACATTTCTTTCACAATCTTACATCGTTCCGGGTAGCATATTTTACTGTAAATGCATTTATTAAAGACGGGCACTACGATGTTGATTATTTATCAAAAGCCAGATGTATTTATGAAGATGATTTTATCAGACATGTACGTTTTGACGAAGATCTGAGAATAGAGGTTGACGGAAAAATGGGACGTGGAGTGGTTTATAAAAATCCTGAGAAATAGATTTTGTTTATAACCACTTCTTCCTCTTAAAGTAAATCAACATCAATATTGCTATCACAACCATAATACCCAGAACAGCAAAATATGCCCACGGGACAAAAAGTTCAGGCATATTTCTGAAGTTCATGCCATAAATTCCGGCTATAAATGTAAGAGGCATAAAAATGGTAGAGATTACCGTAAGAACTTTCATTACTTCGTTGGTTCGGTTTCCTGATCCTGACAAATGTAATTCCAGCAAAGCAGTAAGAAGGTCTCTGTAAACACCCGTCCTTTCAATTACCTGAATTGTGTGATCGTACAAATCGCGAAAGTAAATAGAATTTTTCTTTTTTATCAGACCCGATTCGGCACGTTCCAGTTGTGCCACTAATTCACGCAATGGCCAGATGGCATTATTGAGGGATAAATTTTCACGCTTCAGCTTATAAACATTGTTAAGCACGTTTGATTGTTCTCCATTAATAATTTTATTCTCATAAAAATCAAGATGCTCCTCCATTTTCTCAAGCAGAATAAAATAATGGTCAATTACAATATCCATTAAGGCATAAGCCAGATAATCAGATCCGGAATTTCTCATTTTTGAGCCGGAACTCCTGAGCCTTTCTTTAATCGGGAAAAATAAATTATCATCTTTTTCTACAAAACAAAGAACGAAATTCTTTCCTAATATTATGCTTACCTGTTCATGTACTATCTCAGATTTTGAAGCATTAAAATGCAGATTTTTAAGAACGATAAAAATATTCTCATCAAAAAAATCAACTTTTGGTCTTTGTCCTGTATTTAGTATGTCTTCAAGTACCAGATTGTGAATATTGAAAACAGCTCCTGTACGTTCAATAATTCCGACATCATGCAATCCTGTAATTATAACCCATTGAATTGCATCAGAATCCTTATTGTATTCCAGTTCCGAAATATTCAGAATTTTGTTCTCAGCTACATCATTCTGACTGTATATTATATTTTCAATCAATACTTTTTCAACTTTTTTCCTGCCTGTATATAACACAGTTCCGGGAGCAAGTCCTTTTTTTGCCTGATAATAGCTCATATTTGTAATAATCTGACTAAATATTTACGTAAAAATAGCAATAAGAATTTAAACTAACGAATCAGAGTTACTGTTCCTGTTCTTGTTTCTTCGTCATTATTCAGGATTATCATATAAATGTAAACGCCGGTGGGAACAGGATTACCGTTATAAGTTCCGTCCCAGTAGCCGTCAATTCCTTTTTTCTCGTAAAGTAACTGTCCCCATCTGTTGTAAATCTGAACTACAGATTTTGGATAAAGCTGAATGTTTTCGATAAACCATTCATCGTTATAACCATCCCCGTTAGGACTAAAGGCAGCCGGGAAGTGAAGACAATCAACATCATTGTCTATAAGCATAATCGGACCGGCTGTAAACTCACAATTATTAGAGTCTCTTACGGTTACAAAATATTCGCCTTCGTAAAGAGAGTCAATAAAATAAGATACAGGAACCTCATCATAGAAAAAGAATGAATATGGTATTGTACCACCATAACCTGCCATTTGTATGTAACCGTCATAGTTACCATCACAGGTAGGGTTACCGGTAATAAAGAGAGCTCCGAGAGGATCAGGTTCTGATATACTGACAGTTGTATCTGCTTTACAATTGTTATTATCTGTTATTGTCAGATGAAATTCTCCTTTATCAAGATTTCTTATTGTAGGATCTGTAAGGTACAAACCATTAATATTCCAATTGTAAAAATAAGGCGGAGTTCCGCCATTGGCATATGAGTTTATAGATGCATCCATCGCTCCATAGCAACTTATTTGCTCAATATTCATACTTATTGAAAGTTCTGATGACGGCTCTGTTATTATTGTAGAAATACTGTCCTTACATCCGTTATAATCTGTTATTGTAACCCATATTTCTCCGGCTGGCAAAGAATTGCTGTAGAAAGTTAAATCTCCGTTTTGCCACTCTGGAGAGTATGGAGCAGTTCCGCCTTCGGCAATAACACTTGTACGCCCTGTTAATTCTCCTGTACATTTTATATTATCCGAATTTATTGTCAGAAGTAAATCATCCGGTTCTTCAACAATAACAGAATCAACTCCGAAACAACCCCATGCATCGGTAATCGTCACAAAATACTCGTCCGCACCCAGATTTATAATTGTATTATCTGTTGTAAAATCCGACCACATGAACATACTTGTGTCTGCAGCATTATCTGAATATGCAACCAGAACGGCAATCTCATCTCCAAAGCACAAATTAAAGGCTGTCTGGGTTATTTCTGCATTTATATGGCCTTCTGTCCCTATTTCAACCGAAGTATTAAGTTCGCAGTCATTTGCGTCTGTAATTGTAAGTAAGTAAGTGCCGGCAATTTTTCCTGATAATACCGGAACCGTTTCTCCGGACGACCATTCATATTCATAAGGCGAAACTCCGCCAAATGTTGTAATAATTACAGAGCCCGGTTGTTGTGCACAAATAACAGGATTTACAACACTTTCAATGTAAACAGAATCTGGTTGTGTAATTTCCGTACTGTCAATAATCTGACAATCATGAGAGTCTGTTACCGTAACAGTATAGTATCCTGCAGTAAGATCAGAAATTGAGAATCCTGATGTAGAACCGGGATTGTTCCAAACGGCAGTATATGAAGGTGTTCCGCCCGATGGCTCAACACTCACAGAACCATTTGACTGAGAATAACACACAACATTTTCTATATCTGTAAAACTAAGCGACAATGTATCCGGCTGGGTTATTGTAAGTGATGCCGTGGCTGTACAATTATGAAAATCTGTAACAATAACGGAATATTCTCCCGCTTCAAGATTTTCAACCAAAGCTGTTGTGCTTGCTTCTAAATTATCCCATAAATAAATATATTCCGGCGTTCCGCCTGCAACTTCTGCCGTAGCAGAGCCATCGCTATATCCGAAACAACCGGCATTTATCTGATTTGTAATCTGAACTGTCAGCTCTTCTGGTTGTGTAACCAAAACACTATCAGTTTTAATACAGGAATTGTCATCAGTAATTGTCAGATAATACATGCCGGCATTTACTGCATTCAAGCCGGGCTCTGTCGATCCTGACGGGTTGCTCCACAGATAAGAATATGGAGACAGACCTCCGTTAACGGAGGTAGTAATACTCCCGTCAGAAAAACCAAAACAGCTTGGTTCAGTAAAATCAAATACAATTTCCGGACTGTCCAGAACTGTAGTATTTACAATGGCTGTGTCGGTGCAGGAATTTATGTCTGTAAAATGATATATCAGTTCATAATTTCCGGGACCTGCTGCTTGCGGATCGAAACTGATACCGGAAACACCGCTGCCTTCAAATATCCCGCCCACAGGCAATAATACCGGATTTACCGGAGAATCGTAAAAACAATAATATTCATCTATTCCTGCAATGCTGACAACCGGAAGATCGTGAACATTTAAATCAACAACAGCATTATTGATACACGAATTTGCATCTGTAAATGTGTAAACAATCTGATGTGATCCTGATCCGGCATCTGAAGGCGTAAATGTGGTACCGCTTATTCCGTCACCGGTAAGGCTACCTCCCGGAGGTGAAACAATAATGGCTACTGCTTCTTCATTCAGACAATAGTCGGTATTGAGCCCGGATATTGTTACAACAGGCAGTGTGTTTACAGTTATATCTGTATCATCAGACGATGAACATCCTGATATTGTTATTGAATAGTTTATAGTAAAAACTCCTGTTCCTGCAACAGCCGGGTCAAAAGTTCCCGCAACAGCGTCTGTTATTCCTGTTCCAGACCATGTTCCACCTGCCGTTACGGCAACAAAATTGAATGCCGGGTTATTAATACAAACCGGCAGTATGTCTGTAATTGTTGCGTCGGGATTATTATTAACACTTAATATCATGGTGTCAGAATCTGTACATTCGCCATTAACAACTGTATATGTAATATTATGATTCCCAATTCCTGCAAGTGCCGGACTAAATAAGCCGTCTGAGTTCACACCTGTTCCTGACCAAATTCCTCCCGTATTTACAGTCATTAATTGAACAGGACTGTCCATAATGCAGAAAGGCCCGGTACTAGTTATAGAAGCATCTATAAGATCATTTACCATAATGTCTGCCTGATCGGTTGACATACATGACCCTATTGTAATTGTGTAAGTAATTATGTGAGATCCCGAACCTGCTACTGCCGGATTAAAATTACCGGTCATGTCAATTCCGTCCCCGCTCCATATTCCTCCTGCCGTAACAGCTGTAAATACCTGATTTGCATCGTTTTCGCAGAAAGGCCCGTTTGTAATAATTGTTGCATCGGGAGCAGCTTCAACAATTACAGAAATATTATCTGTATCTGTACATAATCCGTTAGAAACAGTGTATTGAATATTGTGAGTTCCTGTTCCTGCAATAACCGGGTTAAATAATCCTGTAACAGAATTCACAATCCCGTTACCGCTCCATGTTCCGCCCGGAGAAACAGCCGTCATAAAAACAGAGGCATCACTGTTACAGAAAGGACCTGCCGGTGTTATTGTTGCATCAACAGCAGCATCAACCTGAATATTGGTTGTTCCTATTGATGTGCAAGCTCCGTTTATATTGGTGTAAGTTATCGTGTGTGTACCGTCTCCTGCAATTGACGGGTCGAATATTCCGGTTACGGGATCGGTAATTCCGTTACCTGACCAGTTTCCTCCTGAACTTGGCTCTGTAAGATTAACAGAAACACTCGTCTCACAAAACGGGCCATAAGATGTCAGTGTTGTATTCGGGAACAAATCAACATGAACAATTTCCGTATCAGAAGAAGTGCACATTCCATTAATAAGCTGATAAGTAATTGTATGGTTTCCCGGACCTGCAACAGCCGGATTAAACATCCCGGTTGTAATGTTGGTTATGCCTGTCCCGCTCCATGTTCCTCCGGGGCTGGCAGCAGTCATATTTATTGCTGATGCATTTTGGCAAAATGGTCCGGCGGGATTAATTGTTGCATTAAGAACAGTATCAACATGAATTGTTTCTGTATCAGAAGACACACAAGCCCCGTTTGTAATTGTATAGCTAATAATGTGATTTCCTGATCCTGCAGTTGACGGGTTAAATGTTCCTGCTCCGGGAACAATAATTCCGTTTCCACTCCATATTCCCCCTGTGTTTGCAGCCGTAAGATTCAATGCGACAGCATTCTGGCAGAACGGTCCTGCTGGATTTATCGTAGCATCAAGATATTGATCCACATGAATTGAAATATTGTCGTTATCACTGCAAAGTCCGTTAACTGTAGAATATGTTATTGTAAAATCTCCCGGTCCGGCAACTCCGGGATTAAAAATTCCTGCATTTACATCTGTAATTCCAATACCGGACCATATTCCTCCAGACGAGGCTGCAACCAGATTCTGAGATGGCTGAGTATTGCAGAACGGGCCTGCCGGGGTTATTGTTGCATCATAAAAATCATCAACTTGTATAATTCTGTCTGAAGAACTGAAGCATGCTCCGTTTGTAACCAAATATGTAATAGTATGATTTCCACCGCCGGCTACAGAAGGATCAAATGTGCCTGCTGCTGGGTTTGTTATTCCTGTACCTGACCATGTGCCACCTGCAGATGCAGCATTCAGGTTAATCGCTGAGCTGTTCTCACAGAATGGTCCGGCAGGCGAAATAGCAGTATTCGGGAATGCATCAACATGAATTGTTTCGGTATCTGATGCAGAGCAGGTTCCGTTCGACACATTGTAAGTTATTATATGGTCGCCTCCTCCTGCAACTCCGGGATGGAATAACCCGGTTGCTGTATTTACAATTCCTGTCCCGCTCCATGTCCCTCCCGGACTTACTGCCGTAAGAGTCTGTATAGGCTGGTTATTACAGAAAGGTCCTGCCGGTGTTATTGTTGCATTAACTGAAGCATCAACATGAATTGTAAAAGTATCTGTATTGGTACATGCCCCCTGAGAAATTGTATATGTTATTACATGGTTACCTGCGCCTGCAACCAAAGGATTAAATGTCCCCAGAGCAGCATTTGTTATTCCTGTTCCCGACCAGGTTCCGCCGGCTGTGGCAGCAGTAAAATTAAATGCAGCAGAAGATTGACATACAGGTCCTGCAGGATTAATTGTTGCACTCAGACTGTCATCAACATGTATAAGTTGTGTGTCTGTATCAAAGCAGGCAATGCTTCCTACATTATACGTGATAAGATGGTTCCCCGGGCCTGCAATTCCCGGATTAAAACTACCTGTTGCCGGATTTACAATTCCTGTTCCGCTCCATGTACCTCCTGCAGAAACTGCCGTAAGCGTTACAAGTCCGCTGCTTATGCAGTATGGGCCTGTGCTGGTTATAGTAGCATCTACCACATTATTGTAAACAAATACGGATATGTTTGCTACAGTTGTACAAAAGCCATTACTGATTGTGTAGCTTATTATATTTTCTCCGCTATTGGCGACAGCAGGGTCAAATGTTCCCGTTACCGCATTTGTTATTCCCGGTCCGGACCAAACTCCACCGGCAGTTGCTGCAGTTAAATTAACAGGAGCATCAGTAAGACAAAAAACCCCCGGATCGTTTATTGTTCCGTCCGGAGCAACATTAACCGTGATGTTTACATTATCAGAATCGGAACAAAGACCGTTTACAATGTTGTATGTAATATTGTGAATTCCTGCACCTGCCACTGATGGGTTGAAATTCCCCGTAGAAGTATTGGTTATTCCGATTCCTGCCCAGACTCCTCCTGCCGAAACAGCACTCATATAAACAGCCGGGTCAAACTGACAGAAAGGTCCTGCCGGTGTAATTGTGGCATCCACATCAGCATCTACATGAATGGTTTCTGTGTCAGAATTTGTGCATGCACCTATTGTAATTACGTAAGTAATAATATGATCTCCGCCACCTGCTGTTCCCGGATCAAATGTTCCCAGAGCAGCGTCTGTTATTCCTGTTCCGGACCATGTTCCACCGGATGTTACAGACGTAAGATTTACAGGGGCAGCATCTTCACAAAACGGGCCTGCTGCAAAAATTGTAGGATTTGGATTTGCTGACACATTAATATTTTCGGTGTCAAAATCAGAACAGGTTCCGTTTGTTACCGAGTAAGTTATTGTATGTATTCCGGGACCTGCAATTGTTGGATCGAAAGTACCTGTTGC
Source organism: Bacteroidales bacterium (assembly GCA_003249955.1). Lineage (GTDB taxonomy): Bacteria > Bacteroidota > Bacteroidia > Bacteroidales > ML635J-15 > Bact-19. The sequence continues at coordinate 73,922 of QKHS01000014.1, read as the reverse complement.
GGAATTTGTGATTCCGGTTCCGCTCCAGGTTCCACCCGGACTGACGGCTGTAAGATTAAATGCTGCATTAAATACACAAACTGTTGCTACCGGAGTTATAGTTGCATTTACAGATGCATCAACATGTATAATTGTTGTACTTACCGACGTACATGCCCCGTTTATTATTGTATAGGTTATTGTATGATTTCCCGCTCCGGCTACAGATGGATTAAAAGTGCCCGTAGCAGAATTTGTGATTCCGGTTCCGCTCCATGTTCCTCCTGCTGATGCAGATGTAAGATTAACCGGAGCCTCACTCTGGCAAAACGGGCCGGCAGGAGTAATGGTTGAGTTAGGATATAAATTAACTACAAAATTTTCAGTATCAGTATCGCTGCATGCTCCGTTTACAATGGAATATGTTATTAAATGAGTTCCCGGGCCGGCAATTGCCGGATTAAATGTTCCTGTTGCCGGATCGGTAATTCCGGTTCCGCTCCATATTCCGCCCGGATCAACAGCAGTAAGGGTTAATGCTGCCTGATTCTGGCAAAACGGTCCGGCCGGTGTAATTGTGGCATCTACAGCATCGTTAACTGCAATTGGTTTGGTGACTATATCTGTACAAGCTACATTAACAATAGTATAACTTATATCGTGAATTCCAGGTCCTGCAACAGCAGGGTCAAAAGTTCCGTTTACAGCATCTGTAATACCTGGCCCGCTCCATGTCCCGCCTGGATTTACCGCAACAAGGTTAACAGCAGCATCTGTTTCGCAATAAGGCCCGGATGCAATAAAATCTGCATTTGGATTTAAGTAAACCAGAATCAATTCATTATCTGAATCAACACAGTTGCCGTTAGACACTGTATATGTAACTGTGTGTACTCCGGGACCGGCAACTGCCGGATCAAAACTTCCGGTTGAAGCATTTGTTATGCCTGTTCCGCTCCATGTTCCGCCGGCATCAGCAGCACTGAGAATAACAGATGGATCTGTTTCACAAAACGGACCTGCCGGACTTATTGTTGCATCTACTGACCCATAGACCAAAACAGGTTTTGTTGTTGTTGAAATACATGTTCCGTTAACTCTGGTGTAAGTAATATTATGGGTCCCGGCTCCGGCAACAGCAGGATCAAAAGTTCCGTTTACAGCATCTGTAATTCCGTTCCCTGAGAAGGTTCCGCCTGACGTTACCGATAAAATATTTACCGCTGCGTCTGTCTCACAAAACGGACCTGTAATAAACCAATCCGAATCAGGATAAAGATATACTGTAATCAATTCTGTGTCAGTATCGCTGCAAGCCCCGTTAGCAACTGTATATGTTATCGTGTGAATGCCGGGATTGGCAACTGCCGGATCAAATGTTCCCAGACTAACATTTGTAATACCTGTTCCGCTCCAGGTACCGCCAAGTGTAGCGGCTGTAAGGGTAACGGCAGCATCTGTTTCGCAAAACGGCCCTGACGGAGTAATTGTTGCATCAACAAGAGGATATACTGTTACTGAAATGTTGTCAGAATCATTACATGCTCCGTTTACCAGAGAATAAGTAATTATGTGAGTGCCAACTCCTGCAACAGCGGGGTCAAATGTCCCGTTTACAGCATCCGTAATTCCGGTTCCGCTCCAAAATCCTCCGGGACTTGTTGTCGTAAGATTAGTTGCCAGATCTGAAATACAGAACGGTCCTGCGGAATTAATATTAATAACGGGCATTGCATCAACTGTGATAGTTTCGGAATGTGACCCGATACAACCGTTTTGTGTCAGATTGTATGTAACCAGATGTGACCCGGCTCCGGCAGTTGACGGGCTGAATACTCCGGTTAAAATATTCGTTATTCCCGTTCCGCTCCAGGTCCCGCCGGAATTCACAGGACTGAGTGTAATATCAGAAGAATTAATACACAAAGGCCCGGGATTTGTAAATCCGGCATCAGGAGTGGGGTTTACTGTGTAGCTTATAGTGTAGGAATCTGTACAGTTATAGATATTCCTTACCGTGACAGTATAATTGCCTGAATTTGCAGGAGTTGCTGCTGCAATAAAAGGATTCTGATCTGTTGATGTAAACCCTGCCGGGCCTGTCCATGAATAAGACGGACCTCCGTCTGAATAAAGTAATATTGTTGTGCCTTCGCAAACAGGCGAGTTAGACCATGCATTTGCAACCGGTGACGGATTTACTTCAATAAAAACTGAATCTATTGCACGGCAAAGATTTGTGTCTGTAACAATTACATAATACCATCCTTCGTGTGTTTCTGCAGCATTTCCTATTATCGGAAAACTGTCAACAGAATTCCATGAATCAGGGCCCCAATAATAATAATCGGGAAAAGTATCAATAATGAAACTAATCGGATCTCCTGTGCAAAAAGGAGTGTTTGCATTTAATTCCAGATCCGGTAAAGGATTTACATCAACATATGTTGACGTAATTGATTTACAGCCATTTGCACCTGTAACGGTAACCTGATATGTACCGCCGTTTACCGGTTGAGAATTATTAATTACCGGATTCTGTTGTAAGCTTAAAAATGAGTCTGGACCTCTCCAGCGATATGTAACACCTCCTGTACCGAAAAGATGTATAGGATCGCCAACACAGTAAGGGCCGTCATTGGATGCAGAAGCATTTGGAACCGGATTTACTGTTACAGTTGTTGATACAGATTTACTGCTGCACGGATAAAAAATATTTGCGGTATAAGTTGTTGTCGCAACAGGATGAACCCATATCTGTGAAGGCCCGGTAACCCCGTTACTCCATTCAATGCGTATGGTATCTGTTACCGGAAGGTTGCTTAAACTCAACAGTGCGGAATCTCCCTGACAAACCGGGCCATTATTGATTAAAGTTGGAGTAAAAATAATTTCATCAAGAACTCTGATTGTATCTGAAGCTGTCTGAACGCTACACGGGCAGCCATTAAAGACTGTCAGAATAATTGTTTCTGCTCCTTCAGGAATCCCGTCTGTAAAAGCTTCGAGATCTATACTTATCGACTCCTGTCCGCCCGGTATAGTGAAATCTGTATTTATCGTTGAATAATCTGTCCCGTTTATTGCGGTACCATCTACAGTAATAACTACCGGCATAGGATCACTTAAGTTGGACAAATCGGAGCGCGCAAAAACAACTTCGTTTGTACAACCTTCGTGGACAGTATTAACAAGACCCCAGGCATTGTAATTACGCAGCACAACACTCGCTCCTGAGTTGAAACTTCCGGCTTTCAGGAAAACGCCGGAGTCATATATTCCGTCTCCGACATCAGAAACAGCAAGTTTCATGTGGTAAGTTTCACACTGAGTTACATTTAAAAATGCAGTTAAAGTGACCGTCATCCCGTCGAACTGAATGTCTAGTCCTCCGTCATTATTAACGTAGTATGCAGAATTATCTGTCTGATTGACGTTATTAATACTCACAGGCACTCCGACTACAGGAATTCTGGCAATATTAACATTTGAATAGGCTTCCGGACCTCCGCTGACAAAAAATGCAAAGACATCATTAAAACCCTGCCCGACAAATTCTTCATATTCTTCGGAGCCGAAGACATACTCAAAACTGACAGTATTACTGGCCGGGATAAAATCAAATTCAAGTACTGCGGCATCATGGGTTTGAGTACCAACTATACTTGACAGATCGCTATCTCCGGGGTTATGAAGATTGGTACCTGTTGACCCGGAATTATTTGGCCCTGCAGCATCTGTTACTCTGCCCGAACTCATTATTATTCCGTTTTCAAAACTCAGCCCCGGAATTCCGTTTTCAAAATATCCTATGCTTTCGAGACTTCCCTGAAATGTAACATTTTGTGCTTCAACACATCCTGAAATAAGGATTTCCTGTACAAGTTGTTCCGGCGTGTATGTGCTTATGTCAATAGCAGGGACTTTCAGATTGCCATAACCTGCAAACTCTTTTATTTTAAGATGTGACGAAAATTCTCCGACTGTAGCAGGAAACCATAATTGTGCAATAATATCTTTACCTGAAAGTACTTCATCAATGTGTTTTAGAACAAGCAAATCTGTATTGAAGTCTGTGCAATAAATTTCTGTATATGTTCCTTCGTTATTAACAAAAAGACTTATTCCTCCGGCTACACTGTCACGAAACTCAAGTTCAACAGAAAAGCCTCCTTCCTGATTTGCTGTAAATGCAAAAAAACTATTATTAGGATTATACAAACGCGTGCATTCCGGATTAGCTATTGCAGGACTATTTCCCGGCAGTATATTTACGAAAAAATAATTATCGCCATTATTGTATTGCAAAGGTGTGGGAGCTGTAAAATCTTTACTCAGAGTAAAGCTTTGAGCAAATCCCGAAAAAGTAAATGCGGAAAATATGATTAAGAAAGTAATGTATAGTTTTGATCGTATCATTATAATTTAATAAAGTTCTTTTTAAATGTCCCTGCTGATGTTTCAGCAATTACAAAATACAGCCCTGCAGATAATTCAGAAACAGAAATCTGGTGACTGTTGTTCTGATCAGTAAAAATCTCTTCTCTGTATATTCTGCCATCTATACCACAAATTATAATTCTGTTAAAAGTATTTTCGGTCGAATTAACAATAATTACATCTTCTGCCGGATTCGGATAAATGTTAAATTCTACATGTCTGATATCTGAATCTGAAGAAATAAGAGCAATATAAACCGAATCTGAAATATTGCAATACGATGATTCTGTATTAAGGTAAATCCAACCTTCTGTAAATGCATCAAATGATGAAGATCCCGTTTCTCCGTTCCAGAAATAATATAACGTCTGTGTATATTCAACAGGGTCAAAAACTGCAGTTGTGTTTACACTGTATGGGAATCCGGTAACATATATTGTGTCTCCCGAAGCTTGCGGAAATTCTGTATAATGAGTCACCGCAATGTAGTTTATTAAAGTTTCGTTATCTGAAGTATTATTTTCTCCTGTAAGTTCTGCAATGGTTTTTACCGTGTATGTATTTGCTGTACCAAAAAACAAAGGATTTGAGAAATTACCGTTAACAGATTCCCCGATCTCTAAATCGGAAACCAGTGTAAGATCTTCTGTTAAAGCAGGAGTTCCGGCAGGATATTCCAATATCATAGATATCTGAGTTCCGGCATCAATAATTGTTTCTCCGTTATTGGTAAATGAATAAGGAACAAAAACCGGAGCAGATTCATCAGCACAAATAACAATGTCATCTATACTGTTATTTGTAATGTTCTGTTCAACCAAAAAGTCTATAGTGAAGATTTGTTCGGAACCATCAACATCATCAGCATCAGATCCGGCAAATACTGTATTTCCAAAACGGAGAATAAGATTTTCTATGTCTGTAGCATGAGAAACAGCATTTCCGGTAAGAGATATTTCAGCAGTATTTGTCCCGGTTATATTTATTTCGATATTCAGTCCTACCGGAACATTTTCTGCAATAAAGTCTGTTCCTTGGGTCAACAATCCTGTTGAAACAAAAGTTTCATTGTATAAATCAAGAATAACACTGTTGTCTATTGATCCGTTATTTGAAGCCCCCTCAAAAAAAGTATTCCCCGTTGCAACCAAAGCTTTACTCTCTGTAAAAGACAAATTAAAATATTGAAGCTTTCCGGTGTATAAATTATTATCGTCAACCAGTTTCAATTTCCATAGCCCGTTAAGATCTGCTCCTGTATTGTATGCCCCTATATTTCCTATTGCTGAATAGTTCCCATTGAAAGGAGCTGTTCCCGATGCAATACTCCCGTTGGCCGGATTTAAAGACAGGATGGTTTTATAGGAACATGTCCCGCTGACATCTCCAAAATTATCGCCTGCTGCCCCGTTATCCTGAACAAGTGTTACCAGAATTCCTTCAGGTGATTCCAGATACATCTCAATATCTCCGTCATAAGGATGCTGAACGATAAAAGAAACTGACTCCAGATTGAAATGCGTATATGAATTTGACGGCACCAAACCTGTTACTTCAAAGTTTACCATTGTAAATGAATTATCAGGGATATTGAGATTTAACCCGCAAACATCCAGTCCAAACGGCGCAGATAAGGTTGTAAAAGATACCGGACCTGCAGGATCACTAAGGCCGGAGGCATTACAATCTGAATAAATGTAAACATCATAAGACATTTCTGATGTCAACCCTTCTAACATGTAACTAAGCTCGGTTAGCCCGTTAATAAAGATTCCTGAGCCCGGAGTAAACCCTGATGCTCCGTATTCTATGTTCCAGGAAGTTTCTTCATTTCCGGCATTCCATGTCAAAACACAGGAACTGTATGAAAGCTGCGAATATTCAGGATTAACCGGTGGATAACATGCAGGTTCGCTGCAATCTCCCGTGAAACTGCGCAAGATGGTTTGATCAGGCAAAGATCCCAAAGTTTCAAATTCTCCGGAACACACAAAAACATTATATGGGGTATAAATTTCAAAAGCACATTCATTGGCAAAACTACCTTGGTTTAAAACCACATCAACATCAGCTCCGTTGCAGATAAATACCTGATTTTCCTGACTGTAACCAGATGCAAGACTAAGTGTATTTGTCAAATCCCCGTTCTGATAAACACTCAGACTTACATTTCCCCAGCCATCACCCCAATAGTCTGAAAGTAAAAATGTATAAAAACATCCGTCAGCACAGGGGTAGGTATTTATGTTAACAGGCGAACTCCAGTCTGAGTATCCGTTTGTTGCTCCGCAATAAGCACGAACATAAAAATCATAAGTGGTGTTTTCTGCCAAACCGGAAATTGTTTTCGAATTCGTTACTATTGAAGAAACAATAGTTCCGTTTCCTTGAACAAATCCTGTATTCCCGTATTCTATCTCGTAAAATACGGCTCCTGTGTTGTCCCATGAAAGGCTTACACTATTATTAGTGTTAGATGTGACAGTTAGTCCAGTAACAGGAAGGCATGCCGGTAAAGTAGTAAAGCTCTGTTTTTCAGCAACAATGCTTTCACTACCTCCGCAATCTGCTTTAATATACACATCATATTCTGTTTCAGGATCAAGTCCGCTTATTGTGTATGGATTTAATCCGGTAGTTACGATATTTCCCCATCCCTGGGTAAAGCCTGCCGTTCCATATTCAATAATCCATGATGTTTCTTCATTTACGGAAGTCCAGCTAAGTAAAGCAGTTTCCGAAGTAATCGCGCTTATATTTACATCAACAGGTTCGTAACATCCGGCAGCATTTCTTATCTGCAAGTCATCAACAAATAAAGAGTTTTGAAAATTTGACTTGTATTGTATTGCAATAAATTTGGTATTTGCAGGAACATTAAAGCTGAAATATTTCCATGATGTGGTAGCGTTTGAGACATTATCGCTCCATGTAAAAGATGATACGTTGTCGTTAGTTGAAGATGTGCCTACACAGAAAACTTCGGTTCCGCTTGTATTTTTTCTGTATCTGAAACTGAGTTGCATTTCCTGAGGGAAGTCAAATTCCCGGCTTATCAGATATTGATTATACGGAGCTCCGATATAATAACTGCTGAATTTTACCGATCTGCTTCCTTCATATGCAAATTGGGTACTGTGCGAAATAAGATTCCCGCTGTTTGGATTTGAGTTTGCATATTCTGTTTTCCAGCAAGGCACAGGAGCTGTCACATTTTCAAATCCTTCATTGTAAGGGAAAATATCTGCAATGGTGCATATAGTAGAGAAACTGAACGGACCTGACCAATCACTGTAAAGAGGATTGCAAAAAGACCGGATATAAAAATCGTAATCTTCGTTTGCCGATAAAGATGTAAAAGTGTATGGATGAGATGATGTTGTAATTATTGTTCCCCCTCCCTGAGTATAGCCCTGTAAACCATATTCAATTTGCCACTGTGATTCGGAACCACCGGCAGTCCAATCAATAACTGCACCTGAATCAGAGGTTTGAATCACTGAAATATTATCAGGATTCAAACATGGTTCCTGATTTGCTACAACTACCTGATCCAGACAAATTCCTAATCCGTACCCTGATTTTGCACTGAACCCGATGTAAAAATCGTCTGAAATTTCAGGAATAATAATCTGATGCTGGGTCCAGTTCAATATTGCAGAAGTGTATGATTCCAGCAAAATCCATGAGCCGGTAGCAGAAGTTTTGTAGTAAACATAAAGTTCGTCCTGATCAGTATCAAACGGAATCTGAGTATGGTAAAAACTTAATACAGGATTTGTCAAAGCCGATAAATCCAGTTTAGGACTTATTAATATTGTTTGGTTATCATCATAATTATCAGAAGAAAAAAAAGCGTTTTTTGTGCCGGAAAAAGCGGCTGAAGGCATTCCGTATGAACCACCATTATATGTAATCCAGTTTACAGATGCGTTTACGTACTCCTGAGTCCACCCCGAAGGTAATTCTGCCGTTTCAAATTCCTCTGTCCATGGAAAAGTATTTATTTGTGCCTGAGACAATATTCCTACAAATAAAAAGAACGCAAAAATTATGGTGTTTTTTTTCATATAGCAATAAATTAATGCATAAAGTTACTCAATTATTTTAATCAGAGCATTATTTAGACGCTAAAAATTGCGTATGGGTGGCTTGGCTGAAAGTGTTTCTGAGAAAATTATTCTAAAAGTTTTTTGATATCCGGGATGAAACTGTTTATTTCATTTGAAAAACTGTCAATGTCTCCTTCCAGATCTCCGTATGTTTCTCCTCCGCAAATGTATAAAGTTCCGCTTATAGTTGTTTTTTCTCCTTCAAATACTACAACAGATTTTGTTGTTCCTCCGGTACAACCATTATTATCAGTAGGTTTCTTTTTGTTTTTAAGTCCTGTTTCTAATAATTTATCTGTTAAAAGTTTAAAGTTTTCTGTGTTCATTTCATATGTTGTATCAGCAAGAATATTCCCGTAAGAATCAACTACTATATGAATATTTTCCGGAGTTGCCGTTATTACATAACTTCTGTGGTATTGAGGCGGCACAGATGAGTCCCCGAAAGAATATACAATTTTTGTAATGTTGTCTCCCGAATTTTTTTTGATTACACAAGAGCTTACAAGGATGATAACTGAAACGTACATAATAACCTGGGAAAACCTTATATTCTTCTTCATAAAATTCAATTTTGAAATTACAGGCAAAGATAACTAATTCTGTTGATTTTCAGATTCGGCAGCTAACTTTTCATCAGCTTCTTTTTGCTTATTCTGGTTAATAAGATAAACATCAACTGCAACAATTATAGCTGCAAAACCCCAGAACGGAACAGCCGCTTTATCTGTATCCAGAAAATTATTCATAAATCCATGGATAAGATATGTTGTAAGCCCCGCAATTGTTGATGCTGTTATTACCTTAAGCGAATACGAGTTTGCCTTCCGGTAATTTTTTACTGCAGTAATAAATATTATTATTGACATAGTGACAAAAGATAACATTCCAAGCAGACCGGATTCGGAAAGAGACCCCAAGTACTCACTATGTGCATTTCCCATGTCTCCGGCATTAGTACTTATAATTGTTTTTTCGTAAGAAAACTGAAAAGGAGCATACTTAAACTGATATGTCCCTGGACCCCATCCAAAAACAGGTTTTTCTTTGAACATTCTGAAAGCGCAATTCCATCTGTTTATTCTCTCAAGATTTGAGGCATCTGTAGCAACATTACTTATCGATTGCAAATGCTCTTTAAAATCTGTTGAAGAATCTTGCTTATTTCGTTCAAGTGAGAAAAAAATCTGATCCTGAAAGGCAAAAAATAAACCAGCAACAATCACAATTCCGGCAATTACAACTTTATAATTAATTTTAAGCCGTAAAATCATATATACTCCGAGAGCACCTACAAGGCTTACCCAGGCAGCACGTGTATAAGACATGATTATTGCTACCAAAAAATAAGAAAGTACAATTCCGGCAATTATCCTCAGGCTTTTTTTCAACTCTTTGTTAAATACAAATCCTATTATTACAGGAATAAACATTGCCAATAAAGCTCCGTATGATGTATGATCATTGTAAAAAGGATTCATTACATAATTGGCAGAATTCTGGCTAAACCCGCGAGCAGCATGCTTTATAAGTGTATATGTTATTACTACGCAGAAAGGGATAATATACATCCAGAAAAATCTGTTAATATTGCTCTCTTTTTTAAAAATCTGAGACATCAGAAAGTAAAAAGGAATAATAAACCAAAGAGATGCCAAAAGATATTTAGCCGAAACCAAAGGCATTGTACTTGTAAAAACAGTTATCAATTTCCATCCCAGATAAAAATATATCGAAATTGAAATCGGATGTTTCGCTATTGACTTGTCAAAATCTCTGTCTTTTAATTGTTTTAACAGAAAAATCAGTAACATTCCCACAAAAATAGGTTCTGTAGGCAAATCCACATTAAAATCCAAACCGGAATAAAATGTTTTTAACGGAACTGAAAATGGTACCAGAAAAACAGAAAGCAATAATATCTTGTCCAAAGCAAAAAACATTGCAAAAAATATAATTATTGCCAACGGGACAAGATTAAAAAGAAAACTTTCTTCTTTAATAATCACATAAGAATTTGTGACAATAAAAAGAAAAGCCAATGCATAAAAAGCTATTATTTTATATTTAGACTCAGGAATTGTCATTTATTGTTTTTTGCAGAACCTTCAATCAAAGAGACAAAAATTGTCCCTGCCAATAATGCTCCGAGAACCGAAAACAATACAATCAGCCATCTAACCGGATAAGATTTTTTATCTGCCGGATAAGGTTTTGAAACTACATTAGCATATGTTTGTACTTTTTCAGAATCACGCAATGCATTGTCATAAACAACCTTGGTTGTATGCATGTCAGAAAGAGCGTAGTAAAACAGAGAATCATTTTTATTATATTCTGCTCCTAATTCTTCCCAATTCCCAAGAACAGTTCTGGCCTCATCAAGACTTCTGCCCATATATATCGCCTCTGTATATTTTTCGACCTGTGCAGACATATCGAGCATATTATATTCAGTTCTGTAGTTTTTTAATATTTCGCCTAAACTGTCTATTTCGTTTAACTTCTTTTCGTATTCTTTTTTGTAAATGGCGACAATCTCTTTCGATTTTTCAACATTCAACTGAAGCACCTTGGTATCATAAAAAGCTATAATTGAATCCACAATGTCCGAAGCCATTTGAGGATCTTCGTCGGTAACAGTAATAACAATAGCTTCATTCGGAGTTTTCTGAATATTTACATTCCCGTCATAATATTTGATAATTTTCCATACCGGGTTACTGTCGTCTTTACTTACATTGTAATGTTCATACAAATTAAATACATCGATTATCCTGAATTTTATATCATCTGACTGCAAAAGTTCCAGCATTTGTTCACTTTCTGATTCTTCAGACAGAGGGGTAATATTTGCAGGATAAACAACAGCACTTGATTTATACTTTGGCTTAATGAACCATGACGATGAAAATAATGCTCCAAGGCCTCCGGCAACTATTGCTAGCACAGCTAAATGCCATTTCCATTTCATAATAAGCGAAAAAATGCTCTTGGTTTTAAAATAGCTTTCCATAACTTCGTATTTAGGTATTTCAAATTTACTTAACAATTTTTTCAAATCCGTTACAACTTCAAACGGATTTTTTTTTTTTATATATTTATCAAATAATATCAGTAAAATGATTGAAAACAATAATGTTGAAAAAACGCTTAAACTTATTGTTAGCCAGTATATCGGATAAAATTTCCGATCCGCAACTTCAGCAGCACTGACAATATATGTATTAGGTAAATCCTGCTCAAGATCTATTTTTGCTTCTCTGTATTTTGCTTCAATAACGGCAAGTTGTTTCACTTCTTCAAACATTTGTTCTTTAAGAATAGAATGACTACTCCCGTATTTTGCAAGGACATCAAGTTTTTTCTCAATTTCTGTTTTTGCCCTGTCGTTACCTGAAGCAATCGCGATAGCATGTTGCTCGCTGTACATTTCAGTCTGGGATTTAACATCAATTACCCCCAGTTGGCTTAAAGCAGAAAGAGAATCCTCAATATTTTTAATCTTTTCTTTTTGTGCAAGGAATTCCTTTTCAACAATATTAAAAGCTTTTGTTGCTCTCTCTCTCTGAATTTTTGCATACAAACTGTCAACGAGAGCTGCTATATCATTTGCAATTAATGCCGCCGTGTCAGGACTTTCATCAAGGACGTCTATTCTTATTGACATATACTCAGTCCTCGAAATATCTACATTGGATTCATATTTTCGGTAAAGCTGACTGTTTGCATATTTGGAATCTTTACTTATATGATAATGTTCAAAAAGATTGTATTTTTCTATGATTCTGTTTCTGATCTCTGAAGACAATAAAATCTGCATTAATTGCTCTACTTCTTCTTCCTCACCAAAATTTAAGATTTCTTTTTTCTGTTGACTTTCTGTTATTAATGATTGTGAAACAGAACCTGAAGATGTTGGGAATAATATGACCGTTGATTTAAACTTTGGATGTATTGAAAAACAAACAAGTAAAGAAACAAAAAAAGAAATAATACATATGACGGCTAATGCTATTTTATTCTTGGAAATAAATCCCAACAAATTTGTTAGGTTAAAAATATTTTCCTGATTTGTATCCGTCATCTATACGATATTTTAATAGCCCACAAAAATAAAAAATTATTGTTATAAAAGTATGTTTTAATTTATTTTGTTGTTTTTAGCATTAATAAATGCCTCTGGCAATCATAACAAGAACACAATCATTTATAACTTCAACTCCTTTTTGAATCAAAATTTTCTGAAAATCAGGGTTGTATGTTCCCGGGTTAAATATTATTCGTCGTGGTAAATTATTGAGAATTAAATCATAGTATTTTTCCTGGTTTCCGGCAGACAAATACATGGCAATAGTATCTATTTTTATTTCTGATGGAAATACAGACTGTATTTTAATTCCGCATATTTCGCCAATCCTTATTCCAACCGGAATAACATGATATCCTTCTCCAACAAGAGTTTCTGTCGCTTTAAACGAGTATCTTCTTGGGTTTGGGCTGGCTCCTAAAACTACATTAATCATAATTAAACTTTTCTATGCAAATAAAATAAAAAAACAGGATGAGCAGCAAACTTTTTGGTATTAAATAAGTATTATATTTGCAAAAATATGCCGCCAATGAAAAACATACTTTTTTTGTCGTTAGTAGCCCTTTTTCCGGCTATGATATTTGCTCAGGCTTTTGACAATGTCAGAAAACAGGTCGTTTTTGACCCGACTAATACAGGCTTTTATGTTTTTAGAATTCCGGCCATTGCGACAACTAAAAAAGGGAATATATTAATTTTTGCAGAAGGCCGTAAAGGGCGGGGAGGAGATTTGGACCCATCAAACTTAGTTTATAAAGCCAGTTATGATTCCGGGAATACATGGACATCTTTGTCTGTTTTGGCTGATAAAGGAAATACAACATGTTCCAACCCTGTTCCTGTTATAGATTATTTTGAGGATAAAGTACATCTGTTATACACCGTTGGCTATAACAGTGTTTATTACATGTATTCTGTTGACGAAGGGATGTCATGGGAAAACCCGATTAATATTACAGATGCTTTTGAAGGATTTAAATCAATATATCCATGGAAAGTTGTTGCCACCGGACCTGGTCACGGAACACAACTGTCCACAGGAAGAATATTGGTTCCTATCTGGCTTTCAACAAGCGGTGTTGTGGATTCAGCTACAAATACTCTTGCACACTTTCCGTCAATTACCAGTGTACTTTATAGTGATGATTCCGGGAAGTCATGGCTTTTAGGAGATATAATAAGTCCGAACAACGATACTCTTGTTTTTCCGAGTGAGGCTGCCTGTGTCGAACTTTCAAGCGGAGAAATAATGTTTAATATGAGAAATGAGTCTATTAATTACAGGAGGCTGGTTTCTTTTAGCCCTGACGGAATTTCCGGATGGACTAAACCATATTACTCGGATAATTTTTTTGAACCTATATGTATGGCCGGGATGATACGTTATTCAATACAGCCGTTTCAGAATAAAAACAGGATATTGTTTACCAACCCTGATAGCAGAATGATTCCATGGAGTACAAAAAGAGGCACAACAGCGAAAGCTGCACCTAAAAGACAACGCTCAAATCTTACACTGAGAATCAGCTACGATGAAGGAATTACATTTCCGGTTTATAAAGAAATTGAATCTGGTTACGCCGGATATTCAGATTTATCAGTGGGTTCTGACGGAATTATTCACTGTTTATATGAGTGTGGACTAAAGACCGCTAACAATAAGTTTCTCCCTGCTACAATCACACTTTGTTCTTTTGACCTTCAGTGGGCAACAAGCGGAAAAGACTCACTATCTGTAAATGACATGCCGGTTAATTCAAATCTGATCTGTGCAGCAGAACATCAAAATCCGGTTCTTGTGAAAAAGAAAAAATATCTTTTTAAGAAAAAAAGACCCAGAACCTGTTAAAATATTCTTCAATTATTCCGCACGGAAATTTATCGGAATAATATATGATACATTTACCGGATAACCACGTTGTTTTCCAGGTATCCATTTGGGTAAGGACTTTATTACTCTGATTGCTTCCTTATCAAGAACAGGATCAACTCCTCTTGCAATAGTTACATTTGTAACGTCTCCGTTTTTATCAATTATAAACTTAACAAAAACTTTTCCCTGAATGCCGTTTTCTTTTGCTACATCAGGATATACCGTATTATTTAAAATAAAATTTAATAATGCAGAATCTCCTCCCGGGAAAAGCGGCTTTTCTTCGACCGTTACAAAAGCTAAACATTCTTCAGATTCTTCTTCCGGGATTACCTCATTAAAACTAATTTCTTCAATAGAATTAACTGTTTCTTCAACAAATTCCGCATCAGACATAATTAATAATTCATCAACTTCGACACTTGTTGTTGTCTGAGAAACAGAACTTATATCTTTTACATTACTTTCTGCTTTTCCAGGAGTTTTCTTTTCGTTTTCCGACATGTGTTCTTCTCCTGTTTTTTTACTTCTTCTATCTTGATTTCCGGTAAGCTCAGATCTTGTTTCTTTACCGGAAACAACAGCAATATCTTCAGATCTGTTGTCAACACTTCCCGAATAATCAGATTCTCCTGATGCAGTTTTTCTATCAGTTTTTTCTATAACTCCAGGTACCATATCAAAAATACTTCCGCCCAATAAGACATCATCATCAGAAACATAGCCATTTGTAACTTTATCAATATTCCCTTTCTGAGATTCAGTTGATTTTTCACTTGTACATTGAGTGTTATCCCTTTCAGAATAGTCTTCATTTTCCTCTATAGCAAAGTCAGAATCAGACTCCTTTAAAACGGGTCTGAACGCAGAACCTGATTTCGTTTCTTCTTTTTTATTCTTCTCTACATCAGCAATTTGTTCCTGATTTATATTGTTTTTTATAAGATTTTGATCTTCCAGTTCTGTTTTTTTGCCCACAACTTTGAAATCGTTTACTGTTTCTTTTTTCAGCAAATTATTAATAAGAATATACGCGCCGGAAACAACCAAAATAAGTGCTATTGCGGCAATTGATCTCATAACAGTTATATTAAGAACTCTTTTTTCAGATAGAGAGCGAATTCTTAAATCAACTTTTTGGTCAATTTCCGTTTTTGAGTTCAGAAAAGACTCTTTCGGGTCAAGCATTAAAAGCCCGTCAACAACATCAGAACAAATATTGCAGGTCAATATATGCTTTTCAACTGCTGCCGATTCTTCAGATCCAAGTTCGTCATTGATATATTTTAATAATACCTCTTCCGAAAAGCATTCTGAGCAATCTGATATGTTATTTTTTTTACTCATTTCTTTCGCCCATAAGTATTTTTAAATTGCGTTTGCCGTTCTGCAGGTATGTTTTTACTTCTTTCATTGTATATCCTGTTATTTGAGCCGTCTCCACATAAGACTTGTTTTGCAGATAAAATAATTCAATACAGTTTCTTTGTTCCGGTTTAAGTTGATTAATACATTTTTCAAGTTCTTTATAATTTTCTTCTTTTATAATGTGTTCAGGATACAAAACCTTATCCTGTTCCATAAAATCATTTTGATATTTCTGATAATTATCAATAAACTGTTCCTCATATTTTTTTGATCTGAAACTTAAAAGGCAATGATTTCTGGCAACAGTATGCAACCATGACTTAAAGTTATGTATTTCATGAACCAGTAATTTATCAATTAATTCTTCAAATATTTCAAGAGCCGCTTCTCTGGCTTTTTCAGAATCTTTGTGGTATTTCACACATATCGCAAATGTAAATCCGGTGTATCTTTTGTACAGTTCGCCAACGCATTCCTTGTCCTGATGAAGCTTGTAATGTTTAATAAGCTCATCATCGGTCATTATTGAGAAATTATTGCGTTTGAAAAACATTCAGGCCTTTTTATGTAATATTTAACAGCCAAAAGTAAATAAAATTGTTTTAAAAATAAAAATTTGTATTTACCATCCTTAATTTAAAAATTAGATGAAACATTGAAATTAATTTTTAAAGTTATTACTGAAAAATTTTTCCATACTTAAGGCCGCTCTGGTAAAAAAATGTATTTTTAACAAAATTTTGAACCAACAACTATGATACGTAATTATTTGCTTTTAGCTATTATCAGCGTTTTTTTCACAAGTATTGTTGCAAACGCCCAGGCTCCTCAGATAATCCCCGGAGAGCATCCCAGCATTGTCGGGTTATGGGAATTTGAAAATGCAGGCAATCTCGCAGAATCTGTAATCGGGAATAATCTGATTTTGACAGGTTCAGCTTCTCAGGTAAGCGGACCTGATGTTTCTGACAATGCAGTCCGGATAGGAACGGGAAGTTATTACACCTGCAATCATGACATAGCCGGAAACGGGGGAGGGACCGAAGTTAATGAGTATAGCTTTATTTATGATTTTAAAATTTCAAATACTTCTGTCTGGCATTGTTTTTATCAGGCAAACTCAGGAAACAGTAACGACGGAGAGTTATTTATTAATACGTCCGGTCAAATAGGAAGATCAACTTCAGGTCCGGGATATTCTGCTTATACAATTAATGCAGACGAGTGGTATCGCATGGTTGTTTCCGTTGATTTGGGGAATTATTACAGGGTATATCTTGACGGAGCTCTTGTTCTTGCCGGAGGATCTTTATCTGTTGACGGTGATTATAGTTTATATCCTTCAACCGGATCGAATCTTGTTCATTTTTTTGCCGATAACGATGGCGAAGATAATGAAATTGACATTGCTCTGGCTGCTGTTTTTGACCATCCTTTAACCCAGACGGAAGTAAACACTCTGGGAGGATATGGCCACATTATTGATCCCGTACTTGTAGGAATTTTACCATATTTACAGACTCCTACACCAAACAGCATCTATATTTCATGGCATTCCGTCCAAACAAGCTCAACAAGTGTAGATTACGGGACAACGGAATCTTTAGACCTGACACAAACCGGTTCATCAGAAGACATCAGCGGGAAAAAATGGCATACGGTAAAATTAAGCGGATTAAGCCCGGACACTGAATACTTTTACAAATGTACAAGCGGCACAGAAGAATCAGATATTTATTGCTTTAAAACACCATCTGCCACTGTGCAGGAATCACAGCATTTAAGATTTATTCTTCTTGGGGACAGCAGAACTGATATAACACGAACAACACAAATCGCAAATGCTGCACGGGACAAGGCAATAGAAATGTACGGGCCTCCTATTCAGGAAAACATTAACCTTGTAGTACATGTTGGAGATATTGTTTCAAGCGGAAGTACAATAGACCTTTATGAAAATGAATATTTCAGGCCATTTGCCGGATTATCTGCGAATTTGCCTTTTATGGTAATCATAGGAAACCATGAAAATGAATCTTTGAATTTTTACAATTATATGAAATATGAGGATTTTAGTGACTATACATTCCCGCTTGAGGAAAAATTCTATAATTTTTATTATTTAAATACTCAATTTATTTTTATAAACGGCAACGGGACCTATTCTAACAGCATTCAGACAAACTGGCTCGAAAATAAACTTTCCCAATCAGAAGCCAATCCTGATGTAAATATGGTCTTTTGTTTTACTCATCAGCCCGGACACAGTGAAATATGGCCTGATGGAAATACCCCATATATACAGGACGATATAATACCTGTTTTACAGGAATTTGATAAAGTACAGCTTTTGGCATACGGACATTCTCATAATTATGAGCGTGGAACAATAGAATCTATGGTTCAAAACACAAATGGTGATTTTTATGTTATGCTTACCGGAGGTGGTGGTTCTGCTCTTGACAGATGGGGTATGTATCCCAATCAGGAAGACTATGATGAAATTATGATAGCTCTGGACCACTACTTGTACAACATTGTCGATATTGATTTGCAAAATCAAAGTTTTGAGCTTTTTACATTTTCACTGGGAAATACAGATAATCCCTTGAACAGCGAATTAGTGGATTATTACTACCGTAAACTGAACCAGACTGCTCCTGTTAAGCCGGTTGCAATGTCTCCTGTTGCAGAGACTGGGCTTTTACCTTTGTTGGTTGCTACACCATTTGAAGGAGTTGACAGCCTTATGAGTAGTAAATTTGAAATAACCGCAACTCCGGGAGACTTTACAACTCCGGTTTTTGAAAAAAGACAGGATTGGGTAAATATTTACGGAGATAGTGGTGCTCCTGATTATATCCCGACAGATTTAAATGCAGGTATTGACTTACGTAGAATGCAGGTAAGCACTCCTCTCATTAACGGGAATCAATATGCATGGAGAGTAGCGTACCGTGATTTTAATCAAAAATGGAGTGAATGGTCTGATGAGCAAATATTTACCGTTAATGAAAATATGAGTGCTTACACCGAATTTGCTGCAAACCTTACCCAGGGGACAGCACCACTTAATATTTCATTTACGGATTTATCATATCCAGAACCAGACACATGGAGCTGGGACTTTAACAATGACGGGTCGGCAGACAGTAATGAACAGGACCCACAATTCACTTATAATTTCCCTGGATTCTATACAGTAAAACTTACTACCGAAAACGGCGTTGAACTAAAAGACCTTTACATTAATGTTGAAGAGAATACTGTAAATATTATTGAAAACAAGTCTAATGATATCTTAAGGGCAAATCCAAATCCATGTTCAGACTTTACAAATATTGAATTTTACGTGAAAGAACCCGGACTGGCAAAGGTTTCTGTTCTGGACATAAACGGTAAGGTTATTTGCATGTTATTCGATAGTAAAACACATGCGGGGAAACATACTTTGACATGGGAACCAAAAACTTCGGACGGGGGAGCTGTTTCTGCAGGAAACTACTTTATCAGGCTTGAAACAAACGGGGTTAACGAAATAAAGAAAATTATTGTTACTGAAAAATAAAAATATGAACCGTATTTTTTTAATAATTGTAGTGCTATTGTTTGCATGGCAATCCGGGTTTTCTTCCGTTCAGGAAAAAGATTCTTCAAAAACCGTTATAAGCACAAATAAAAACGGGAATAAAACATCTGTAATAAATTATAAAAATGATGCCTTGTACGGCAAATTCATTACCTATTACGAAAATGGAAAGGTTAAAGAAAAAGGGACATATAAGGACAATTTACCTTGTGGAAAATGGGAGAAATTTTTTGAAGACGGGACACGTAAAAATTGTGCATTTTACAAAGACGGGAAATTAAACGGAAAATTTACCGGATACTTTGAGGATGGTAAAATAAGATTTGTCGAAAATTATATACTGGGGCAAAGAACCGGGAAATGGGAATATTATTTTGAAAACGGAAATATCAGAGAGGTTCAGTTTTATGAAAACCATAAAAAAACCGGCACGTGGTTATATTATTATGAAAGTGGTGAATTACAGGGAGAGATTGTCTATGTCCTTTCAAAAAAGTCAGGAATATGGAAAGAATATTATAAATCCGGGAACATAATGCATGAAACTCCTTTCGAAACAAATCTTAAACAAGGGACAGAAACAACATATTTTGAAGAAGGTGGTATTTCCGAATTAATAAATTATACAAATAACCAAAAAGATGGGATATTTGAAAAATACCACAGTCCCGGAAAGATTGCAATTAAGGGTCAATATTCTGAGAATAAAAAAAACGGGCTTTGGCAATACTTCGATTTGAACGGTAATTTAATCAAGGAGGAAACATTCAGAAAATAACTTATGTCACTTTTTTTACCATCTGAAACAAAACTATTTATTTTCCGGTTAGGTTGCAACTTGTTACATGTCTGATTATTTTTTTGAAACTTACTTACATTGGTTGTGGTCTTTTTTTATCTTTGCAAAAAGAAAAACATATAGCCATGGCAAAAATTTTGATTATTGACGACGAAAGAAGTATCCGCAATACTTTAAAAGACATTCTTACATTTGAAAACCACAATGTCGATCTGGCCGAAGATGGTAAAACAGGTTTACAATTAGCCGCAGACAATGCTTACGATATAATTTTCTGTGATATAAAAATGCCGCAGATGGATGGAATAGAAGTACTTGAAAGTCTTCATGAGTCTGCTCCGGAAGTTCCGGTTGTTATGATTTCGGGGCACGGTAATATTGAAACTGCTGTTGAAGCAATTAAGAAAGGAGCTTTTGATTTCATCCCGAAGCCACTTGATCTGAACAGGATCATGATTACATTGCGTAATGCACTTGACAAGTCAAATCTGATTATGGAAACCAAAACTTTAAAGAAGAAGGTTAACATGAAATATCAGATGATTGGGGAATCTGCAGCAATCCAAAAAGTAAAAGATATGATTGAGAGAGTTGCCCCCACCGATGCAAGAGTCTTGATTACAGGTGAAAACGGAACCGGAAAAGAAGTCGTTGCCCGCTGGTTACATGAAAAAAGCAACAGGGCTCAGGCTCCTTTTATTGAAGTTAATTGTGCCGCAATTCCTTCTGAACTTATAGAATCAGAACTTTTCGGACATGAAAAAGGAGCTTTTACTTCAGCAATAAAACAAAGAAAAGGTAAATTTGAGCAGGCTGACGGAGGGACAATTTTCCTTGATGAAATAGGAGACATGAGTTTGTCTGCTCAGGCCAAAGTATTAAGGGCATTACAGGAAAATAAAATTACAAGAGTCGGCAGCGATAAAGACATAGATGTAAATGTAAGAGTTATTGCTGCAACAAATAAAAATCTAAGTTCAGAAATTGAAAAAACAAATTTTCGCGAAGACCTGTATCACAGACTTAGCGTAATTTTGATTCATGTTCCTTCACTTAACTCAAGGAAAGACGATATTCCGCTTCTGGCAGATTATTTTATTGAACTGTCATGTGCCGAACAGAATGTCCCTTTAAAGAAAATATCTGAAGGGGCAATTGAGGAATTGAAAAAAATTAACTGGACGGGCAATATAAGGGAGTTCCGTAATGTTATTGAAAGATTGGTCATATTATGTGGTAATCTCATTAACGCGGAAGATGTAATTGCATATGCAAGACCTTTGTAAATAAAATATTAAGAAATTTTTATTAATTTATTTTTATATTTGCACGCTTTAAAAGCAAGGATTTAAATTCGATACCTGAATTTTTAACCCAAAGAGGATTCTAGAAAATTCATTAAAATGAAAAAAAGGATTATTGAAATTGCAACATACGTTTTTCTTATTGGTCTTGTAGTAGGTTTTTTATTTGTGCATCGCAATCAAACCCGGGATAAAAACAAAGAGGAAAACAGCGAGATATATTGTGATTTTGAAGAACAGGATGAAAATGGGAATTTCATTACTGATAACCCTGACTACAAATTTTTGCCGTCAAATATAACAGATACGACATCTTTTTCAGGCAAAAAATCTTTGTTAATTCCATCATGGAAAGTATATCAGAATTTAATTATTATTCCAGGCGTAAAAGGCCAAAAGTATATTACTATCAATTTCAAAATGCGTAAAGAATCTGATGCTTCTGTTGTTGTTCAGGCAAAAATTGATAAAAACTTTTATAAAATATCAGATAATAAGTCTGAAGACATTGAAAATGGATGGATGAACATCACACTTAAATTCTCCACTACTGAAGATTTTAATGATACCCTTCAAATATATTTTTATAATAAAAATAATAAAAACGCTTTTTTTGATGATATTAGCATAAAAATTTCAAATCGTTCATATTATCCTAATTATAAAGAGAAAGAACCATTGTTACTTTATATTGAGGAATCGGAAATGAAAAAGCTTGAAAAAATCAGAACCCGAGCTTTGGAACAGGGCATATTGCAAACAGAAGATGATAGTTATGTTGAAGCTTTGATTTACGGAGATAACAAAATGATGCACGCGCAGGTTAGGCTTAAAGGAGATTGGCTTGATCATCTCTTAGGTTCCAAATGGTCTTTTCGTATTAAGCTTGAAGATGATTCCTGGCACGGGATGAGGGTTTTTTCTATTCAGACTCCTCTTGCACGTGGTTTCAACAATGAATGGTTATACCATAAAATGTGTAAAGATCAGGATATATTAACTACCAGATATGATTATGTGCCTGTTTACTTAAACGGACAATCTCTGGGGATGTATTCCTACGAAGAACATTTTCAGAAAGAGTTGATTGAGTCCAGTATGAGACGGGAAGGCCCTATAATTAAGTTTTCGGAAACAGACTTTTGGGATTTCATTCTTAATAATGTTCCTGGTGAGTTTTCTTATGAAAGCAGCGTTATTGAACCTTTTAGCGAAAAGAAGGTGTTTTCGGATTCAACCCAATATAATTATTTTATACTTGCGGCAAATCTTTTAAATATGTTTCGGGAGATGGAAGCCCCTGCCTCAGAAATTTTTGATGTTGAAAAAGTTGCGAAATTTATAGCCTTGGCAAATGCGGAAAATGCTTTTCACTCATTACAATGGCACAACATGAGATTTTATTACAACCCTGTTTTGTGCAGATTAGAGCCTATTGCATTTGACAATTATTCAGGACCTACTGAATTTACTCAGGACAATCCAATTACACCAATGTTAAAATTAAACATTAATGATAAAAGAAATAATTCTTTCTATTTTTTAACTACCGATTCTGTATTCACAGATAAATATCTTAAATATCTGGGATATTATACCGATATGGCAGATTATCGTTTTTTTAAAAATAAATTTTTTGAGGAATACGTTTCAAATGAAAATTTATTGAAGCAGGAATTTTCTCCTTACCGGCTGGACACCATTCAATTTATTACTATTAAAAATAAAGTGTGCAGGTTTTTGCCGGAGTTTATAGATTCCCTTAAAAATACCGGGTATATGGCCCGTGTTAGATCTTTAACAAATGTCCCTCTTAACACTTCGAACATTTATAGCGAAAACATTTTTGCCGATAAGTACGTGAAAATTTACAAAAACAAGCCGGAAGTTTTTTTGGTTAAAATTTTCTTGTCAACAGGAATACAAATAGAAGGTGCCGGCAGCGATAAGGAGATAACTAAAAATCTGGACATCCTGATTGAAAAGCCTGATAATAAAGCTGTTCTGTCTAAAGAAATTTCTATCCCCGGCATTCCTGATGATGCAACACATTTATACTTCAGTTTACCAAAAACTGATTCTGTTTTTAAAGTCGAAATTATCCGGTGGCCTGCCCCAACAACATATAATCCCCGGACAGACATGGCCAAAAATTCTGCTGATATTTCAAAATATACAGACATTGGCAGCAAAAAAATAACTTTCACCGGAAATATGACTTTTAAAAAAAGCATTTATATTCCGTCAGGATTTACTGTGGTTTTTGAACCCGGAACAAATCTTAATCTTACACAAAAAGCTGCCTTTGTAAGTTGTTCAACGGTAGAGATAAACGGAACTAAAGAAAAACCGGTAAAGATTTATTCCTCAGACAAAACCGGCATGGGATTTACAGTCTTGCAGGCTCCGGGAAAATGCAGAGTTGAAAATGCTGTGTTTGACAATTTGAATACAATAGACTACAAAGGTTGGCATTTAACCGGTGCAGTTACCTTCTATGAGTGCAAAGTCGATATTTTTAATACATCATTTACAAACAATCATTGTGAAGATATGCTTAACACTGTAAGATGTCTGTTTCTGGTTAAAGATTGTTTAATTAAAAACACATTCGGTGATTCGCATGATTCTGATTTTTGTACAGGAACGGTGGATAACTGCATGTTTATAAATAATGGAAATGATGGAATTGACTTTTCTACAAGTGAAGTAAAGATATTAAATTGCACAATCAATGGTGCAGGAGATAAAGCTGTTAGTTTGGGCGAACATACACATGCAATTATATCCAATATCGTTATTGACAATGTTGTAATCGGAATTGCCGCAAAAGATTTGTCAGATGCAAAAGTTGATAACTGTAAAATATCAAATGCAAAATATGGTTTTGTTTTGTTACAGAAAAAACCAGAGTTTGGGCCGGCAACTGTTACCGCAACAAACGTTACATTTAATCAGGTGATAGAAGAAACCTTGATAGAAAGAAATTCTGTATTGGTTTTGAATGGCAAAACCATTAATGGAAATAAAGCTAAATTATTCTCTATATTTTATCAATAAATAATATTTTTGCAAATAAAAATTTGAATTATGAACAGTTACGAAAAGATTTTACAGTATTTTAATTTTGCTCCTCAGGAAATTGATATAACATTGTTTATTGTCAATGCTGCAATGACAATATTGTTATCACTTATTCTCGAATTAACATACCGTCGTTGTGCAAACAGTTTGTCAAATAAAAGCCAGTTTTCTTATAATTTTATTATGGTTTCATTAACCACAATGCTTATAATTACTCTGGTTGGTAGCTCTGTTGCTCTGTCTTTAGGTTTGGTCGGTGCTTTGTCAATTGTCAGGTATCGTGCGGCAATTAAAGAACCGGAAGAACTTACATATTTATTTCTGGCTATTGCTACAGGATTGGGGATGGGCGCAAATCAGCCTGTAGTTACAGTAATTGCTTTCAGTATATTACTTTCAGTTGTTTGGGTAAGATATTTTGTGAAACCAATGAATAAGCTAAATGCTTATAATCTTATCGTAAATTTGCAAAACCCCAAAGATGGCGATATGGAAAAAGTCATTGATATTGTAAGTTCAAAATTCAGCAGACCTGCTCTTCGCCGTTTTGACCAGAGCAAAAGTAACCTTGATCTTGCTTTTAGAGTAAGAGTAAAAAACATCGACAATCTTACAGATTGTAAAAATGATATTTTAAAAATAGACAATTCAACAGTTTCTTTTGTTGATATTCAATAATGGAAAACAAAGAAAAAAAATATACAAAACTTGAGACATTCAGGTATGAACGAAAGTTCAAACCATCTGCGTTATCTTATCATCAAACGAGAAATGTTGTATTGTCATCTGCTGCATTTTTTCGTAATATTTTTAAGCCACGATATGTAAATAATATTTATCTTGATACTCCTGAACTGAATTCTTTTCATGATAATGTCGGAGGAAAATCGGATAGAAAAAAATACAGAATTCGCTGGTATGGAGAAAAAACAGGCAAAATTTCAGATGCAATTTTTGAGATAAAAATAAAAAACGCTTATCGCGGAACAAAATTATCTTTTTTTCTACCTGATTTTGAAATAAATGAGAATATCTCTACTTCTTATTTTCGGGAACTTTTCCGTTCATCAGATATTCCGCAAGTTGTTTTTGATGAAATTGCAGGCCTCGAAATTAAGCTGATGAACAGATACCGCAGAGAGTACTTCAGAGATTTAAGCGGGAATTTCAGACTTACTATTGACTCTGAAATCGAATATTATAAGCTTGGTGAAATACATAACCGGTTCAATGATTCGTTCACGGACTCTGAAATTGTCGTCGAAATTAAATATGATGAAGAACATAATGAATCTGCAGCCGGAGTCATAAATACAATGCCTTTTTACATGACCCGGAATTCAAAATATGTTGATGGAATTGCTGCTTTTTATGAAGTAAGTCTTTAATAAAATACAATTTGTTTATCCTTATAAAGCCTTATTTTGTTAAATAAAAGAATCTATTAATGCATTATGTATTTTAGTTCAATATTGTTTAACAAAACAGAAGTGTTCCCGGTATTCTTTATTAGTATTTCAAGCTTGTATCCAGATTGAATGTCAGTTGCAAATTCCAATATTTTTTCATAAAAGACTAATTTATTTTGTAAATCAGTGATTGTAATTTCATTTTCTTCCAAAATATCTGACTCACTTTTTAGTCTGTATATTATTTTAATCTGTCCACCAATAACGGACGATTTTAGAACTCCGGTGAAGAACACTTTGTTTTTTGAGACATGAAGATTTTGCAACAAACTATCTAAAATGATTATATCTTCATTTGTATTACTCAGACTATACATATAATTCTCATTTGAAATATAAATAAGATTATCTGCAGGAAATAAACCGGGTTGATTAAAGGACAATTTAGTCAGGTACGTAAATCCGTGCTGAACATTAATCATAGAATCAAGATCCCTGAAATTCCATGTTAACGATTTATTTGCAACATTGTGATTGAACTCAAGAATAACATCTTTTTCTTTTGTCCGCCACTCGTCCTCATCACCGGAATATACTATGTTATAAAGCCCGCAACCAAGAAAAATAATACCATCATCTGATCTCATATCAACCTTTTTATATGATGCTCCCATGTCTCCCATAATGCATATTACTTTCACTCCCCTGTTTTTAACATCAACGAGTTGGGGATAAATCATTTGTGAAAAATTATTATTGGTTGAATCACAATTCGCATTCCAGTATATCAGGTTAGTGTGAGCATAAATAATTGGGTCCGGCAATCCTGGGATTCCGCTCCATAACCCCCAATGAAAAAGCAATATCAGGTGGGATGATTTTGAGATCGTATCTGTAACATTACATATCATTTTGAACTGATTATTCAGATTCTCACAATCGGAAGGATCAAGGTTTGTATCTAATACAATAGTCGTTATTCCGTTATAGTAATCGGCATAATAGGATTTTTTACCAATAAATTTCTCGAAATACTCAAGATTTCCGTTTCGTCTGTCATGATTCCCAAGGGTAAAATAATTGTGAGGTTCACCAATTCTTAACTGCTCGTTAAGATAATCCATATTCGACTTGGATATCAGAGTCTCCGAACAAATATCCCCGCCAAGCCAAATATTGTCATAACCCGATTTATCCAATTCAACCAGCCTGGTATCTATTGTCGATTCCCCCATATAAGTATGAGCAGTAAAGAGATATTTATAATTATATCCTTTCTGAGCAAAAGAACCAAGGTTCAATGACAAAAAAAACAATATAGAAACTTTCGATATATTCATAATCCTTTATTTAACAACTACTATCTGTATTATTTGATAAACTTTGTCATTGCTAATTTTTACAAAATAATTACCGGCATCATATGATGAGAAATCAAGTTTCAATTCAGGATTGAGTGGGCTTAAATCTGTAAATAATATATCAATAACAGACCCTGCTGAATTAATGATTTCAATTTTCACATTTTCAGTGTGTAGATTGGGGTTATTAATAAAAATATTACATTCTCCAATAACCGGATTAGGGTAAGCATAGACAACCGGGAAAAATACAGTTTCATTGTTAATCTTGAAGTTTTCAAGGAGTACAAAACTGTCCGATCCGTCTTTTGTAATTGTTCCAAGCAGATAAATGTTATCCCCGACTACTTCAACAGATGCGCCGTAACACCGGTATTCTGTAATTAAATTTCTACTGTCAAGTAATTCCCCGTTGGCATCGGTTTTAATATAAAACAAAACCGGATAATTTTCATTCTCACTAGCAGATGTTCCAACAATATGTATATTACCATAAGAGTCTCGTTTGAAGTCAGCAGCATATTCAAAATCGTCACCCCCAAAAGTTTTTACCCATTGTAATTCATAACTACTGTTAAAAAAAAACAGGCAAATGTCAAAACTCTTTCCACTACTATAGCTTTGGGAGTGAGAAAGAACATAGTAGTTCCCATTACCGTCAGCCATCAAGCTCGATGGAATATCATGGCGAGGTGCTTCAATTGTTTTTTCGGTAACGACATCTCCATTTGAATTTAACTCAAGAAAAAAGATGTCGGCATTGCTGCTAAAAGAGGAATGCCAGTTTGTTCCAAGATTGAAAAAACCTCCTTTATTACAAAGCAAAATTATGTTTCCGTTCGGTTTTTCGCAAATATCTGTTACATGTACAGGTTGGTAATCAGAATAAGTCTTCTCCCATATTGTATTTCCATTAGGGTCTGTCTTAATAACAAATGGGCCATAATAACCGACACTTCTGTCAACTCCTGCCGCTATTAAACTCCCGTCTGCCAACTCCAGACATGCATATGCATGTTGAAATTGTCCGTTTCCGAAATTTCTTGCCCATTCTATATTCAACTGAGAATTTATTTTTACCATTATTGCCTGAATGGATAATTCATCATTCCAGAATGAAAAGCCTGAAAGCAGAAAACCATCATTTGTTTTAACAATACTTCGGAACTCGTCATAGTCAGTTCTTCCCCATGTATTGTAAGAGTAGAGTCCGTTAACACAATTGTATTTTACAATAAATCCATCACGACTTCCATTGCCGTATGAAGAAGTAAAACCAGTTAAATAAAGACATTCATCATCTCCGTAAATCAGGTCAAATGCTTTTTCATAAGCTGATCCACCGATTACTTGCGAAAACGATGATATTGTTATTAAAGAAAACAATAATACACTTAAAATTGCCTTCATTATATATATAAATTTTAACAAAACTTCAGAATTTAATATTCCTTCAATACAGATATTACCGTAAATAGAAACATAATCTGTGTGCATTTATTACTGTAAAATACAAAAATGCAATTAATTAATTTTTCTTGCTTTTCTGTCTGCAAAAACCCCAATAATAAACAAAAATAATTCTCCGCATAAAAACCATAATCTTGATGCTACCGAAATGCTTACAGCTAATTTCTCGTCAATACCCGCTAAAATTAACATGCCTGCAAGAATTCCTTCCCTTACTCCGATCCCACCTGGAACTATGACTGCCAAAACCCCCATTGTTCCTGCCAGTGCAAAAATAAATCCGGTAAAAACAATTATGGGCTCAGGGCTCATACTTTGAGTAAGAAAATAGAAACCCAGACACCAAAACAACCAGTTGCCAAAAAACCACGGCAGAACTTTAATTACCTTTTTGAAAGATAATGATGGAATTATAAGATTGCGCCGGAAGATTTTCTTTACTACAGCAGTTACAAGATTGTGAAATACTCGTGAAAACAACAAAAATGTAAGTAAGATCCAGAGTGCAAGCGTCAATTCCGGGATTAATTTTTGTGCTCCGGTAAAAAATATACCTGCCGACCCGCATAATAGTCCTACCCATAAAGAAATAAATTGTGCATTTACCGAAAAAGCCGTAGTGTCTTTTTCAGGAATATCATATCTCTTTGCAATATAAGCACTCCTTCCTACTATCAACCATATTTTACCGGGAATATATTTCCCGAATATTGAAAGGCCCATACCGGCAATGCAATCGCAAACTTTCACCATACTGTACCCACCTGCCCTCAGAGTTCTGTACCATGCAAAACTGTCGAAAAAAAATCCGGCAAACACACAAAGAATGCTTAAAAACAAAAAAGTGAAATTTTTTATATCAGGAATTACCAGATAATCTGCTTTTACTAATCCGATGATCAGAAATAAAATTGAAATGTAAACAAAATATTTAAACCATTTCTTCATTTTTAGCCTCCGTATGGTTCCTTTTCTTTAATTACTGCTGCCGGATTTCCTGCTGCGACAGAATTAGCAGGAATATCTTTGTTTACGACAGAATTAGCGGCTATAATTACATTATCTCCTATTTTAACTCCCGGCAGAATAATAGCATTCATGCCAATCCAGACATTATTACCAATAATTACCGGATCACTTTTTATCCATTGATCATAATTGTCCGGATTGTGGTTTGCACTTATAATCCCGGCTCCCGGGCCCATTCTGAGATTGTTCCCTATTATAATTCCGTTCTTAGCCTGAATATAGCAACCGTTGCTTAATCCGGGAGCACTGTTAATACCAGTCTTTATTCTTTTTGAGAACAACACTCTGGAAGTAAAATGAACCGGCCATTTACAATTACCATTGATTCTGAGAATTTTCTGTGGGAAGAAGAAAAACATCAGATAATAATTTTTCATCCCTTTAAACTTTGGATAAAACAAACGCAACCCGATAAAGAAAAAATCCAGTTTATTTAAAACTTTCTGAAGCCTGGTTTCCTGCCATATTTCCATAACAATAAATTATTTATTTGTATAATCTTTCGTTGTCCTGAATATCCATCCACATGGCAAACAAAAAGGATTGAAAAGAAGATATAAAAAGGAATATGTATATTATCAGAATACTGTCTGGAGTGACGTTGGGAGTAAAAAAGTTATAAGTTATCTGTACCATGAAAGGTAAACTGCAGGCTCCTAAAAGCATGCCCAGAACATAAAACAAAAAAAGCGGATGAAAGTCTCTTACAAAATATTTCTTCCAGATTCTTCGGAAAAATGAAATAAATAAAAGCCAGCTTATTTTAAAAATAACTTTTTTAATTTTCATTTTGGATTGCTCCCCTACCCGATACACCGGCTTTATTTCTACTTCACGCAAAGAACATGAAGCAATGTTTAGTTTAACAAGCATGTCGTTAGGCATTCCGTACCTTGGATATATTTTAAATAAATCCAGAGATTTAAGTGCTTTCAGAGAAATTGCCGTATAACCTGTTTGAGTATCGCTTACTCTCCAGTACCCTGATGCCAGCTTTGTTAAAATTGACAATACAGAATTACCAAGAAACCGCTGTTTTGGAATCACATATTTTGCAGACCGGTGAATCAGCCTGTTACCTTTAACATAATCAAGATTTTCGTTAACAACAGGAGAGCAAATAGTTCCCAGCTCACCGGGGTCCATTTGTCCGTCTCCGGCCATAACTGCCGTGCAGTCTATATTGTTATCGTAACACCATTTATATCCGGTTGCAATAGAGGCTCCTACACCTCCGTTTTTTAAATGATTTATAAGAATAATTCTGTTTTTCTCCGGCGATTTATTATATGTGGAAAAAGGAGTAAATTTCTTCGTTTCTTCTGCCTGAATCTGCTGAAGTACAACTTCGGCTTCGTTATATCTGGTCGGAATGATTTTAACAAACCCTATTTTATTATTTGTGTAATCAGTACTATCAGAATCAATAATTCTTTTTACTACTTCTTCGGTTTTATCCGTTGAAAAGTCATTTACAATAATAATCCTGTCAACAAACTCAGGCATAGAATGAATCACCTCTGATATCTGGGTTTCTTCGTTATATGCAGGTACAACAACAGCTATGCTTTTATTATTGATCATTTTTACAAATCTAATTATATTTTGCCACAGACAAAAATACAAATGTAATAATTCACAAATTTAATAATTGATTATATCTTTTTATATTTGTATTATTATTTTAATAATCAGATATTATGGCTAATAAAACTAAAAGGCTTTTACATAAAACATATGATTATATCAGCAAATTATTAAATAATAATAAAGTAGAATTCATTGTATTTTTATTGTTTTTAGGTGTATCATGCATATATCTGTTTTCATCAAGATTTATTGTAAGTCTTGACGGTCCGCAACATCTTTATAATTCACAGGTACTTATTGATTTGCTTAAATCAAATGACATAGTTTCTCAGTTTTTCAAAATTAATTCTGTTATTGTCGGTTACTGGATATCTCATATTATTCTGGCTCTGCTTAACTGGATATTTCCAGCCTGGTTAGCCGAAAAGCTTTTTATTCTTATTTGCATTGCAGGTCTTGCTTTTGCATTCAGATATTTTATAAAATCATTTACAACAAAAACAACATATTTATTCCTGTTAATAATTCCGTTTCTGAATCATCAGTATCTTTTGTTCGGGTATTATGCTTTTAGCATGGCATGGATCTTTTTCTTTCTTACTCTGGGATATTTTTTCAGGAGCTATAATAAATCAGGAATCAGGCAAAGCGTGGTTTTAGCAGTGTTGTTGGTTCTGACATTTTTAACACATATGATTGTTTTTGCGTTTACTTTGTTTGTAATGGGATCTTACCTCATATATGACTCTTTACGTTTTTCAGGATATAATAATCTGAAATCATTTTTAAAACAAAAGATTCCGTTTTTTCTGAGATACCTGCTTATTATTTTGCCAGCTTCGGTTTTAGCTGCAATATATTACAAACATGTTGCAGGAATTAAAATGGTGGCTGTAGAAAAAATATTTACTTCAAAAATGTTGTGGGAATATGTACGGGATTTTAAGTTTCTGGTTGCGTTTGATCATGTTCTTGAAAGCCCGTTTAACCGTGTGCTGTTTTTTGTTACTGCTGTTTTATTTATATACTCATTGATAGTTTTGGTTCTGGAAATATCAGGCAGGAAGGAAGGAGACAAGTCTGTAATAAGAATTAAAACTTTTTTGTTAATTATTTCCTGCCTTGTATTTATTGTTTATTTTGCTGCTCCCGATTTATTCGGAACAGGAAGTTTGAAAATAAGAATACTGGTGTTTTTCTTTTTTCTGGTTGTTTCCGTTATTTCACTTACTAAAACTCCCGGTCTGATGCAATTTGTTTCCGCAATAATTATTTTGTGGTACTTAATTGGTATTTTTAATGTCAGAAAAGCAACTTATCTGAACCTGAGCCGGCAAGCCATAGATTTCGAATTTATTGAGAGCAGAATGGAGGAGAACTCTGTCTATTTTCAAATGCGAATGATCACAGAATGGAATAATGAACACTTTCCGTTATACACAGGCTCAGATAAAACATTGGTTAATGTCAGAAATCCTCAGTGTTTGGGACATTTCCCTATTGTGTGGAACTGGAAAGAAATTCCTGCAACTATGATGGGATCATATTCCAGTACTAACATGAATAATATGTGGTTTTCAAATCATGACAGAACTCACAGATTTGTGAAAATTGATTATATTGTTGTTTTTGGTTATTGGGATTTTATCAATAAAGATATTTTTACTGATTTAAGGGAAAAAGTCTTTGAGTTTTACAGCCTTGATACCATCAGTAAAGACGGAATGGTTGGGCTTCTTAAATTTAACATGTCCGAAAGATTTGATTCAATTCTTAACAAAAACCTCACTGACGAATCTTTAAAAGATTATTTCACAGTTAAATCTTTACAATACAAAACGAGTTTCGAAAATGCTGTTTTTCTGGCAACAGCCGAAGATTTCCGTATTTACAAAGACGAGCCGGTAAGTACTGATTATTATCTCAAACGTATTTTTACCGATAAAGAATGGCTGACTCAGGTAAAAGAGAAAGCTTTGAAAAAGGGCATCCCGCTTGAACAAATGGCAGAGATTGATGCAAAATACATGTATGATATTTATCTTGGCACCAACGAGGTTACAGTAAAACCAGATGTGGATTATTATATTAAAGAAATACTGAAAGATCAGTTCTGGAGAGAACAAATTGTTAAAAAGGCAGAAGAAAAAAACATTTCATTTTATGAGATGGTGCTTACAGATGCCAGATACATGTATAGATTATATTTAAAACAAAACTACAAGCAAATAAGGACACAATAAAAGCTGTTTCTTTTAAATTCAAAGACTTTTTATTAACTTTGCACTTAAATTATTTTGTTTGAGCTGATTATGGATTTGCAAGGGATAAAGCAAAGATTTGAAATAATAGGAAATTCACACGGGCTTAACAGAGCTTTGGACATTGCTGTGCAGGTTGCTCCTACCGATTTGTCTGTTTTGATAACAGGAGAAAGTGGTGTCGGTAAAGAAAGAATTCCCCAGATTATTCATTCACAAAGTTTGCGGAAACACAATAATTACATAGCTGTAAACTGCGGTGCGATACCCGAAGGAACTATTGACTCAGAACTTTTTGGTCACGTTAAAGGTTCATTTACAAGTGCCCATAGTGACCGGAAAGGCTATTTTGAAGAAGCTGACAAAGGTACTATTTTTCTTGACGAAGTTGCAGAGCTGCCTCTTTCAACCCAGGTACGTTTGCTCAGAGTTCTTGAAACAGGAGAGTTCTTAAAGGTTGGCTCATCAAAAGCCGAAAAAACAAACGTAAGAGTTGTTGCTGCAACTAATGTTGATTTACAGGTACGCGTAAGTGAAGGTAAATTCCGTGAGGATTTGTATTACAGGTTAAATACTGTTCCTATTTTTATGCCACCGTTGCGAAACAGACAAGACGATATTTATCTTCTTTTCAGAAAATTTGCCAACGATTTTGCCGAAAAATACAGAATGCCGTCAATAAAACTCACCGATGACGCTATTGTTGCTCTGAATACTTACCGTTGGCCGGGAAATATCCGTCAGTTAAAAAATATCACAGAACAAATTTCAATAATTGAAGAACAAAGGTTAATTTCCGGAAATGTTCTTAAGACATATCTTACCGGAGCAGAAACATCGAATCTTCCGGCACTCTCAAAAAAGCAAAATTATGATAGCTTTGCTTCTGAACGGGAAATATTATATCAGGTTTTGTTTGACATGAAAAAAGACATGAACGAGCTGAAAATGCTGGTCAATGATATTATAAGTCACAATCCTGACGTTAAAGTAAATGATTACTCAACAAGAGTTGTAAATAATTTTGAAGAAGAAGTAAAAATAGACAAAATAAAACACATTTACCATGACGAACCGGTTCGTCGTAATGCAGATTTTGAAGAACACGGAGAAGTTGTGGAAGAGGTATTGTCTTTATCGGAACAGGAAAGAGAGTTGATTATTAAGTCTCTGGAAAAGAACAATAACAAGCGAAAACTTGCTGCCGAAGAACTTGGAATTTCAGAGAGAACACTTTACCGTAAGATAAAAGAATATAACATTTTGAAGTAAGATTTTTCTGATTAATGCAACAGTGCCGGAGAAGAAAAAGACAGTACAGAACAATAATTTATAACAGTTAAATTAAATAAAGTGAATAACTTAAAAAAAACAGCAATAATAAAATACGGGACTTTATTTATCCCGGCAGTTATTTTGTTTTCAATTGTTTTCAATTCATGTTCCGGAGGATATTCTTTTACCGGTCAGGACATATCCGCTAATATTAAAACTGTACAGATAAACTATTTCCCGAATCAGGCAAGTCTGGTTCAGCCTAATTTGAGCAATGTTTTTACAGAAACCCTAAAAGACAGATTTATTTCCCAGACTAATCTTGAAATGGTTACATATGACGGAGACATTGCATTTGAAGGAATGATAACAAATTACACCGTTAATGCACAGGCTTTTCAGGGTAATGAAACTGCCGCCTTAAACAGACTTACAATCACGGTAAAAGTTAAGTTTACAAATACTGACGAACCTGCAAAAAGCTTTGAATCAAATTTCAGCAGATATGCAGATTTTGAAAGCACACAAAGTCTAAGCAGTGTTGAAGGAGATCTTATTCAACAAATTTGTGATGAGTTGGTGACAGACATATTTAACAAATCTGTAGCAAACTGGTAATATGAACAGGGAACAATTTATTAAGTACACATCTGACTTTTCATCGCTTGATTCAAAAAGCCTTGAAGATATCAGAACCTTGCTTGATGAATTTCCGCATTTTCAATCTGCATGGATATTATATGCAAAAAATCTGCATAAAATTAAAGACGTAAGATTCGAAAGTAAACTTAAAATCGCTTCTGTTTATATTCCTGACCGCCGGGTTCTGTCCCGTATTATCAATGACACTTATATTCCCGGATTACTCAAAAAAAACACCACTCCGGCCCCGGAAAGTATTGTTACTGTAAATATCCCGGAAAAAGAAGAAAAACCGTATATTGAAATTATTACCGAAAATAATAATACTGAAGAACCTCTGCAAAGCGATATCTCTGTAGTAGAATTTCTTGATGAGTCTGAGATTGCGGAATATTCAGACAGTTTTAAAATACCGGCAACAGAATATCCTGATTTTATTCAGGAACAGAAAGACATTGCAGAATTTAAGGAAAAAATAGCAGAAGAGCCGGTAAGCGAAGAAAAAGAAAATATAGACGATGAAACATCATATTTACCGGAGCAAACCTCAGAAGTTGATATAATCTCCGAAAAAACTGAACCGGAACAGTCTGATAACACAGACTTAACAGATATAAAACCGGAAGAAATAAACAAGATAGAATTCAATGTTAGTGATTCATTTTTTGTTTCCGAAGAAGAACAAATATCCGAACCAATAAATTTTAGCAGTGAATTCGAATCAAGTGCGGCTGATAAAATTCTGCAGAATATAGAAGAAATCAAAACCGGAAATTTCAGCCAGGATGAAAAGTCTTCTGATTCAGAAAGCGAAACTGACAAATTAAGACAGATTATTGAGCAACGCTTGCGCGAACTTGGAATCTCTCCGCCGGAAAAAGTTGCAGAACTTAAAGAAGAAATAGCAGAAGAGCCGGTAAGCGAAGAAAAGATTCAGGACAATCCGGATAACGATCAGGTAAGTAATTTCGTTAATTCAATAAAAGTTCCTGATAGTTCAGAACAAATTGTAATTAATGAAACAGAACTGCTGGATTTTGATTTTGATGGCGGAAAAATGACAGAATCCGGGAATATTCCTGACTCAAAAACAGAGAAAACAACGGTTTTTAACCATACAGAAAAGCAAATTTCAGAGATAAATAAGCCGGAAAAAGTAGAATTAATTGATAAATTTCTTGCTTTGAATCCTCGTATTATCCCTGATCGCGAATATGTCTCTAACGATTCTGCTGCAATGAAATCACTCTTGTCTGATGAGGAAGAACTTTTTAGTGAAACACTGGCGAAAATATACATTAATCAGGGGCACCTGGAAAAGGCAATGTTAACTTATGAAAAATTATGTTTGAAATATCCCGAAAAAAATATTTACTTTGCGGGTCAAATTGAAAGAATAAAAGAATTAATAAAAAATAAAAAGAATTAGTTATGTATATCTTTTTCTCTATAATGATTATCGTGTGTGCGGTTCTGTTAATTTTAATCGTATTGGTACAGAACAGCAAAGGTGGTGGGTTAGCTTCCGGTTTCGGTCAGGGTAACCAGGTAATGGGCGTTAAAAAAACTGCAGACTTTCTTGAAAAAGCAACATGGACTTTGGCAGGCGGATTATTGGTTTTTTGCTTGTTGGCAAGTTTCTCTATCCCTGAAAAAAGGGTAAAAGAACCGGTTCAGCAGGAACAACCAACACAAAACACTCCTACAGCACCGGCAGCACCGGCAGAATAAACTCCTGTTTTCCGGAAAAGATTTATTTTCAAGCCTCTTTCTACAAAGAAGGCTTGATTTTCTGTTTTATTTCCCTTAAAGGTTTACAGAATATGATATTCCTGATTTCTTCTCTGTGGTATAAACCCGGAATCTGAAATTGTTTTCTCCATTTCGTCAACACCAAGCGTATAATTTTTCCCGGCCTGAGATACAACATTTTCTTCTATCATAACACTGCTCATGTCATTTGCCCCCGCAAAAAGACTTAGCTGCCCTACATTCTTTCCCATTGTAAGCCATGAAGCCTGAATATTCGGAATGTTTACCAGCATAAGACGGCTTAATGCCAGCATTCTCAAAAACTCATGCTGATAAACCGGTTTTATCTCCGGGTACTTTCGCATTAATGCGGTATTCTTGCCGGCTAAAGGCCATAATGTAAATGAAATGAACCCTTTCGATAAGTCCGGCTTTTGTGACTGTATCTCTCTTATTTTAACCAGATGTAAAATTCTTTCTTCAGGGGTTTCAAGATGTCCGAACATCATTGTAGCAGAAGTTGTAAGCCCTTTTAAATGAGCAATTCTCATTACTTCAAGCCATTCCTCAGACGAACATTTTGCAGGACTTAACAATTTTCTTACCCTGTCTGATAAAACTTCGGCTCCGGCTCCGGGAAGGCTGTCCAGACCAGCCTCTATAAGTCTGTCCAGAGTACTTTCGATTGAAATTCCTGCCTTAGAAGCAATAAAAACAATTTCAGGAGGTCCCAGAGCATGCAGTTTTAAATCAGGATAAACTGATTTTAATTGTTTAAAAAGATTTGTGTAAAAATCAATGTCTAAAGCCGGATTCATTCCTCCCTGCAGCAAAATCTGATTTCCTCCGGCCGAATATAATTCGTCAATTTTTCGTTTGTATTCCTCAATTCCAAGAACATACGCATCAGAATCCTTTTTTTTACGGCAGAAATTACAAAAAAGACAATTTGAAAAGCAAACATTCGTAAGATTAATGTTTCTGTCGATAATATAGCTTACGGTATTTCCCGGATGCAGTTTTTTTCTAAGCGCATCTGCATACAACATAAGTTCAGGAAGAGAAGCCTCATAAAAAAGCAACAGCCCTTCATCAGGGCTGAGAAATTCAAAATCCAAAGCTTTGTTTAAAAGACGATTGATTTTATTATTATTCATTGTCGGAATTAATAAACATTACTGATTTTCTTCAGTTTGTTTAAATCAAGTAATTTAATTTTTCTACCCTGAAGTTCAATAATTCCTTCTGTTTTAAACTCTGAAAGCAATCTTATTACCGATTCGGTTGCTGTTCCGATAATATTAGCAAGTTCTTCTCTGGTTAGAGCAATGTTTACCAAACCTTCGTCGTTAACACCAAACTCATCTTTTAATTGAAGTAAGATTTCTGCCAGTCTTTCTCTCACCGACTTTTGTGCAATATCTGTAATATAATTATTAGCTTCTCCAAGCTCTTTACATGCTATTTGCAGCAATTCAATCCCGAACTCACTGTTTTCACGCAGCAGATGGTATAATTCGGGAGTAGAGATATGACAAAGAACAGCATCTTCAAGTATTTTTACACTTGTACAGGCAGGTTCACCGTTTATAACCGAACGATACCCGATAACATCACCCTGTTTGGCAAATTTTATTATTTGTTCTTTACCCTCAACACCTGTTTTATAGATTTTTAATATCCCTTTGTTGACACAAAATATTCCACTGATCCTGTTTCCTTCTTCATATAAAATCTTTCCTTTTTTAACAACGGAACAGGTTTTATTATTGTTCAAAAAATCAATCTGAGCCGGAGTTAGTTTTTTAAAAAATGTATTAAACTCATTATTGCAAACGTTACATGAGGGCTCTTCAAAATTCTTATTCATAAGCAATTAAGTATTTTTTTACAAATATAAGAAATATCAGTGATACGGCAATTTTCAAAAGTATAATTATAATTTACAGTCATTTAAAATATCCGCACAGAGCATATTTTTATGCCTGATAAGGACAAAAGTTCACACTTTTTATTTACTTTTGATTCGGTTATTTAAAAGGCGATATGAATATCTTAACATTAGATGCAGGAGGAACTAATTTTGTTTTTTCTGCAATTAAAGATGGTAAATTCTGCGGAGAAAGTATTCGCAAGCCATCTAACGGGGACAATCTGGACTTATGTTTAAAAACCATTATAGAGGGGTTTACGGAGCTGTCTGTTGCATCTGACGACAAGGTTGATGCAATAAGTTTTGCTTTCCCGGGGCCGGCAGATTTTAGCAAAGGTATCATCGGAGATTTATATAATCTGACGGCATTTCGTGGCGGAGTTGCGCTAGGCCCTATGCTGGAGCAGATATTCAATGTTCCGGTTTTTATTAATAATGACGGAGATCTTTACGCTTACGGAGAAGCTTTGGCCGGAACATTACCTTTTCTTAACTCAGAACTGCTGGCTAATAATAGTTCCAAACAATACAGGAATATATGCGGGATGACAATAGGAACCGGATTTGGAGCCGGACTTGTTCATAACGGAATTTTAATAAAAGGAGACAATATTTGTGCAGGAGAAATCTGGGCGACATCGAACAGACAAAGTCCTGATTTTAACAGTGAAGAAGGTGTTAGCATAAGATCGGTAAGATATTTTTATGCGGATTTTGCCGGGATAAAAACTGAAGATGCCCCTCAGCCAAAAGATATCTTTGAAATAGGAACCGGAAAGATTGCCGGGAACAAACAAGCTGCAATTATGGCTTACGAAAAACTTGGCAGATATATTGGAGATTCAATTGCAAACATGATTACTCTTTTTGACGGAATTGTTGTGATAGGTGGCGGAGTTGCCGGAGCAAAGGAATTAATAATTCCCGGGATAGAAAAAGAATTGGTAAGAGAGTTCAATAAGCTTGACGGTAGTAAAAATTCAAGACTTTCGCAGCGTGTTTTTTGTCTGAATAACAAAGACCAGATGGCAGACTTTTTGAAAGATCACGGGAAAACAATTAAAATACCGTTTTCGGAGAAAAGGATTATTTACGACAGTGAACCAAGATGTGCTTATATGTTTTCGGAATTTAATACCAGCGGGATGATAAGCATGGGTGCATATTTTTATGCTTTGGGTAAGATTACTGCAGAATAAAACCCCGCAGGAGGGATATTTAGTGTTAACAAAAAAACTATATTTGTATTAACAAACACACAATAAAATGAGAACCGGATTTTTTTCATTGCTTTTCGTAATTGTAACATCATGTTACAGTATTTCCGTTTTTGCTCAGTCAGACAGCACTCAAATTAACAAATTTGAAGAATTTGCACTTTTTGTTACCGGTCAGCAGTTTCCTGCTTCAGTAACAGATACAACAATTGATTTAACTTTCTGGAAAAATTATCAGGAAAAAATAAATGTTGACTGGCCTCTTATGGACAGTACAAGACTTAAACCAATGGCAGCATGGCGCGACGACGAAGTTAATCCTAAAATTAACGACACTTTATTATTATTTTATCCTTTTTCGGGGCCGGATTTTTTACATGCATATACATTATTTCCTAATGCTGCAGATTATCTGTTTCTTGCGCAGGAACAACTGGGAGAAATACCAGACTTGTCGGTAATGAAACAAACAGACCTCTCCGATTATCTGGACAAATTTTATTACTCAATACGGGATATTTACCAGAGAAGTTATTTTATAACAGGCCGTATGAATACCGATCTTTACAATGCCAGAGTAAAAGGAGTTCTTCCGCTGATTGTATTTTTTATGGCTCAAACCGGACATTCCGTTATTGATGTAAAATATGAATATATTTCTTCTGACGGAAGCTTTAAGCCGCTTACAAGTATTACCGGACGTTTTTCTGCAACCGAATGCGTAACAATAAGTTTTAGTTCAAAAGATTCCGAACAGGTTAAAACACTCCGATATTTCAGGTGCGATATTTCCGATGAAGGGTTTAAGCCAACACCTGGGTTTAATAAATATCTCAGCAATCTGGGAGACGTAAACACATATGTTAAATCGGCTTCATATCTTTTGCATTACGGAACTTTTACAACAATACGAAATATTATTCTTGCCGGCAGTAAAGCCGTATTACAGGACGATACGGGAATTCCGTATAAGTATTATGATCCCGAAAAGTGGGAAACTTACCTGTACGGCGTTTATGTAAAGCCTATTTCAGATTTTACCAGTCCTTATCTTATGCAGAATGACCTTAAGAAAGTTTATGATGAAGGTGGTGAAAATGTTAAAGAATTACCTTTTTCTTTGGGTTATCACTGGAGAAGCGGAGAACAGAATCAGATGCTGTTTATCAGGAAATAGCCGGAAAACGGGAGTTTCCGTTTTCGATTACTAATACTCAATATTCGCAAATTTTTTCGTAATATATCTTACCGGGTACCAGGCAGCAAAAGTGCCAATTATCATTACCGTAATAAAAACATAAACAAAATCTGCAGATTTCATTAAAACAGGATAATTCTCAATAATAAATGAGCCTCCTGTTCCCAGTTTAACCAATCCGAACTTAATTTGTGCCCAACAAACTGCTGTGCCAATAATAAGCCCTGTAACTGCCCCGGAAGCCGAAATAAACAATCCTTCGAGAAAGAAAATATTCCGGATAGCTTTATTATTTGCCCCCAGACTTTTTAAAATTCTGATATCGTTTTTCTTTTCAATTATAAGCATTGTCAAAGAGCCGATGACATTAAACGAAGCTATTAAAAGAATAAAAACCAGAATCATAAAAATTGCCCATTTTTCGGATTGCATAATTTTATAGGCATATTCGTGTTGCTTATTTCTGTCCTGAACTTCAAATGATTTTCCCAGAATATTTTCCAGCGAACTTACTGATTTTTCTACGTCTGTATTTTTTTTGAGTTTAATTTCAGCAGAACTTATCTCTGTTTCATATTCGAGCAACTTGCGAACTTCGTCGAGCGGCATTATAAAATATTTTGTATCGTACTCCTGCTGAATAGAGAAAATTCCTGAAGTGTAAACCAGGCATTGATTAATATTGTCGGTAGCATCAGAAAAGTTCCCGTTAAAATCTTTGGTTCTTCCCGGAATAAAAACACTGACAGGATATGTATAATCAACAGTTAGTTCGAGATTGTAAGCAATTCCTTGTCCGGCAATGCCACATGGAGCTTCGTAGTTTTTTAAAAGATAATCTCCTTTTACTATCATGGTGTCAAGTCCCGTGACTTTCTGATATTTATCATCAACGCCTTTTATAGTAGCAATAATTTGTTTCCCGCCAGATTGCAGCATAGCGTTTTCTTCCAGACAGAACGAATATTCATCAATAAAATCACATGATTTTAGATTTTTTACAAATTCACTGTCAGGATCAAATGTTTTCCCCGAAGATGAAATAATTTTAATATCCGGGTCAAATGAATTGTAAAGCTTTTGCAGCAAGTCATCAAATCCGTTAAAAACAGAAAGAATTATTATAAGTGCCGCTGTTCCTGTAGCAACACCCATAACCGATACAAATGAAATAATGTTAATTGCATTTCTCGATTTTTTCGAAATGAGATAACGGCGTGCTATGTAAAAAGGAAAATTCAAAGATTATGATTTTAAAGCATTATCTATTTTTTCCATGTAATCAAGACTATCGTCCAGATAAAACACAAGTTCAGGAACTCTTCTAACATCATTTTTAACGGAATTCCCCAGTTCAAATCTTATCTTTGAAACATTCTTGTTTATTTCTTTTATAATTTTTTCTCCGTCTGTTGACGGAAAAATACTAAGGTAGCATTTGGCAAGCCCAAGATCAGAGCTCATCCTTACAACAGTTACTGTAAGCAATCTGCCGGGAACAAGTCCGTTAAATTTCTGCTGAATTATTTTGGCAAGTTCCTGCTGTATTAATCCACCTACCTGAGTTTGTCGTTTTGATTGTTCCATATAATATTTTTTACAAAAATAGTAAAAATACTGAGTTACAATAACACTGGAATTTCAGGAGAATTGGTTAAAATCTGAATTAAAGGCTGTTATTATTATTTCAGGATAGATTCAATAATTTTATCTTTTTGTTCCAGACTTAATTTCAGACTCTCAATCATGTATTTCAAATCCGAAATAATTTCGTCTTTTTGTCTTAAAAGTTCTTCTCTCTGATTACAACCATCGCAAGACCCGTAAGGCACGGTTTTTTCATTTACTAATTTATTATCCGGATAGTTAGCCTGAGTTTCTGGCTTTACCAGATAGGCAATATCTACATTTAAAACTTTCGCAATATTTATGAGTGTACTGACTTTAAAATCGTCATTAGCCATTGCTTGTCTGAATCCGGTCATGCTCATACCGATTTCTGCAGATAGCTCTTTTTCTGTAATTTTTCTTATTTTACGAATTTGCGATATTTTACTTGCTATCATTGCTAATTTTCCCTGTTTGACGATTTAGAAATATTCTAAATACAATAAAATTTGTATTTATTTTATCTAAATTGTAGTGTTAATATTAAAACTAATCCTATATTTGCTAAACAAGTTAATTAAACTGTTGACGAAAACAAAAAATAATTGCAAAAAAATGACTTGGTAAGACCGGATAAATAAAAAAAATGATGAAGCCAGAAAAAACAAAGAGGTTGAGATAATAAAATGTAGCTTATAAAAAACGGTTATAAGTTTGACGTTTTTAATACGCAATAAAATTAAAGACGGAATTAGTAGTACCGGAGTCATTTCCGGATTGAAACAGTTTACAGAAATGCACAGATTTATCTGTATTACGTTTAAACTGTTTTTAACTACAATTCTGCATTTAAAACAATTGATACAAACGGCACTTTAACAATAAATTTTTATCCGGTACAGGATGGTAAATTTATGCAATAACAAGAAGTAAACGGAGATATGTGGGCCTGGTGGTGTGTTTTACACAAGCGGAGACGAAGTTTTTAATAATAACCTCGGGCTTGGGTAATTTTAAAAATGACAAAAAAATCATTTCTGTCACAAAGTGAGAGGTAGTGTGATGTGAAAAGGTTTTTATGTCAGGTGATACAGAGATGGAATTAAATTCCATCTCTGTTAAACCATATTATATGATTTTATAAAGGGTTTACGTATTTGTTCTTCCGTGGCAATCTTTTTACTTCTTCAGCAAGAAACTAAAGTCAGCATCGGCTTCTATTTCCTGAGGTTCGGTTCCGTATTTGAATAATCTGAGGTTA
Source organism: Bacteroidales bacterium (assembly GCA_003249955.1). Lineage (GTDB taxonomy): Bacteria > Bacteroidota > Bacteroidia > Bacteroidales > ML635J-15 > Bact-19. The sequence continues at coordinate 29,275 of QKHS01000014.1, read as the reverse complement.
CGTTTTCCAATCATTGTCATTTTTTCTCCTTCAACAACGAACATTGTGCCCTCACGTAAACCTGCAATATATATATCATGGTTAAGAACCATAAATTCGTTTATTCTGTCTTCGCGTGTTTCACCACCATGACCATCAGGATTCTTGTCGAGATAGTGCGGATTTATCTGAAATGGTATCAGATTTAATGCTTCGAATCCCATAGGGTCAATAATAGGCATATCGTTGGTCGTTTTTATTGTAGGACACGCAAGATTTGAACCTGCACTCCAACCGATATATGGCATTCCGGCTTTTACTTTTTTTACAATTACATCTGTAAGTTTGTTAAGATGTACCTGATATAAAAGATTCCAGGTAGAACCTCCGCCAACAACAATCGCAACTGCTTCTTCAACAGCCTTTACAGGATCTGCAAAATGGTGGATTGAAATTATATCATGACCAACTTCATTAAACCTTGATTTTACTTTTGCTTCATAGTCATCCCAGTTTACAGTTACTCCTGCATAAGGAATAAAAAGGCATTTGACAGGTTTTTCGCCTAAAAAATCACGAATGTTAAACTTTGGATAATCAAGGTAAGCTTCACCTGCATTTGTCGAATTGCTGATAAGTAATAGTCTCATAATTATAATTTTATTTTCTGCATAAAAATAAATAAAAGAAAATCAAATATTGCTAAATTTTGCTAAAAACAAAGAAACTTTATCATAATTTCCTCATATACAGATCGTAGAGACTTAAATCAATATGCTGTTTTTCAAAAGGATTTAGTTCTTCGGAGTAAAAACCTTTGGGAACAATAAGGTAATTACATTTATAATCAGGGCTACGGTCAAGACTAATTTCTGCAAACCGGCTGAAATACCCGTGCATTGCCCAGTCGCTGCCAAAGGATTTATGCACAGAAATGACAGAATTATGCGGAACAACTTCTGCAATACGATATATATTGTCAATTTTTTCTTTATCCCTGCCTGTTCTACCTATCTGATAAATGTTCAATCCGATTCCTGTAATCAGTAAAATAATTGACAAATATTTAAATATTTTATAAACATACTCATGTTTTATTCTGTCTGCAAGCGGGCTTACAGCAGGAAAAGCAAAAACAGAAACGGCAATAGCAAAAAACGGTAAAGCAGCAAGAATATAAAATCCCCGTTGCTTCATGCTTATCATTATGGGTAAAACACCGGAAACTCCTAAAGCAATAAATACCCATACCCACAGCATTTCAGGTTTTGGCTTTTGTATTTTACGGCTTAACAGATAAATAATGAGAGCAATAATCATCATTGGTGCAATGTCCATCAAAAGTTGTTTAACAATATAAAAACGGCTGTCAACAGTATTTCCTTTAACAATACCGCCTACAACCTGTTTGTTAAAATATGCAAGCATGCTGTCATAGCTTTCGGGAAATATAAGAAACATAAGACCAAACGACAAAATTATAGTCAGCATAAGAATTGCTGTTCTGTAAAAAAATTGTTTGAATTTGAAATTCTTGTCAAACACAAACAGCCAGAAAAAGAACGAAAGCGGAAATAATGATGTAAATCCTTTACACATAAATCCCAAAAACAACATAAATCCTGATAAAAGCAAATTTCCTGCTTTATGTCTGTAGAGACTTTTAATTGCAAATAAAACAGATAGCGAAGTGAAAATCATCATAGTGTTTTCAAGCATGTTGTTTGACGCTGCCCAGACAACTGTAGGAATGCTGATCCAAAAAAACAGAGCCAGCCAACCGGTTGATTTTCCGGTATTTTCGGTAACAGATTCCATGATTTTTATAATTACAATTCCTGTGATTATAAAAGTTAACAGAGAATACAAACGTTCGGTAAGGATGCCGTCTCCCAGTATTTTGAAAAAAACAGCTTCGAGGCCTAATGCCAGAGGTGGATGTTCGTGAAAATGAGGAAAAATAGTTTCCGTAAAATGTAAGTCCCAGAAGTTACCCGATCCGTTAGCAAGATTTTTTGAGATTACGGAATATATAAGCCCGTCCATAAACATGCCGTTTGAAAACAGATTCGGGCTGATAATAATCAGAAATATGGCCGCTACAAAAAAATATGCCGGATATTGCTTCTTTATCATAAATTAAAAGTAATAAAATAATTTGCGAAAAAGTTCCATATCGTTGTAATCACTATTGCACATAATTTTGCAAAGTAAAAATCATACTTTCCGTTAATTGTAAGTTTAAAATGTTTCTTCGCCGATTTGCTCAGGCTAAAGTTCTTTTCAATCAGATATAAAAAACCGTTGTTGATAAGCAGTCCGATGACCGAAATAATAAGAAAACCAGAATATTCAAGGAATACATGGCTATTGTGGCTGTGGAATGTCCAGATTCTGTTCAGAAAATAGTTTGAGCTGGCAGCAATAATAAATCCGGCAGAATTTGCAAAGTATTTGTTTAATTTTAGTTTTTCCTTAAGCAGATAAGTAATTGAAAAATCAATTAGCATCCCGGTAAAACCAATTGTACCGAATTTTATAAATTTCAAAAGCATTATAACGAAAACTATTTGGTTTTAAATTTAATCCTTTTCAAACAAATCATTTTGCCTCTGAATAGATTCTTTATGAATCATCTGCAGAATACGAAGCAAAAACTCACGTGAAATATTATCCGGGTTTGCATAATTTAAGCGCGATTCAACTATGCTTTTCCATCTCTCAAGCTGCAGTATTGTGACATTATGTGATTTTTTGAGATTCCCGATTTCATCAACCAGTCTGAATCTGTGTTCCAGCATATCAATAAGCTGATAATCAATAACATCTATCTTTTCACGTATGTCCGAAAGTTTGCTCCGATAATCATTACTATCGACTTTTACAGAGCGGAAGCTCAGCTTTGCCAGCATTTCCTTAAGTGCTGCCGGGGTTATCTGCTGATCTTTGTCACTTAAAGCCTGAACAGGATTAAAATGTGATTCAATCATTATTCCGCACATGTTAAGATCGATCGATCTCTGTGAAATTTCCTGTAAAAATTCTACTTTGCCTGCAATATGACTGGGGTCGCAGATAATTTTAATTCCCGGAAACCGGCGTGCAAGTTCTATAGGAATTTCCCAACGGGGAATATTTCGTAAATGTGTTTTTTCGTAAGGATAGAATCCACGGTGTATGGCATAAACATTTTTTATTCCGGCAGCCATAAATCTTTCTATAGCACCTGTCCAAAGTTCAATATCGGGATGAACGGGATTTTTCACAAAAACAGTTATGTCCTTTTCATCACTGGCATTTACAATTTCCTGAACCGAAAACGGGTTTGCTACAGTCCTCGCTCCAATCCAGAAAGAACGGATGTCGTGCTTTAAAATTTTCTCGACATGCGAAGCACAACCGGCCTCGGTTATCACCGGCATGTCAAATTCTTTCTGAATACGTTTTAACCAGACAAGACCTTTTGACCCGACGCCCTCAAAACTTCCGGGACGGGTACGAGGTTTCCATACTCCTGCCCTGAAATAAGACGGGTTAACCAATGTCTTTAATTCGGAAGCCGTCTTTATTAACTGCTCTTCCGATTCGGCACTGCATGGTCCTGATATTATGGTAAAATCGTCACACATATTTTATGCTGCGAAGATAATAAGGAATTGAATTAAAAACTAATAAGATGTCAATCAAATTTCCCCGGCACTTATTGAATAAAAAAACCGGAACACATTTATGTCCCGGTGCGAATACAGTTTTAGGCTGACAGGAGATATTGTAAAAGAATTTTTCTGTAATTTCAGAGAGATGGCCATATTACCTGAAAGAAAATAAAAAGAAGTATTAACCATAATACAGAACCCGTTGCTGCAACCAATAAATCATAACGCTTTTTTGTAAGTTTGAATGATGTAAGCGGGACAGCAAAAAGAAAAAATCCGATAAACCCGCTTAATACAATAAGCGAAATCCCAAGAATAAGTAAGCCGGAATCATTACCTGAGAACATATGTCTAATAGCTGAATTTTCGGAATCTCCCGCAGATTTTTTTACTCTGGTTGCAGCCAGCCCGTAAAGCCCGAATACAAACGGAATATACCAATACAAGACTGAATTAACCAACTCTGTTTCTGACATATGGTCAAAATTGAATCCGTATAAATATACAAGAATACCAAGACCAATGATTAAAAAAACAATGTATAACTTTTTCATTTTTGTAATTATTATTCTTTAATAAACTTTAAACTTTGTCCGGAATTTAATCCGCAGATCTTTATTAAATATATGCCGGGATTTACATCTGGAATATCGACTTTATTATCTCCTTGAACAAGAACTATTTGTTTTACGATTTTTCCGCTTTCGGAAAAAATCACTCCGGAAGTAGTAACCGGAGAATTTATTATTATATACTCAGATGACGGAATTGGCCATATTTGCGGAGTAATTTCATTTACCTGATCTATACTTTCACAAACTTCAATTGTAACAGATATTGAATCTGTATTAATACAGTTCTCATTTGAAAGAGTGCAATAATACGTGTGTGTGCCTGTTTCTAAGATTGGAGCATATACCTGAATATATTCATCTGTCGATTCAAATCCTTCTCCGTCCTGCCATAAATATGATATAAATCCGTTACCGGCATGCAATTCTATGACATCGTCATTACAGATTGTTGTGTCTTCGGGAAGTAAAGATTCCGGTAATTGCAGCAATGTTAGTTCAGTGTAAATATTTGTTTCTCCGGCACACCCGTTAGCATCGGTATATGAAAGAATTGTAAAGTAAAACGGATTTTCAAAAACAGTATCATTTATCCATTCATTAGTGTTAATGCCAGAAACTGTAAATTCTTCTGTTTCGTTATTTGCAGTAAATGACCAAGGCATAACTCCGCTGGTAAGTTCTAATGAAAGTTCAAGTTCACTTCCCTGACAAGCACTGGTTTCTCCGGTATAAATTACAACCGGCAATTCAATTACAGAAATTGATAACGGAAAAGTGTCTGATAAACAACCGTTTGCATCAATTATATTAAAACTGATTTCGGTTTCTTCGGAAATCTGTATGTTTTCAAGCAATTCATAATCGTTGTAGCCGGTTATACTGTTTTGATTTATACCGTATTCATAAAAGACATCAAACGGAGCTGTTCCGGTGAAATTCATTAATAACCCGGCTTCACTTCCGCGACATACAGATTCAGGAGGAGTCTGAAAAGATATTGCTGGTTTAAAATAATATGGTATCATTTCAACGACAGTATCAACACGATTATCATCAAATATATTTTCAGCAATAAATGTATAAGAATAATTACCGGGAATTGAGAGATTGTATTCTTCAAAAAATGTGAATGTTTGTTCTTCTCCGGATGATAATTCTTCAGTAAGCGAAAAATACTGATTCTCGATTAATGTGCCGGCAATATATACTTGTCCTAAAAATATTTGTCCTGCAAAAACGTCATCAGGTCCATTGTTTCTTATTCTGTATTCCGGATTATAGGTTATGTCTGTACAGGTAGGATATGGATTAAGTATTTCAACAATTTCGATATCAACATCAGGTAATTCATCTGCACCTATTTCAACAGATGATGAATTACGAAGCTGACCATCGATATCGGTTGTGTATTCATCAATGGCAATTCCTTTGCCTGTAAGAGTTTTCCACATTCCCGTAAGATGTAAGTCAAAATCTCCGACAAAATAAGGGGCTTCACATATAGAATGTGTATCTGAGGAATTTAGAAATACAAACTCCTCTAAATCGTTTGTCAAATATGCATTATAAGAAAATCCCGGCCCGGTATTACTTTGCTGGAAGAAATTATTATAATCAGAATTGCCGAAATAACTTCCCGCAACAATTTCGGAACTTAGTGTCAGAATACATCCGTTTGAATTTGCCACAATGTTATTATCCCTGAAATCCAACACCCGGGACTCCCCTATACCAGCATCGTTACTAAAATAAGATGATGATGATGAACTACCTCCGTTTATTATTGAGGTTGTGTTGAAATACATATTAAGATTGTTATAATTGTTTACAAAAAGTGCAAAAATATTGTCAAGAGTATTGTTTGATTTTATAGAAATAAAATTGTTTGAAATAATATTTTCTGTCCCTTCTGCACAAACATTTTCATCGAGATAAATTCCGTAAGCGGTACGTTCTGTGCTTGTATTGAGATTAAAATACAGAGTATTGCCCTTAACTTTAGTATTGGTACAATTTAATATCCGGAATCCATAAAAGTTACTTTGTAGTGTTATTGTGTCATAGAAGTAATTTTTAAGAATCTGCATATTATTCTGTTGCTCAATATTAATCAGACCTCTCGTAATATTGCTGAAGATATTGTTAATAATTACATTATCCGAATCAATTACAGCATTATCTTTAGTCCATTCTATGCCGAAATTTCCATCTGCAATTTCATTATTTGAAATCGTTATTCCTGATTCATTTTGATAAGCATGTGCATAAATAATTTTTGAGTTAAGATTGCTCACTCCTGCAAGGCCTTTTAACATGCAGTTGTCAATAATAATATCGCTACAATTAGTCAGTTTTACTACAATACCGTAAACAGATGAATAATTGTAAAGTGTTAACTCTCTGACAATAAAATGAGAAGTTGACATAAACGAAAAGACGTAACTGTAATTGGCATTTATCGTCGGCTCAAACTGAATAATTACATCATCGCGGTTTCCTGTTGATGAGGTAAATGTAATCGTGTTTTCTTCGGAAGATCCGGACACGTTAAAATTGAATTCGACCTGTTCGGTATATGTTCCGGGTAAAATTCTGAATTCTACCGGAGCAGAAATCCCGTCAGTTAGTGCTGTTCTGACTTCTGCCAGACTTGTGTAATCTCCTCCTGTTCCTACTGTATATATTCCTGCGAGTGGCACAGCATAAATATAACTAACTGATAAAAAAACAGTCAACAGAGTGAAAAAATATTTTTTCATAATAGCATCTCTTTGTAATTAAACTTTGTATTCACATTACAAAAATACCGTTAAGAGAGGTGTGATTTTTTAGGTAAAAAACCGGAATATATTAGGTAAAATACCTATTCTGTCCTGATGTTATGCTTTTTTTGTTTTTGCGAGGCTAAGTTATATGCTAAGTATCCGCCATATAAAATTAAAATTCCCCCTGATTCTTATATGTAATCTGTTACGACACATTAGACGAAACATAATATTTGATTTTATTCTTAATAAATGGTATTATCCCGGGACTACCAATTAATCAGTTTGTTCTGAAAAGCATATTTCAACAATTCAACTATGTTTTTTGATCCTGTTTTTTCAATCATTGCATTTTTATGGCAATCAACAGTTCTTTTGCTGATAAATAATTTACCGGCAATCTCCTGATTGCTCAACCCTTCGGCAACCAGCATCAGAACTTCTGTCTCACGGGGGCTTAAAATTGCGTGGTTATTGCTGTCTCTGTTATGAACATAGCTTTGCGTAAAATATTTAAGTAATTCCGGTGAAAAATAACTGTTCCCTGCCGCAACAGATTTAATCGCAATTTCCAGTTCGTCAATGCTGCATTTTTTTAAAATAAAACCTCTTGCTCCTGCCGAAATAATTTCATGAAGATACTTTTCCTCTCCGAACATCGAAATTGCGATTATACATGCTTCAGGCCATTGTTCCAGAATTCTTTTTGTTGTTTCTATCCCGTCAGGCTCCGGCATTTGAATATCCATTAATACAATGTCCGGTTTCTTTTCCGAATAAACAGATATGGCTTCACGCCCGGATTCTGCCTGAAAAATACTACCGCTTATTGCAAGTTTTGAAATAATTAATACAAGGCCTTTTCTGAATATTTCGTGATCATCAGTTACAAGAATGCTTATTTTTTCCATTTTTGGTTTAATATGTGTAAAAGTAGTAAACTCATTTTTTAAACAGAATATCTGCTACAAATCCATTACCCGGAGATGAAATTATTGTGACCTCTCCGCCCGATTCTTTTACCCTGTTTTTTATATTCTCCATTCCACTTGATGGTTTTATGTTCTCTGCAGATTTATTCATATCAAAACCCTTACCGTTGTCGGAATAATGTATTTTTATTCCGTCATTGTTTTTACCAATGTTTAGCTGAATTTCTGACGCCATAGCATATTTAACGGTGTTATTCAACAATTCCTGAATAATCCTGTAAATATATCTTGCTGTTATTTCATCTGTTTCAACATCCCGGATATCACTTACCACATTTATTTTACCGGCATTTTTTACAATTTCAAGTAATTTGTTAACACCTGCCTTCAATCCCTGTTGTTTAAGAACGTCAGGTGACATATTGTGGGATATTTGTCTGGCAGAATCTATAGATTCATTAATTATTGAAACTACCGAAGATGCAAGTTCTTTTGTGTCTCCATCAATTCCGGAATTTCGCGTTATTTGTTCTGCAAATAATTTGGCGGTTGACAACAGCGGACCTAAGCCATCATGCAAATCGGAAGCAAACCGGGCTCTTTCTTTATCTTCGGCTTCAATTATAGCTTTAAGTGCATTTGCCTGCATTTCCTGTTTAATTATTTTCTGTTTTGTTTTTGTCCTTTGTCGTAAAAATAATATTAATAAAACCAAAAATAACGATGACAGAAAATATACCCCGGAAAGCAGAATAATAAGATTGTTCTTTTTTTCAAGAGACAATTGCTTAATGCGGTTGCTCTGGTTAAGGGCTAAAATATCGTTTTCTTTCCGGTTAAGATCATATCTGGCAGAAAGCTCAGCCACACGGGTTTCCTTTTCGGCTTTAACCAAAGAATCAGATAACTCATATAATTTTTCGTGATATTCAAGTGCGTCAGAAATGTTTCCTGAAGCTTTCAGATATTTGTATTTTTTTTCATACACTTTTAATAACGTCCAGATAAAATTATTTTCCAGAGCTATCTCTTCAGCCTGATTTATGCAATTTCCGGCTTCGCTGTTTCTTTTCTGTTTCAGATAAACTTCTGCAAGATCAAGATTACATCTCGCTATGTCTTCTTCATTTTTCGCCTCAACAAAGAAACTCATAGCCACATTTAAATATTCGTATGCATTTTTAAATTCTCCTTTTTCGGTAAACACGTTTCCCGTGTTTGCATAGCTCTGGCCTATATATCTGGGGTAATCCAATTCTATAAAAAGATCTTCCGCATCTTTAAAGTACTGCAACGCATTTGAATAATCTTGTTTCATTTTGCAAATTGATCCAAGATCAAGATAAGTTGTAGCTATTCCGGCAGTATCATTAAGAATCTCATACTTTTCAAGAGCTTTTTTAAAATACCATTCTGCTTTTTTATAGTCTTCCTGCACAAAATATAAATTCCCGATGGCTCCGCATGAAATGGCAATTCCGGGTTCATTTTTTAACGCTTCAAACATTTCAGAGGCTTTTGAAAAACATTCTATTGCAGTAGCATAATCTCCGATAAACATGTAGAGATTTCCAAGATTTCCCGATGCTCTGGCCATCAATATTGTATCTGATTCTGCTACAGAAATCTCCAGTGCCTGATTATAATACTTTGCAGCTTCCTGAAAAGAGTCTTTTTCTACGTATAATATTCCGAGTGTTATTGAAATTTCAGCTATTTTCTTTTTGTCGCTGTAACTTTTTGCCAATTTTAATGTCTGTGTTGCAATATTTATTGCTGAATCAGGAAAAGAATAAAATAATTCATCCACTTTTGCCATGTTTGAATCTACCTGTTTGTTTTTTATTACGAACTGCGAGTTCAGATTTGTTGTAAATAAAAAAATTGTCAAAATAAGTAACTGAAATTTTACAGCATTCATAAGCATGGTTTTGAAGCGTAAAGATAAAGAATATGACAGTGTTAAATGTTTATACTCACAAAAAACTTTAATGAAAATTTTAAATTAATATCTGAAATATTACGGAATTCTGATTATAAAACAGAAAAACCGGTCGAAAAATCTCCGGCCGGTTTCAAAACCACAAAAAACCACATTTATTATAATTTCTTCATCAACTCACTATTAATTGCCGAGTTAAAATTTTCCTCTACCTTTTTCCAGTCAAGTACATGCCAGAATGCTTCAAGGTAATCAGGACGTTTATTCTGATATTTCAGATAGTAAGCATGTTCCCATACATCAATTCCTAAAATCGGAATTCCGCGAACTTCAGCCACATCCATTAATGGATTATCCTGATTAGGAGTAGAGCTTACCACCAGCTTATTGTCTTTTGTTAAAACCAGCCATGCCCAACCTGAACCAAATCTTGTTGCTCCGGCCTGATTCAACTGTTTTTTTAATTCTTCAACACTTCCGAAAGTTTCGTTTATCATTTCTGCAAGTTTTCCGCTCGGTAAAAGCTGAGGTTTCGGAGAAAGAATATTCCAGAAAAGGCTGTGGTTATAATGACCTCCGCCATTATTTCTCACAGCGGGACTGAACTTGCTAACATTTAACATCAGATCTTCGAGACTAAGTTTGGCTGCATCTGTGTTTTCAATAGCTTTATTAAGATTGTTTACATAAGCCTGATGATGTTTTGTGTAATGAATTTCCATTGTCATTGCATCAATATAAGGCTCCAGATCTGCATAAGCGTAATTCAGCTCCGGTAATTTGTATTCCTGTGCTACTGCTCCTGCCGGCATAGCAAATAAAATTAAAAAGGCATTATTAACGATATTTTTTTTCATTGTTTATTTAATTTAAAGTTCTGCTTAATTAACAGGTTTATTTAGAATATGTTTAAATAAGGGGGCTAAAATATTTATAATTAATACGAAGTTTTTTATTTGGGAAAGTCCGGATGATTTGGTTTGCGGTTTCGGATATTTTCCATTTCCAAAATACTTTATCTGTTGCAAAACTATATTATTCCACCTTTTTTATTTCTCAATACTTATTTTTAGTAATTTTACAACCGATGAAACACTGGCTTTCCATAGTATTATTTTTCTTGTGCATATCGGCACTTGAGGCTCAGGATATAGACCCCAACGGATTTAACCGTTTTTATTATCCGAACGGAAACGTATCGGCAGAAGGCAATATGAAAGACGGTAAACCTGACGGGTACTGGAAAAATTATTATGAAGACGGGACATTAAAATCTGAAGGAAACCGCTTGTATTTTGAACTGGACAGTATCTGGAAATTTTACAATCCGGATGGTCAGTTGATAAACGAAATAAATTACAGACAGGATAAAAAAAACGGTTATACAATTACAAGAGATTTTTATTACACCGAAGACTCGTCAAAAGTATATTACCAATACTCAAAAGAGCTTTTTGTAAACGGATCTCGGGAGGGACTTTCGTTCTATTATGACACTTCGGGCTATAAGAGATTTTCTTACTTGTACAAATTTGACAAACGTAGCGGCGAAGGCAGAGAATTTGATAAAGACGGCACAACCATAACATTATTCAGTTATTACAACGGTTATCTTGTTGAGACAATCAGAATAAACCGTAAAGATGAAAACGGAATAAAACAGGGTAGATGGGTAGATTTTTATCCGAACGGGAATAAAAAAACTGAATATAATTATTTTAACGGCAAGTTGCATGGTATATACAGAGAATACGATATTAACGGTAAAATTCTCAGCGAAAAAAGATATGTAAACGGAGACGTTTATATCCCGCGAGAAGAAGACGAAATAAAACTTAAAGCAGAGATTAAAAAATCTTATTTCCCGGATGGAAAACTTCAGTACGAAGGAGCGTTTATTGATAATATTCCGGTCGGAATACACAAAGAATATAATCAGGACGGAAAGCTGATAACGGCAAAAGAATATACCGGGGAAGGAGAACTGCTGGGAGAAGGTCTGTTTGATGAAAAAGGACAAAGAACCGGTTTCTGGAAACTTTACGATCAGTATTTTAACTATTATTTCGGCGAGGGTAGTTATGTTAACGGGTTAAAAGACGGAAAGTGGATTTTTTATTATCCTGATGGCAAAACAGAACTGGAAGGATATTACAATTCGGGAAAACCTGACAGAGAATGGTTGTGGCTTTTCCCTAATGGTCTGAAAAAACGGGAAGAAGTCTATCTCGACGGAAAACGGGAAGGACCCTATGTTGAATATGATTCTTTGGAAAATGTAATATTGAAGGGAGAATATTTTGACGATGCCAGAGTAGGAGAATGGATATATCAGGTTGGTGATATTACAGAAAAAGGTTCTTATGAACTTGACGAAAAAACAGGGGTATGGAAACACTATTATAATGATACAAACCGGCTTCGTTTTACAGGAGCGTACAAAAACGGAGATGAAGAAGGAACGCATAAATGGTTTTATCCTAACGGGAATGTAGAACTTATAGGAGATTACCGCATTGGCAAAAAACACAAAGACTGGAAAAAATACAATGAAGACGGGTCTCTTTATATGACATTTACATACAGAAACGACGAATTGGTTAAAATTGACGGAAAGAGCCTGAAGAAAGGCAAAGGGAAAAAATAAAATTCCTGCATTCCTGCACTGTTAAATTTTGGCATAAAACCCTTGGATATTTGCCCTGAAACTAAAAAAAAGTTATTCCGTATAATCTATTCATAGATTAAACAAATACCGTGGAAAACAGCATAAATAGCAGTAAATTATTTGCGGAAATTATTGAAAATGCCGGTACCGGGCTGGTCTTAACCGACAAAGAATCTGTAATATTATTTGTTAATAATTATTTCGCAAAACTCTGTGGTTATACTGTTGGTGAACTTACAGGAAACTCTCTGAATAAAATTTTCTCTATCCCGGAAACGAACGGCAACACAGCTATACAAAAAAAGAACGGAGATTTGCTGCAGACATCCCTTAATTCATATAAAAATTCAAACGGCAATACTTTGTTTGTCGTTGACCGAAAAAATGCAGATGATACCACATCAGACTTCAAAGACGGTTTTTTTAAACAAATGTTTGACATTATTCCTGATATTATCTCCATTCACGACTCTGACAATAAAGTTCTTTACTACAATAAATCCGGGTTAGATTTTTTGGGTAAAACCAATACCGAGGTAATTGGCAGGTATTGTCACGAATTAAAAGGATTCTACCGTGATTTTGAAAATTGTCCTACAAAGAAATGCATAGATACCGGAGCGCCTGTTCAAACTGTAAAATACAATGAGAGCAAAAGTAAATGGCTGGATGTAAGAGCATACCCTGTTAAAGACAGTTCGGGAAAGATCGTTAAAATAATAGAACATCACAGAGATATTACGGCACAGAAAATTGCAGAGATAGAACTTGAACAGGCAAAGTCAGACTGGCAGACAATTTTTAATGCGGTTGGACATCCCACAGTTATATTAAATCCGCAGGGAGAAATCATTGAGGTAAATGCTGCCCTTGAAAGATTATTTGGAAAAACAAGGGAAGAGATGATTGGGAAAAAATGTCACGAAATTTTTCACGGCATAACATCAGACGAAACTCCTGTTAACTGTCCTATGAAAAAAATGATTGTTTCAGGACATTTCGAATCTTCAGAGATGGAAATTGAAGCCTGCGACGGAAGTTTTCTGGTTTCATGCACTCCGGTTTTTGACCTGGACAGAAAACTTGTAAAAGTTATTCATATTGCAACAGATATTACCAAACTAAAAGAAACGGAAAAAAACCTTACCGAGAGCGAACACAAACTTGGCTTACTGATGGACAATATTCCGGGAGTGGCGTACCGCTGCAAAACAGATGAAAACTGGACAATGTTGTTTTTATCCAAAGGATTTAAAGCGCTTACAGGTTATGAACCCGGGGAGTTCATAGAAAATAAATCTATGAAATATTCGGATATAATTCACCCGGAAGACAGACAAAAAGTTTGGGGAGAAATAAACAAAAGCATTCCGAAAAATAAGTCATTCGTTCTGGAATACAGGATAATAACAAGTAATGGAAAGATAAAACATGTATGGGAAAAGGGTAAGGTTATAAAAAGAGATAAACCGGAGTATGTTGAAGGGGTAATATTCGATATAACCGAAAGAAAAAAAACAGAAATAGATCTTAAACTGAGTGAAAAAAAATATCGTCTTCTTATCGAAAATCAAAATGATCTGGTTGTGAAGGTAGATCAATATGGAAGATTTATGTATGTAAGTCAGACATATTGCAGGTTATTCGGAAAAACAGAAGAGGAATTACTTAATCAGAACTTTATGCCTCTGGTACACGAAGACGACCAGCAAGCTACAGCAAAAGTTATGAGCACTCTTAAATATTATCCGCATACCTGCTATGTAGAACAAAGGGCGATGACGGCAAACGGGTGGCGGTGGCTGGCCTGGAGTGATAAAGCAATTATGGGCAATAATAACGAGATTGTCGAAATTATTGGAGTAGGAAGAGATATTACAGAACAAAAAATTATTGAATTTGAGCTCATTAAAGCAAAAGAAAAAGCCGAGGAAAGCGACAAACTAAAGTCTGCATTCCTTGCAAATATGAGCCACGAAATAAGAACTCCTATGAATGGACTTATAGGATTTAGCGAACTTATTTCACAACCTGATATATCGGAAGAAGAAAGACTTAAATATGCAGGAATAATAAACTCTTCATGTAATCAATTGCTGAAAATTGTGAACGATCTTATAGATATCTCACAAATTGAAACAAAACAGACTTCTATAAGAAAAGAAAATTTCAATGTAAATATTTTGATTGACGATCTGGAAAAGTTTTTCAAACCTCAGGCTCTTAACAAAGGATTAAATTTGTCAACACTAAAATCTTCTGACGGAGATATCTTAATAACATCAGACAAAACCAAAATTCATCAGATACTAACAAATCTGATAAGCAATGCTATTAAATTTACAGCAAAAGGTAATATAAAATTCGGATACACAATTAGTGGACAAAACCTAAGATTCTTTGTCTCCGACACGGGGAAAGGTATTCATGATAAATTTCATACTTTAATCTTTGACCGTTTCCGTCAGGTTGACAACGAAAATCTTGAATACGGTGGAACTGGCCTGGGATTATCTATTGCCAAAGCATATACAGAATTGCTGGGAGGTAAAATCAATCTTATTTCAGAACCAACAAAAGGATCGGAGTTCTATTTTACAATTCCGATAGATAATTCGGTAAGCAATGAAAAATCGCAACCAAATTTGATAAAAACACAAATAGACCTTAAAGGTTATAATATACTGGTTGCAGAGGATGAAAAAATAAACTTTCAATTAATGAAAACAATTCTTAGCAAAGCCGGAGCAGAGGTTTTTCATGCTAAAACCGGAATGGAAGCTATAGAAATAATACAATCCGGAGAGCATAAAATAGATATTGTTCTTATGGATATCAAGATGCCCGGATTGTCTGGCTCTGATGCTTTGATTGAAATTAAAAGAACAAACCCCGGTATTCCGGTAATTGCATGCACAGCTTATGCACAAACCGAAGAAGCCAGTATGTTTTTCGATCAGGGCTTTAACGACTACATTCCCAAACCGGTAAACAGGCAAAATCTTCTTGAAATAATAGATAAAAACATAATAAGAAAAGCCTGACATAAAATGTCAGGCTTTTTTATTTTCAGATTATTATTTTCTGTTAGATAAAAATCAATTGTACCAGAATGTAAACCGGGAGTAATACTATCAACGAGAATTTAATCATATAACCAAAGAATGAAGGCATGTTAATCTTGTTTTCTTCAGCAATTGCTTTTACCATAAAGTTTGGCCCGTTACCAATATAAGTCATTGAACCAAAGAATACAGCACCAAGACAAATTGCAGTTAAAAATACTTCAGGAATTTTGGCAACAAGTTCCGAACCTGTCAAATTCATACCCAAAGCAAGATTATGGAAAGATACTGCCGTTGGAGCATTGTCAAGGAATGAACTTAAAGACCCTGTTGCGTAATAAAACTGTGCTGGTTCTGTGATGCCGAATGATGCTGCATTTGCAGAAAGATACAGCAAAGCAGGTACCATTGTGATAAAAATACCGAGGAACAAAAATGCCACTTCAATAATCGGAGTCCAGCTGAATTTGTTTGCCTCACGCAAGGTCTTTTTGGTTAATATTAGTGAAAGTATTGCCATTAGTAAAATTGCTCCTTCACGAATAAATCCGAAATAGTGATTTTCATGAATAATGTCAATATACTGACCGTTTAAGAAAGCTACAGATAATACAACACCTGCTAACCATAAAAAGTTAAGGTTACCCTGAATTTTTATCGGTTCTATGTTTGATTTATCAAAAGCAATATTTTCCAGAGGCTCTTTTTTATAATAGTATGAGTCCACAATAAAATAAATTGTCAGCAATAATACATTTGTAAAGGCCCATTCAGGAATCATGTGTAAAAACCATGTAAATTCTGCACCTCTCAGGTAAAGCAGAAACAATGGCGGATCTCCCAGCGGAGTTAACAAACCACCGCAGTTGGCAACAATACCGATAAAAAACAAAATTGTATGGACTTTGAACTTTCTTTCAGAGTTGGTTTTAATTACCGGACGGATCAGCAACATTGCAGCACCGGTAGTTCCCATTACAGACGCAAGCACCGCTCCTATTCCTAAAAACAATGTGTTTATCCATGGTTTTGCCTGTATGTCTCCTTTAAGGTGAATACCTCCTGTAATTACAAAAAGAGCTCCTAAAAGTACAATGAAAGGAACATAATCAAATAATAACTGATGCGCCAGATTTTCAGAAAGATGTTGGGAAATAAGATATGCCGCAGTTGGAATACCTAATGCCAATGAAACAATCAGCTTGTTTTTATTTTCTTCCCACCAGTGGTGAAACATAAGCGGACCAACAGCAATCATGGCCAGCATTAATACGAAAGGAATAATTGCCCATAACGGCATGTTAACGTTTTCTGCAGAAGCGGATAATAGTATCATAATGCTTTAAATTTTAAAATTGTCGCAAAACTAATTAATTTTTTTCTTTTGTTTATTAATTAACAGAAAAAAATAAGGCCGTTTAACCTGTTGGACAACAGCATTTTTCAATGGATGAAATATAAGATTGTTTAATATATGCCTTATATCCGACGATCTGTTCTGATTACCAAAGTGTTTGAATATCTTTAGTTTTCTGCGCTTATTTCTTCCGGTTCCGCTACTTTCACAGTTTTTCGGAAAACCTTCTTATAAAATATAATCATAAGAAAAACAGAAACAGTTATTGCAGAATCGGCAACATTAAATACCGGGCGGAAAAACATAAGCCTGTCTCCACCTACAAAAGGAAACCAATCAGGATAATGAGTATCAATAACCGGACAGTAAAACATGTCAACCACATTGCCGTACAAAAATGACTCATAACCACCGCCGGCAGGGAACATTGTTGCCACTTGCCCATAGCTTTCGTTAAAAATAAGTCCGTAAAATGCCGAATCGATAAGATTACCTGTAGCTCCTGCAATCACAAGTGCAATACATGCTATATAAAAAGTATTTTCGCCGGCTTTAATTATCCTTACAAGATAATAAGTCAACCCGCTGATTGCCAATATTCTGAAAAGACTCAAAACAAGTTTCCCCCAAGTCCCGCCAAGTTCCATACCGAATGCCATCCCGGGATTTTCGGTAAAATGAAACATTATTTTATTGCTGATAAGATGTATTTCTTCTCCCATCTGCATGTGGGTTTTTACCCATATCTTTATTACCTGATCAAGGACAAGTACTCCAAAAATTATTGCCAGAGCGACAATTGTTTTCTTCTTCATTTTCTTCTTTTCTTTTGTAGCTGCAAATATAAAATAATATTACAATATGAAGATAATGTTTATTATTGCTTTTTCCGGCAGTACACAAGCAGATTGCAATATTCATTTCTGAGATAATTGACAAAATAATTACAGTTGCGTCAGTTTTTTTTGTTTTTTTGCAATGTGATTTGCAAGGTATGTTAGAAACAATAAAAGTTCTGTATATTTCTTACGATGGAATGACTGATCCTTTGGGACAATCTCAGGTCATCCCCTATCTTTCGGAATTGGTTAAACAAAATGTAGAAGTACATATTTTATCTGCTGAGAAAAAAGAAGTGTTTTCCCGAAGAAGAGAGTATATATCAGACATCCTGATTTCTGCCGGAATAAAATGGCATCCGGTATTTTACACGAAGAAGCCACCGGTTTTATCAACGGTAAAAGATATTTTTAAATTAAAAAAACATTCCGGCAAACTTAATAAGCAGTTTAATTTTGACATTGTTCATTGCCGTTCATATATTTCAGCCTTTGCCGGAGTATTTTTAAAAAAGAAATACGGAACAAAATTTCTCTTCGATATGCGCGGGTTTTATGCCGATGAACGCATTGACGGCAATTTATGGCCTCAGTCAAATCCCGTTTATAAAATGGTTTATCGCTATTTTAAACGTAAAGAAAAAACTTTTCTCAGATTGGCAGACTATACCGTAAGTCTTACATATGCAGGAAAAGAAATAATTCATAACAGCTTTAACTTTCCCGAAATTCCTGTTGAAGTTATTCCCTGTTGTGCAGATCTTTCCCACTTTGATTATAATAAATCCAATAAGGATAATATTGAAAAGTTAAGGAAAGAATCAGGATTATCCGAATCGGATTTTGTTCTCAGTTATCTTGGATCTGTCGGCACCTGGTATATGCCGGAAGAAATGCTGATATTTTTTAAAATCCTGAAAAGAAACCGGCAAAATGCAAAATTTCTGATTATTACAAAAGATAATCCTTCGGAATTATCTGCTTTGGCAGAAAAGCACGGGATAGACACAAATGATATTATAATCCGGCCGGCTAACCGGGAAGAGGTTCCCGGATTGATTTCATTGTCTCAGGCTTCAATCTTTTTTATAAAACCTGTATTCTCCAAAAAAGCCTCATCTCCTACAAAACTGGCAGAACTGCTGGGAATGGGAATTCCTGTAATCTGCAATTCAAATGTAGGTGACATAGATAAGTTTGTTCCAGAAAACAATCTCGGATTAATGATTGATGTTATGAACGAAGCGGGATTTAAAAAAGCTGTTGATAGTATTGACAGTTTGCTTAAAACAAATCCTGCGGACTTAAGATCTGTTGCCATAGAACTTTTTTCTTTACAAACCGGCGCAGAAAGATATTTTAAAATTTATAAAACTCTCAGTGGTAAATGAAAAAACTTCTGGCTATAGTGCAGCATCGTAAAGGACGTTCACCCGGACAAAGGTTTCGCTTTGAACATTTTATTCCTGCTTTGGAGGCTGCCGGTTATGAAATAATTTTTTCAAATATTATCAGCGAAAAAGAAGATAAACTGTTTTACTCTCACGGACACTATTTGGCAAAATTAAAAATAGTAATAAAAAGTTTTTTTCTTCGTCTTCGCGATTTAAGAACTGCCGGAAGTTGCGACTTAATTTTTATCTATCGCGAAGCTTTTATGCTTGGAACAACATATTTTGAAAAACGTTTTGCAAAAACAGGAGTGCCGGTAATATTTGATTTTGACGATTCAATATGGCTTAACGACACAAGCGAAGGGAATCAAAATCTGGCATGGCTTAAAAAAACTGAAAAGACAGCAGATATTTGCCGATACTCAAGTCTTGTTACAGTCGGTAATCAATATCTGGCAGACTATGCAAAACAGTACAACAAAAATGTTTTTATTCTTCCGACAACAATAGAGACAAATTATCATAAACCAACCGTGACAGAAAAAGATCACGGGAGAATTTGCATAGGCTGGACAGGAACAACAACAACACTAAAACATTATGACACTGCAATTCCTGTATTAAAAAGGCTTAAAGAAAAATACGGGGAAAGAATTTACTTTAAAGTTGTTGTAAACTCACCGGAGTGGAACCGGGATATTGATGTAAAGCTTGTGGAATGGAATAAGGACAACGAAATATACGAACTTTGCGAATTTGATATCGGGATAATGCCTTTGCCTGATGATGAATGGAGCCGTGGAAAGTGCGGGTTCAAGGGATTGCAGTGCATGGCTCTGGAGATTCCGGTCATAATGTCTCCTGTTGGAGTAAATACCGATATAATTAATCATGGAGTAAACGGATTTCTTGCAGATACAGAGGATGAATGGTTTGAGTATTTGTGTAATCTTATTGACAACAAGGAACTGAGAATTAAAACCGGAAATGCCGGACGTAAAACAGTGGAAGAAAAATACTCAGTAAAAAACTGGGAAACCAGATTCATTGATAAAATAAAAAGTCTGTAATCTTCCGGATATAGAACTATTCAACCGCAAAAATCATAATCTGCAAGTTTTTCAAGAGACATTTCGTTGAATTGTTTTTTTTGTAAATTTGCATGGAACTAATTATGATTTTTATGAAAAAATATATTTCCCTTTTTGCTTTTCTGAGTATTTCAGTTTTTTCTTTTTCGCAGGTAACTATTGATTACTCTTCTCATGCTCCGGTACTTGGTGATTTCAATTCATACCTTTCTGTAGATTTTATTTCTCCGGGAGAATCAGGAAAAAATATTGTATGGGACTTTTCCGGATGTAATTTTACCGGTAAAACAACAAACAGTGTTCAGATGAAACCTGATGCCGGCGAAAAAGCTATGCTTTTAATTGAACCTACATTTGTTATTAATGAAAACGGTAATTTATTTTATCACGAAGTAACCGAAAAAACATACTCACTTACAGGTTTCAAAAATGACGATTTTCTTATCGTTTACGAAGAACCGCTGAAAAGAATGGTTTACCCGTTCAGTTATTCATCAGAAATTACCGGGACATTAAAAGCTGTTGCAACAAACATCAAGAACTCCGAAGTTGAGATTAACGGTAATTATAAAATACAGGCAGATGCCTTCGGAGTCTTGATTTTACCCGGGAATATTAAAAAAAATGTTCTGAGAGTTTGTCAGTCCTCATCTACAGTACAGGTTTCGCGTTGTCAGGAAGTTATAGTTGATTCATACAAATACATGTGGTATTCTGCAGAAGACAGATATCCTGTTGTTACTGCAGTTATTACTTCGCAACATTTCAGTAACGGAGATGTTAAAAATTTTGAAGAAACATGGATCAACAGTAAGGTTCTTGCTGTGCCGGAAACAGCAGAAGTCATGTCCCCCGAATCAGAAGGATCTGCTGAATTGGCAACTTTCAATGTTTTCCCGACCCCTTTTAACGAATCTTCAGAAATAAACTTTATGTTGACTGACGATGCTGTGGTAAGCCTGTCAATGCACGGTGTTGCCGGAAATAAAATTAAAACCATTCTGGACGAAACAAGTCTTAAAGCCGGACAATATAATTTTAACATTAAATCCGCTGAATCTGCTCTTAAACCCGGAATGTATTTTCTGAAATTATCGGTAAACGATAAAATTTACAGTAAGAAAATAATTAAGAATCAGTAAGGAAGCATTTTCATATAATCAACCAACTGGTCAAGCCCCTGTTGCAAAGGTTTTTTAACAGCAGTACGCATTATCATATTTAGCTGTGCTCTTACAACAAGCCTTACCGCAGTTTCATAAGCTGACAAACTTTTAAGCTGAATCCACAGGAAAAAATTGTAAGGAGAGCCGTCATCCCCGGTTATTTTTATTGTTTTAAACGGATCTCTGTCAATTACAACAAGAGACATTCTCTGTCCTTTTATTGTAAAAGAACAATTGCTTTCGGTGGCAGTCCAATCATTTACATCAGGAGGAATAAGTTTTGATAAATTTCTTAAGTCTGAAAAAAAGTTAAAAACTCTTTCATCAGAATTACTTATTTTTCCGGTTTTACTTATTACTTCAAGATCTTTCATAAATTAAATGACTAAAGTAGTGAATATCATTCCATGCTTCAACTTTATTCATGACCAAAACTACAGGTAACATAAATCAGGCTGAAGCGTCCCCACTCTTCCGGTTATACCGGTACTATTATTTTTTCCAGTTACCCGGATCCAGTCTCCACTCTTTAAGAAGATTCAAATCAGATTCAGAAACATAACCGGTTTCTATTGCCTGTTCAATAAGAGCTTCATAATTACTTAAAGTAACCAGTTTAACATTTGCAGCCTCAAAACTGTCAGTTGATTTTTTGAAGTTGTATGTAAAAATAGCTGCCATACCAACAACTTCGCAATTAGCTTCACGAATTGCATTTACTGCGCTAAGACTACTGCCTCCTGTAGAAATAAGATCTTCTATTACGAGAACTTTCTGGTTTGGATCTAATTTGCCTTCAATCTGGTTTCCCATACCATGCTCTTTAGGTTGAGAACGAACATAAACAAATGGTTTATTCATTGCTTCGGCTACTAATGCTCCTTGTGCAATTGCACCTGTTGCAACACCTGCAATAACATCAAAATCACCAAACTTTTCCTTGATAACTGTTACAAAAGAATCTTTTATAAAAGTTCTTACCTCAGGATAAGACAAAGTTTTTCTGTTATCGCAATAAATTGGTGAAAACCATCCCGATGCCCATGTAAAATGATTTGCAGGCTCTAATTTAATTGCTTTAATTTGTAAAAGTTTTTCAGCGATGTGTTTTGCAATTTGTTCCATTAGCTTATGTTTAAAATATTTTACAATAATAAAATTTTGCTTATCTCCGAAAAAGAAACGGATGATAAATCGTTCACAAAAATAAACTTTTTGAACGAAGAAAAAATTAAAAACGAACTGAATATTTTTCTTAATCATAAGGACTCTCCTTGTCTGAATATTTATGGAAAAGATTTCAAAACTCTGCCGGAATTTATATGCGGGGAATTTAAAATAATTTATGCTGCCGGAGGATTAGTCTTTGACAAAGCCGGCAAGATACTGTATATCAGGCGTCTTGGATATTTTGACTTTCCGAAAGGCAAACTGGAAAAGGGCGAAGATCCTGAAACCGGGGCTGTTCGTGAAGTTTGCGAAGAATGTGGAATTAATGAAGCAGACCTGCAAATTGAAAAAAAACTGATGAACATCTATCACATTTATCCGCTCAAAGGGCGGTTTGTATTAAAAGAAACATCCTGGTTTCTGATGAGATTTTACGGAGACGATACACTAACTCCTCAAACAGAAGAAGATATTACCGAAACCGGATGGATGGATAAATCACAAATAAACAAGTTTAAAGAAGGCACATATCCTTCACTGATTGATCTTTTTGATACCGGCATAGAATATTAAGAGAAACGTAAGGTTATTTCTTTTCTTCTTCGGTTCCGCCTGCAATTTTAAAAAAATATGTTTCAAAATTTTCTGACGGTGACGGAGCCGGCGACATTATAAGAGTTCCGAATGTGTCTATAAGATAATAGGTTGGATAAGCAGTAACGTTATATGTACTTATAACCGAAGAATTTATTTCGGTGAACAAAAAGTCCCATTTAAGGTCGTTTTCCCGGATAAACTCTTTTGCCGCTTCCTGATCTTCATCAGTTAGTACAGTGATAAAAATACAGACTCCCTTGTATCTTTCATACAGATTTTTTATTAATCCGAATTCTGTTTGAGAGGTATATGATGTTGTATTTGCAAAATGAAGATAAACATATTTGCCTCTGCAATCATGAAGTGATTTTAAATTGCCGGCAGTGTCAGGTAATTCAAATGGTGGTGCTATAGTTCCTTTTGCAAGACTCAAAACATTATCGGCGATGTTTTGAGCTATTTTCTGATGCATGGGAAATCTTGTCGAAAGATGAACAGAATCCAGAGTTAGCAATAATGGCAGCCATTGTAGATTTTTATTTGCAAAGGCGTCATTTAGCCCTTTCAAAATTACAAGTTCCCTGAACTGTGGAGTTTTAAATTCAATCTTTTGATTCAGAAGCTTTTTTAATCTGCTGATACTATGTCCGTAATTTATTATTGCATACAGAATTGAACCGTTGGGGCCCGTCAGATATTCATCAAAATAATCAGCATAAATATTGTTAAACAAGTCCATATAAGCAGGATTATCGTACAAAACCGGTTCTTTTGTAAAGTATGCATATACCAGAGCTGTTTCATATTGCTTTTGCGTTGCAAAGTCCTTAAGGGCCGCTATTCTGTATTTTTTATATTCGTTAAAGTATTGATTGTCAACATCTTTATAACGAATATTTATATTTGTAATGAATGTGTCAACATCAGAACTTAATCCCTCTGCATAAACATCCAGATATCTCATATCCAGATAGCGGAAATAAAAATAGTCAAAATCAATAATCAGATAATTAAGATCTGTTTTTTTCAGATTTTTTATTCCCAGATGCACTTCTTCCGGAGAAAAATAGGGGTTAAAAATATCTTTTTCGTCTTTTTCATCAAATTGAGGCAATACCAACTCGTAAACGCCTCCGGGCTCTGCATAAAAATAAGCGTGATATACTCCGAAATCACCAAAGACATAAGTAATCTCATCAAAGTTTGCACTTACATCAAAATCTCCGTTACTGTCAATTTTTAATGTAAAAACCTGCTCTTTTATAAAAGTAATTCTGTCGGAATATTTGTAAAAAATAAGCTCGCTTCCTGCATAATCCCTGGCATTACCAAATATTCTAACATTCTCACCTTGGGCATAAAACGCAAAAACAATAAATAGTATAAAAATATATCTTCTCACAAATTCTGTTTTATCTGTTGCAAATTTATTCCTTTTTGGCAATACTACAATAACAGAATTAATTAGATATTTATTTTGCAGATGTTATTTATATTGAGATTTTTATAATGATTTTACATGCAAAAATTATATTAATCCAATATCTGATTGTGTTAAATCTGATTCATGAGAAGATAAATCTGAGCTTTAAAATGTTTCTACTTTCGTCCCCATATTAAGTAATCAACAGAGTATTTACCACCTCCGGTAAAAATAAAACCCATAAAAATTACCAGATAAATCAGTGCAAGCTCTTTTGTGGCAAACGGATCATTTTGATGAACAATAAATCCTGCAACAAACATTGAAATGCTTAACGGAATTGCTGAAAATCTGGTTACGAAACCTGTAATCAGGAATATAGAACAGAAAAATTCAGCAAAGACAATCAGGAAAAAAGACAGATTCGATCCCAACCCTACAGGATCGGGAAACATAATTTCCTGTCCCGAAATAAGAAGCTCAAACTTCGCAAGTCCGTGTGTAAGCATAAACGCACCTGCTATAATTCTTAAAATCAAAAGCCAGACATTTAAAAGTCCTTCATTATATTTTGTGAAGAAAAGTTTTTTAATATTCATGATATAAAATGTTATGGTTACTTATTGTATAAACCGGATTGATTTGTAAATTGTTGGAGCAGATTGCTAAATATCTGATAATTATTTAATTACACGGGCTAATGTTACAGGAAAACGAATCTTATTTATTATTAGAACACTTTTTGAATAAGAGTATTTTTGTGTTCTTATCAGGCAATCCTGAATGCTGCAATTTCTTCTGAAAAATCAAGTTGAGGGTTCTCTTTGCACAAATCGGTTATTTGATTCAGCATTTTTGTGCAAAACCTTCTGTGTTCTTCTGTTTCAGGATTAAAAACCCGGTGTCCTGATGCAGTTACAATTTTTTCCGTTTTTTGTATAATCTCTTCAGTATGCTTTGTGAAGAAAGATTTTGAAAATTTCTCCCAGATGTAATTTACCGCTGTTTCCGAAGGATGTAGCATGTCGTCTGCATAAAATCTGTAATCACGGAGTTCGTCCATTATAATCTCATATGCCGGGAAATAATACATATTTTCATTCCTTTCGGTAAGTTCCTTTACAGCAAGCAATAAAGCAGACTTGCTATACTGATTGTTTGTTGCCCCGTCTTTAAAATGGCGAACAGGACTGACTGTAAAAATAATATTTAATTCCGGGTTAATATTTTTTAGTATGTTTTGCAAATCTTGCCATACTTCAACAGTTTCATCAGTTCTTACAAATCGCCGGTTAAATTTATTAGCCGGAATTTTATGACAATTGCTGACTGTTTTACCCGTTTCCCCCAATTCATAAATAAAGGAGGTTCCGAATGTTACAAAAAGATGAGAAGCTGTTTTAAGTCCAGCATAAAAATCATACATAGCAGTATTCATTTTTGCACAGGTTTCATTTGCTGTTAATCCGGAAAACCGGCTGTGAAAATTAAAATGGTTCCATATCCCGTTTGCGAAAAACAAATCATCAATATTTATCTGATTTCCGGAAACAGCCATTTTTATTGAATCTGCTACAGATAAAGGATTGTAGTGAATTCCGGCAGGATTTACCAGACATTTAAATTTTGCTGTTTTCATTTTGTTCCCGATGTTTTCTGCAAAACAAGAGCCGGTGAAAATACAGGATTGAGTATAATTTATTTCAAATCCGAAATCAGGGATTTCAACATTCGTTCTGAAGTTCATCTTTTTTGTGGTAAATTTATTAAAAATATTTGATGACAGGAAGTTTTCTTTGTCATGCACTTTTACGGGAAATGTGAATATGATAAGAACAACAGTGTCAATATCCAAAAAAGAATGAAGAATGTCCAATGTCCAACAGAGAAAACTACAACATTTCTTAATTTGGTTATTGGTTATTCAACCTTGGATGTTGGTTATTTTTTAATATCCAAAGAAGAATGACGAATATCCAATGTCCAACAGAGAAAACTACGACATTTCTGTTAAACAAAAAAGGCCGCAGTTTTCTGCAGCCCATTTCTTCGGTATTTAATGTTTATAATTTTGCAAGAAGTTTGGCTTTTTCTACAAGGCCGATAAATTCGGTTCTGTATCCGTAAGTATCTTCTCCTTTGGCTCTTTTTGCCCAAAGCAGAACATGGTCATAAGAGGATGTGCCTTTAAATTCAGAATCTCTGAGCAACATTCCGAATTCTGCAACGGCAACAGCCATTAAGAAGTTATTGGAGCTGGCTTTAACTGCCAGATCTTTCGTTGTTACTTTACTTGAAATCAACCGGCTGGTTTCCTGCCCAGGTTTTTTGTATCTTATCTTAAGAGTCATAATGTCATCGCTTTTTACAATCTGAGAAGTCTGATAATTTAGTGGGTCCACATTCGAAGAGCCGGATTCTCCGTCAGCCATTACCAGTTCGTAAATTGCTGTAACAGTGTGTCCGCTTCCTATTTCACCGGCATCTTTTTTATCATCGTTAAAATCTTCTTTGTTAAGCATTCTGTTTTCGTAGCCGATAAGACGATACTCTTTTACTTTGCCGGGATTAAATTCTATCTGAATTTTAACGTCTTTGGCTATAGTGTAAAGAGTCCCCCAAAGTTCCTGTCCAAAGATTTTGTTTGACTCCATAATATTGTCAATATATGCATAATTGCCGTTTCCTTTATTTGACATGTTTTCCATTTTAGAATCCTTGTAATTCCCCATTCCGAATCCAAGAATTGTAAGATAAACACCCAGATCTCTCTTCGATTCAATCAGCCTTTCCATTTCAGCATCAGAACTAGCACCAACATTAAAATCGCCGTCCGAAGCAAGAATAACTCTGTTATTCCCGCCTTCGATAAAATTCTCGGCAGCAATTTTATATGCCAGAATAATTCCTTCTCCACCTGCGGTAGAACCTCCGGATTCCAACCCGTCAAGAGCAGCAAGAATCTTTGATTTATTTAAACCGCTTGTTGATGGCAAGACACAACCTGCTGCGCCTGCATAAACAACGATGGCAACTTTATCCTGAGGTCTGAGTTTGTCAACCAGTATTCTAAATGATTTTTTTAACAAAGGAAGCTTATTTTGGCTACTCATTGATCCTGAAACATCTATCAAAAATACCAGATTACAGGCAGGAATATTTTCTTCCGCAACATGCTCTCCCTGAATTCCAATCATCAAAAGTTTGTTTTTTGAGTTCCACGGACATTCCCCAAGTTCGAGATGTGTTGCAAAAGGAGCATCTCCTTTTGGATTTTCGTAGTCATAATCAAAGTAGTTTATCATTTCTTCAATTCTTACGGCATCTTTATTTGGCAAAGCAGAACTGTTAATAAATCTTCTGACATTTGCATAAGATGCACGGTCAACATCAATTGAAAAGGTTGAAAGCGGATCATTGAGCGATTTTTTAAATGTGTTTTCCTGAATGTAATCGTAAGACTCGGTATTGTGCTCAATATATGAATCGTCAACATTATAGCTTAAGGACATTGCGTTTCCTGATACAGCCTGTTTATTACAGCTAACCTTACTCCTGTCGCATTCCTCGGCAAGAACATAATTTTCGGTCTCTTTAACAACCAGAGCATCTATCTCAACCAGTACAATATCAAGAAAAACGGTCATTTTATGATGCTGATTTTCTGCGAGAATAATATTTTTCTCAAAATACTCTGTATAACCCGACTGAGTTATTCTGATGCTGTAAACTCCGGGATCAAGATCTTTGAATTCAAAAAACCCGGTGGCGTCTGAATTTACTGTGCCGATTATAATACTCATGTTATAAAGTTTTACTTCTGCTCCCGAAAGAGAATTCCCGGTTGCGTTATCTCCTACTGTTCCTGAAATTGAGCCCGTTGCCATAGAAAGCAGGCTGGTCAACAGAAAACAAATGCTAATTAAAAATTTTGTCGTTTTCATAATTTATATCGTTTTTGATTAATTTCGTGGCTATGATGAATTTTAAAAATTCATTCCATAAAACACAATCATAATTTTTTAACTTTGATAAAATTTTTAGTTTGAAAAAAATTCTGACATATCTGGAAGATTTTTGGTTTTTACTTTTCCCGCATGTGTGTGAAGCTTGTGGAACGGCCTTGCATAAGAATGAAGCTCCGGTTTGTTTTAAATGTTTGTACGAACTTCCCCGTACTGATTATTGTACGGATCAGGAAAATCCGGTTGCACAATTATTTACCGGCAGAATAAAAATTGAAAAAGCAACGGCACTTTTTGTATTTCATAAAGGAAGCAGGTTTCGTAAGTTGTTACATAGTCTTAAATACAAAAATAAACCGGAAATAGGAATTTTGCTGGGTAAAGAATTAGGGGCTGAAATGATGAAGTCAAAAAATTTCGGAGATATAGATTTTATTATACCTGTTCCTTTACATCCCAAAAGAAAGAAACAACGCGGATATAACCAAAGCGAAATGATAGGTGAGGGTATTTCAAAAGTAACTAAAATTCCGATGCAGATTGAAAATCTGGTAAGAGCAAAGGAAACTGTTACCCAAACCAAAATGACAAAAGAAGAAAGATGGAAAAATGTATCAGGAAAGTTTGTGATAAATGAGCCTGAATTATTAATAAACAAGCATGTGATGCTGATAGACGATGTTATTACAAC
>QKHS01000015.1 GCA_003249955.1 Bacteroidales bacterium | reverse complement strand
AAGCACAACCGTGGAACCAATGAACGTTTTCAGGATGTCGATTTTAAAAGGAGCCGTTAAAGTAATTATAGTACATAACCACCCATCCGGAGAAGTAATTCCCTCAGATGCCGATCTTGATCTTACCGACCGTCTTATACAAGCAGGTAAAATAATAGATATAGATGTTGTTGACCACCTTGTAATATCAGAAAACACCTACCTGAGTTTTAGCAAAACCGGGCGCATGAAAGAACTCGAAGACAGTACGAAATGGGTTCCGGCTTACGAACTTATCGAGCGCGTAAAAAAACAGGAAGCCGAAATTAGAAAAGATGTCCTGAGAATTGCTAAGGAAAAAGGAGAAAAACAAAAAGCTGTGGAAATAGCAAAAGAAATGAAAAAAGATAATGAACCAGTTGAAAAGATTATACGTTATACCGGCCTTAGCAAAGCTGAGATAGAGAAGTTGTAAAATAAAACAGGCTGCGGTAATTTGAAAAATAACCAGTATTGTGGTGGTTATACAACCGTTAACGCCAAGCATGAAAAAACAAAATTCTGCATATTTTGATGAGCAATAAATAAAATAATTGTTGAATTTGTTGTGCATTTTGTATCTTTGTAAGAAATAGATTTTAAAATTATGAGAACACTATATCAGAAATTTGAGACACTTTTACAAAGTACGACAACAGATTTTAAACGTTATTTATACGATAATATCTCGTGGGATAGCCGAATGGTGGGAATTATTGGTGCTCGTGGAGTTGGCAAAACAACAATGATTCTACAACATATCAAAGAAAAATTAGATAGCAAAAAAGCTTTATATGTGTCGGCAGACGACATGTACTTTAGTGAGAACAGACTTTTCGATTTAGCTGATAATTTTTATAAAAATGCAGGAGAATATTTGTTTATTGATGAAATACACAAATACACTGACTGGTCCCGCGAATTAAAAAACATTTACGATTCCTTTCCAACACTAAAAGTCGTCTTCACTGGTTCTTCTGTACTTGATATTCTGAAAGGTTCTGATGATTTAAGCCGCAGGGCAATAATTTACAAATTGCAAGGACTTTCATTTCGTGAATTTTTAAAATTATTTCATAACTATGAAGCAAAAGTTTACACTTTAAATCAAATTATCAATAACGAAGTAAAACTTTCAGACATAGAACATCCTTTACCATTGTTTAATGATTACTTAAAACGCGGATATTATCCTTTTGGAGTTGAAAATGAAATAGATTTACGTTTAGGACAAATAATAGTACAAACACTGGAATCTGACATTCCGCAATACGCAAATCTAAATGTTGGTACAAGTAAAAAACTTAAAAGATTGCTTTCCATTATTGCCGAAAGCGTACCTTTTAAACCCAATTTTTCCAAAATATCAGAAATGATTAATGTAAGTCGGAATTCCTTAGATGATTATTTTTCATATATGGAAAAAGCAGGACTAATTGGGCAATTACGCAATGAAACAAGCGGCATCCGTGGATTAGGTAAAGTTGATAAAGTTTATTTAAATAATACAAATATTATATTCAACCTGGTTGGAGATAAATCAAATATTGGAAACATTCGGGAGACTTTTTTCTTCAATCAAATGCGAGTAAAAAACGAAGTAATTTCATCAATAAAAGCTGATTTTGTAATTGATAGTTTCACATTTGAAGTTGGAGGAAAAAGCAAGCAACAAAACCAAATAGAAAAAGACGGTAAATCATTCGTGGTAAAAGATGACATTGAATATGGTTATCTCAATGTGATTCCTCTTTGGGCTTTTGGATTAAATTATTAAAAAGATGAAGATGAAAAAAATGTCAGGCGTTAACAAATTGTATATGTCAGGCGGGGGTTTTAGCGGTTTGACACGTTAACCCTTTTGCCCACTTTCCTGCGGGTATGACAGGATTTCTGCTGGATATTCTGCCCGACCACATACAAGTAATCATTATATCCCACTTTATGAAAACAGAGCAATACAACATAAAAACTAACATCAAAATCGGACAACAGATTTTTGAAAACTTACGCAACGACATTAGACCTGGTTGGGCCGGACTTGTTTTATCTCGTTTTGACCATTACATAAAAGACCTCCCGATTTCAATATCTGACCTCTATCCAATCATTGACGACAAAAACCGATGGAAAGAAGCGCACGAACAATTTGCCAAAATCAGAGTATTTGGACTCTCAAACAAAAATTATAAACCTGAAAGTTATTTAAGACTTGCAGAGCTTGTTGCCAAAGTAACTTATAATGCTTCTGGACAACCGGCCCCCTTTGACAGTGATAGCGGACACTATATTGCAGGGTTGGCTCTTATAGCGACAGAATATTTTGAGGATAACAGACTTGAAGAAGAAGTAAAATCTGCTATTCTGTTATTTAGTCGCAACAAGAAGCTCAAAGACAATTTTACAGCAACCGGAGATTTTTTGCTATACAAAAAAACTGATGACATACTCTGGCTTGACTGGGACCCGATTGGAATTAACGATGTCGCACCAAGAGACGAATATCGAGGTTACGTTCCTGAAATCTTCGGGCTTGTAAAAGCAAAGGCGGACAGACAAGAAATTGCAAACAGACTTCGTAAACTTGAAACTGAAAACATTGGAATGACCGGAACGATTGAATACTGTTTGACTATTGCTGACAAAATACTGAATGCCATATGAAAAAAGAAAAGCAGCATATAATATGCAGTATGAAAAATTGCCGGGATAGTAGGTTGTTCAAGGGGACAGTCCGCTTCAAAATCGTAATGGTTTGATAAGTTTAACATTGTAGAGCTCATTTCAGTCGGATTAAGTCAGCAATCGTCTGATTTGCATATATTTGCACATTGTAAACCATTAATAAACAAAGAATTTACTTAAAAGCATAAGAATTGAAACTAAGAAACATCATATACCGGTTATCAGGAAAAAGTGATTCGAACAAAAATCAAATGTCGAATATAGAAGTATTTAAAGACTGGTTAAAGAAGCAAAACGCTGTATATAAATTTGCCGGAGATATTAAGGATGGAACAACTGTATATTTCTCAGATGATTTAGCTGCCTGCTATGATATACGGATTGCAGGATTATCGGACGATAAGGATTCTGTTGTAATAGAATTTGAAAGTAGTTTTACCGGAGAGGACTTTATTGATTTAGCAGGCAATATTTGGGTAAATAAAGCAGGTTGGGAAATGTGGTATGTTGATAATGATTTTCAATGGATGATAATAGTAAATGAAAACGGGAGAAAAAAGTACAGCAACAGCGATTTAATCAAATCGAAAAGAATCAATTTTGAATTTAAACTGGAACAAATAAAACATTTTACAATTGAGTAGCCTGCTCCATCAGTAGAAACTAAAATAACGGGAATGTCCACTGGATTTTTCAGGTTACACCTATTTTATCTCTCTCTTTCTTTTTTATCTTTGCTTCCCGAAATACAAAACATAAATATGTACCCATACGATTTGCAGATAGACGGATACAGGGCGGATAAGAATGAGCAATGGCGAATCGACAGGCTCCGCATGGTTTTAGGATATTCACAGGCACTTGCAGATATTGCCGGAAATGAAGCGTTTTTCAGAAAAATCAAAGCCCTTTACGATGATGAAGGTACTTTAAATGTTACATGGTTTGTTCCGCCCACAGAAGATGAAAAGGGGTTTTTGAACAAAGCATGGAATAGTGTAGTTACAGACTTTGAGGCTGGTGAGGTGGTGCATTTGTAGATGTTACACACATAATTTAACCTGAGTTAGATGCAAAGCACTAACAAATATTTGTAAAAGCAGGCTTGATGTAACTATGTTATAATAATAAAATTACTTTCAGAATCACTCTTTTACAACTTTTATTACTGCAGATTTTTCAAATGACCTGACCAAAATAAAATATACTCCGGGGCTTCCTGACAAATAAACAGGAATTCTCCTCGTGTCATTATAAACCTCAGTTTGTATTATGCGTCCGGTTATATCTTTAATTGTAATTGTTATTTGTGGGAGTGTTTTGTCAAATTCGATTTCAATATTTCCATGTGATGGGTTAGGATAGAAACTGAATTCTTCTGCAAATTCGTTAGAAATCAAATTGATTGAGTCGAAGTTAATACACTGAGTAGTATCAGCGCAGTTGTTTTCTGTAACCTCAAGCGCGTAGCTGCCGTTTTCTGCAGGCTTAAATGATTGACTTGTCTGACCGGCAATTATTCCGAAATTATTATTACAGTCCAGCCATTGATAAGTTGCATTTGATGCCTCTGAGATCAGAGTTGAGTCATTGGCCACAATTCCCAAATCCGGATTGGTTATTTCAAGATTTATTGTATTCAGAACAGAGTTTTCGCCATTCTGTGTTATCTGATAATAGGTGCCACTCTCAGCATAGGTCAACCCGTTGAATTCATAAAAGTGGCAAGCCTGACCGGAAATTGTGTTTTCAGAATCATAAGCAAGCTTAATCACATTTCTGTTTATAGTGTGTGTGGTTTGATTTGTGATAACAGGATCGTTAAAATCGAAATATATATCAGCAGAGTTGTTTATTATGGTTCCGTCAGGAAGATTTGGCTGCTGAAATACCGAGAATGTCAGAAATCCATGACTTAAAACCTCATTATTATTGCTGTCAGGAAGCATGATATTACTGAATGTCCATTCCAGAATGTTCTGATCATACATCCTGAAAGAATAATTGTGACTTGAAACTCCGGTCTGAACGGAATATATATTTAAATTTTGAGACAGAGTGTCACGAACAACAATGTTGAAGGCAGTATCCGTTCCTGTATTCTGAAATCTGATTACATAATCGATTTTACCGTTCGGCATAATAAAATGATCTTCACTTACTCCAAGCGGGTAACCTGTCTTATCATTAGGGTCATAACTACTGGTTATAGTCCCGCAATAAATATCAATAAAATTATCAATATCAGGATCAGGTAAAACATTTATCATGTTCGGAGTCCAGTTGTTTTGATCACCGCAAAATTCTATGTTTTTAACCAGTAACTTATTTCCCGGATATTGCGGATGTTGTTTTGTTTCAAGTCTCCAGGTGCGGCCATCAGCGTCGAAGTTGTATAACTTTGTTTCTTGTCCTGCAAGCATAACAGAGTCTTCAAAGTATAACAGACCGTCTATATAAATCTTAACAGGAGAATAGCATTGCATGTCAGCAGTTCCGGTATTTCCAGTATTTGTAATTGTGAATGACAAGCTGTCACCATAACATTCACCATCTATATTTAACACAGAATTGTCATAATCTGCAGAACAATTGTCGGGAGCAGAGATGTAAAACAGTTCAGAATTAGTAATGTTACAAGTTGTTTGAGGAAATAGTTCAGCCTCAATACATACCGTTGGCGGAAAATTCAAATCGCAGGTAACAGATGTGTTTAATGTGATATAAAAAGTTTGGCTCGGAATTATATTATCAACTTCAAACCGGTAATTATCAGAACCTAAAACAGTATATGGGAGATTGGCAGAGATTAAAGTTAATGCAGGAGGTAAACTGATTTCGACATATCCATCGTTAAATGAAGCAGTTGAATTGTTACTGTTTGTTACATAAATATAAACCATCTGATCGCTAAAGCAGCGTCTTATAAATGGCATGAAAACAGATACGCTTGTATATGCGCAGGGATTGTTATTAAAAAGAGCAAAATCAGAACACTGAGTGGTCGTGTTTTCATCAACAAAAGTAAAATTCTGAGTGTCTCCGCATTGAGTTTTCCAGTTTCCTGAAGTATCAATAGTTATACTGTATTCTCCGGCAGGTAATGAATCAACGAACCACCAGCCATTATTTGCTGTTGTTACTAAAATATTGCCGGGATTTATTCTTGCAAAAATTCCATTGACACCAAAGTCGATTCCGTCCATAGCGCAATTAGAATTGTAGTCTCTGAATGCATGTCCGCCTATGTAATGTTTCTTAAAAAAGTATATTGATCCGGAGTACTCCATATTATTTATATTATCTGAAAGAAATGGTGAGCCTATTAAAGCATATTTGTCATTTATACAAACTGCCTGACCAAATTCAGCATTAATTACAGGAAAATAAGCTTCAAGCCATTTTGTTTCTTCCCATACATTTGATTCGTTTAACTCAAAAATATATGCAGCGCCGGAATCTTCCATATAAATAGATTGATCATGCCATTTCGCTCCGATAATAATCTGATTTCCATTTATGTAATTTGAAGATCCGAAATTTGCGGCACTCTGCGAATTGGATGCCGTAAGCTTTTGTGCAAATTCCCATTGCACAGTTTCGTTTTTGTGTATTATATATGACGCTCCGGCATCTTCGATAGCTGTATTCCCGTTTATATCTTTATCATTTTTGTGAGCTCCTGCAACTGCATAGTCTCCACTAATTGAAACACTGTTCCCAAACCAATCTCCCTCAGATCTGTCGAATGGAACATATCTGGTTTTCAGTATCCAGTCATCGTTTAAATCTTTTTCGTAAATATATGCTGCTCCTGCATTTTCAAGGTAGTTTTCCGAATTGTTATCATATCCTTCATCCGGAGCTCCTATTATTACCCGGTTTTCATATATCGAAACAGAATTTCCGAATCTGCCCTGAACTTCATTATCATTAGGCAAAAAAATGTGTTCTTCTACCCAGTTGTTGTTTTCGTCAAGAATAAAGGAGTAGGCTGTTCCTGATGGATTTTTATTGAAAGCCCCGACAATTATCTGTTCATTAAATATTGAAACCGAATTGCCAAATAAACCGCTATAAAATGATCCGCTGGATCTGTCAGATGAAACTATTTTCTGATCAAAATCCCAATGATTATTTGCAGACTTTTTGTAAATATATGCTGCGCCAGCCAAATACCGGTAGTCTTCATCATCTTGATTCAGACAATCCCTTTGTGCACCTATTATCAGGTAATCATCAGATAAACTGACCGAACAGCCAAATTTTATATCTTCACCAAACTGAGGTTGTACAATCTCCTGTATTTCTGTCCAGTTTCCATTGGTGTTTTTTTTGTAAATAATTACTTTGTTGTTCCACAATATGTCATTTGGGTTGTCATAGTTGAAGTAAGTAGAGGATACTGCAGCAATATCATCATATATTGCAACAGCTTCTCCAAAACATTCGTTATCGTGAGTTCCTGTTTTTTTGTCAGTATTAATCCAGTTTTCCTGAGAGTTTGCAATGAATGCAATTAATAACATAAATGCAATAAGAGAAACAGATGTTTTCATTTGTATGATTGTAGGTTTAATATGCAATATAGTTATAATATAAATTGCTAAAATAAAATAATGGTAATATTATATAAATTATATTTTGCAAATTGTTATAATGTCTGATATGTTATGTGAAACGTAGAATTCTGGTTCAGACATAAATAATATAAACTTTTAAAAACGGGAACATAAAAATAGTTTTGCAGAAATATTGTATAGTTTATCGCCGAACTTCGGGTCTAGTTGTTTTGATTGAGGTGGGGTGACCGGCGAAGCCTTCATGAGCAAAGCGAATAACCTTTGTTTTTACTCGCAGGCTCGTGAGCTTCGGTTCATAGCCTTTTTGTTTCTTTTGTTCACATTAAAATTATTCTCAATGGTGTTCACGAGTTCACCGCCAAAAGCGGTTCAGTTGTGGCAATGACAAAAGAAAAAGACAAATAAGAAATATTTTAGTGTCTATTTTTAAATGAAATATTTTTATTTCTGGATTTGTGTAATCCCCCGGAAATTTTGCTTGAGCCAGAATGGAAAGCCCGCCAAAGGCAAAAACAGAACAAGAAAACTGCTCAGAATCAAAATGTATTCTTTGCAAATTTGATTGAAAGTTGAGAAATAGTGGTCAACCATATTCAGGCATTGACAATACCGACTACGGATTACAGTTTACAGACTACAGATTACAAAAACAATTGGATAAATAATTACTGTTTTTAGTCTTCGATTTGTGTAATTCACAGGGGATTTTGCTTAATCCATTTGTAGATATTACCCCTGATTTCAACCATAATATTAATAAAAAAAGGGTAAGCTACTTATATCGCACCGCTACAACCACTTACCCTTGCTTCCTTCCGGATCTGGGGGGGTTCAGCAGGAGCTGGTCGTATAAGACTTACCCGGCACAAAAGTACTAAAATATTTTTAAAATCAAATAAAGTTTCATTATTTTTCAAAAAAACTGAATATCTTTGACAAGAAATAAAAATTACAGAGTTATGAATGATAAAAACAAAACAATCCTCACTTATGGATTATACGCTGCTTTAATATCAGTGTTGTTTTCGGTTATAGTTTATGTAACTGACCTCATTATGCTTAGTTTATGGTCAGGTTTGATAATTTTCTTTTTCAATTTTTTATTAACCATATTTGTTCTTGCTTTTTTTGGCAGAAAATTCCGTAATACTTTTAGTCCCGATTCTTTTAAATATTCATCTGCGTTAAAGAATGCAATGATAATGGTAGCAGCAATAGCTATCATCGGATTTTTATACAATTTTTCTTTTTCATCATGGATTGAACCCAATTATGAGGAAAGAGTGACTGTTGCAATGGCTGATAAAGTGGAAACAATGATGATTGAACAGGGAGTTCCGCAAAGCAAAATAGACCAAACCATGGATGAAATGCTGAAAAAACCAAAGACCAGCCCTGTTAAATCTGCTGCTCATTCAATAATATGGACATTGATTATGGGCTTCTTTTCTGCTTTGATTGCATGTGCTTTTGTAAGAAAAAAATCAACAGATCCTTTTGGTGAAGAAATGAGAAATATTGATAATGAATAAAAATTTAATGGATATTTCAATTGTAATCCCATTATACAACGAAGAGGAATCTTTAGCCGAGCTAACTTCCTGGATCGTAAAGGTAATGGAGCAGGAGAAACACACTTACGAAATTATTTTTGTTGATGATGGAAGTAATGACAACTCTTGGGATATAATTGAACAGCTAAAAACCGAATACTCCTGTGTACGGGCATTGAAGTTCCGGCGTAATTACGGAAAAGCTGCTGCTTTACAGGTTGGTTTTCAGGCAACAAAAGGGAACGTGGTATTTACCATGGATGCCGATTTGCAGGATAGTCCCGACGAACTTCCCGAATTGTACAGAATGATTACAGAGGATGGTTTTGATATAGTGTCGGGATGGAAAAAAGTTCGTCACGATCCCGTATTTTCAAAGAACATTCCAAGTAAATTTTACAACTTTATTGTCCGCAAAATGACCGGGATAAAACTTCACGACATGAATTGCGGATTAAAGGCATACAAGAGAAGAGTTGTTAAAAGTATCGAGGTTTATGGCGATATGCATCGCTTTATTCCGGTACTGGCAAAATGGGCAGGTTTTAAGAAAATAGGAGAGAAGGTGGTTATTCATCACGAACGTAAATACGGGGTTACCAAATTCGGACTCGAAAGATTTATACGCGGGCCTCTGGATCTTATGTCTGTTATGTTTATCTCGAAATTCGGAAAAAGACCGATGCATCTTTTCGGGGTTCTTGGATTCATTGTTTTTCTTATAGGGTTGGGAGCTACTTTATATATGGGGATTCATAAGCTTGTTGCCGTTTCAAACGGGATAAGACTTGAAAGAATTACTGCAAACCCCTTGTTTTACATAGCTCTGGTTTCTATGATTATCGGAACTTTGCTTTTCCTTACTGGTTTTTTAGGAGAACTTATATCACGAACATCAGGTGACAGGAATTATTATCAGGTTGACAAAGAAATTTAAATATGGAAAATAAAAACGAAATCGATATTATCAGTTTAATAGTGTGGATACTTAATTTCTTTAAGCGATACTTCATTTTAATTGTAGTGTTCATTGTTTTGGGAATAAGTGCAGGACTTATTGACTTTTATTTCGGGAGGAATTATTATAATACCAAGTTCATTGCTTCAAGCCCGGTAATTAATAATCAGATAGTTTATGAGCTTGTAGAGCCGATAAAATATTATATAAATCACGAAATGTATGACAGTGTTGCTCAAAAACTGTCGCTGGAAGAAGATGTAGTAAAAGATATCAGAAAGATTTCGATAGATACATCCCTAAATCAGGCTGTAGTTATAGATATGGAACTATACAACAAGGATAATACTGAGTTGATAAAGGCTGGTCTGATAAATTATATAAACAGCATTCCTTATGTAATTTCCAGTATAGAGGGAAAACGGGCAGAGCTTGATAAATATCTTAAAGATTTAAATAAGGAAATAGCAGAACTTAACGAACTCCAGGCAGCAGTTTTACAAAGTATAGAAGGCAATAAAGCAAATAATATTACAATTGACGGAATGTTTAACGAAATGATGCTGCTCTACGACCGTAAGCTTTTGTTGCAGGCAGAATATAATTCTTTGCAGTCTTTTAAAGTTATTAATAACAACATGATTTTTGATGCGGAAAACAGCCTGATGAAGAGTTTATTACTGTTTTCGGTTATAGGATTATTTTTCGGTGTTGTCGTAAGTTCAATTCTTGAAGTAAGACGTAAAGTAAAACTTAAACAGTCTGAAACCAAATAATATATTTGGGTTTCTAAAATAATTCAAAGCCGGTAAAGTAATAAACTATACCGGCTTTTTATCTCACTTTAAAATCAACAG
Organism: Bacteroidales bacterium; assembly: GCA_003249955.1. Lineage (GTDB taxonomy): Bacteria > Bacteroidota > Bacteroidia > Bacteroidales > ML635J-15 > Bact-19. Next base: position 133,459 of record QKHS01000015.1, on the reverse strand, counting down.
CTTTAGCCCTTGCTTCGGCCCAGCTCAGTGCGACGCACGCAACTAAGACTTCTGGTATTCCCGATAAATACGGGAATAAACTATGCTGATGTCGAATCAAAGACGATACAAGAAATAAAATGAATTGTATCTGCATTTTTTATTCACAATCTCTATAATTTGATTTCAACATGCAGATTTACAGACATTTAAATTATTGACTATTTACTATACTCTTTCTATCATAAACTTTTTTTCATTTTTGTCATCGCCACAACTGAACCGCTTTTGGCGGTGAACTCGTGAACACCTTTGAAAATAATTTTTATGTGAACAAAAACGAAACAAAAAAGGCTAGGAACCGAAGCTCACGAGCCCGCGAGTAAAAACGATGCTTCCAACGCGCTCCGTCCAATCATAAGAACAGTTAAGCCACCTGGTAAAATCAAAGCCCCAACACTCTTGGCCTCTTAATGCTTTAATTTTAAACGACACCGATTGTAAATTTGTAATAGCCTAATCTTCGCAACACATTGCTCGATTATTCTAAACAAATTTATCATCGGCACTTTGCATGTCGGCTGGCTACTGTTCTAATGCTTGTCCGTTCTCATGGCCTGGGCTGGCCCGCCGTTTTCCCAAGGCCTGCCCGCGTCGCAACGACGAAAATTCAATGCTATAATCTGTCATTTTGTTGAATTTGTATTTATCCAAACACATTTTAATTGACCTAGAATTGCTGATAGAAATTAAAGTTATAAATGGTTTTTATTTTTCAAAATAGGGGCAATTGGTATTATATTATCTCATCAATATATTTCTCAATAAAACTCAAAAGTTTTTCTGCATTTTTTATGTCAGTCGGAATGTTTACAACATGTTTGGAAGCTTCGTTTGCAACCGGGAAGTCTTCAGGAATCATAAACCATTTTTCAAATTCGTCCTGAACCGGGTGTATGGGAGAATTAAACCAGTCTCCCAATTCAATTTTATGTTTTCTTCCATGTTCAAAAAACAGTTCACGGTCTTTAACAAATAACGGGTACTTAAGAAAAGAATGATTTTCAAATAAATCTTCGGCAACAAAACGTTTATTGTGGTTTTTTAAGAATTCAGTATATTTTAACGCATTAGACTTTCTTAATCTGAGCAATTCCGGTAATTTCTTTATGTTCCGGCATCCTTCTTTAGCCTGAACTTCGGAATAATTCATAAAAAATCCTTCCGGCATTATTGCATCAGAAATTTCCCCTCCGGATGACGAACCTGTGACAAGATTGTTTTTGCTAAGCCATCTGTAGGTTTTTACCATAATCCAGTATGTGGTATTGTTGAGTAAATATCTTTTGGTAAAGAAGAGTAAACGCAGGTTTAATTTTGTCATAAACCCCGGTTCAGTTTTTTCTTTTTCAAGTTCACTTATTTTTTCATTCAGAGATTCATTCTTTACGGTCATAAATCCGCCCACTCCGCTTGAAAAAGGCTTATTCCATTGCATAGAATAAAATGCAGCATCACAATAACTGCCGTTGGGTCTGCCTTTGTATAAACCGCCGAATCCATGAGTACAATCTTCTATTGTGAATAAATTGTACTTTTTGGCAAGCGAAATAATTTCTTCAATATTCCCGGAAAGTCCGTATGTGTTCTGACAAATTATTACTTTGGTTTTAGAGCTTATTTTTTTCTCAAGTTGCTCAATATCCATTGTTAAAGTTTTTTCCGAAATTTCGACATAAACAGGCCTGGCACCAAGATAAATTATCGGATTAGGAACCACAACACAGGTATAGGCAGGAATAATAACCTCGTCTCCGGAACCTACGCCCATAGCTTTCAGAATGGCATACAGAGAAACTCTGCCTTTATAATGAAAATAAATATTGTCATTGTTAAGATATTTAGAGATTTCCTTTCTGAGTATTTCTATATGTTTGCCCATTTTATTTGTTGTTTGATAATGTATTCTTAAGCTTATTGCAAAAGTACTATTAATTGAATCTAATCAAACACAAAAATTTACTTTGCCCTGTTCATTTTGTAGTTATATTAAATCATCTCCGTAAATTACCGGAATTATCAGTTTTGATAAAATATATCACTTGTATTTCCGTAATGGTTGACAAATTTTATCAATCACTAACCCACAGATTACAGACCTACCGATTACAGATTACCGGTTATACTTGAAACACAAATCCTGAATAACTACATTATATTTTAAAAATAAGCTTCGATCATCAATTCGATTCATAAAACATTAACATATTAGGCCGAAAATATGTAATATTGCAAAAAAAACAGATATGATCTCCAATTTTAAAAAAGTTCTGGTTTTGGCACCTCACACCGATGACGGGGAACTGGGTGCCGGGGGTACAATTTCAAGACTGATTGAAAATAATGCAGAAGTATTTTATGTGGCTTTTTCTACTGCCGAAGAATCCGTTCCTGCTCATTTGCCGAAAGATATTCTTAAGACAGAGGTAAGGGCGGCAACAAAAGAACTTGGAATAAAAGAGGAAAATCTTATTATATATGACTATAAAGTCAGGAATCTTAATTATCGCCGACAGGATATTCTTGAAAATCTGATTGCACTGAGGGCTTCTGTTAAACCTGATCTGGTACTTATGCCGTCTTTGCACGATATTCATCAGGATCATCTTACAATTGCACAGGAAGGACTCAGAGCATTTAAGACTACTACCATAATGGGATATGAACTGATATGGAATAATCTTACTTTTAATACAACCAGTTTTGTTAGTCTGGAAAAGAAGCATGTGCAACAGAAATACAAAGCATTAACTATGTACAATTCACAAAAGGGCAGGGACTATATTTCTGAAGATTTTATATTCTCACTTGCCAAAGCCCGTGGTGTACAAATAGGTAAGGAGTATGCCGAATCATTCGAAGTTGTAAGATGGATTTTGTAAAACACTACAGGTATGGAAAAAATACAAATACAGCAATTACTGGAGGCAGTTGATTTTATAGATTTTATCGGGAATAAAGATGCTGTTATCTCCGAAGTTGTAGCATTGGATCAGAAAAGTGAAAATTGCGATGTGCTTACATGGTGCAACGATGCAAATCTTGAGAAACTGTCAAATCTTAACTGCGGAACTGTAATTGTTAGCAGGACGTTTAAAGAAAGAAGCATTGATTATAACAGGAATTGTAATTTTATTATTGTTGCAAACCCCAGAAACACTTTCAGGATGGTTCTTGAAAAGTTCTTTGCAGAAGAAATAACTCCGTTGATTTCAGGTTCGGCAGTTGTTCACGAAACAGCAAGAATCGGTAAAAACGTTTACCTCGGAGAGAATGTGGTCATAGAACGTGACTGCACAATAGGTGATAATACGGTAATTCTTCACAATACTGTTGTACTGCATAATTCAAAAATAGGAAATAATGTAAAAATCGGAGCCAACAACACAATAGGAGGAACAGGTTTCGGGTATGAAAAAGATGCTGACGGTAATTTTCAGCTTATTACTCATTTAGGTAATGTTGTGCTGGAAGATTATGTTGAAATCGGCAATAATACCTGTATTGACAGGGCTGTTTTAGGAAGCACTGTACTGGCAGAAAACGTTAAAGTTGATAACCTTGTCCACATTGCTCATGGTGTCAAAATAGGAAAAAATTCTGTAATTATTGCTAATGCTATGATAGCCGGTAGCGTTGTAATTGGTGAAAATACATGGGTCTCACCGTCTGCATCAGTCCTTAATCAGAAAAGGATAGGATCGGATGCCCTGGTAGGTATGGGAGCTGTGGTTATTAAGGATGTGAATAATTACGAAGTAGTTGCAGGAAATCCTGGCAAGGTAATTAAAACTCTGGACAGTAAATCTTAAGTCAAAATCTCCATGATTAACATTATGTCCGGCATGATACGACCGGCAGAGCTAACAGCATCTGCCGTCTTTTATTTCTTCATTATTTCAATATATCTTTCAGAGAGTAATTTGTACTCATGATTTTCCATTACAAACTTTAACCCGTTTGCTTTTATCTTTTCAAGTTGTCCGGGGTTCATTTGTTTTACTTCCAGAATAGCATCGGCCAGAGCCTGTGGGTTTTCTGTCTCAATACTAAGCCCTGTTTCCGACAACTTAATAATGTCATAACCGGATTCTATGTATTGTACAATCGGCTTCCCGGCGATCATATAATCAATCATTTTGTTAGGGCTTACTCCAAACCTGTACAAATCACTTTTTACAGCTCCCACACAAAGCACATCCATATCTTTCAGCAGGTTTGGAATAGCTTTCTTCGGGATTGCTTCGTGAAAACTTATGTTTTTAAGGCCTTCGGCTCTGTTTTTTAGATTTTCTTTTTCATTGCCATAACCTACAAACATGAAAACTATCTCATCATTATCTTTCAAGATCTTTGCAGCATCAACAAGTGTGTCCAGAGAATTGGAAATTCCCATGGTTCCGGCATAACCCACTATAAATTTGTTTTCTTTTTTGTAATTATCAATAACTTCTTTTAACTCTGCGGGAATTTCCTCAGGGTTTTCCCAGTCTTCAATTACAACTCCGTTTGGAATATAATACCATTTGGATAAATCCAGACCATGGGCTTTCATGTGTTCCTGAGTTTTAGGCAACAACGAAACAACGGCATCACAGTTTTTATACGCAAAGTTTTCTCCGCGTTGCATAAGAGCAATAACAGGATTGCGCTCTGACATGCCCCCGACTTCTATTAATGAGAGTGGCCACAAATCGTGAACTTCATAAATATATTTTGCTCCTGTTAATTTTGATATTTTCTTTGCCACATAATTATCCGCAATGTAGGTTGATGATGCAATAACAGCATCAGGACTGTATCTTTTGGAAAACTTTTTTGCATTAAATCTTATTCTCAAAGCAAATGTCAGCATGTTAAGAATCCTCGATATCCCGTTGCCGGAATATGCCGGGGTCTTTACCCAGACATATTTAATCCCATCAATTATTTCTTCTTCAATTTTATTTTTAATAACAACTTTTGCTTTTCTTAAATGCGAATTATCTGCGGCAAGGATGGTTACAGAGTGCCCGTTTTCCACCCATTGTTTTGCAAAATAGTACGGTCTGAATTCCATTCCCATTGCCGGCGAACCTGCATAGTGGTTAATTATTAGAATATTCATTTTATTTAGTCTTTTTACCTTATTTCAAATGTAGTGATTATTTCTTTTCAAATTTTTTATAAAACGCTATCAGTTTTCTTTCTTCAACTTCCCAGTTAAATTTTTCTTCAACGGCTTTTCGCCCGTTTTTACCCATTTCCTTCAGCGTTTCTGTATCATTGATTAAACTCTTAATTTTATCTCTTATTTCTTCAGGATTGGTCTGGTCAACACAAATTCCGCAACCGGCTTCTTCTATAATGCTTCTCCATAAAGGAAAATCAGAAGCAATAACCGGCAGTCCGGAAGCCATATACTCGAACATTTTTACAGGTAGTGAATAAATATAACTTGGAGTTGCTTCAAGTATCACCATGCCAAGGCGAATTTGTTCAAGCAATTCATTAATTCCGTTTCTGTTAAGATATCCGCGAAAATCGACATTTTTCCATGCAGGATGACTTTTGCATTCAGATTCGAGCTCAGCCGGAGCAAAATTGCCCGCAAGAATAAGCTTTATGTCTGTTCCGTTAATAGCATCAAGAGTCTCGAAAATTCCGCGTGTTTTGAAAATTCCGCCTATATATCCTATAGAGGCTTCCCGTGAGGACCAATCTTCACAAAACCTTATGTCGTCAATTTTCGGGTAATTGTTAATGTCGGTGCTGTTTGAATTTATCTTTAAGAACCTGTCGCGTATATGAGGCGTGGCGGCAATAACTCCGCTCAGCTTTTTTACTTTCATATTCTCATATCTTTCGATATCAGATGATATGTGTTTTCTGAATATTCTGGGGATATACGGTTTGTTGAGAATTTGCCTTGGTAAGTCTTCGTGAGAATCGTAAACCACAAATGCCCCGCTTTTTTTTAATTTCCCGGCAATACGAAGTAATTCAGGGTCATGAATATGATAAACGTCTGCATTTATTTCCAATGCTTTTGCTAATGCAATTTTTCCGGTCTTAAGAAATCTTTCTTTTCTGCCCGAAGGCTTTCCTATATCGTGAATTTTAATTCCTGCATTTGTGTCGTTTCCGTTCCCGTCAGCAACAACCAGATGCACATCTTTAAATTCTTTTGCAAGGGACATGCATTGTTTGTGCCATATTCTGACATCAAATCGCGGGTGAGCAGTGGTTATGATACAAATTCTCATAATAAAATTTCTTTTTCCGGTTGTTGTTACTGTTTTGTTATTTCACGGCTGTAATTACCGTCAGCAACAGTTTTTACAGTTTTATACCCGAGTTTTATTATTGATTCCAATATCTTAATGTTTGCATTTTCATAAGTATCTGTAGGCAAGTGAAGGTTTGTATAGCTGTATTTGCTTACAAAATAAAGTCCCGGGATATTCAGTTTTGCAAAAGGAGTAAGGTCTGCACCTCCGCCTGACCAGGTGTCTTTTACCATAAGTTTTTCATTGTCTGACTTTACTGCAATCTGGTATAACTCCGGACAACTCAGGCCGTTGCCTGTTTGAATACTGTCTCCGCTGGCAATACAGTCAAAATTAAAAACTGCTGTAATTTTTGAAGTGTCAACCGGAAGGTGAGATGCCAGAAACTCAGCTCCGTGTAATCCTGACTCTTCTGCTGTAAGGAGAGCGAAAATTACGCTCCTTCCCGGTAATCTTGCAATTTCCAACACTGCCGCACAACCTGAAGCATTATCGTTGGCTCCCGGATAAACAACTTCGCATTGATTTCCTACATGGTCAATGTGTGCGGTAAGAATTATGTATTCATCTTTTAAAAGAGGGTCGCTGCCCTCAATATATCCGATTGTATTGTATGACTTTATTTCAGGAGTATATACAGCATTAACGTTAACGTAAATTTTTCCGGCTAAAGGATGTGATGCCGGTTTTTGGGAGGTTTTAATTGATTCAAACAGATCTTTAATGTTAAATCCGGAACCATCCATTAATATTTCCAGAGTTTCGTTGTCAATCTGGATTTGAGGAATATTTTCGAATTGTTCTCCTTCTCCGCATAAAGTACTGCCGACAGGAGTATTTCGGGATGTTCCCGGAATATTAATAAATATTACAGCTTCGGCTCCGTTGGAAACGGCTGTTTTTACTCTGCTACGTATGGAAAAAGCTTCTGTTTTAAGACTGTCTATATTTGCTTCTCCTTTAAAAATTACAACGGCTTTTCCTTTTACATCAACTCCTGCATAATCGTCATAATCGGGTTGCGAAATTCCGAATCCGCAAAAAACAGCCTCCAGAGTTTTTTCTCCGCTGCCGGTAAATCCTCTGAAATTGTAGTTTATTCCGGGTTTATGCAAGATTCTGCCTTTTTTGTAATGAATTACACTAAACTCGCAAGGCCCGATAATCCTGTTTTTTTCGAGAGGAAGATATTGAGTGTAATTATCAAGTCCTTCAAATGATTTCAGATTATAATTATTGAAAATATTTCTGCAGTATTCCGTAGCAATATCAAATCCTTGTGTCCCGGGAAGCCTTCCGTTAAGAGCGGGATTGCTCAAAAACTTTAAATCAGACTTTATTGTATCCGTTGAAATATTATTCTGGGCATTCCCGGACAAAAACAAAGTGCAGAGTCCGGTGATAATAATTATTTGAAATAATAGTTTCATTTTTATAAATTAATTCTCAAAGTTGAGCTTGTAAATTTATTTTTTAAAAATCAGAGACTTCATTACTTTGAAGTCTTTGCTGAATAAAGTTATAAATGCTGCCGAATAGCTTATAATTCCTGTAACAACAACCAAACCGACTGTTGTGTATCCTTGTATATTTGTGAATTTTAATCCGTATCTGAGAGCAGCTAAGGCTCCGGCCATAATCAGGGCAGATACCAATGCCGGCATTAAACATTGTATGTATTTCAACATGCTTATATCTATAACTTTGTTTATCACATGCTGATATACAAACCGGAAAACTCCTCCGTATGCTACTGTGGAAATTGCAATTCCAATCAAGCCGAATTGAGCTCCTATCATTATAAAGACAAACAGTGCAACAAGTTTAACAACTGTAAGCAACAACACAAGTCTTGATCTGCCTTTTGCTTTTAAAACCTGTCCCCACAATACACCTCCCATTGAGTTGAATACTGCCCTGAATGAAAGTATCTGAATTAAAATAATTGCCGGCTTATATGATTCCTGTAAGAATAAAGTAACGATTTCGTTTGCAAGGAAAAATATTCCTACACAAATCGGAATCCCGATTAAACTGATAAATTTTGTTGCCTGAAGATAACCAACCTGAATTCTTTCAGGATCATCCTGCAATCTTGAAAAACTTGGGAAAAGCACTCTCTGCACAATGCTGTTTATTATCGACACAAGCATATCCGAAACCAGTGCTGCTACAGAAAACAGACCGGTAGCGAACGTGCTTACAAGTTTTCCGATAAACATCAGGTCGGCCTTGCTGCTTAAATGATTTATAGTGTTAACCAGCATTACATTTCCGCCAAACGAAAACAGCTCGCGGAAAGATTTCATCGATATTTCTTTGATTTTTGGTTTCCAGCTTGTTGTTACCCAAAGGAATCCGGCAATAATAATTTGATTTAGAATATCTCCCAGAGCAATACTTTTTGCTCCATACCCGTTTTTTGCAAGTATTATTTTTACTACAGAACTAATTACCAGAGCGACTAACGAAATTATTACAATTTTTTTGAAATTTAGTTCTCTGTCAAGCAGGCCTATTTGTACAGATACCGATGCCCTTATAAGAATTATTACCGAAATTATTTTCAGCAACTCTTCCAGTCTTACATCAGCGTAGAAAGCACTTACCGGCCCTGACGTGAAAAATACCAGGGTGGTTAACACTGCCGCAAACGCCATATTCAAAAAGAATGCAGTGCTTATATGAGTACTTTCAAGTGTTTTTCGTTGTATTACCGAGGCGTTAAATCCCATATCGGCAGCCATTACAAGCAATTCGGTAATAACCGTCACTATTGCAATAAGGCCGATTTCATCAGGGAACAGGATATTTGCAAGAATAAATCTTATGAGTAACTGTCCCAAAGTTGTTACTGCCTGTAAAATAGTTACCCATTTAAGAGCAAAAAGAGTTTTATGTTTAATATTGTCGCTCATGTCAGATTATGGATTAAGCAAATAACTCAGACCAGGTTTAATGTCTTTAAAATTGAAAATAGCATCGACTTTCTTACCTCTGATTGACTTGCAGTATTTTCCGGGGCTTAGCTGAAATTCAGGATACCCTTTTCTTTTAAAGCCTCCAAGAACAGAATTGTAGAAATCCTCTACAAAACATAACCAGATTAATTCTTTCGGACTGCTGACGACAGTATTTTGTTTTTTACCGAGCAATTCGTTAAGAATCATGTATGGCATATTTATTCCGCTGGCCATTACCGAGTAATTCCATTTCCCGGGCCTTGGGTTTATTTCAATCAGTTTGTACGTGTCGTCACGTTTGTCATATTTGAACTCGGTGTTTGCAATTCCAAAAAAGCCCGAGTTTTTTATCAGTTTTGTTGCCGGTTCCAGAAGTCTTGGTTCCGGTATAACCCTACCCGAAATGATGGTGCCGGCATCCGGCGGGCGTTGCCTCAGTTTGTGTCCTGTTGACCATGCAACAATATCAGCATTTTTGTCTGAGTATGTTGTTATGGTGTAAAGAGTTTCTATTCCGCCGGGGATATATTCCTGAACTACAATTTCCCGGTTTCTTAAATCTGCATTTATTATCCGGGATACAAGATTCTCAAGTTCTTCCCGGTTATGCAAATTAAATACTCTGGCTTTTGACTTTAATTTATCCGCAAAGTCAAGTGTTATAACCGGTTTAAGGATACACGGATAAGGAATTTCTTCGTATATATTTTTAATGTCTGCAATGTCGTCGAGGTAGAAAGTTTTTGGACAGTTTATTCCTGATTTTTCAGCAATTCCGTACATCTTCCTTTTGTCTGTGCAGGATTCTATTACGCTCCATTCCGACATTGTGAAAAGATAATATTCCGATAAAATGGACTGATTTTTACTTACCGGTATCATCCAGTGATCGTTGGTAACAAAAAGTACAGCTTTTTTCTTCATCTTTTTGCCCAGATCTGTAAGAAACCCGATAAACTCATCTTCGTGTGAGGGATGCGGACACTCAAGCCCGGCAACATATTTTGAACTGAAGCTGAAATTTTTCTTAACATCTGTCAATACAGAATTAATTCCTTCTGCACCCAGACTGCGGGCAAGGCCTAATCCGTTAGGACCACCACCCAGAATCACAGGGATGTTATAATCTTTTTCCAATAGCTTTGCTAGTTTCACTTTACCTGTTTTAGAGGCACAAAGGTAAGAAAAATGGATAAATTCAAAATAAAAGATTAGGAGATTTTGAAACTGACGTTTACTGAATATTTAAGGGGTTAAACTTTACACAAACCTGAATCCTACAGGGTTTTTAATGAGCTTGTCAATAATTTCGTCAGTCAGGCCCAGATTTTCGGCATTCCGTCCTGTTTTCCGGAAGTCTTCATTCATAATTTCGTTTGCAAGATCAATCAACAGTGTGGTTATTTTCATGTTCACTCCCAGAGCTTTTCCTACAGCTTCCAGAGGAACGAGGCCAGTACACACGTCTTCGTAAATATATCTGTGATGCAGAGAATTTGGAGCATCAATAGTTTTGTATGATATAACCTGTTGCAATGACTGATACAGATCATCGCCCTCTACCAGATAGCTTTCCTGTAGCCATTGCTGTGCAGAAGGAACATTTACGCCGAATTTAGAAGCAACAAGAACTCTTTCTTTGTCTAATTTTTCAAGAAAATTTGCAATACTCGGAGTAATGCCATCATAATAATATAGAAATTCAGTTTTCTTGTTTTCTATCCAGCCGGCATTTAATAAAACCGGAGCACAGTGCAGAATCATCCCAACATTCCCTATAGAAGTTTCTATAATCGAATGGGCAGGGTGGAAGAATTGCTGTAAAATTTCAGGTAGCATTTTTATCACGGTTTCATTGTCGGGATGATTAATGCAGGATAATAAAGTCCCGGTTTTCATTGCGAGAAGCATTACAGAATCTTCGCCGGATTTACGGCAGGTATAAATAATAGTCTGGGTTTCGGCAACCAGCGGCATATTTTTACAGTTACATTTTTTAAGAGTATTGTAAAATTCAAGTGCCCCGAACGTACGTCCCGGATTTAAAACTACGATTGAATCCGGGCTTATATAAGGAGCCATTTTGGTTGCTAATTCGCAGTGTGTATGTGCCGGTTGAGTAACGAAGATATATCCGGCATCTTTTACAGCTTCTTCTATGTCAGTTGTAGCTTTTGAAAGTTTCGCGATGCCGTTTAATTTTCCTGAAATGCTGATTTCAGAACTTTGTAATATTTTTTCAATAGTCTTTGCTGTACGGTTCCACAGGCACACATCATGCCCTGTCATGGCAAGATGAGCAGCCATTGTTAATCCGTTATTTCCACCACCGATTATTGTTATTTTTTTGTTCATTTTCGATTTGTAAATACATTAATTGTTACTGTTACAACTTTCTGAAATTATTTTTTCAGGTATTTGCTGAAGTATTCTGCATGGCTGATAACTTTACCGGAATCATCAACAATATCGTATCCGCCGTTTACAGGCATGGTTTTTACTTTTCCCAATGCCGCCGGGTTCCCACGTAACTGAGGAGCATCAAGATACCCGTCATAAACCATTTTCCCCAGACAAACAGAATCGGTAAGAGGATCATCAGATATTGCAGAATATGTGTTTGTCAGAATTTCTATCATTTTTTTTGCCTCTGCAACCAGATAATCTTTTCTTTTAATTACATCAGGATCAAGACACATATCCGGCATTCCTTTCCATGTATTTTTAAGAACTCCTTTTACAATGCTGCAACTTTCGATAACATCTTTGGGGGTTGCAGCATGGTTAGCTTCTGTAAAACTAACAACATGAATAATCTCCGGTTTAAGAGCAAGAGAAAGCATTGTGGATGCCGCCAGTTGTCCTTTTGCAACATTCATGTCCAGTGAGAAATGTGTTAATCCGGCACGAACCTGTTTCAGGTAAGTAAAATTTTCATCTTTAAGCTCAGATATAAGCTGGTCTTTCGCCAGCATTTTTGCCAGATCCATTTTCGGAGTTGTTAATCTGGGCGTGTTAAACATCATCTGGGCAATATATCTTTTTACTCCAAGCTTTTTTGCATTTAAAGCAGACAGATAAAAATCCACAACTGCTGTTACATCCGACGATTCTCTTAAACTCCAATGGTGAGAGTCGTTTATTTCAACAGGAATATCCCTGTCCGCATACCATTTCATTACTTTTTTATTCTCGTCAATTGCCTCGTTCAAAGGTCTTTTTGAGCGTCCGTCAAGCTGAGAATACCAGAATAAAGGAATTGTTCCCCAGGCATTGTCAATTGTTCTTACACTCATCTCGGCCCATTGCAGCAAATTTTTTGTGCCGGAATAAACTCTTAATCTCGGGAAGTTTCCTCTTTGGGATGCGTTGAACAAAGCTTCCATATCAGCTTCGGTTCTCACAGGTACGCCACCTGTCCCGTCCATATTGTGATCCATCTTGTCAGGATCGAAGAAAAACTCCTGAGCATTCTGATCCGTGGCTATGGAGATTACATCTACCAGACCCGATCCGGCAATTTCTTCTATTCCTTTTATTGTATCAGGAAGCGATGGTAAACCAAAATGATGTCTGATTAATGGCAGATATGCAATTTCGCTGGTTGTATCCGAAATGGATTTACGTTCAGGTCCGGCTTCAAAAGCAGAATTGCCTTCTATCTTTTTTGATTCGCCTCTAAACTGTGATAGTAGATTTATCGTGTTGTTAATATTCTCTTCTCCTGCAAAGAACTCACTGAATAACGGGTATTTTTTTGCAACTTCAATAGCTTTGGGAGTTCCTCCGAAATAAAAAGTCAGCCCGCTGAGATTGTTTTTTGCAATGCCTGCAAAAAATTTATCGAGAACAGAATTTAAAGCATCAGGTGTTAAACGATAACTTACACATACTACTCCGGCATTTGTCTCAATGATTTTCTTAATAAATAAATCCGGTTCAACGGCAGCTCCGAGAAATACCGTCGAAAATCCCATGCTTTCTGCAATGCGCAAAAAATCATATACCCCGGCAACATGAACACAGTTTCCTATTGCTCCACCGATAAAAACAGGTTTAATATTTTTAGTAAGTTCTGACATATTGTTAATTCTTACATGTACTTATTAAAGTCTTTTATTCAGGCTTTTTTAATTAACAGATAAACGACTTTTGCAGAATAATAAACTTTAATTTTTACTCATTATTTTTGTACAAAATTAGTTAATTTTCAAAATCATGTTAATTATTATTTGTAATGAGGTGAAAAAGCCCGCTTTGTTTTTTATTTTTGTACTTTAATTATTTGTCAGCAATTAGTTATATGATTTCAGTTTTTATCCATAATTCCTTTGTGAAAGAAAAGAAATATATTCTTGATTTCATTCTTTCAGAGGTTCTGGGGCTCGAATATCAGTTGATTGCTGATAATGTAAAGTCATATAGAATTGTCGAAGCAAACTCAAGACTTATTATTGCAGATTCTTTTTTTTCTGATTTAAAGGAAGACTATCCGTATTACAAAGATGCGGATCTTATCCCGGAATCTGTAGTATTTGCTGATTATCCCGCTCTTGATGTATTTAAGCTGCCGGTATTATTTGGCGAAAAAGGATTAAAATCAGAAGATGAATTCTTACAACTTGACAATGATTTGTTTGCCGGAGCGTTTTTTATGCTTACCAGATGGGAAGAAATTGCCGTAAGTAAAGAGGATACACACGGAAGATTTATTGAAACGGAAAATCTTTCTGTTAAAAATGCAATACATTTAAGGCCGGTAGTTAACGAATATATTGATTTTCTGGTATTGTTGTTAAATAAATCGGGGATATCCTGTAACGGAGTGCAAAGGAAATATCAGGTTTTCTTAACCCATGATGTGGATGACATTGCCAGATACAATAAAATTTCCGGTATTGTAAAAGCTTTGGCCGGAGACATTATAAAGCGAAGAAGTGTAAAAACTTTTTTCGGCACATTGAAAGATTGTTACAGGATAAGATTTAAAGGACAGCCAGACGTGTATGATACTTTTGATTATCTGATGGATATTTCGGATCGTAAAGGCGTAAAATCAAGGTTCTATTTTATTCCAGGACTGCCGGGAGAAGAAGATGTGCGCTTTGATATCAGATCTGAACCTGCTCTCAAAGCTATTGAAAGAATAAAAACAAGGAATCATATTGTAGGAATTCATCCTTCATATTCTTCTTACTGTAACAAAAAACAACTTGAGTCAGAAAAAAAACGGATGGAAAAGTATTCGGATAATATTGAAGAAGGCCGTCAGCATTATCTGAGGTTTAAAAATCCGCAAAGCTGGCAGGATTGGGATGATTGTAGTCTTAAAACGGACAGCAGCATAGGGTTTTATGAAAATATCGGCTTCAGAAGCGGAATTTGTTTTTCATATCCGGTATTTAATGTCGTTACCCGCGAGAAACTGAATTTACGTGAGAGGCCTCTTATTGTTATGGATACAGCTTTACGCAGATGTGCCGGAACTAAAGAAAATTCGGTTTCTATGGCTTTGGAAATGGCTGAAATAACAAAAAAATATAACGGAGATTTTGTATTATTGTGGCATAACAGCAATTTGTCTGTAAACGAATGGCAAGGCTGGAATGAAGTTTATAAAAAAATAACAGAAAGCATTTAATCATGGAACTGATTTTTGCACTATTTTATCTGTCCGGACCGCTTAAAAGTGTATTTGATTTTTATCAGATAAATTTCCCTGTTGATTTTACCATAATAACAGCAGTATTTCTTTTGTTTAGCCTGGTGATAAAATATCGTAACGAAAAAATTTCACTTGTTCATGAAAGGGTAAATTTATACGCATTTGTCTTTCTGATATTATTCTATTTGTGGATGGCCGTAAGCCTTATTTACACTCCTTCAGAGCATTATGCATATGTTAAAACCATGAATTTTGCACCAAACCTTATTGCATTTTTGTTTCCTATGCTCAGTAAAAATTTCAGAATAGACAGGTTCACGAGAATAATTACCGTTGCAGTGTCCGGATTATCAGTATTTTTCATATTCTTATTTATAAGATATTATGTCCCGGGTGTAAAATCGGAATTGTACGATTCTATAGGCGGATTATATCTTGTTTGTGCAACATTGCTGGGAATCAATACTTTGATACTGGCATGTTCAAATCACAGAATATTTAAAAATTTATATGTTAACATATTCTTTATTTTATTCTCAATAAGCTTGATGTTTGTTCTGGGGGCGAGGGGGCCGCTTATTTTCGTTATTTTGATATTAATCGTTTTTTATGCATGGCAGCTTATTAAATTTATTTTCAGAGGAGTAATAAAAAAGGACATGTATAAAGTGTTTCTTGCTTTTTTCGGCTTCTTTGTAGTTGCATCAGTCGTTTTTATGGTTTTTGACAACGAGATAATATATCTGGTCAAACGGGCATTAATGAGGCTGAACCTACTGGTTCCTGCAAAGTCGGGCGGGAATATGGGAAATTCTGTAAACATCAGGGTAAACCAGTTTGATTTATCCGTTCAGTTAATATTCTCGAATCTGAATGATTTCTTCTTTGGTCATGGAATAGGAAGCTTTGGCTTGCTGGAAAAAGGATACGATCACAGGAGCTATCCTCATAATATTTTTCTTGAAATTTTGGTCGAATTAGGCTTTGTAGGCTTTATAATTTTTGTGTTGTTCCTGATTCAGGTGTTCCGGAAAAACGGCAAGGGAATCAAATATGTAAGTATGTTTGTTCTGTTTTATCTGATACTGAATTCAATGAAATCAAGTTCTTTTATTGATATCAGGGCATATTTTGCAGTATTCGGAATGTATATGCTGAAACAAAATTCGGCAAATTTTACTTCAGATTCTCATAATACCAACGGACAGCAAGTTTAATTCCCTGATGAACGTTGTACAGCGGATTGTAACCAAGTATTTTTTTTGCTTTATCAACAGACGCAAGAGAGTCTTTTATGTCTCCTGTGCGAACAGGACCATAAACAGGTTTTATTTTAGCTATTTCAGGATCAAATGTGCTTAAAGCTTCAGTAAGCTCTTTTGTTAGATCGTTCAAGCTGTTGCTTTCTCCAAAAGCGACATTGAAAACAGTATTTATTGCAGACGGATTGGTGGTTGTAGCTGCCAGTTCGTTTGCCTGTATAACATTTGCAATATAGGTAAAATCCCGTGATTGTGTCCCGTCACCATGAATAAGAGGAGCTTCGTGCTTTATCATCATTTTGATGAATTTGGGAAATACTGCCGCGTAAGCCCCGTCAGGGTCCTGATTTTTGCCAAAAACGTTAAAATATCTCAGCCCTATAGTCTCCATCCCGTAAAGGTCCCCGAAAACTTTAGCATAAAGCTCATTTACATATTTTGTAATTGCATATGGAGAAAGTGGTTTCCCGATTTTATCTTCATATTTTGGCAGTTCAGTAGAATCTCCGTATGTAGATGAACTTGCAGCATAAACAAATCTTTTAACTTTATTGTCTCTTGCTGCGGTTAGCATGTTTACAAATCCGTCAATATTTACCTGATTTGTAGTAATCGGGTCGTTGATTGATCTGGGGACAGATCCCAAAGCAGCCTGATGAAGAACAATGTCTATGCCCTCACATGCTGCCTTACAGGTTTCTAAATCGCGTATATCCCCGTTAATAAATTTAAAATCAGGGAGATTCAGAAACGGCTTTAAGTTTTTTATTTTTCCGGTTGCCAGATTGTCAAGGCAAACTACATAATTATTCTGAGCAATAAGCTTTTCAATAATGTTAGAGCCGATAAATCCGGCACCACCGGTAACAAGAACTTTTTTATTTGTAAGAATCGCTCTATCCATTATTTAGCATAATTCACCGAACGTGTTTCACGGATTACCGTAATTTTTACCTGTCCCGGATATGTCATTTCATCCTGTACACGTCTGGCAATTTCAAAACTTAGTTTTTCAGAATCTGAGTCGCTTATTTTTTCGCTTCCTACAATTACTCTTAACTCACGGCCTGCCTGAATTGCATATGTTTTCAGAACGCCGGGATATGACATTGCCAATGCTTCGAGGTCTTTCAAACGTTTGATGTAAGATTCTACAATTTCGCGTCTTGCACCAGGTCTTGCACCGGAAATAGCATCACAAACCTGAACAATAGGAGATATTAAACTGCTCATTTCTACTTCGTCGTGGTGAGCACCGATAGCATTACATATTTCAGGTTTTTCCTTGAATTTCTCAGCGAGTTTCATACCATAAACTGCGTGTGGCAATTCCGGTTCCTCGTCTGCAACTTTACCAATATCGTGGAGTAACCCGGCACGTTTTGCGATTTTAGGATTCAGGCCTAATTCAGATGCCATAATAGCGCAAAGGTTTGCTACTTCGCGTGAGTGTTGCAACAGGTTTTGCCCGTAAGATGAACGGTATTTCATTTTACCTATCATTCTTATCAATTCAGGATGTAACCCATGAACCCCCAGGTCAATTGTGGTACGTTTACCTATTTCGATAATTTCTTCTTCGATTTGTTTTTTTGTTTTGTTAACCACCTCTTCGATACGTGCAGGGTGGATTCTTCCGTCTGTTACCAACTGATGGAGAGATAATCTTGCTATTTCGCGGCGAACCGGGTCAAATGCAGAAAGTAAAATAGCTTCAGGAGTATCGTCAACTACTATCTCAACGCCGGTAGCAGCTTCCAGAGCTCTGATATTACGGCCTTCACGACCGATAATACGACCTTTAAGTTCATCACTTTCGATATGAAAAACAGTAACTGCATTTTCAATGGCTGTCTCTGTAGCAACACGCTGGATTGTTTCCAGTACAATCTTTTTAGCTTCTTTATTTGCAGTCATCTTGGCTTCATCAATTATTTCATTAATCAAACCTATTGCTTCTGATTTTGCATTTTCCTGCAAAGATTCCATTAATTCCTTTTTTGCTTCTTCGGCCGAAAGTCCCGAAAGAGATTCCAGTTTTTCTACCTGTTCTCTGTGTGCTTTTTCCAGTTCTTCACTTTTTTTCTCGACACGTTCCAATTGTTTGTCAAGGTTCTCACGAATTACTTCAAGTTCTTTTTTCATTCTTTGAGTTTCTTCAATTCTCGAAGTAATGGTAGCTTCGCGTTGTTGTAATTTTGTCTCAGCAGCCGCTATTTTTTGATTTTTTTCGTTAAAATTCCTATCGTGTTCAGATTTTAATTGAAGATATTTTTCTTTTGCCTGTAATTCTTTTTCTTTTCTGGTTACTTCAGCTTCGCTTATAGCTTCGCTTATTATTGTATTTTTCTTTTTCACCAGAGCTTTATCCCATGCAAAGTACGAAATCACTCCTCCGCCCAAAAAGGCTCCTGCCGCAATCATAATTATTGTTAATGTTCCCATATCACTTAAGTTATTAAAATTAAAAAAGCCCGTATTAATTTCTTTAATGTTAGAAAAAACCCCTGTATAAACATGGGCGGGACGGCCAGAAAACTTCCGGTTTCCTATGACTACCTGAGTAGTGAAATTCTGCGAACAGAATTAATTTAGGCCTGCCGTACATAACCTGAGCTATGTCCCTGATTTGTTAGTGTTGAGTTTTTCAACCTTTAAAGAACCAATACGGGCAATATTGTTAAATTACCAATTATATTTTAAAGAACGTTTACTCCCTTTCCAGAACTTCTTCAAGTTCAAAATTTATTTTTTTCAATTCGTTAATAATTGGCGAAAGGTCTTCTTTGTTCTCATTTTCCATGAGTTTTACAGCAAACATAATCACTGTCATAGCAAGATAATCCTGATCATCTTTGTTTCTGTAACCCTTGTTTTTATATTGTAACAAAGTATCGTTTATTGATTGCGAAGCTTTACGGATTAATTCCTCACGTCTGCTGTCCCCGCGATCAATACTGATAGGATAAATCCTTTCTCCAATATTTATATTTATTATTAACTTGTTGTCTTCCATTAAACCTTATTTGTTCAAAAGAGCAATGCAATTATCAATTTCCCGTATTATTCTGTTTAATTTAAGCCTGGCTTCTCTTTCGTCTGTTGAGTTTCCATCCAGCGATTTTGCCAGCTTTAAATTATCATATTTCTTTTCAAATTCCTGATACTTAGCTTTATATATGTTTAGTTCGTTATTAATAGTTTCAATCTCGTTCGATAATTTTTCGTTTTTCTCTTTTTCCTTTTTATATAACAGAATCAACTTATGAATGTTTTCATTCATTCTGGAAATCAACTTGTTATACTCTTCGTTCATTGCTAAATTATCTAATACAAAAATAGATGATTTTTTTTTCAAAAGCAAGAATTGATGTTAGTTTTGTGAAAAATTATTGAATTGATGATAGAGGTGAGATATTTTAAGTGTTTGATTATAGGATTACTACTGGTATCCGGCGTTTACGGACAGGTAGGGAAATATAAAAATAATTTTATTCTGCCTTTGAGAATAGAGCCTGCATTGTCAGGGAATTTTGCAGAACCACGCAGCAGGCATTTTCATACCGGTATTGACTTTAAAACATATTCGGATGGTAAGGATGTGTTATCTGTTGAAGACGGATATGTTTACAGGATTGTCGTATCTCCATGGGGATATGGTCAGGCATTGTACGTAAATCATCCCGATGGTTACACTTCCGTATATGGACATCTTAGTTTGTTTAATCCCGAAATTCAGAAGTTTGTCAGAAAATGTCAATATGAGAACCGTTCTTTTTCTCTTGATACAATTCTAAATCCTAAGCAGTTTGTCTTTAAGAGGGGAGATGTAATTGCATTCAGCGGAAATACAGGTTTTTCGGAAGGACCACATTTGCATTTCGAAATTCGGGAAACTGCTACAGATATGCCTGTAAATACGGTTAATACAATATTCTTTTTTAAAGATAAAACAGCCCCGGAAATAACACATTTCGTTTTATACCCGTTAAGTAAAAATTCATTCATAGGAGGGAAAACAGAAAAACAGATTTTTAAATTAACTAAGAATAAAGACGGAGTATATTCATGCGATAAAGTATTACCCGCTGTCAGCGGACTTATAGGAGTGGGGCTTGCTTATGTTGACCGTATGGACGGCTCGTCAAACAGATTTGGGGCAGAGTCTGTTAAACTCTATAAAAACGGAGAGCTAATTTATCATTCGTCATTACAAAAACTTGATTTTGAAAAGCAAAGGTCAAAAAACAGCATGTTTGATTACCAGTATTTTCTTGAAGATAAACTGAATGTTCACAAATTATTTGTAGAGCCCGGAAATGATTTGCCGGTTTTCCCATATACAGTAAACGACGGATACTTTTCAGTTCCGGCAGGAGAAACCAAAGAGATAAGAATGTCTGTAACTGATTATAATTTAAACTCATCGGAAGTAATAATAAGTTTAACCGGAGATACGAAAGAATACGGAACTGTATGCCAACCGGACGTGGCTGTTGTTAAAGCTGACGGCAGTTATATATATGCCGATGGTGGCTTTAGACTGGAGTTTGATTCGGCTAGCCTGTATTATGATTATGAACTTAAAGTTGAGAAAACAGCAAAATGGAAGTATTCCGATGTATATAAGGTAGGAGAGGACTTTGTTGTTGTGAAAAATGATTTCAGAGTTATGTTTTTTCTTGATGATGAACTCCTGAAGATAAAAGATAAACTTTTTATCGGTCGTAAATTTGACGGAGATTTCAGCTATATAAAGTCTGAAGTGGGACAGAACTTTATTTCAGCCAATTCATCATATTTCGGAGAGTTTTATTTGTGGACAGACACAACTCCGCCAAAAATAACTCCTCAGAATATACGGGAATCCTGCAATCTTTCAGGAGCAAAAAGTGTAAGCCTCAAAATTGAAGATGATATGTCGGGAATTAAAAATTTTAATATGTATGTAGATGATATCTGGATTCTCGGGCAATATGATCCGCGTAGCAAAATACTGACATATTTCTTTGATGATAAAATGCCGGAAGCAGAAAAATATACTTTAAAAGTAATAGTTGAAGATAATATGGGAAATATCTCAGAGTATAAGGCTGGCTTTAAGCGTTGATGTCACCTTTCAGAACCTATCGTTTAAGAATTTTAATACTTAATCCTTTTTGTTCTGACCATCCGGATTTGTCGGTAAGGCTTATGAAAAAATGATAATCTCCTTCGTCAAATACCCCGTTTTCATTACCTGACGGAATACTTATTTCAAGATTCGTTTCATATTGTTTTAATCCTTCCGGAATGTCGTAATCCTGTATAATTAAAAAAGGATTTACAGGTGTTTTTACAGGAGCGGGATTACATTCGCCAATCTCTGTGCTGTGAGAATGATGATCGAAGTTATTGTGAATGTCAATGCTGAAAGACCCTAATTCAATATTGTCTGTAAACAATATTTTAAAATTAAATGTTTCTCCAAAATACAGAGTGTCACAATTTAGAGGGAAAGCATCCTGAATGTCTGTGCTAATAAGGGGTTTTTGATTGTCGGTTTCTTCAGTATCTCTGCATGAATTAAGAAAAACAATGAGAGAAATTATTATAAAAATTATTTTTAATGTTTTCATTTGCTTAAAAATTCTATTATTTTGATTATCACTTTTATCTTAATTATTCTTTATGCCCCTTAAATTTTATTATTTGCCCATAATGCCGTAATTATTTCCAAGACACGGACATTATGGGCAAATATTGATTAATTTATTACTATCGGATAATGATCTGAAAAAGTCCAGTTCCCGCCAAAAGCATCTTTACATTTTACCAGAATGTAATAATTTCCCGGAGTCCATGTTATTTCCTTTGGGGTAATATTATTATCCGTTGCTGCTCCAACAACTAAACTTGCAGTAAAACTGTCAGATGCAGGATCAGGAAAGTCATGATTATGAAGTAATGAGATAGTATTTTCATCATTAACTTCAGTGTCTGTAAGTCCCTGATCAACACGAATAAGTCCGATATACATTCCCCCTAATGCAATATTGTCACTTGCATAGCCCGAAATGCTTATTGTCTGTCCGTTTGAAAAAGCCTGATTTGTCTGGGGGGAAGTTGTGATGGTAATTTCAGGAAAGACAGAATCTGTTGGCTGTTGAATTATCAACTCTGATTCTGCAACAGTTTCGTTACCTGTCATATCAACAACGTTTAAATGTAAATGATAATCGCCGGCATCAGCATTCACAGGGATATCGATGTGCTTGTGAAAGCTTGTGTTCTTTAAACCTGAAAATTCAGTATATGTTGTGTCAAACTCCCATGAGCCGGTACCTTCGGGGTGAATTTCTACTTTTACAACGCTTATTTTTCCTTCAGCAACAATGTCAGCTTCAATATGCAAATCGGTGCCTATATAACCTGTTTTACTATTGTTCAAACCAATTTCGTTAAGGGTGATTTGTGGTTTTGCCGTGTCGTTTTCTTTTTTGCAGGAGTTAAACAATACTGTTGCAGCAATTATTAAAACAGCAATTAATTTGATTTTTGTATTCATGTCTTTAAAATTTAAATTTTACATTATTTTAGTTTCACAGAAAGCGGGATTGAAATGTTTATTATAAAATTCCGTCCGGCTTCAGGTACATTTATCAGCCTGTAATAGCTGGTGTGATTAAAGTATTTGTTATTGAATAAATTTTTTACCTGCAATGAAAAACTAACAGATTGATTTTTAATTTTCACATCTCCTCCTAATGCAAGGTTTACAACCTGATATCCTTTCGTGATTTCTTCAGGAGGGACAATCCGTGTTTGTGTTGCAGCTAATTGATAGTCTGATGAGAAATAAGCATTTTCGACAAATTTTAGTTTTAGCCTCGTATATTTAATGTTGATTAACGCCGTAGTAGGAGGCGAAAACGGTAGGGTGTAACCTCTTTTTGCCCCTGACATTTGTTGTGAATAAACATACTCGGCAATAATTCCCAATTGTAATGGTTTAATTATCTGATAATGTGCATGTATTTCACCACCATATCTCAGTACTTTACATTGAGTATAATAATAAACCTGATTACCATTGCCATAAAGCCTGTCGTGCTCCGAAGTAGGGTTCAGATAAATATAATTTGCAAAATAATTAATAAACGGAGTAATTCCCAATGCTGTTTTTTTTCTGTTGAATTCTAATCCGGCATCAAGCTGATACGATATTTCGGGAGATAAATCAGGATTCCCGGTTTCGTAACTGAAATGATGATAATTTACTCCATTTGCAGCTAATTCCTTAGCCGTAGGCATTCTGAAGCTTTTACCGGCATTGATTTTTAATGAAAGATTTTCAGGATTGTAATTATACCCGATAGACCACGAATTGTTTGAAAAATGCTTTTTTAATTCAGTAGCCCTTTGCAAATATGACCATGTTGTATTAGTTTCACCGGGGCTTTGAAACCAGTCATAATAATCTTCGGTATGCAGATAGCCATAATCGTAACGTACACCAAACTGCAAAATACTTTCCTCTGAGAAGTGGTGTTTTGCAAAAGCAAATCCCCCAATTTCCGTTTGTGTAAAAGCCGGAATAATAAATCCGCGACCATCTGTTCTGTTATCCTGATAATCGACATTAATTCCTGTTACAAAAGTTGTTTTGTCATTTATGAAGAATGTTGATTTAATGTTCGAGGTATAAATATACTTGTCGAATTGTCTTTCAAGATCTGCCGGAAAAGCAAGATCTTCAGGAATAACAGCAGGCATATAGCCATGGCTAACATATTGACTCCATTCTTGTCTGAAATTACGTTGAAAACCAAAACCGGTTTCAATTTTTAATTTATTCCCGGTCCATTGACTTTTATTTATAACCTTTAAATGATTAACCTGCTGATACGGATATAAAATATCTCTGTTTGATTTGTCGTACAGCTCATAATCAACATTTCTCGGTTCCAAACCATGAGCATTTGCAAAAAAACCGCTTTTGCTGGTTATGTTGCTGATATAAAATTTGCTGTTGAATTGTTTTTGAACAAATCCGAATGTGAAATGGATATCGTGTTCTTTTCCTGCAGTGTTGCGTAATTGATTTTTATATAGAGCTACACGGTATGAGTAAATATCTACACTGTCGGCCGATACTTTATAGTCGCCGTAATCAAGCAAAGTTGCGCGTAAATTCATAAAAATACGGTTCTTCCTTCCTGATAGTGAAATTGAAGTTCCTGCCAGATTATTGTTTGACTTCCCGACTAAATCAACAGCTCCGCTAACAGAGTTGTCAGGCGGGATTTCATTTTGCTGTATGTCAATAACGCCACCAATGGCATCGGAACCATACATAATCGAAGCCGGGCCTTTAATTATTTCGATTTTTTCAACTGCATACT
Organism: Bacteroidales bacterium; assembly: GCA_003249955.1. Lineage (GTDB taxonomy): Bacteria > Bacteroidota > Bacteroidia > Bacteroidales > ML635J-15 > Bact-19. The sequence continues at coordinate 108,877 of QKHS01000015.1, read as the reverse complement.
GGTCAATTTCAAGTCCGTGATCGGCACCCCATTGTTGTCCCTCGTGTTTTATCCCGTTTTCAACTACTACAACACGGTTAAACCCAAGTCCCCGTATTACAGGTTTTGATTGCCCGGAGCCTATGTCTATAGTTGTAACTCCCGGTAAGCGTTCTAATGACTCCATTAAACTGCCGCCAATATTTTGTTTAAGATAATCATCATTTACGATTTCAATATTAAGCGATTCTGCTTTCTTTTTCTGATCTGCATAATTATCCGCAACTATAATTTCCTGTAAAACAAGTGCCGAGGCTGTCATCTGAATATCATAAACTGTGTTTTTACTTATTTCAATTGTGTCAATAACCGGGAGGTAACCTATAAAGGATATTTCAAGAATGTATTTCCCTTTTTGAATTCCATCAATAGTGTAATATCCTTCTGAGTTTGTAATTGTTCCTTTTTCAGACGGAGTTACAGATATCGATGCCCCGGATAATGCTTGTTTGTGTTCATCCGAGATCTTTCCGGTTAAAGTAAAAAGGCTTTGACTATATTCTGACAGGCTAATTAAATTCATGCAAATAAAAAGCATGATTAATCTGTTCATATTATAATTGTTCTAAATGAATTAAAATTGAATTAGTAATACTGCTCTGATCTGGAATTTACACATTTGGTATTTCTGCCTAAGCTATAGATACATGCATTTTAAAGCTAAATAAATAACATGATAAACAGAGTATTCTTAAAATGCTGATGTGTAAAAGGGAGGACTGATTAACAACAGGGAGGAGCCCGTGGCGACTTTTTGGAAAGAATACATAGTTTAACCTGAGTAATTACGATATTGATGTAATTATTATATTTTATAAAGATATTGTGTTTGAATATCGAAATTTTATGCAGATTATTTACCGGGAATTTATATTCACAAACAGGACAATGTCTTTTTGTTTCTGATAAGGACGAATCTATATGTTTGTTTATTAACCTGAAGTTTTCAAAGTGTGTCTTCATGGAGAGACAGGAACCATCATCATGCGAGTGGTGCCGGACAATATGAATTGACTGGGAAAATATCGGGAATGCAAAAATCCACAATAAAATAATGGCGGTATGTTTATTTGGGTTTATCAATTTTATTTGCTCCCGGATTCTTTACAGAAATTACAAATTCCTTTAATTACCATTTCGGTTTCTGTACACACATAACCATCTGGTAATAATGGCTTTTCAATATGAACAGATTCCAGACACTGAACGGAATTACATTTAAAACAATAAAAATGAGCATGTTCATTTTTTAAAGTGACAGAATTGTCAAGGGCATATTTAATTACCTGATTATCAACAACTATTTTATGAATAATTTTATGCTCTTCGAGTGTCTTAAATGAACGATAAAAAGTAGTTCTGTCGTAGTTGCCTTCCAACTGTTCACGTATTTCATTTTCGGAGATAGCATGTTGTGCTGCCATAATAACCGCAATTATTCCTTCGCGACAACTGGTCCGTTTTAAATTATGTTTGGCTAATATTTCGTATGGTTTCATAAATGCAACAGTTTTTCAAATGCAACATTGATGCAAATGTAATTTAAAATTTTGAGTTTTGAAAATAAAAATCAAAGAAAAGTTGTTTTTTATTCAGCGATAACAAAAAATCAGCAGGATGTTCATATGAACGATATTGAAAGTGATGGTACTATACAGGAAAAATTATAAAAGAATTCGGTCTGGATGTAAGTTGAATTATAAATAGTGTGAAAACCTGTGATGTTTTATGTAATGCTTTAGCCGAAAGAAACAGATTAGCCTTTACTGTTTTTTCAACATTATGCTTTAATCGTAATATTTTAGATTGTTTTATTTTTAATATTACAGAACTTTATGCTGTAAAAACTTATCGCAATCTGAATTCCGTATCAATATCGTCCTGAAAATTAATGTTTTGCACTTTCCATTTATCTTTTGGCTTGTATAGTACAACTATGAATTTTACCGGTTGTCTTTCATATTTGAGCGAGTATATGTATTTTACATATGAATCTCCGGCATAATAAATATCTACGATTTCGCTTCCGTAATAGTTCCCCAGAAGCTTTCGCGATAATTCCAGTCTTTCCTTTATGGATTTTATTCCTTGCTGTGAAGGATCTATCATGTTATTGGTGGCAAATAAATAGTCGATAGCCTGATTTACATCTTCGTTAAAAATTGCAAAGAATCCTTCCATCAACTCTTCAGGAGTAGCCTGGGCTTTAAGGCTTGTGCCTAATGCTGATGATAAAATAAGAATGGCAGAAGCCGCGATTAAAAACTTTTTCATTTTTTTATTCTTTTATGCAAAGTTATAATAAAAATTATGCCGTAAAAAAAATACTCAGGATAGCATAGTGTAAATTATGCCATCCTGAGTATTTCTCAAAATCTGACAGGTTATTTTGTTAAAATAATATTTTTTTCATCAACTATGCGTCGCAGATTGATAAGGGCGTATCTCATTCTGCCAAGAGCTGTGTTGATGCTGACATCTGTTTGTTCGGCAATGTCTTTAAAACTCATTCCTCCGTAATGACGCATTAATATTATCTCTTTTTGTTCGGCTGGCAGAAAATCAATAAGGCTTTTAACATCATTCATAATCTGATCTCCTACAATCCTGTCTTCAATATTTTCGTCAGAGAATTTTTCGGAGTTGAATAAATCTATTTCGCTGTCATCATTGGAACAGGTGTTAAGATTTTTTTCACGCCTGAAATAATCAATTGTAATATTGTGGGCTATACGGATAACCCAACTTATAAACTTTCCTTTATCGGTATATGTTCCCGATTTTAAAGAGTTAATAACTTTAATAAACGTGTCCTGAAACAAATCATCAGCGACATGAGTATTTTTGACTGTTATAAGGATATAGGAGTAAACCTTTTTCTTGTGTCGTTGTATTAAAACCTCGATACACTCTTTCTCACCCTTAATGAATCTTTCGATAAGTTCCTGATCGGAATAATCGGAATAACTTGTCAAATTCATAACTATATTATTTAAAGTTAAAGGGTAGATGTGTTATCGATATAAGGTCTCCTTTCGTTTTTTAGTTTTTAATTACAACATTTAATACGCAAAGATAATGATTTTGTTTCAAAAATTGTGCAGGATGCTTAATAAAATGTTAAAATTTCTTTTATTTTGTTTTTGGTTCAGGTGTCTCGTCCCAGCAGCCTTTATATTTAAACGAAAGTTTTCCCCAATAATCTGAACTGTAAATAGCAACTCTGTCTATTGTTGCATCAATTTCGGCTTTTTGCAGATTGTCAGCTTCGCGAAGGCTTAAAACGTAAATCCATCCGTCTTTTTTGCACATCCAGCTTCCGTACATAAGGTAGTTTATCTCAAGCAGATCAATTGAGAACTCTTCGGCTTTGCGGTCAACCATTTTACACAATGGACTCATAACCTGAAAATAGTATTTTTCCGGTTTTTCGGGATAATTAAACACATCAATCCAGACTGTTGAGTTTTTATATTTTAATGTCCACTGTCCGTCTTTCTGACCTCTGGCTTTGAAAGGATCTATTTCAATTTCCTCAATTGATTTCTCAATAAATTCTGTTAAATGGTACGGAATCATAAAAATATTATTTGTGTTTACAAAAATAAGAAAAAACAAATTATGAAATTTAAAAGTCTGAAAAAAGAATGAGATTACCAGTTAACAGGCTCTATTCCTTTTTGTGTAAGGAAATCATTTATTTTAGAGAAATGTTTGCAGCCGAAGAATCCGTTAAATGCGCTTAAAGGTGACGGGTGAGCAGCTTTTAAAATATAGTGTTTTGATTTGTCAACCAGAACTTCTTTTGCCTGAGCATATCGTCCCCAGAGTACAAAAACAACATTTTCGCGGTTTTGGCTTATTGTGGAGATTACTTTGTCGGTAAAAATTTCCCATCCTTTATTCTGGTGTGATCCTGCTGTGTTTGCCCGAACTGTAAGTGTTGCATTAAGCAGTAATACTCCTTGTTTTGCCCATGCTTCCAGATTTCCGTGAGAAGGGATGTTAAAGCCTACGTCAGTTTTCAGCTCTTTGTAAATATTTACCAGGGAAGGCGGAGGTTTTACACCTTGCGGAACGGAAAAACATAATCCGTGTGCCTGTCCCGGGCCGTGATAAGGATCTTGTCCCAGTATAACAACTTTAACTTTATCGAAAGGAGTAAAGTTAAATGCTGAAAAAATCTGTGATCCGGGAGGGTAAACAGTATGTGTCTTTTTTTCTTCAACAAGGAAATCTTTCAACTTTAAAAAATAGTCTTTGTCAAACTCATTTTTAAGCTGGTTATACCATGAATCTTCTATGTTAACTTTTTTTTCTGACATCAATCTTCGTCGGGAATGTAATCAATATTATCTTTTTCGTTGAAAATAAGATCCAAATCCTGAGAGTATATTTTTTTCTCATTTGTGATAAATACATTTTCTTTGAGAAATCCTCCGTATTGATTTATTTCTGTAACTATTTCCTGAATCAATTCGACAAGGTTAACGTAAAGTGCAATTACTGTTGTGCAGATTACATAGTTTTTATCGAACAATAATTCTTCGGAATATCCGTCATTTTTTTTCAGGAAATAATCAACTTCTCCTTTGATAATGTTTTTTTGAGCATCTGTAAAAGAGCTTTCCTTAGAAGAAAATGCGAAAATATATCTCAATCTGTGGTCTTTACCACCCAACCCGGAAGCTATATAAATTTTTGATTCTTCCAGGAGGTTGGATTCCAGAAACATTCTTGCCTGCTGATAAGAAAGATATGCCCATGTTTTTAATTCCGGTTCAGGATTTTTGAGGTATTCTTCTATCATGCGGTATGTCTCTACTTCTCCGTAAGCAGTCAGTCTGGCAAGTATTTCTTTTTTTTGTGAAATGGTCAGGTTTTTATCGTGTAACCCTTCAAGCAGAACTTTTGGTTCAGGAAATTCTTTTTCTTCGCCGGCTTTTTGCAGGGTTTCGAAAAACTCAATCTGAATTTCAGCATCAACACTTGTTTCAATAATCCTGATGTTTTCTGGATTATTAAGTGCAATCTGCCTCATTTTTTCCAACATGCTTTCCTGTTCGTCCATTCTTAATTAAATCTCAATAAAAGTAAAAATAAATTATACTCAAAAATCTGAAAACTATCCGATATTGTTATCAGAAGTTTTCAGATTATAAATGTTGTTATCTGTTTTTGCAAAAATGCTGCATTTATTTTTTCGGAGCATCTTCAACTTTAACAATTTTTCCGGTAAAGTAAAGATCTTCACCAGCCAGCGGATGGTTAAAATCAATTACAATATGGTCATCGTTAATTTCAATTGCGATACCGTCAAAAACAGTTCCGTCTTCATCTTCCATGGGAACGTAGTCTCCAACTTCAGGAAGTCCGCCTTCGTCATCTTTAAAAACATCCAGAGGGAATTCTGCATAAGCTTCTTCATCTTCGTCTCCGTATGCTTCATCTTTTGTTAATGTGAACTTAAAGGTGTCGCCTGCCTGCATACCTACGAGTTTTTCTTCGAATGTTTCCAGCATTTCACCTTCGCCGCATAAAAATAATGCAGGTTCATTTTCTTGTATAGACTCAATTAACTCACCGTCAAATCCGTCAACGTATAAGTCGTAGGTGATGGTGACAAGTTTTCCGTTTGCAACTTTCATTTTGTAATTTCTTTAATTTATAATTTAAAATAAATTGTAATAATAGTTCTTTAATTTAAACTGGCAAAATTATTTGTTGAATAATTAATTTGACAAATACGGGCTGATGTTACAGTCTGTTTAATATATAGTGCAGTGCTTTGCAGTTGGTGTCGATGTGTAAGTGTAAAAATATTTATTCTCCGTCACCGGAAGAATCTGAGGAGTCTTCGTTGCTGTCTGCAGGGTAATCGATAATTTTTGTAACTACAGGCTTGTTTACTTTAGCAATTTCGTTTTTAAGCCAGAATGATAGCATTATATTGGTAAGACCATAAACACTTGCAATAATTCCGAAGAATTTTGTGATTGCTGTTGCCGTTTCAAAAGGGTTAAAAATGAAAATTGTACCGGAAATAATCATAGCCAGAGATAAGCCTATGAACATTTTTCCGGTGTTTGAAATGGGAGTGAAGCTAAGTGTGATAATAAGCTGGGTTATTCCTCCCATAATTAGTGCGGCACCTAAAATGATAATAAAAATTTCCAGAAAAACATCCGGTATTATGGCCAGAATTGCTCCAAAAACAACGTTTATTCCGCTTAGAATGAGTTGTAATACATTAAAGAATTTTTTATTCGATTTTTTCCGTAGTCTTAAAATCATTGTAATTGCTCCGCCAAGTGCAAAAATAATCCCTATGATGATGATAATAGTTTGAATTGTGAATTCGGGAACTGTAACAGCAGTTATACCTACCGCAAAGGAAACAAGACCCAAATAAAAAATAACATTCGCCGGAATGATGGACTTTTTCATATTTTATATTTTTTACAAATATAAAAAAAATCAGAGACTTTTGCAGATATTTATTAATTTAGCGGAAGAGACTTCTTTGAAAAAAACAGAACTGTCTCCATAGCTTAAAAAACGGAATCCGTTTTCAAGAGCATACCTGTAAACATTTTTCCATTCGTTCCCGATGAAAGCAGCCAGGAGCAACAACAAGGTAGATTTCGGCTGATGAAAATTTGTAATCAGCCTGTCAGTTAATTTAAATTCGTACCCGGGGATTATTATTATTTGTGTTGCACAATTAATATGATCGAAATTGTTTTTTATCATCCAGTCCAAAGCATTTTTTAGCAGACCGGTTTTTGCTTCTTTTATTTCAGCATAAGCTTCCCATTGTGTTACTACAAAATTATTGTCAGACTTTTCGGGATTGTTGCTTATTTGTAAGGCAACCTGCCAGAAACTTTCCAGCGTTCTTACCGTAGTCGTACCTACAACTGTTATGTTTCCGCTGTATTTAATAAATTGTTCAATATTTTGTTTTGTAATAATAAAGTGTTCGGTATGCATTTCATGTTCGGATATCGTTTCTGCTTTTACAGGTTGAAAAGTTCCGGCACCGACATGAAGAGTTACAGATTCCCCGGATATGCCTTTTTTATTCAATGATTCAAAAACTTCTTCGGTAAAATGCAGGCCTGCAGTAGGAGCAGCTACCGATCCCTGATATTTACTGTAAATTGTCTGATATCTGCTGTTGTCAATATTTTCGGATTCTCTGTTTAAATACGGAGGAATCGGAATATTCCCGAATGCCTCAAGTATCTCAGAAAAAATTACATCCTTATTATCCCATTCAAATAAAATTTCAAAAGCATTGCCCGAAACAGCAGTTTTACTTACGCTCAGGTATATATCCTGATTTTTAACCTGAATTATTTTTGTAAGTTTTCCGTTTTTCCATTTTTTATTATTTCCGACAAGGCATTTCCAGCTACAACTGTTATTTGAAGACAATGACATTGCATAGTCAACCGGGTTCACGGGTTCAAGACAAAATATTTCAATTTTTGATCCTGTGTCTTTGTTAAAATGAAGCCTGGCCTTAATTACTCTGGTGTTGTTAAAGACAATAAGGCTGTCGGTAGGAAGATAGTTGCCTATGTTTTTAAAAATATCCTGAGAGATGGCTTTATCCTTCATTATCAGTAGCTTTGAATCATCGCGTTTTTCCAAAGGATATTTTGCTATTCTTTCGTCGGGCAAAGAATAATCGTAATCGTTAATGTTTATATGCCTGTCTTCGTGCATTTTTGTTAATTTTGCACAAAAGTAAAAAAAAGTTCGGAGCGATGCACAGAGTTGGCAGAAGAGTGTTGGTGTTTAACCCGGAATACTGTATGTGTTACTGCTTTTCAGGACAATTTGTAATTAAAAAACAATAATAAAATGGAAATAAATACCGGAGATAAAGTCAGATTTTTGAATGATGTAGGCGGCGGTGTCGTTGTTAAGATAATCTCGAAAAATATGGTAATGGTAAAAGATAAGGACGATTTTGAATATCCTTTTCCTGTGAATGAACTTGTCGTGGTTGAAAGGGCTGTTGCTGTAGAAACTGTAAAACAGGTTACTCCTGATAAAACAGTTAAGTCTTCGGGAAATACTGAAAAATCTGCTCAAAGGCAAAAAGACAACCCAGAGTTGAAAAATGATAATATTACTGAAGTTTTGTTTGCTTTCTTGCGTAAACAGGATGGCGATTTTGACGGATTTGAGTCATATATAATTAATGATTCGGATTTTTATATTTTTTATCATATTGTATTGCGCGGAGAAAACGGTTACGAAAAAATTGATGCCGACATTCTGGAACCCAATATCAAAGTTTGTACGGGAGACTTAAGCCGTGAACAGATAAATACTTCTAAAGAGCTTATAATCCAGATGTTGTTTTATAATCACCCATATCAGACTTTACACGAACAGGTGGAGAGAAAAATTAAGATAGTTCCGTTGAAATTCTTTCAGGAGCATGTGTTTATAGATAACGATTTCTTTGATGAGAAGGCTTATATGTTTGAGTTACTGAAAGAAAAACAGGGGCTTGGCCAGTCTGTAAAATCTGATGAAGATTTTGAAAGAACTCTGGCAGAGAAAGATATGTGTGAGGAAGAAGATTCTTCAAAAAGATTCAAGCCAAGAAAAGAAGCTATGACAATAGAAGTAGATCTGCATATTAATCAGTTGGTTGATAGTGTTATCGGAATGTCAAATGCAGACATTATTCAGAAACAACTGGAAGTTTTTCATAAAACTATGACTGATGCTATTTTAAGAAAGGCGGGCAAAGTAATTTTAATTCACGGTATAGGTAACGGAACGCTTAAAGCGGCTTTGCGGGAATCATTGTCAGTTCAGTATAAATTACCATATGAAGATGCTTCTTTCAGAGAATATGGTTTTGGGGCAACAATGGTAATTTTGTAAAAAAAAACTGTACGGGGTAAGAATTAATTATTTATTTTCGCAACTTCGCCACCTTAGCTCAGCGGTAGAGCAGCTGTTTCGTAAACAGCAGGTCGCGGGTTCAAATCCCGTGGGTGGCTCTTGTAAAAAACATATGTTTTTATTCAATACTTTCCTGTTTTGGCTCTTTCCAGATAAAAAGATAAAAATACACCGGCATTGCAATCATATTGCCCATAAATAAAATGACAGCCCATAATGTCTTCTGGTTACTTTTTACCCGATCATTTCTGAAAATATTTATTACATAAAAAACTAATAATCCCATTGACATTATGATTGTGAAAAAATGAAGTCCGAACAGAATCATAAAGTTTGATGCCAAAAAAATACCGTCTTCATGACCTTGTAAAAAGAAGAAGGAGGAAAAGAAGAAAACCATGAAAAATAAAAGATATAAAATTGGCCAGATTGTCAGAATTCCGATAATTATTTTTGTTGACTTTTTCATAAAACAGAAATGTTTAAGTATTTATTCTGCAAATATATAAGTACAATTTGATCCGCGTACATAAAATTTAAAAATGTAACCGGTTTAAGAGAATTGTTGGATAACAGCGTAATATTTGGAATTTAAATTTACACAGACAGATTAATTGGTCTCTTCACTTTTAAATTCCCCGTTTTTGTATGATTCCCGTTTAATTACAAGTCCGGATGTATTCTTAAATATTTGTTCCCCTTCTTTTTTCCCGTCAACAAATTCAATCTTAGACTCTTCTTCCCCTGTTTCATAGTACCAGATCCAAACACCAACTTCTTTCCCGTTAGAGTAATTTCCTTTAACCCTTATATTGCCATTATCAAAAAACTGTTCTATAAGTCCGTCTGCAGTGCCATTGGTGTAGTTACAAGTGTTTATGATAATTCCTGATTCATTTCTGGTTATCCATTCACCTTCAGGAACGCCGTTAAGATACCTTCCTTCCGAATATACAATATTATCAATGGTGTCTGAAGTGTAATAACCGTTTCCGTTTTTAACTATCTGATCTCCGGCAGAATTCCAGCATTCTTTTATATAATATTTATTATTGATAAATTTCCCTTTTTGAGATATCCTTCCGTCAGGCTTCCAATAAGTCCAGTCTCCAACAGGTGTCCCATCCTCAATAATTCCCATTGATTCGGTATTCCCATTATTATAATATGTAGTCAGTTTGCCATTCCCATTTTTAATTATTTCATTACCGGTAGTATCCCAATAACTGATAATTTTAAAAACGGAATCATTGTAAGAAGCCTTGACCTGTTTATTCCCGTTGTAGTAATAAGTGTTCCATATCCCGGTTCTGTTCCCGTTATAAAAACTACCCTCTTCGTAAATTTTGCCGTTTTCATACCAATATGTCCACTTCCCATCTTCTTTGTCGCGAATATAATTCCCTTCCAGATATTTATTCCCGTTTTCATAGTAATATAAACATAAGCCATTTAATCTGTGGTTAACATAGTTCTCAGTCCCCATTTTTTTCCCTGACGGGTAGTAGGAAGTCCATTTCCCATGCATCATGCCGTTTTTGTAATTGCCTTCTTTTTCAAGGCTTCCGTCTTCCAGCCACCATACCCAATGTCCGTTTTCCAGTCCCATGTTATAATGTTGAATGGCATTTGTTTGTCCGTTTTCGAACCAAAATGTCCATTCTCCATCCATATAGCCATTTTTATATTCTCCTATTGCCTGTTTTTCTCCGTTAGGATACTTGTATTTAGTCCTGTTATCATGAAAGAATACAAAGAAAATAATTACTGCAGCTATTACCAGAGTTCCTGAAAATAGTTGTGGCGGGATGTAAGCTTTTTTATTTACAGCAGATAATTCATCTTTAAAATAATCCGGAATTCCTTTATCCTGATAAGCTTCGCCACAATTGCTACAGGCTGCAACTTTTCTTCTCCCGATCGGAAACATAGGAATCCAGTATAAGTAAAAGTACTCCTGAAAAATATGAAATGATATTGCGCTTTTACCACATTTAGGACAGAATAATTGTTTGTCCTGTTTAAGTTTTAGCTTTTTTTCTCTGGTTCCGTAGTAAATAATCATTGTTAGCCTTTTTAGAAACAACATGTTAATCAGAATATGAACATGTCGTTTGTTGTTTAATTAACAGCGTTGTTTATATAAATGCTAAAAGTATATAAAATTTTTTTAGTAGGTTTTGTTTTAATAAATATTTTTAACAATATAATAATGAATTAACAGTGGGGTTAATTGAAGAAATATTATATAGTAACTTCCCATTGAAAAACAAAGAAATAATAAAAAGCAAGTGACTATTTTTTTACAACTATTTTAATCCTTTCTGCGATCTTTAGTGCAGTTGTAAAAGTGCTTAAGTCGGTATAAAGTTTCCCGTCTTTACCTGAATAATGCCCGTGGCCGATTGGATTCATCGTATATTCGTCCATCAGGTTTTCGGGGTCAATTGTTACGGCATAAACCAGTGATGGCTGGCAGGAGTTATGATATTCGGGTTCATCAGGATATTTTGCATTGTGCCAGTAATCGTTGGAGTCCCATGCCTGATTTATTTCCATAAGAATTCTGAATTTTCCATCGGTTTTCGGGTCGGTCTTTGATTTAAGGAGAAAATCTTTTTTAGGAGTAGCTCCTGTGTAAGCATCAATTATTGGCTTGTCCGGAGTCGGTATTTCTGCGTTTAAAGTTCTTTTATGAAAAAAGTATGGTAATGTCGCCTTATACATTTTTTCTCCTGCTTCCCATTTTCCGGAGGATGCGTCTCCATATCTGTATATTCCTGTAGAAACAGATCTGGTAACAAAAATTTCCTGTATAAACTTTTCGTCCATTGTCTCTGTCCATATTGCAAAACTTGGATTATTATGGCCTTTCCCTGCGGTAAAGTCAAGTTCTATTGTATAACCATTACCGTTAATATTGGTTTCTATAATCTCTTTTCCGGGTTTCTTTTTTCTTGCTTGTTCTGTCTTTGTACCTGCAAATGAGCTTGCTGTCATTGTAAGGATAACCAGAGATGTTATAATTATTGTTTTCATGTGTTTCATTTTTATGTAATGTTCATAAATTAGCTTAAAAATCGATTATTATTCCTAATGTTGGAACAATTGTTCCGCTTCCGTCAGAGATAATTTTGCGTAATTTGTAATTTTCAGGATTCTCTGTATCGTATAATACGTTTCCTTCAGCATCAAGATTTGTGTAAATATCCTGAGTCTGAGATTTAAAATTATATGCATTCTGAATGTCGATGTAAAATTTAAGAGAACTGTTTTTAAAGTTGAAAGTTTTGTCAATTCTTAAATCTAACTGGTGAAAAGGTTTAAATCTTAATTGGTTTAGTTGTGAATAATCGAAATATGGAGTGCCTCTTAAATCCCATGCTACAATATTTGAAGATGTTTCCAAATCGTAAGGGGTGTATGGTAAACCTCCGGCATATCTCCATTTAAATCCTATAAACCAGTTGTTTTTAAACTTTTTTGTGGCCGTAATGGTAAGAATATGTCTGTTATCCCATGATGTAGGGATATAATTACCTGAAGTGTTTTTAAATTCGCTTACAGCATAAGTATATGACACAGTAATATTTAAATCGCTCTTAAGTCTGTTCTGACTAAGGATTTCAAAACCGTAAGCATGTCCCTTACCGGTACTTATAATTTCCTCGTCGCCTAAAACTCCGAAATCAACAGGCTTAAAAGCTAAAACCAGAGAATCTTTAACCGAAAAAGGGTATTTGTCGTACATCTTATAAAATCCCTCAATGCTTATTATTGAAGATGCGGAAGGCCTGTATGCGAGTCCTCCGATAAAATGGTCAGACTCAATGTATCTGATATCATTTTGTTTATTTACAAGAATATTTTCATTGTTTCTGTATCCAAGGCTGGTATATGATGGCAGCAAAAAGTATCTTCCGGTGTTCATATTAACGCTTAATTTTTCGGTTATATCAAATGATGCTGAGAATCTTGGCGAAAGTTGTTCCAGTGGATTTGACATTGAAGCTGAGTATTCGTTTCCATCCATTCTGAGTCCGAAAGAAAGGCTTAGCCTGTTGCCTATTACGGATTTTGAAATTTGTCCGAAAGCTCCGTATTTAAACATATCAAGATTGGATTCATATGTTACTTCCTGTTGTCCGTACGGGGTATATACATTAAGATAAGTATCATTGAAATATCTTGCATATTCAAAGTTTGCCCCGTAATTTATTCTGAAGTTGTTGTCGGTTTTGAAGAAATCTTCGATTCTGAATTTGTTTTCTGCTTCGAAGGAACTGTAATTGTTTAGCAGGTTTGCATCTTCCGTTATGTTATTTTTGTATTTGTAGTATCGGTTGTTTAGCATGTTCCTGCTACCGACAAGAGTTGTGTAGCCATTGTCACGGAATAGTTTATATACAGTTCCCAAAGTGTAAGTCCATTGTTCACTTTCCGATAAATAACCTAAAATATAGGACTGAAACTCTGTCGGATTTTTTATGTCACGATCCAAAACATTAATGTCGTAAGCTCCCAGTCCTACAAATGTGATTTCGCTGCGGTCGTTTATTTTGTGTTTGACTTTAAATTGCATATCATTAAACGTTGGTAAAAAAGGAAGCCCTATAAGTTTAAAAAGAAAATTGAGGTAAGACCTGCGTGCAGAAACAATATAAGTAGTATTATCTGATAACGGGCCGTCCAGAGTTAAGGATACATCCGAGGCTCCCAGACTTCCGCGGAAACGGGTTTCTTCTTTATTCCCGTCAATTTGTTTGAAATTAAAAACTCCGCTTAGAGCGTTACCGCGGTTTGCAGGAAAAGCTCCTGAGTAGAAATCGACTTCACGGATAAAGTCGGCGTTTAATATTCCGTTTGTGCCTCCGCTTGCTCCCTGAGTCGCAAAGTGGTTGATATTGGGGATTTCAACATCATCAAGATAAAACTTGCTTTCGTTTGATGCTCCTCCGCGAACAATCACATCATTGCGGTTTTGTCCGGGGATAGCAGCAACTCCGGGCAAATTCTGAATTACTTTAGAAATATCCCTGTTTGCGCCGGGAGAGTTTTCAATTTCCGAAAGGCCTATGTTTCGAAGTGATACCGGAGACTCATCATTCTTTTTGAACATTTGGGCTTTTACAGTTACTTCAGAAAGTGTTACGGCAGATTCACGCATCGGGATATTTACGGTTGCAGTTTTTCCGGGAGTCACCTGTATCTCTTCAGACATTCTGGTCTCAAAACCGAGAGATGATACTGTAAGTCTGTAAATTCCAGGATTAAGTCCGCTGATAATAAAATTCCCGTCGAAATCAGAAGTTGCTCCGTAGTCTGTCCCTTCAATATAAATATTGGAAAACGGCAGAGCTTCATTGTTTATCTCGTTGTAAATTCTACCTGTAACCCTGCCTACCTGAGCATAGCCGGAAATTGCAATCAGGATAAAAATTATATAAAATGATATCGAGTATTTCATATTGTCAATATTTATTTTGTTTAATCTTTATTTGAAAACAATAAACAGTTGATTTTGTTTAGTAATAACCAAAAATAACAATAAAATACTTATGTTTTTACATAAATCGTCAATGTATTATGTAATAACAGGCTTATTGTATAAAATTATATTTTGAGAAAGAGGCTTTGATTGGTCTTGTATTACATGAAATGAAAATGGTTCGGGTAAATAATTTTAATTGATTATTATTCTTATATCTGAAAATAATATTACGGGTATTGTATTCATTAATCTGATGTAAAATATCGTATTAAAGTTTTGTTAAAATCAAATTCAATATAAAACATATCAGATATTCAATTAAATTTGTAGGATGCGAATAAGCGGATTATTATTAGATAATATTAAGATATCAGTAAATGCGATAAGGTCAAACCTGCTTCGCACAATTCTTACTGTGCTTATTATTGCTATTGGAATTATGGCTCTGGTCGGAATTCTTACAGCGGTAGATTCTATTAAGAACACTATCAGCAGTGAATTTCAGAGTATGGGTGCGAACACATTTACAATTCGTCAGCAGAGGTCGGAGCAACATGGTGGAAATCACCGTAATGTTGAGAATCGCAAGATTACTTATGAAGAAGCAATAAGGTTTAAAGATGAATTTGAATTTCCGGCCAGAATAAGTCTATCGGTAACATGTTCGGGAACAGCTACAATAAAATATCTGGAAGAAAAGACAGATCCTAATATTGCAGTTTATGGTGTAGATGAAGAATATTTAATAACTTCCGGGAAAAATATAAATCTGGGAAGGAATTTTACAGCAAATGAAGTTTTATCTGGTGAGAACATAATAATTATTGGCAGTGAGCTGGCAAAATTACTGTTCACTTCTGAAGAAAGCCCTCTGGAAAAATTTATATCTGTGGGAAATGTACGTTACCGGGTTGTAGGAGTGCTTGAAGAGAAAGGAACAAGTTTTGGCGGAAGCGGAGACAAAATATGTCTTATACCATTGAATAATGCCAGGCAGAATTTTTCATCATCAGATAATAGCTATGTAATTAGTGTTATGCCTGATGATCCGCTGATGCTCGAATTAGCAGTAGGAGAGGCAGAAGGGATATTCAGAAATATCAGAAAGCTGACTGTTTATGATCAGAACAACTTTGCATTACGAAAAAGCGATAGCCTGGCGAATATGCTTCTTGATAATATTTCTGTAGTAACAATAGGTGCAACTATTATAGGGTTGATTACTTTACTCGGAGCCTCTATAGGTTTGATGAATATTATGCTGGTTTCTGTTTCGGAAAGAACACGTGAAATCGGTATAAGAAAAGCTTTGGGGGCAAAATCAGGAACCATTAAACAACAGTTTCTTTTTGAGTCTGTATTTATAGGCCAGTTGGGAGGTGTTTTAGGTATTATTTTGGGTATAATTGCCGGAAACCTTATTACAATTTTCACAGGTGGTGATTTTATCGTTCCGTGGTTATGGGTTTTACTGGGAGTATTTTTGTGCTTCATCGTAGGTATTGCTTCCGGTTATCTACCGGCAGTAAAAGCTTCAAAACTTGACCCGATTGTGGCTTTAAGATATGAATAAAATAAAAAATGCGTGTCAGTCCGGCACGCATTTTTTATTTTATGTTATATTATTATTTTAATAATCTTGGAATAAGGTCAACAACTCTGTTTGAATATCCCCATTCGTTGTCATACCATGTTAATGTTTTAAGCATTCTTCCTTTTAGCATAGTGCATCCTGCATCAAAAATTCCGGAATGAGGGTTGTGAACTATGTCTATTGATACAATAGGTTCTTCAGAGTATTCCAATATGCCTTTTAAAGGTCCTTCTGCAGCTTCTCTTATTACTTTATGAACCTGTTCAATAGTAACATCGGTTTTTAAATTTACAATCAAATCAACAGATGACCCGGTAGGAGTAGGAACTCTCATAGCCATGCCGTCAAGTTTCCCGCTAAGTTCAGGTAATACTTTACCTACAGCTTTTGCTGCACCTGTTGTTGTAGGTATCTGAGAGACAGCGCATGAACGGGCTCTTCTTAAGTCATTGTGAGGGCCATCAAGAATAACCTGATCATTAGTGTAAGAATGGATAGTTGTCATTAACCCATGCTCAATACCAAAATTGTCATTAAGTATTTTTACTACAGGAGCCATACAGTTTGTTGTACATGAAGCATTTGAAACGCATTGTAGTTCCGGGGTTATTATTTCATCATTTACTCCAAGAACAATCATAGCATCTATTGCGTCTTTAGCCGGTACGCAAAGAATAACTTTTTTAGCTCCGTTTTTAATGTGATCACCATAACCACCTTTAGGGCTTTCTTTTGATGTAAATATACCTGTTGATTCAATTACAACATCCGGTTTTTCACTCCATGGAATCTGAGCAGGGTTTCTTTCTGCACTTACTTTGATTTCTTTTCCTTCAACAATAATTGATGTATCATTAAAGCTAATATTTCGGTCAAATTTTCCCTGGGTGGAATCGTATTTTAATAAATGAGCCAGTGTTTTAGTGTTCGTTAAATCATTAATACCGATAATTTCGATATCATTCTTGTCGAAAGCAATCTTAAAAACATTACGTCCGATTCTTCCGAATCCATTAATCGCAACTTTAATTTTTGTCATGACTATATAATTTAAATTTGATGCAAAATTAAAAAAAAAGCCTCAAATTACTGAGGCTTTTTTTCAGTTTAATAAATGTTATTTAACAATAAGTTTGGTCGTTTGAACATTTGTTCCGGCTTTCATTCTTACTATATAAACGCCTGCTTTAAGAGCTGAGCAGTTATATTTTTCAGAGTGTCTGCCTGAGCTAAGGTTAGAGTAATTAACAACATCAACAAGTTTTCCTTGTATGTCAAATATTGATACCTGAACAGGTGAACTCTTTGAAATGCTGATATTGAAATTAGTCTCATCGTTTGCAGGATTAGGGAACACGCTGATTGAGGTAGTTACAGCAGCGGCAACATTCTCCTGTATGTTTGTAGGACCAGCAAAAGATTTGCAAACAAATACGCCTCTACCGTGTGTTCCGGCATAAATATATCCATGATTTCTTACACCTGAATCTGTATTTAACTCTTCAATCCATCCATTACGATGTGTCTGCTGACGAAGGCTATAAGTTGGCACGTAATCAAATCCGTTTTGATTCTGGTCATTCCATACAGGATTTTCTGCAGTAATGTCATCGGTTGAATAAACTCCGAATTCTGTACCTACAACAACTTTTCTGGAATCGCTCCACAAAACAACAGCATCATAAGCCGGCATTGCAGGTAAGTTACCTTGTTTTGCAGTAAAGCTACCCTGACCTGAACTTATAGCCGGAGCAACATTTGCACTTGTAGAGTAATAAATAAAGTTAGAAGAGCCATAGTTACCTAAAGTAATAACTAAATTACCCTGAACTTCAGGATCAACACCCATTCCTGTGATAGTACGATTGCTGAAAGATGCAATTTTAGCAACTTCAAGTCCGTATGCTTCATTAGTATTGTCCATCTGGGTTGCAGTTCTGTTTTCTACAAAACCTTTAACTCTGTAAACATTTGAATTTAAACCGGCATCTGTAGCAACATATAGGATGTCACCATCATTTGACCATTCCATATTATTAACTACTTCTCCGGGTATTGAAGCAACCGGTACCCAGTTTGCAGATTTTCTCATACTGAGAGCATCACGGGTAACCCAAACACTTCCGTTAAAACCTACAGAAAACAAAGATTGGTAAGTGTCTAAAACTCTGATTGTATCATCTTCAGCAACAGCCTGATCAAGAGTTACACTGAAATATTTATCAGGAACGTTACTTTCAATATCTACAACTTCTCCTGCGGTATAATCACGGGGAGCTATTTTAATTACGGTATCAATAGAATTAATATCGTAAAAACTTTCCCAAAGTGCAATCGGAGTAACAAAAGGATGTCCTGCTGTTTCATCTCCTATACCTGAGACAGTTGCAGTAACTCTTGAGCTATAAGGGCTTTCTATAGATCCTTCAGCTCCTTTTTCATCACTTCTGTACAATTGTCCGTAATAAATAGTAGTAAAAACAATGTTAGGATTTATTTGAGATATTTCAGCATATCCACCGTCACCACCGGTAACTTCATAATATTCATGAGAAGTTCCTGTGCTTGTAGTGTTTGCAGGGTTTAGCAGAATTGATCCGTTATCCTGGGTTCCTCCTAATATTTCATTATCAACGATGCCGTGAGATATAGCATAAAACTGAGTTACGTTGAAATATTTATTTTTGAGCTGCCATGTGTCACCACCGTCTGTTGATCTGTGGATACCTCCGTCAGATCCGCAGAATATAATGTCAGGATTTGTCGGGTGGAAAACCAATGCATGCTGGTCTGCATGAACATATTGTAAATCGTTTACATCAATGCTCCAGTATGTTTTTAAGTTCCAACCTTCATTTTTTCCCCATGTCCATAAAGCGTATTGTCCGCCAAGAATAATTCTGTCTTCATCATTAGGAAAAACTGCGATAACATTATCATATGTTCCCTGATTTCCGAGAGTATTAAAGTTTGTTGATCCTCCGGGACCAATAATATACCATGTCTGGCCTTTATCATCAGAACGATATACATTTAATAAGCTACCGTCAGATTTTGTACATTGAGCATAAACAATATTTGAATTTGTAGGAGCAATTGCAAATTCAGTTCTTGAAGAGTTTGTAGGTAGCTTGCCTTCTCCGGTGCCTGTAACCTTTGTCCATGTTCCGCTGGCACCACCTTCATAAGAAACGTATGCGGCTATTCCAACATCTGCAATAAGGAAGTTTCCGTCAGAGCTTATTTTTACGTCACCTGCAAATTCTTTAATCGGGAAGTTTGCAACATTAAGAACAGGATTTTCCCATGTAGTACCACCGTCTGTAGTCATTTGGATACCCTGATTTGTTGCAGCAAATATTTTACCTGCAATTGTTGGGTGAGCAACCAATTTATTAACATAAACGAAAGTATTTTTGCTTTCAGATGTTGACCATGTAGATTCAATTCTGGTAAAAGTGTTTCCGTCAGTTGATTTCCACATTCCGGCACCTTCAAATCCTCTTGATCCGGTTCCATAACCCTGATAAAATCCTTCTCCTGTACCGAAATATATTGTGCCTGCTGCATCCTGGCATATTGCTCCAACGTTTAAGTTAGGAATATCATTAGATTCAGTATCGCCGGCATATTTTACCTGAGTCCATGAATTACCTGCGGTTGTAGATTTCCATAATCCGCCTGAAACTCCGCCTGCATAAATGACATCAGGGTTAGTTTTGTTAAAAAGAATTGAACGGCAACGTCCTCCGATATTTGTAGGACCTAATTCTGTCCAGTTGTATTCTGAACTGCTTTTACTCTTTTTAAGTAATGATATCTGATTTAGTGCTTTATCAATGTCGCGAATGTCAACCGAACCGGTAAGCAAATTGTTCCTTCTGTTTGCCTGCCATTCTGCTGCCCCGTGGATAGTTTTTTCAACTATCATCTCATTTTCGCTGCGGGGAACATATTTCTTTTCAGAACTTAAAGAAACATTAATAAAAATTATCCCCGAAATGATAACCAGCGATCCAATCAAACCTAGTGTTAATTTCTTCATATTCACAATTTTACGTTAAAACAATGCTAAAAAAATATTAAAAAATTTCAAACCTCTAATTTAAGCACAATTATTTAATTAACCAAAAATAATTATCAATGTTTTCAACATATTATGTTTAATTAAATTTTCGGGCTTCTTTTTTCTGATCTTTGCGGTAGTCACGGTTTATTCTTGCATCGTATTTTGTTCCGAAATGATATCCAATATAAAGGTATAAAAAGTTTGAATTATCGTGTCCTGCCATTATTTCTACAGGTCTGAAGTAATAATCAAACATAACTCCGGTTTCCAGAACCTGAGTTTTCATAACATCTTTGCTGAAGTCGAAACTCATGCCAAACTTAAAATAAATGCCAGGGTGTAATTTTATTTCATTTAACCCAAGGACAAAAGGTGCTTTGCCCAGAATATCTGTAGGGTTGTTCTGGATGTTAATGTCAATACGATAATATGACGTATATGTAGTAATATAACTATTTATAGTTTTTACACTGTCAACTATTTCATAATAAATCGGCTTACTTATGGCTAATGAAAAACCGGCAGAGCCTGTAAGGTGTATGGAAATACTGTTTTTGTCTCTTTTCTCAAAAATCATTTTATTGTACCCGTAACCAAGCTTTAGGTTGTGAACCATAAATGTTTTCCCAAAAACAAATTTACGTACGGAGAACTGGTCAAAATAAGGGTTAATGACTTTTATTTCTTTGGGACTTTTCATGTAATTATATTCGGATTCAAAAAAACGTCTTAACCTGTAGTTTATTCGTGATGAAAAACTATAGTATAATCCGCCTCCGTTTGAATTTAATTTTATGCCGAAAGAATTGAGATTGTAATTGTCAGGTTCCCGTGAGGTTTCCAGTTCTCCCTGAGCGAATAACCCCAATGAGAATAGCCCCAAAAACAAATGTAGCAATAATATTTTTTTTGCTAAAAACATAATTGCAACAAAGGTAGTAAAAACTTAATAACCAGAATTTATTTTAAACTCTTTTTTCTAAGCTGTTTGTTTGTGAATTTCCATATGCCGGGCAATCATGAGTGGATTTACAAGATGCGAATCCTACACATACAAGAGCAGCCACAGCTAATATAATCAAAACCTTTTTCATAATCATTCTGTATTTAATTTTGCAAAATTATTTAATATATTTTAAGTATAAACGAAAAAACAAGTGTATTTATTAACAAATTTGAGTTGATATTAAAAAAAAGAGGCCGGATATGGCCTCTTTTTTTTAATTCTGTATGTTTAATAATTATTGAAGAACAACTTTTGAAGTAAATATTCCGGATTTGGCATTTATCTGTACGATATAAATTCCCTTTGCAAAATCACTCAAATCAATTCTGTTTTGATTTGTTGTAAGCATTGTCTTTCCGGTATAATTTAAAACGTTGACAGAAATGATTTCATTTCCTTTAATTTCAATTATGCCATTGGAAGGATTAGGATAAACACTGAATTTATTTGCAATGTCAGTATCAATCCCTGCACCCGGAATAACTGTAATTGTTATTTCGTCAGTAACAGAACATCCATTAGAGCTTGTTACGGTAACACTTATTGTGTTTTCGCCAAGTTCCAGATCAGAAGCGTTAACAATGATAAATTCTGTTGTAGCTTCTGTTGACCATAAATACTCAGGGTGTCCCTGTTGTGCTCCGAATACTAATATCTGATCTTCGTCAACAATAATGTCTTCGCCCAGATCAACAACAGGTAACGGATAGATGGCAAGAGTCATTTCGTCTGAGTTCATACAACCGTTTATGTCAGTTATAGTACAGGAATAAACAGATGCTGTGTCTATAGTGATTGACTGAGTGATTTCTCCTGTGTTCCACAGGTATTCAACTGCATCAGGAGCGGTTAATACTGCCGATAATCCGTCGCAGAATGCCTGGTTTTCACCAAGGTCAATAGCCGGAAGAGTATTAAATAAAACATATACACTGTCATTACCTTCGCAACCACCATCTACAGTAACGGTAACGTAATACCAATCACTGGTTTCAACATCAAGAGTACTTTCTGTTGAAGAGTCGCTCCATAACCATTCAATACCTTGTTGAGGGTCTAAGGTTACTGTGTTTCCGATACATGAATATATTGTGTCTCCTGTATGCAGGTTAATAACAGCATAATTGTTAAACTGGACAAGAATGTCATCAGACATTTCACAACCGAATTCGTTTGAAACTGTCAGGCTATAAGTGCCGGTTAAAGTAACATCAGTATTTTGGGTTGTTTCTGCATTACTCCATAAATAGTTTGCTCCGGTAACTTCAGGTCCTTCTATTGTTACAGTTGTCCCTTCACATGCATAAATTGTTTCACCCAAATCAAAAACTTCGGGGAGATCTACAATGTTAACCAATACAGAATCGTTGGCTTCGCATGTCCCCTGTGTAACGGTAACATAATACCATCCACCTTCTGATACTAAAATTTCCTGAGTGTCTTCTCCGCCACCCCATACATAAGAATCAGATGCCGGAGCTGAGATATTTGCTGAACTACCGGAACAAACATTAACTTCTTCGCCAAGATCAATACTTATTTCGTCAGAGAAAGATACTATGGATTCAGCAGAAGCGGTACATCCGTTTTCATCTTCAACAACTACGGAATATGTACCGTTAATTGTTACAGATAATGTGCTTTCTGTAGTAAGGTCATTCCATTCGTAAGAAGAAAATGTTCCGGGGTTTAAAACAACTGTTGTCCCTGTACAAGCACCTATTTCAGCCG
Organism: Bacteroidales bacterium; assembly: GCA_003249955.1. Taxonomy (GTDB): domain Bacteria; phylum Bacteroidota; class Bacteroidia; order Bacteroidales; family ML635J-15; genus Bact-19. The sequence continues at coordinate 86,013 of QKHS01000015.1, read as the reverse complement.
GTAGCTCAGGATTTACTTCAGCAACGGTTAAAACAGCAACTTCAGAATAAAGTTCGTCAAGTCCGGCAGTTAATAAACATTTATATTCTCCTGCAAGGTTTACAATGATTGAACTGTTTACTGAGTCAGTCATAATTTCATTATTGTAATACCATTGATAAGTTAAGGTTTCTGCAGTTGTTGCTTCAGCATCTATTGATATCGTTGCATAATCATAGCTGCAGATGGTTGCAGATTGTGGCTGGGTATTAATAATGATAGGATCAGTTACTACATCCTGTAAGTTTATGTTAACACTAACAGCCTGAGCCGGCATTTCAAAAGTGTATTCGGCACCTTCTGAAACCAAAGTTGTTGAAATTACAGATAAGTCAGCAGCAATAACTTCAATTGAAAGGAATTCTTTACCTGCTTCTATATCTGCAATTGTTACAGTAACAACAGCAGCTTCTTCAGCTTCTGTTGCAGGATTTGTTGTAACTGTAGCTGTTCCGCCTGTAACCGAAGTTGCAATAGCATAAGTAGCAGCAGGAATATCTTCGAGTGTTACGTTAACGCCAACAGCCTGAGCCGGCATTTCAAAAGTGTATTCAGCACCTTCTGAAACCAAAGTTGTTGAAATAACGGATAAATCGGCAGCAATAACTCCAATTGAAAGGAATTGTTTACCTGCCTCAATGTCGGCGATTGTTACAGTAACAACTGCAGCTTCTTCAGCTTCTGTTGCAGGATTTGTTGTAACTGTAGCGGTTCCGCCTGTAACAGAAGTTGCAATGGCATAAGTAGCAGCAGGAATATCTTCGAGTGCTACGTTAACGCCAACATCCTGAGCCGGCATTTCAAAAGTGTATTCAGCACCTTCTGAGACCAAAGTTGTTGAAATTACGGATAAGTCAGCAGCAATAACTTCAATTGAAAGGAATTGTTTTCCCGCTTCAATGTCGGCAATTGTTACAGTTACAACTGCAGCTTCTTCTGCCTGAGTATCAGGAGATGTGGTAACAGTTGCAGTACCTCCGGTTACAGAAGTTCCGATGTTATAAAATGGTTGTCCGTATGTACTGGCGAATAATAGACACAGGAACAACGTAAGCATTAATTGTAGAGATTTTTTCATAGTTAAAGAAAAGTTTAATTAAACATATAATATTATTGTCAACAAAAATAAAAAAAATGTTTAACAATTCAAGGATAAAAGGAACGAAAAAAAATAATTTATTATTTAATTGAAAATAATTTTACATTTGCAGATACAAAAATTTAAAAATTACTATTATGGTAGAAAAAATTCAGAAATCCTTAAGGGATTCCAAAACGGCAAGGTGGTTTGCCTTGGGCGTTGTCGCTTTTACAATGTTATGCGGTTATTACCTTTCAGATGTGATGGCTCCGTTAAAAGGTCTTCTTGAAGAGCAATTAACATGGACAAGTTCTGAGTATGGTTTCTTTACCAGTGCTTATGGATGGTTTAATGTTTTTATGTTCATGCTTATTATCGGGGGGATTATTCTTGATAAGATGGGGCTTAGATTTACCGGTTTGATGGCAACTATCATTATGGTTGTAGGTGTCGGTATTAAGTATTATGCAGTTTCAACACATAGTCTGGATGGTATTGTATGGAGTGTGTTCGGAACATCGGTAAAGGCACAGGTGTTGATTGCCGGACTTGGATTTGCGATATTTGGCGTTGGTGTCGAAGTCGCAGGTATCACAGTATCAAAAACTATCGTAAAATGGTTTAAAGGTAAAGAAATGGCATTGGCAATGGGTCTTGAAATGGCAACTGCCAGAATAGGAACAGGTCTTGCTATCGGAACCAGTTTACCGCTTGCAAAATATATGGGACATGTTTCCGGTCCGGTTTTGATTGGTTTAATAATGGCTTGTATCGGGATGATTTCATTTATAATTTATATTTTCCAGGATAAGAAACTGGATGCTGAAATTGCAGCAGAAAAACTTGCCAACAATGATGAGTCAGAAGAAGAAGCTTTTAAAATGAAAGATATCTGGCAGATTATAACCAATAAAGGTTTTTGGTTGGTTGCAATATTGTGTGTATTGTTCTATTCTTCGGTTTTCCCGTTCCTGAAATATGCAACAGATCTCATGGTTAACAAATTCGGAATTGACGAATCTGTAGCAGGTGCGATCCCGGCTTTACTACCATTCGGTACTATAATATTAACACCTTTCTTTGGTAATTTATATGACAGAAAAGGAAAAGGTGCTACAATTATGATTTTAGGATCAATTCTTTTGATTTTTGTTCATGCAATGTTCTCTATCCCGTTCTTAAATCAGTGGATTGTTGCAATTATTTTAGTTGTAATTTTAGGTATAGGTTTTTCACTTGTTCCTTCTGCAATGTGGCCATCAGTTCCGAAAATTATTCCAGAAAGACAATTAGGTACAGCATATTCTTTGATTTTCTGGGTTCAGAATTGGGGATTAATGGGTGTTCCTGCTTTAATCGGCTGGGTATTAACAAAATATTGTATTACAGGTACTACTGTTGTTAATGGTGCAACTGTTAACCAATACGATTATACTTTACCGATGCTTATTTTTACAGGGTTTGGTCTTTTGGCTCTTATTTTTGCTTTCTGGCTTAAGCTTGAAGACAAGAAAAAAGGTTATGGACTTGAGTTGCCAAACATAGCAGCTAAAGCCGAAGAAATTCTGGAAGAAAAAGCTTAATGTAAGTAATTATAAAAAACATTATTTGAATGCCCTCAGATTTTTATAAATTTGAGGGCATTTTTTAATTTAATACAGACCATGAAAAGAATATTTTTGTCAATAAGTTTTGTCCTGTTTATAAGCATCTCATTTTCACAATCGTTAATGTGGAAAGTAAGTGGTAAAAATCTTAAGTCTCCGTCGTATCTTTACGGAACAATTCACATTCAGGATAAACGCGTTTTTTCATTTGATGAGACAGTAAGTAATGCATTTAATTCATGCGATGCTTTTGCTATGGAAATTTTAATGGATGAAATTGAGCATGATGATATTATGGATGCTATGCTTATGAAGGATAATAGTCTTGATAAATTATTGTCGAAAGAGGAGTATCATATTTTAGACAGTGTTGTAAAAGAAATGACAGGTTCCGGAATTTTTATTTACAATAAGATGAAACCGTTCTTTTTGTCAAGTCAGTTGATGCAAATGAACATTGAACAGGATATGGAACAGGCTCTGGATTTATATTTTCTTAAAATGGCCAGAGATAGCGGGAAAGAATGTTTTGGAGTTGAAAAATTCAGCGACCAGATTAGAGCTGTTGATGCAATAAGTCTTGAAGATCAGGCGGATATGTTATATGAGGGCATTATAGACACAACAGGCAATGATGATGCCGGGAAAATGGACGAAATGCTTGAGGCATATATGAGTTTTGATCTGGAATCAATTTTTGAAATGACGAATGATACTTCTTTACCGGCAGAGTTTAACAAAGCATTTCTTATAGACAGGAATGTAGGAATGGCAAAACATTTTGTTAAAATTGCAAAAAAACAAACATTGTTTTGTGCTGTAGGTGCGGCTCATTTACCGGGAGAGACAGGAGTTATAGCACTTTTAAGGAAGAAGGGATATACTGTAGAACCTGTAGTTTTTAGCTGGCAAGTCTCGGAATAGTTGCCCGTAAAGTAGCCGGGTCTTTTGGAAATTATTTGTATTTTAGAAGGATTATATTGTCTCTATTTATAATATTGAATAAATAACGCCTTAACCATGAAAATTATGAATAAATTAATGTTTGTCTTGTTTTATTGTGTGATCTGTACATATGGCTATTCACAGATAGATTCGCGCCGGGGTTTTCAATATCTGGCAGAATTTTCAGACACTAACATGCTTTACACAGATATTGTATGCAGTAACTATGACAGTGATCCATGGCCGGCTGTTGGTATTAACAGATGCGAAAGAGCTGTTCATTATTCATACAGTAACAGATGCGGAGAGTCATTAAGTATGATTTCGGTTCATACAGATCTTTCAGCAATTGAGTATTCGGAGTTTTTTATCTATGATGTTTTTCAGAATCTTACATATTATGTATATAGTACAGAAGAAACAGAATTAATCTTTCATATTGAGAATAAAAAAATGATTTTAATAAGAGAGAAGGGAGGTGAAAAATTTGGGGAAAACTATTTTCTGGGAGAACCTGATAATTATTTTGATTATTCCGAAGTTATTGTCAGATCTGCTGTACAGTTGAAGATGTGTATGTATTTATCGGGGATACCTGATTATAACAAGGAGCTTGATGCAGTCAGAGAGCTGTATAAAAGAATAAATTCTTTAACAGGATTGAGAAGCGAAACAAAAGGAGAGGTTACAGGCTTTTATGACGGGGATGATTTGGTAAAAATGGTTGTAAAAGCGGATGTTACAAAAGAGTATTATCTCAATGAAAATCAATTGGCTTTTGCATATTACACAGGTAATGATGAAACTCCGGAATTAAGGCTTTATTGTAAAGGGAATTATATGTTCCGACTTTTGTATGGCAAAGAAAATCTTGCAAAAACTTCGGAAGAATTCTGGGATAAAGCTGAAGTTGTTGGTGAAGAATTTTTCGGAGCCTTTATGTTATTTAAATAAAAAAGCGGGTAAAACCCGCTTAATTTTAGTATCTTCTTTGCTGGTGTGCGTGGCCGGCAGCTTTTGGCTGCGCCATTTTAACCGCAATCTGATTGCCCTGAAACTCTTTTTCGTTAAGTTGGGCAATTGCATTTTCTCCCTCTGCTTCGTTGGCCAACTCAACAAAACCATAACGTTTTGAGTTGCCGGTCTCTTTGTCCATGATAACTTTTGCAGATACTACACTGCCAAATTGTGAAAATAACTCCTGTAAATCTTCTCCTCTGGTTGATGGGTGAAGGTTAGCGACAAATAAATTCATAAAAAATAATTTAAAAAAAACATAAAAAACAATTCTCAGGATTAATAAAACGGGTTAGAGATAATATTAATCCTGACTGCAAAATAAGTGTTTTTTTTAATTCAAAACTAAAAAAGTAGTAGGTTTTTTTAGAAAAAATGCAAAAAAAAGAAAAAAAACAGTTTTTATACCTAAATTACAATAATTTCACATTAGTACTCTTTAAGTCAATAACTTTTTTTCGGTACAGAGCTCCGAGAGCTTTTTTAAAGTTTTTTTTCGAGATTCCGAAAGCTTCATAAATTTCCTCAGGTTCTGATTCGTCGTTCAGGTGCATTTGTCCGCCGTGAGCTTTAAGATAATTAATTATCATTGTCTCGAAACCTGAAATGTCTGTATGGTCATTTTTAAATAATCTGAGGTCAATTTTATTGTCCTCGCGAATCTTTTTTATTACAGCGTTTAACTTTTGACCAGGCTTTAATTCTGTAAAAACTTCGTTCTCGTAAAGTAATCCGTGATATTTGTTTTCAACTATTGCGTTATATCCCAGTTGAGTCTTATTTAAAATAAGTATTTCTGTGTTTTGCATTTCCTGCAATTCAGGTTTTTCGTCAAGAATAAATTTTTCGATTTTTGTTGACGCTGCCAGTCTGTTTGTAGTTTCGTCAAGATAAACATAAACAATGTAATAGTGATTTACTTCAAGGTCTGTCTTTTGTTCCTGAAACGGACAGAACAGGTCTTTTTCTATTCCGATGTCAAAAAAAGAACCGTATTCTGTATTTGAAACCACTCTTAGTCTGGCGAATTCCCCGAGGTTAGCAATAGCTTTTCCCAGAAATCCTTTGACGGAACCATCAGATTCTGGAAGCAGGAAAACATCAGCAGTCTCACCGGCTTTGTATTTAATTATCAGGTCATTATTTACGACTTCTATTTCGCCGAATTGTCCTGCATCAAAGGTGATAATATCATCTTTTACTGATATTATCCTGAGATTGTGGTGTTTTCCTGCTTCGTACATCTGTTTTTTTTTGTAAAGATAGTGATTATTACTTATTTTGTTTCTTCTCGGCAAGTTTTTTCAATACGTCTTCCTGTACTCCCGAAGGTAAAGCCATGTACTGATAAAATTCCATAGAGTAATTAGCCCTGCCTGAAGTAATGTTTCTTAGCTGGGTAGAATAACCGAACATTTCCATTAATGGAACGAGACCGGTAATTTTCTGTGAGCCTTTACGATAGCGGCGCATAGATTCGATTTTGCCACGACGTCGGTTAAGGTTTCCTACAACATCTCCGATATATTCGTCAGGAGTATTGACTTCTATTTTCATTACAGGCTCAAGCAAAATTGGTTTGGCTTTTTTGAAACCTTGTTTGAAACACTCCTGCGCGCACACCTGGAATGCCATGTCAGAAGAGTCAACAGGGTGAAATCCTCCGTCAAACAACACAACTTTAACATCAACAACCGGGAATCCTGCGAGAATACCTCTGTCCATAATTTTGCGCACACCTTTATCAACAGAAGGAATATATTCTCCAGGTATTGTTCCGCCTTTTATAAGATCTACAAATTCGTATCCGTTACCTGTATTAGGCTCCATTCTTATAAGAGTATGTGCGAACTGACCTTTACCACCTGTTTGTTTTGAGTGTTTGTAATTGGATTCAACAATTTCTGTAATGGTTTCGCGGTATGCTACAGAAGGTTCTCCGATTTCCACATCCATTTTAAATTCTTCTTTCAGTCTGTCCACCATTATCTCAAGGTGAAGTTCGCCCATTCCTGATATAATAGTCTCTTCTGTTTCTTCATCATATCTTGCAGAAAATGAAGGATCTTCATTTACCAATTTGCTTAAAGCTTCGCCAAGTTTTTCTTTGTCTTTTTGTTTTGCAGGTTGTATTTTTAATTCTATTACAGAAACAGGAATGTGAATTGATTCAAGAAGGAGCTGATTGTCCGGGTCGCAAAGGGTATCCCCGGTTTTGGTATATTTCATACCTACCAGAGCTACAATTTCTCCTGCGCCGGCTTCGTGAATTTCTTCACGCTCTTTTGCTTTTATTCTGAAAATACGGCCGATTCTTTCATATTTAAGTTTTGAAGAATTGTAAATCTGCATTCCGTTTACAAGTTTCCCCGAAAAGATTCTGATAAAAGTTTGCTGACCAACATACGGGTCGTTAATTAATTTAAATGCTAAAGCAGAAAAATGATCATTTGAAGATGGATTTCTTGTATGGGTTTTGCCTTCAATATCCATATCATCACCTACAACAGCTCCAACATCAACCGGAGACGGAAGATAATCAACAACAGCATCCAGCAAAAGCTGAATTCCCATATTACGGTAAGCAGCACCGCAGAATACCGGAGTTATTAATAATTTTAAAGTAGCATTTCTGAGAGCTTTTGTAATCATTTCCGAAGGAACTTCTTTTTCCTCAAGGAAGTATTCCATGATTGTATCATCAAAATCAGCAAGCTTTTCAACAAGATAATTTCTGGCAGTAAGAGCCTGTTCAGCATATTCGTCAGGAATAGGTATTTCTTTTCTTACATTATTGTCAAAATTGTAAGCAACCATTTTTATGATGTCAATAGGACCTGCAAAAGAGTCTTCGGCACCCATCGGAACCTGAATAGGAACAGCATTGGCATCAAGGTATTTGTTCATTTGATTTACAGCTTCCTGAAAATCAGCACCGGTTCTGTCCATTTTATTAATAAAAGCAATACGCGGAACTCTGTACCTGTCGGCCTGATTCCAAACTGTTTCGCTTTGGGGTTCAACACCGCCTACTGCACAAAATACAGCCACCATACCATCAATGACACGTAAAGAACGCTCTACTTCAACAGTGAAATCAACGTGGCCGGGTGTGTCAATCAGATTAATCTGATGATCGTTCCATCTGCATGTTATTGCAGCAGAAGCTATAGTTATACCGCGTTCCTGTTCCTGTTTCATGAAATCCATAGTGGCTGCGCCATCATGAGTTTCGCCTACTTTTCTGTTGGTTCCTGTGAAAAAAAGAATTCTTTCTGTTAATGTTGTTTTACCGGCATCAATATGCGCCGCGATACCGATGTTTCTTAATTTGTTTAATGACATTGTAAAAAATAAATATAATTTAATAAATCTTGTTTCTGTAACTTGTTGGTAGTCAGTGGGTTTTAATTTGTTTTGCCAATGAAATAGCCAACCTGAAAAAGCCTGCAAAATTACAATAAGTTTTTGAATTATTGTTAAGGAAATGTTATTTGTTTTGAAAAGTTTTTATCAGGGAACTTTTATGCCTGATTCAGAATTAAAAAATCAGTAAATACATAGTCTTAAAAGGTGACATTATTTTTCCGCACTTATGCCAAAATGATTTAAAAATCCTGTTTCGATTTTAATGTTTTTAAATCCGGCAGCAGTTAAATCGGAAATTACTGTTTCTGTTTTTACCCTATGCGAAACAGGAGGGCCCGCTTCAACTTCAGGTTTTTGATCTGTTGACCAGTCAACAATAAGTAATTTTGCTCCGGGTTTAAGGGTTTTTAAAACGTTTTTCAACCATTTTTGAGGAGTTTTCATTTCGTGATAAACAGCAATGCTCCATACGGCCGACAAATCGTCCTTGGCAAAAGGCATTTCGTTATCTTCAATCTGCAGTGGGAAAACATTGTCGCATTCAGCAGCATCGTACATTTCTTCAATCATTTGCTCTTCGATGTCGAGCGCGAAAACTCTGGAATCCGGATACAGATCTGCTATCCTGAAAGTGAAAAATCCTGTTCCGGCACCATAATCGGCAAGATTACCGGAGCTTGTAATATTCAATATCTCCGAAATTCTTTCAATCGGAATAAATTTTAATCTCTGGGGATTATTCAGCTTCTTTTTGTTTGCCGGGTTAAATTTTTTATCTTCCATTGTCTATTAACTTTTTTGAAGCGATATTGTTTAAAGGCAAAAGTAAATATTTTAAATTAAAAAAACAGACCTCGTATAAAAGCAATGTCTGTTTTTTTTATTGTTTTTAGTCTTTTAGAAGTGGTAGTATATTCCCAGAATAAATCTTAGATTGCCAACTTCTTTAGCGTTCAAAGGAACTGCTTTTGAATTGTAAGTTCCATCGCCATAAGCTGCAACCGTGTATTCAATTTCGGCACCTATCTGAACTTTTCCGGCAAAGTAGTTTACTCTCGGGGAAACTCTGTAAAGGTGTTCTATATTTGTTCCTAGTCCGCCAAAAGGTCCTTTAAGATCCTTAGCCGTACCCAGATTCTTGTTGTACCCGGCAAAAACTCCGAACTGCCATACTTTACCGGTTGAAGATATATCTATCCATCCTATTGCAGAACGGGTAGGGATATAGCTTACATCAGCAGTTGTTAAATTAAGTGTGTCGAGAACTCCGAATCCTCCGGGAATAGTCATGTTGCAGCCATTTTCAGCATATACTCCGGCTATCTTAAAGTTTATTTTACTTAATTTAGCATTTGCGTAAACGATGCCGGACAAGGCATTTACTTTTTGATTTGTTTGAAATCCGGCAGATGTTGTAAGGCTTGGCAGAATTGAGATATAGTTTGCTGCGAAACCGGCATTAAATGCTGTTCCTTTTTCTTTGTCTTCTTTGCCGTAGTTGGCACTGATGTTGAATGCCGGCATTTCGCTGTTTCTTAAATAAGAGCTACTGGCAACTCCCGCGATGTTTCTTGAAGAAAAATCTCTTTCGCTAAAAGCGGTAGCAGATATTTTAATATCCCCGATTTTATATGAATATTTAATTTGCGGATTCCTTGAGAATGGCTGAAATCCCAGACCGGTGTTAAACGATACTGTGCCCGGGTAACATTCCAGAGTAAACATAGGATGCCAGAATTGTCCGGTTAATAATTCCGCTTTTTCCCAGTTAAATTTTATTATGGCATGGCGAAGTCTGAATCCATTGATATCGGCATCTGAGTGTCCGAAGAATTCTGCTTCGAAAAAACCTGATGTTTTTGCTCCTAATGCATCAGGGCCGGTAATTTTTGCAGATAGCCTGGTTTGAATAGCAAGGAAATTGAAGCTGCCGTGATCGTTTATGTCAACTCCGTTCGGGTCCGGTGACGGAGCTTTAGGCCATAATAATAAATGGCCTTCACGGGCATCAACAGTTTGTCTGCTATCGTAAAAGAAATCGTTTTTTACATAACCATGAAAACTAACGCCGAAGGCTTTGTTATTCTCGGTTGTTTGTGCCAATAGCCCGGCAGATACGCATAAAAATGTAAGAATTGTTAAAAATGCAGGTAGAACTTTCTTCATATTTCTGTTTTTTGTTAGGCCGGCAAAAATAGGAACTATATTTTTAAACTTTATGAAGTTTTTCCTGAAAAAAGTTGTTTGTGAGCAGGTTTGTAAATTTTTCGGGTATTTCGTTTTATTAAGGATTATTAATTTCCATATACGTTATGTGATTCTCATGTAAATTGTATAACCCTTTGAAAATATCAAAAAAAAAGCTGTCCGGAGACAGCTTTTAAATTTTAGTTTGAGGGTATGTTTTTGAGAACATCCAGCAGGTGTCCGTACCACATTTTTACTGTTTTTATTTCAATTTTTTCATCAGGTGAATGTACTCCGCGAAGAGTAGGCCCGAATGAAACCATATCGAGATCCGGGTATTTTTCGAGGAAAAGGCCACATTCCAGTCCTGCGTGAATAGCACGTACAACCGGTTTTTTGCCGAAAAGTCTTTCATAAGATTTCTCTGCAATTGTCAGAATCTCGGAATTTGGATTTGGCGCCCATCCAGGATATCCTTCTCCTGATTCTACTTTTGCTCCGGCCAGTTCGAAAACGGCAGTTACCATATTGTTTATATCTGTTTTTCCTGATTCGAGTGAACTTCTCTGGCTGGTAACAACAATTATATTGTTGCCGTTAAATTTAACAGATGCCAGGTTGGTTGAAGTTTCTACAAATCCTGGAATTGCAGGGCTCCATGCGTGTACTCCGTGAGGGCATGCATAAACCGCGAAGCTAAGGTTCGTCTGCGTTTTTGCATCAATAACAAAAGCAGGAAGTTCGGTCTGTTCCAGAGTAAGTTTAATATTTGGCTCGGTAATTACAATTTCTTTTACAATCTGAGTTTTAAAAATTTCGAAGTCTTTTAATAACCCGTTAGTTTTTGATGTTTCGATAGTAAAAGTAAATTCTGCTTCGCGGGGAATAGCATTACGTTTGTTTCCTCCATCGAAATCAGAAAGTCTGGCATTGAAATTTTTTGTTATCAGAAAAAGAAATCTGTTAGCTATTTTGTTTGAGTTTCCGTATCCTTTGTCAATTTCGTCGCCACTGTGTCCACCTTTAAGTCCGTTTACCACAAATTTATAAGCTGTATGGCCTGCCGGAACGTTTTCTTTTTCAAAGTCAAATGTTGCAACAGCATCAATACCACCGGCACAGCCTATAAATATTTCACCTTCATCTTCTGAATCAAGATTGAGTAATATCTGTGAATTGAAAAAACCTGGTTTAATTTCAAATGCTCCTGTAAGTCCGGTTTCTTCGTCAACAGTGAAAAGACATTCTATAGGTCCGTGTTGCAGGGTGTTATCAGTTAAGATTGCCATTTGTGCAGCCATTCCTATACCGTCATCTGCCCCCAGTGTGGTTCCTTTGGCCTTAACCCATTCTCCGTCAATGTACGGGGTAATAGGATCGTTGTCGAAATCAATCTTCATGTCACGGTTTGCCTCACAAACCATATCCATATGGCTCTGAAGTAATACGGACTTTACATTTTCCATTCCCTGACTTGCAGGTTTTTTTATTAATACGTTCCCTATCTCATCACGTTTCCCTTCAAGATTATTTTTTCTGGCAAAGTCAAGTAAGAATTCTATTACTTTGGCTTCATTTTTTGATGGTCTCGGAACCTGCGTGATTTGTTCGAAATATTGCCAAACATTTTTTGGCTCAAGATTACCTAAAATACTCATGATATTAATATTTTTGTTAATTTTGGCTAAAGTTAAATATTATAAATTGAAAACATATTAAAAAATCCCTGTATTTTGAAAAAAATTGGTTTAATATCATGTAAGTTTTTGACAATCAGCGGGTTTGTAATCCTGATGTCATTCCTGTCGTGTAAAGACGAAGAGATAAATACATTCAGCGGTACAATTACAGATATGTCTTCTGAGCAACCTGTTGAAGGAGTTAAAGTTTATCTTGATGCTTCAGTGGTTTCGTCAGCCAGCCTGAGTTCTGCATTTAAACTTATGGCAGAAACAACAACAGATGCATCAGGCAACTACTCATTTGAAATTGAAAATAATTCTTATTTCAAATTCAGGCTTCGTTTTGTTAAAGACGGCTTTCATACTGCAAGTTATGAGTTTGATCCTGTGGATCAGATGAGTCATTATGAAAAAGATCAGGCTTTTGCCAGAGAATCGTATGTTTTTGTAAAAGTCCGAAATCAATCTCCGTATAATGACGGTGATCAGTTTAAGGTACGTATAGAAAGAATAAATGAAGAATGTGAAAATTGCTGTTCAGGAGATTTTCACTATTTTTACGGAGCAGATATTGACACAAGTTTTTTATGTAGTGTGGTAGGGGGAGACAGTGTTTTGATTTATTCGATATCCATACATAATGAAGAATCACAAATACGGGGTACGAAGACTTATTGTATCCCGGGCGACACGGTTTTTTATAATTGCTATTATTAAACAGTTGCTTATTTGCTTTTTTAGCTGTAAGTTATTAATGGAATTGTCAAAATAAACCGGCTTCCTTTTCCTTCTTCAGATTCAACACTTATATTCCCTCCCAGAATTTCGCTGTATGCTTTGCATATTGACAGCCCCAGACCTGAGCCACTGTTTTGAACAGACAGTTTGTTGTCAATCTGAACAAAGCGGTTAAAAATTTTATCAATATCATTTTTACTTATTCCCAGACCTGTATCGCTTACGTAAAATTCAATGAATGAGTCGGACAATAAATTATATCCTAATTCAACACTTCCTTCTTCGGTAAATTTAAGTGCATTATTTATAAGGTTTGTGATTACCTGTTTAAGTTTCACTGTATCTGACAGTCCTATTATTTTTTTTGCAGGAATATTTGCTGACAATATCAGTTTAATGTTTCTGTCTTTTGGAACCAGTCCCTGCATTTCTGTAAATATATTCTGAATAAAATCGTTAATGACAATTGATTCTATTTTTTTGTTAACAATTCCGGCTTCTATTTTTGATATCTCCATTATATCGTTTAAAATCATCAATAACTGGTTACAACTGTTTTCTATAATTTCAAGATACTCGTGTTTTTCTTCATTTGTAACATCATCTTTTAGTAAATCTGTAAATCCCAGAATTCCGTTCATAGGAGTTCGTATTTCGTGACTCATATTGGCAAGGAATGCTGATTTAAGCCGGTCGCTTTCTTCTGCTTTTATTTTTGCTTTATTAAGATCGGAAATAAGCATCATTCTTTCGGTTATGTCGCGTACAACTGCCAGTACAGTATCCTGATTAAGGTAAACCATTCTGGCATCAAAGTGCAGTGTTCTTTCGTTAATTTCAAGCTCGTATGTGTATTTTGCCATGTCTTTGCCCGAAAGAACCTTATTAATGTTTTTCTGAGTAATTTCGGCAAGAAAAGGAGGTAATACTTCATTTACATTTTTATTCATAAACTGCTCGGGATGAGAGAAATAGACATTTCTGAAATTAGAATAAAAATCAATTATTTGTCCGTCTTTATTGAAGGTGAACAGTATGTCAGGCATAGCCTTTAACAGGGCTTCTTTATTTAAATGAAGTTTCTCAGCAAGGTCTTTGGCTTCAAGTATCTGACTATCTTTTAGTTTTCTTTCCGAAATGTCATGGTAGATTGTCTGGTATGTCTTATCAGGCATCATTTTGGTGTGCATCTCAATAGGTACAATAGTTCCGTCGGGTCGTACAATTTCTCTTTCATTTATTACAGATAATCCGTTTTTAAGTTTTTCGAACAGCAACGGCGATTTTTTTAAACTTTCTTCTGTGAAAAATCCGTCAGAAATATGTTTGCCTATAATTTCCTCCCTGCTTCTGCCCATCAAAGTGCATATGTATGAGTTTGCTTCCAGGATATATCCTTCGTAATTGCCAAGTAAAATACCACCAACGGCAAAATCAATCAGGTTACGGTATTTTCTTTCACTTTCAATAAGCTTTTGTTCGCTGATTATACGTTCTGAAATATCTCTTACAACAGCCAGAACAACTTTTTTCCCAAAATATAAGCCTGAAACCAGACTTACTTCTGTCGGGAAAACCGTGTTGTCGGATTTCTTTCCCCAGAATTCGAATATCTGAGGTTTTCCATTGTATGCAGCGACTATTTGTTGTTTTATTTTTTTTATGTTGTTGAGGTTGTCTGCAGACAGGTCTGACGGAGAGCGACCTATGAAAAAGTTGTGCTCGTAGCCGTAAAAGTATTCTGCAGTTTTGTTAACATCAATAAAAATGCCTTCGATGTCCTGAATAAATATTGCTTCTGAAACACTGTTCAGCATTCCGCGATATGTAATTTCCGATAGTTTTATTTCTTTTTCAGCAAGCCTGCGTTCTGTAATATCTGTTACAACTGTCAGAAAGTGAGTGTCCCCGTTCATTTCAAAAGGTACTGTGCATACTTCAACAGGTATTTCACTCCCGGTTTCCGTTAAAAATATTTCTTCAGTTAACTCAGCAATAGCCTTTCCTTCAAGACTTTGTTTAAGCCTGAATGTAATCAGTTTGTAATAATCTTTATGTATGTACTTAAAAATATTTTGCCCTATCAGATTTTTGTAGCTTTTTGTTTTTATTATTTTCGCAATAGCTTCGTTTGCATAAACAATTATATTGTCTTTATGAATAACAACTCCGTTTGGCATTAGTTCTACCAGTTTACGATACTTCTCTTCGCTTTCTATCAGTTCTGTTTCTTTTAATTTTCTGGAAGTAATGTCCTCAACTGTCCCTTCGTAAAAAATAATTTTCCCGGATTCATCTTTAATTGCTCTTGCACTTTCTCTTATGAATATTTCTTCGCCGTTTTTTCTTAACCATTGGGTTTCGTGTCCTATTATAAAGCCGTCTTTTTCAATTTTTTCTTTAAATATAACACGGTCGCGGGAAGTAATCAATTCATCGTCTTCAAGGTTATGTTGTTTTAAATCCTCAAACGAATCGTAGCCAAGCATTTTTATAAGAGGCTCATTTGCCTGTATTACAAGTCCATCCGGGGTGGTTTGGTACATGCCGATAGTAGTGTTCCTGAAAAGTTGCTCGAGTCTGGATATCGTGTTTCGTAAAACCTCGTTTTCCTGTCTTAAATATTCGGCTTCGCTTTCGGAGACTCTTTTTTTATCAGATTTTTTATTGCTGTAATTCATAATTGATTGTGATACTGATATTTATTCCAATAGCAAAAATATAATTTATTAATAGCAATTAACGTTTTGATGTTAAAAAACTTTTGAATATCCGGTCTGACAAAGGCTTATTTTTTTAAAATTTGTAAAAAAAACGATATGTGGAGAATTTCGGGAATAGTTCTGTTTACCTTAGTGCTGAGTGTACTTAATGTTAAAATGTCACTTGAAGATTATAAGATTGTATCAGGTTCAGACAGTATTGACCCTCCGTTTTATTCTGCAGATTCTGTTTGGGTTGATTCTGTTTTTAACAGTCTTAGTCCGGATGAAAGAATTGCTCAGTTGCTGATGGTACAGGCATATTCTGACAAAGGTGCCGGTCACGAACAACATATATCAGAACTTATAAGCGAATACGGAATAGGTGGGTTGATTTTTATGCAGGGCGGGCCATACAGGCAGGTAAACCTTATAAATAAATATCAGAGTATAAGCAAGGTTCCTCTTTTAATTTCTATGGATGCAGAATGGTCTTTGAGCATGCGTTTGGATTCTGTGGTTTTATATCCCAGGCAAATGATGCTTGGAGCAATTCAGAACGATAAGCTTATTTATGAAATGGGTGCCGAGTTTGCCAGACAACTTAAAAGGGTAGGGGTTCATGTTAATTTTGCTCCGGTTTGTGATGTAAACAATAATGCTTCGAATCCGGTTATAAATGACAGGTCTTTCGGAGAAGATAAATACAATGTCGCATTAAAGTCATATCAATATATGTCGGGAATGCAGGACAACGGAGTCCTTGCGACAGGGAAACACTTTCCGGGACATGGAGACACAAATGTTGACTCTCATAAATCTTTGCCGCAAATAAATCACAGCATGGCGAGACTTGATTCACTGGAACTATACCCTTTCAGATACCTTACAAAAAAAGGAATAGGCTGTTTTATGGTAGCTCATTTGTTTGTTCCGGCAATAGATTCATCAAAGAATACTCCAACGACATTATCCCCGAAAGCTGTTAAAGGCTTGCTTAAAGAGGATATAGGCTTTAAAGGTCTTGTTTTTACTGATGCTATGAATATGGGAGGTGTTGCAAATAATTTTAAACCTGGCGAGGCTGATGTAAAAGCTCTTTTGGCAGGGAATGATATCTTGCTTTTTCCGAATGATATAGGACTTGTTATAGGAGAAATTAAAAAGGCGGTTTCAGATGGTTTAATAACTCAGGAAGAAATAGACGCAAGATGCCGTAAAGTATTAATGGCTAAGTATTGGGCCGGATTAAATAATTTCCAACCGGTTTCCACAGATAATCTGTATGGCGATTTAAACAGTATGGATGCAAAGTTGATGCAACAACGATTAATTGAAAATGCAATAACATTGGCATCGAATAAAAACTCTGTTATCCCGATCAAAAATCTTGATACACTCAAAATAGCTACAGTAAGTTTTGGCAATACGGATTTAAGCAGTTTTCAGAACAGACTAAAATATTATGCAAAGACAGATGATTTTATTTATTCCGTTGCGGTAGTAAAGTATGGGCGTGAAGGACTTTTAAACTTACTTGCAGAATATGATGTGGTAATTGCCGGAATTCATAACACAAACAGATCAGCTTCAAAGAAATTCGGAATAACCGGCGAGACGGTTCAGTTTGTTGATGAGCTTACATTAAAAACAAATCTGATTCTTGATGTTTTTGCAAATCCGTACAGTCTTGCTTATTTCAAAAATGCCGGCAAGTGCAGTGCTGTCATTGTTTCTTATAATGATTGGGAAATTACAAATGACTTTTCTGCTCAGCTTATCTTCGGAGGTATTCCTGCATTGGGGAGATTGCCGGTAACTGCAGGCCAGGACTTCCCGGTTGGCTGCGGGTACAGCACCGAAAAGATAAGGTTGAAATATACACGTGTCCCGGAAGAAGCCGGAGTTGATTCCCGACTGTTGTATAAGGTAGATTCAATAATGGACGATGCCGTTAATGCAGGGGCTTTTCCGGGGGCTCAGATAGTAGGAGCAAGGAAGGGAATTGTTTTTTATCAGAAATCATTCGGGTATCATACAAATTCAAAAGAAACTGCTGTAAGGGATCTGGATCTTTACGATCTGGCATCGGTTACCAAAGTAATGGGGGTGACACCTTCCCTGATGAAACTTTATGATGAAAAGAAATATAGTCTTGATGATAAATTATCGAAATATGTAAAGGAGTTACAGAATTCAGACAAGGAAGATTTTACTTTCTTTGACATTCTTACTCATCGCGCAGGATTTAAATCATGGATACCGTTTTACAAGGGAACAATTAAAACAGAAGCAGACAGATCAGAATATTACAGCAACACATATTCTGAAGATTACCCGGTTCAGGTTGCAGAAGGAATGTATATTTCGAAAACATACAGGGACAGCATTTTTGAAGCTATCAGGAAGTCTGACAAAAACCCTTACGGGAAGTATGTGTATTCGGATCTGGGATTTTACCTGTTCCCTTTATTTATAGAACAGGCAACCAACATGAAATATACTGAATATCTGGATAGCACTTTTTATGCATCTTTAGGGGCGTGGACTATGTGTTATCAGCCTCTTAAGAAATTTGACAAATCAGTTATAACGCCTTCGGAAAATGATTTGGTCTTTCGTAAGCAGCAATTACATGGTTATGTGCACGATCAGGGGTCTGCAATGCTTGGCGGAATATCAGGGCATGCCGGATTGTTTGCTTCTGCAAATGATGTTGCCAAAATGATGCAGATGTATCTGGATAAAGGAGAATATGGCGGCGTGAAATATATTGAGCCTGAGACGATAGAACTGTTTACAAAATATCAGTTTGATTCTGTTGTAAACCGCCGTGGAATTGCATGGGACAAGCCTCAGCCCGGAGACACTACCAAAGGATTGGGTAGCGGCAGCGCATCAAATCTTGCATACGGACATAGCGGTTATACGGGAACAATGGTTTGGGCAGATCCTTATTATGATATGATTTACGTATTTAACTCCAACAGAGTATGTCCGAATGCTGAAAACTGGAAAATTATTAAAATGAATGTAAGGACCAATATTGAGGAAGTGTTTTATCGTGCAATTTTAAGTAATGATAAAAGTATAAAGTCACTTAATAATCCGGATTGATGAAAAAAATCAGATTGATAATTTTGGTTTCGCTGTTATTTTCTGTAGTAAGTACAGTCAATGCACAATATCTTGAAAATGAACCTGACGTTAAACAAAGAATATTCTGGGGAGGGGATATAGGTTTGGCTTTTGGCTCATATACTTATGTGGCATTAAATCCTGTTATAGGCTACAGAATTACAAACCGCATATCGGCAGGAACCGGAATTAATTACACTTTTGCGCGTTATGATTATTACGGATATGAGGGGAGTATGTACGGGGGAAATGTATTTGCAAGTTTTACACTGATAAAAAATATAGGAGAGGCTTTGCCTGTGTATGAAGGTACAGGGGTTTTGTTATATGGCGAATATTCAGTTATAAATATCAGCAATTATTACGATTTCCCGGGGACTACTATCAAGTGGATAGGAACACCTTTGGCCGGCATCGCATTCCAAACTCCGGTGGGTTCAAAATCTTACATGCTACTGATGTTTTTATATAATTTTAACGAAACCCGTTTAAGCCCGTATCCCAATCCTGTTATCAAGGCATGTGTACAGTTTTAGATAAAACAGAATACTGAAATACTTGCTTTAGATGCCCCGGACTTTAGGGTTGTCAGTTGTTGACGATAACTATAATACTTTTCCTGTTTCGGATTCTTTACAGTTTTTAAGTTCCTGAGGAGTTCCTGCAAAAACAAGATTTCCTCCTTTGTTTCCGCCGTCAGGTCCCAGGTCTATTACCCAATCTGCAAACCGGATAACTTCAGGATTATGCTCGATTATTATGAGAGTATGTCCTTTAGCTCTCATTTTGTCAAAAGACTTTAATAATTTGCTGATGTCATGAAAATGCAGACCTGTTGTAGGTTCATCGAAAACAAAAATTGCCGGAGATAATTTTTCGTGACTGAGAAAACTGGCAAGTTTTATCCTCTGGCTTTCTCCGCCGCTTAATGTGTTTGAAGACTGTCCGAGTCTTACATATCCAAGCCCTACGTCAAGATAGTTTTGCAATAATTCAGCAATTTTTTTCTCTGTACGTCCTGATCCTGAACCGAAAAATTCAACAGCTTCTGATATCGGCATTTCCAGAACATCATAAATGCTTTTATCTCTGTACTTTACTTCCAGTATTTCTTCTTTAAATCTTTTTCCGTTGCAGGCTTCGCAAACCAGATGTACGTCGGCCATGAACTGCATTTCAACAGTAATCTCGCCTTCTCCCTGACATACTTCGCATCGTCCTCCCGGAACATTAAACGAAAAATGTGAAGGTTTGTAGCCGTTTGCCTTTGCATGTTTCTGTTCTGCAAACAGTTTTCTTATTTCATCAAATGCTTTTATATATGTTGCAGGATTTGATCTTGATGATTTTCCGATAGGATTCTGATCAACATACTCTATGTCTCCGGTAAGATGAAAATCTCCTGCAAGTCTCGTGTGTTCTCCGGTTTTGTCGGAAAAGTGCCCGAGCTGCTTTTTTAATGCCGGGTACAAGATGCCTTTTATAAGACTGGTTTTTCCTGATCCGCTAACTCCTGTTATTGCTGTAATGACTCCCAGCGGAAATTTTACATCAATATTTTTCAGATTATTATATCTGGCTCCGACTATTTCAATGTAATTCTTCCAAACAGCCGGCTTAAGTGTTACAGGGTTTTTCAGTTCTCCTTTTATGTATTTTGCAGTCAGAGTATCGGCAGACTTTATCATCTCTTCCAGTTCTCCTGCAAAAACAACTTCTCCGCCGAAATTACCTGCCAGCGGGCCAATATCAATAATATAATCTGCCGAGCGGATTATTTCTTCGTCATGTTCCACAACAACTACGGTATTGCCTCTGTCGCGAAGGTTTTTTAGCACTTTGATAAGGTTTTGCGTATCACGGGGATGAAGGCCTATGCTTGGTTCATCGAGAATGTAAAGTGATCCGACCAGTCCTGAACCAAAAATTGTAGCCAGGTTTATTCTTTGCGATTCGCCACCCGATAAGGTTGATGACAGACGGTTAAGTGTAAGATAACGGAGGCCTACATCTATTATGGAGTCAAGCCTTAGTTTTATTTCTTCCAGTAATCTGCTTGCTACACCCAACTCAAATTCCGAAAATTGTGTTTCTTTGAAAAAGTTAAGTAATTCGTCAATCGGAATGTCGATGAGATCGCCTATTGATTTACCGTAAATTTTCACATATTGGGATTCTTTTTTTAATCTTTTCCCTTTACATTCGGGACAGGTTGTTTTTCCGCGATAGCGTGAAATCATTACCCGGTATTGTATTTTTTGTTTCTTGGTTTCGAGATAGTCAAAGAAGTTGTGAATGCCTGAAACTTCATCATTGCCGTACCAAAGAAAATCTTTCTGCTCAGCACTTAGTTCATAGTAAGGGCGATGTACGGGAAACTGATATTTTGCAGATTTTCTGATAAAATCGTGTTTCCATTCCTGCATAACATCACCTTTCCAGCACATAACAGCATCATCGTAAATGCTCAGGCTTTTATCAGGGACAACCAGATCTTCGTCAATACCGAGGACTTTTCCGAATCCTTCGCAAAGAGGGCAGGCTCCTATTGGATTATTAAAGCTGAACATATGTTCTGTCGGTAATTCAAATTCCATCCCGTCTGCTTCGAAGCGGTTTGAGAAATGCAGGTTTTGCTGATTCTCGTCTTCAACTGCCATAACACAACATTCTCCGTGCCCTTCAAAAAAGGCAGTCTGTACTGAGTCTGCAATTCTTGCACTCAGATTATCTTCAGGTTTTACAACAATTCTGTCGAGAACAATACGTATTTCATCAATATTGTGCTTGTTTTTATCCTTTGCAAAATCTTCAATTTTTATAAGCTCATTATTACATACCAATCTGGTATATCCTTGTTTTAAGATCTGCTCCAACTGGCTTTCGGCACTTTGTGAGTTATTAAAACTGTATGGAAAACAGATAAGTACTTTTGTTCCTTCGTTAAATTTTGAAATTTCATCAACCACATCTGCTACAGAGTGACGCTTAACTTCTGTGCCTGAGACGGGCGAAATTGTTTTTCCGATGCGGGCAAAGAGCAACTTAAGATAATCGTAAACTTCGGTTGATGTGCCAACTGTTGAGCGGGGATTTCGTGTATTTACTTTTTGTTGTATTGCAATGGCAGGAGGGATGCCGTCGATAAAATCAACTTCGGGTTTGTTCATTCTTCCCAGAAACTGTCGTGCATATGATGAAAGACTTTCAACATACCTGCGTTGTCCTTCGGCAAACAGAGTGTCAAATGCGAGTGATGATTTTCCTGAACCCGAAAGGCCTGTAATAACAACCAGTTTTCCGTGCGGGATTTCTACATCTATATTTTTTAAATTATGAACTCTTACTCCCCTTAATGATATTTTATCCTGACCTTGCATCTGTAAAAAATTAACCCGTAAAGAACGGAAAATTTTGTGAGATATAAAAACCGAAAACGGATTTAGTTCATAATTGTTAGTGCAGAAAGAATCCGGGTTCAAATTTCAGATGTTCTGTTTACATGATTCTATGCAGGATCACATTCATCTGCTTTCACCATTAAACTATACAATTCTTCAATACTGTTGTAATCAGATTTTGTTAGTGTTGTTTCGAAAAGTTGTTTTGCGGCTGTTATAATATCGACAGGAGGGAACTTACTGTTTGTATCAAATGAGTTTAAAAACCTGACGGCAAAAAAAGCATCAAATTTTGAAAACATACGTTTGTTGAATGCCTGCAAATTGCCGGTATTGTCTTTACACTCTTTTATTATAACTTCAATTTCTGTTTTACCATAAAAATCAATTATCTCTTCCGGTATAACTGAAGATATGTTTTCTGTGCTGTAAAGAATTACGAACACTGAATAGTATTTCTTAAGAATTGTAAAAAGCTCAAAGTTATAGACATTATAAGTTTTTTCGCTGATAATTTTATTTACAGCAGGGCCTGTACCGAAAGGAACTCTGTCGGAAATTCGCGGAGACGGGAATACAACAGCTTTATTAATTTTACCTACTTTAGTCATAGGGGCCAGCTTATGCAGAAAGTAAAAATCTTCTCCGCCCTGACGCTGAGACATTCCGCCTGCTTTTACATAAGTTCCGGCATTTACACAAAAGCACGAACCTATTGTATGCAACGGATATGGAAATCCGCAATATTGCAGGGATAATCTGAAATACCGGAGATAAATCTCGTATAGCATACATGCAGAAATAATCTCATTACTATAAACCGTATAATCAAAATTATGCCTGAACTGCAATGTGCAGGCTCCTGACCCGGGGTTATTGATAAAATAATTTTCTATTTCCTGAAAGTAGTTTTCACTTACAAGACAATCGGCATCCAGAGATGCAATTATTCCACCGGGATTGTTTATTGAGTTGAAACGGTGTATAGCCTCGTCCATTCCCGTTTTTCTGGCGTGACCTACACCTGCTTTTTTCTTAGGAGTGTTTTCAACATTATGAACAAGCAATTTGAAGTTATTATATGTTTCTGAGGCTTGATTTGAAAGCAGTTTACGGAAAATATCACGGTTTGCATTTACAATTTCGGAGGAGGTGTTTTCGCCTGAATTTACAATCACAATAACTTCTGTTTTTACAGATGCCGGTTTAGCGTTATCAAGTGATTTTAGGGTGTTAAAGATAAAATGATCGTTATAGCATGGTATAACAACAATAATCCCTGTGTCATGACAGGGATTATTGTTAAATATTTTTTCTCCGGCGTTAAACCGTCCGAAGTAATTTCCGGTAAAGCTCATATCAGACTATTGTCCAGCCTGTGTTTTTGCATATCTTTCGTTCAATTGTTCCAAAACGTCGCGGGTAATATCCATTCCTGATTCCGCATATAAAATGCTGCTGCCTGCTGCATTCCCCAGAATTAACATGTAGCGGCCGTCTTTATTGTATTCTTTAACGAAATTCATAACAGTATCATATAATTCAGCGTTAAGAGCAGTTTGCTGATCCATAAGTTGCTGACTGAGATCTTCCTGCAGTTTCTGTATATTGTTTTGTTCCTGAACGAGTTCGTTTTGTTGCGATTCCATACTTGCCTGAGAAATAAAGCTGCCGAGGCGTGCTTTTTCCTGGAAAGCATTGTATTTTGTTTCAAAAGCTTTCATTCTGGCTTCCAGATTTCCTTTTGCTTTGGCCTGTTCGGTCAGAAAATCTTCGTTTAATTTAATTGAATATTTATATTCCAGTAAAAGAGTGTCAAGATTTACATATGCGATATTTACAAGTCCCGAAGAATCTTTTGTAATTGCACCCGGATTCGGGTTACTGTTTGTTGTTCCGCCTTTATTTCCTGTAAACGAAATAATCAATACAACAATACTTGTAGCCAATGCAATACCACTAATAACGAGAGAGATTTTTGAGAATTTTGAATTTTCCATATGTTTTTGTATTTAGTTTTTACAAATGTAGAAATTTTTTTGAAAAGGAAGCAGAATATTTTATTTATGTTTTGTTAAATAAGACCGAAGACGGAAGACCGGGGAACAGTTGTGTTAATATTTTTTATTGATATCGGATACCGAAGCATGAAATCAGAATCTGTATAGCAGAATCATTTTTTTTTCGGTCTTCCGTCTTCGGTCTTCCGTCTTCCTACAACTTTTCTCGCATTAAACCATTCAGGATTCATTGGTTTTCCTAAATTTGCAAAAAATTAAAAGAAAGTGGCCAGAAAAAAATACCCGGTAATCGAAAATCTTGTAATTACCGACATAGCAGCAGAAGGTGTGTCGATAGGCAGACATGATAATTATGTAATATTTGTTCGTGGTGTGATTCCAGGAGATATTGTTGATGTTCAGTTAACCAGAACCCGTAAGGCATATGCAGAATCCAAACTTTTGAGAATAAAGGAATATTCTGCAGACAGAACAGACCCGTTTTGCTCTCATTTTGGTAAATGCGGTGGTTGTAAATGGCAGATGTTGCCATATGAAAAACAATTGTATTACAAACAAAAGCAGGTTTTTGATCAGCTTAGCCGAATAGGCGGATTGAAAGATTTTAATCTTAAACCGATTATTCCATCAGGGAAAGATAAATTTTACCGGAATAAACTGGAATTCACTTTTGCAAACCGCCGTTGGCTGGAAACTCACGAGCCTGAAATGAATAAAGATGACAGAGGTCTTGAGGGGCTTGGCTTTCATGTTCAGGGAATGTTTGACCGCATAATAGATCTGGAAACGTGTTATCTTCAGGCAGATCCGTCGAATGAAATAAGAAATAAAATCGGGGAATTTACAAAGAGAGAAGGATATGATTATTACAACAGCCGATCTCACGAGGGGATGATGAGGAATGTTATAATCAGGACAGCATCAACTGGAGAGTTAATGGTTGTGGTCATTTTTAATAAGGATAATCAGGAATTAATTCAGGATCTTATGAAATATATTGATTCTGAATTCCCACAGATAACGTCTTTACAATATGTAATAAATCCGAAATTTAACGATTCAATTTATGATCAGGAAGTGATATGCTTTAAAGGCCGTGATTTTATTTATGAAGAAATGGACGGGCTTAAGTTTAAAATAGGACCGAAGTCATTTTTTCAGACAAATACGGAACAGGCTCTTACTTTATACAGAAAAACTCTTGAGTTTGCTGCCGTTATGCCGGATGAGATTATTTATGACTTATATACCGGAACCGGAACCATTGCTAATTTTGTGGCCAGGCATTGCAAAAAAGTTGTTGGGATTGAATCTGTCCCCGAAGCTATTGAAGATGCAAAGGTAAATTCTGAAATAAATAATATTTCGAATACTGCATTTTTTGCCGGCGATATGAAAGATTTGCTCAGCGCTGAATTTATAAGGAAAAACGGCAAACCGGATACAATTATTCTTGATCCTCCACGGGCAGGAGTGCATGAAAATGTGATAAATGTTATGAGGGAAGCGGCTCCCGGCAAAATTGTATATGTAAGCTGTAATCCTGCTACTCAGGCAAGAGACATTGCAATGTTGGCGGATATGTATGTGCATGTGGAGTCACAGCCGGTTGATATGTTTCCACATACTCATCACGTGGAAAATGTTACCCTTTTAATAAGAAAGAATTAATTCTTTAACGAAAAGTAATAATCCTGCAGAATCTAAAAGATTGCCGGAATTACAGTAAATCACTGATTTTAAGTAATAAATCACTGATGTTAAAAGGTTTGGAAATATAATCGTTGCAACCTGCTTCAAGGGCTAAACGCCGGTCATTATTGGTTGCATACGCAGTATTGGCTATTATCGGGATGTGAGGCTTTTCCGATTTTATTATCGTGGTAGCTTCTATGCCGTTCATCACAGGCATTTTTATATCCATCAGTATCAGATCTATATTTTTGTTTTTACGAATCTCCTCAACAGCCAGAGAACCGTTGGTTACATGAATAAGGTTAAACTTGTAGTTACTGAGGATGGCTTCAATTAATGTGTAATTGCTCCATTCATCTTCTGCAACCAAAATGGTATAGCGTTTTTTTGTGTTTATTTCCAAAAAATTTACTTCATTATTTTTTGAAGTTTCTATAGGCTTAAGTGTTACTGGTTTGTAACTTATTGTAAAATGAAATGATGAGCCTGTGCCGGGTTCGGAATCTACCCATATTTTGCCTCCCATCAGATTTACATATGCTCTGGAAATTGCAAGCCCCAGTCCATTACCTCCATATTTATTGCTGGTATTGGGGGTTTCCTGCCTGAACCGCTGGAATATTATTTCGTGATGTTTCGGATCTATTCCTATTCCTGTATCAGAAACGTAGAAATGCAGGAAATCTCCTTCTCTTTTACATGCAAAATCGATATTGCCTTTATGAGTAAATTTTATCGCGTTAACCAAAAGATTGTTTAAAACCTGAGTCAGCTTTATTTCATCTGTTTTTACAAGAGTTTCCGCTTCTGCTAGTAAATTGTGGTAATCAAGAGATACATTTTCACGGTTTATCTTAGCCGAGAACAGATTATATAAATCGGTCATAAGGCTTTTGATATCGACTACACTTTCTCTGGCTTTTTCCTGTCCTGCTTCAATTGTTGAAATGCTTATTATATCATCAATAATAGATGTGAGCTGGGTACTGCATTTATTAATTATTCTGAAGTAATTTTCCTTATCATAATCTGTAATTCCGTTATTTTGCAATAAACTTGTAAAACCTACTATCCCGTTAAGAGGAGTTCTTATTTCATGAGACATATTGTTTAAAAAAGCGGTTTTTAGTCTGTCTCCTTCTTCGGCCTTTTCTTTTGCAACTACCAAATCGTTAAGAATTTTCTTTTTGTCCGTAATGTCAGTTTCCAATGCAATAAAGTGACATATGTCTCCATTGTCATCAAGTATAGGCGAAATGCTTACCTGAGCCCAATAATATTCTCCGTTTTTCTTTTTGTTTTTTAACTCGCCGGTCCATTCTTTCTTTGATTTAATTGTAAACCACATTTCTTTGTACACATCATTATCCTGATGGCCGGATTTTAAAATTCCAGGTGTTTTGCCTGATACATCGTTTTCGCTGTAACCGGTAACTTTTGTAAATTCAGGATTTATATACTCAATATGTCCGTGTATGTCGGTTATAAATGTACATACCGGACTTTGCTCAACTCCTTTCAAAAGTTTTATTGCCGTCTCCTGAGCTTTTTTGCGTTCAAGGTAAAGGCTTAGTTGTGTCGCAATTATCTCTAGAACTTCTTTGCTGTTTTCATCATATGCATTAACATCTGTGTAGCTTTGAATTACAATAGCCCCGATAGCGTTTTTTCCTGCTTTAATAGGAACTCCCAACCATGATGCCGCAGGTGATCCAACGAGTTCAATTTCCTTTTTTTGAAAAAGAGCATCTATATCGTTTTTCGTTAAAACCAGGGATTCAGATTTTTTTATTACTATTCCGGTCAGCGATTTTTCGGCAATCCATTCTGAAAACTTATCTTTTTCGTCTGCAGAATAGACTTTTGTCAGCAAGTCATTCTTTTTATTGTAGGTAGCGATAAAGAAATTTGTTGTGTCAACAATAGCATTTAGTTCACTCCGAACCAACTTAAAAATATCTTCAATTCCTGATGTGACAATAGTCGCATTTGCAATATTGTGCTGAATTTTCTGAATTGTTTGTGATCGTCTTGATTCTGTAATATCCAGCATGCTTATTACCAGACTTTTCTTCCCTGCTTTATCAACAAAATCAGTCATATATTTTTCACAAAGTCTTTTTTCCCCATCTGAATTTACAAAATAGAATTCATAGTGTTTCAGATATTCTTTTCCGGAGACAAAGTCCATGAAATTATTTATCACAAATTCTTTTGATTCGGGTGCAATAAACTGTAGAAATGAATCAGCATTATAAACATCTTCTTTTGGAAAACCTCCGAGTCTTTCCAAAGCAGTGTTTGCCCAGATTATTTTTGCATCTGTATTTACAATGCAAATTGCATTATGCGAATATTCGGAAACTGCTTTAAATCTGTTTTCGCTTTCCAGTAAATTAAGTTCTACCTGTTTTTTTTCTGTAATGTCTCTGGCGACTCCGTAAACTATACCCTCGGACAGGTAAGGGAATGAATTCCACGATAACCATTTTACAGATCCGTCTTTGCATATGTATCTGTTTTCAAAATAACCGTTATTCTGGTCTTTTTTTATCCCTGCCGCGGTGTTTCTGTCATCAGGATGTACAAATTCTACCCATGGTTTTGACATCAGTTCTTCGGTTGACCATCCCAACGTTCGTTCCCATGCAGGGTTAAGTATTTTAAAATATCCGTCAGATCCTGTAATGCAAAGCATATCCAGAGAATGTGTGAAGATACGGTCACGCATTATCATCGTTTCGTTGGCTTTTCTTCGTTCAGTAATGTCCCGTATTACGGCAATTGTGCGGTTTTGTCCGAGAATATCTACTTTTTTCAGAGAAATTTCAACCCAAAAGAATGTCCCGTCTTTTCTTTTTGCTTCCCATTCAAATACCTGAGGACCTTCATTTATACATTTTTTTATTATTTCTTTTGCTGTTTCTATGTTATATTTGTCTCTTCCCGAAAACAGATCATCTATTTTAAGTTTTAAAACTTCTTCTTTGGAGTTATACCCGTATATTTTTAGCATTGCGGCATTTATATCTATTATTTCGCCGGTAACAGCATCGTCAATAAAGATAGCTTCGTTGGTAGAGTTAAATATTTCTATATATTTTAATTCACTTAGTTTTAGTTTTTTCTGTGCTTTTTTTCTTTTATTTAATTCGTTTGTGAGTTCCTTATTTCTTATTTTCACCAATTCTTCAAGTTGCAGGAGATCCAGTTTTTTTTGTTCTTCTGCTTTTTTTACTTTTAGCATTGCTCTGATTTGTGCAGTAAGTTCCGACTCATCAATTGGTTTTGTTAAAAAACCGTCGGCTCCGGCTTCCAGAGATCTTATCCGGCTTTCTTTGTCAATTTTGGTAGCAGTAATCATTATCACAGGGGTATGCCCGAAATCCGGATCTTTTTTTATTTCACGGCATACCTGATACCCGTCCATTCCCGGCATTACGATGTCCAGCAAAACGATGTCCGGCCTTTCCGCTATAAAAAGCCTGTGACCTTGTTCTCCGCTTGTGGCGAACAAAAGTACGGCATCGGGGAAAGAATCTTTTAACAAAGCTTTCAATACAACCAGATTGTCGTTAGTGTCGTCGATGATTAAAATTTTTGCCATTTTACAAAGTTTTTATAAAGCTTTCAATTGTATTCAAAAGATATGTTATGTCAATAGGTTTTGAGACATATGCATCGAATCCGAAATTTAAAAGTTCTTCGCGATCTCCTTTCATTGCTTTGGAAGTTAAGGCTATTACAGGAATATGTTTTGTATTTACATCGTCGGTAATGTTTGACAAAACTTTAAATCCGTCCATTTTGGGTAAAGAGATATCCAGTAAAATCATGTCAGGTTTATCCGATTTTGCTTTTTCGAGTCCGCTTTCTCCGTCTGTAGCAAATGAAAGGATGTATTTATCTTCAAGAATCGCTTTGATTGTTATTATATTATCACTGTTGTCTTCAATGACCAGAATTTTAGTTTTTTTACCTTTCCCGGCTATAACTGATTTTCGGGGAATAACTTTTTTTATGTGATTCTCCGGCTTGATCAACATCCCTGCAATATTATTTACAAGATCGTTTTTATTGACATCTCCTTTGAAAATCAATTGGTATATACTGTTGGATTCAAGAAAGCTGAGTTCGTCTTTTGTAATGTGTTTTGCAGTAAGAATTAAAACCGGCAGGTGCTTGGTTTTTTCATATTCCCGTATTTGTTTTAAAACCATAAATCCGTCTATATCCGGCATCATAAGATCTAAAATCATGGCATCAGGCACATAAGTCTTTACAAAGTTCAGTGCTTCTTCTCCGTTCTTTGCTATTTTTGCATTAATATTTATTTCATCAAGAATTTCTTTTATCTGAATAATTGCAGGTTCAGAGTCTTCAACAATAAGTATAGTTTTGCCGATAAATGAGTCGTCGTTAAATTGTCCGGTATAAGTGCTCTGTTCTTTTGTGCTGATTAAAAAATCAGTTTGCCCGGAGCTGAAATTCTTGTTTTTTAAAGGAAGAATAATTGAAAAAACAGATCCCTTATCAGGTTCAGAGTCGACTTCGATCAATCCACCCATCATTTTTGCATATTTTTGAGAGATTGTTAATCCCAGGCCGGTTCCTCCATGTTTTCTTGAGACTTTCTCGTCTGCCTGACGGAATTCATCGAAAATATGGTTAAGGTGTTCATTGGCTATTCCTATGCCGGTATCTTTTATTTTTACTATTAATTTCTCTTCCGACACCGATGCTGAAATTTCAACTGAGCCAAACTCTGTAAATTTAACAGCATTGGCGATTATATTCTGAAAAATATGATAGCATTTGGTTTCGTCCGATTCAATTTTAAGCCCGTCGTTATTTATTTTGTTGATAACAGAAATACCTTTGGTTAGAGCTATTGGTTCTATTCCTGAAATTACATTAACAATAAGCCCGTAAACTGAAATTTCTGAGATTACTAATTCTTCTTTCCCGGCTTCAATTCTTGATAAATCCAGAATGTCGTTAATGAGTGACAGTAAGTGTTTTCCGTTGCGTTCAATTATTTTAATATAATCCTGTTGTTCCTCAGGAATTTCGGTAAGTTTTTTTTCAAGAATCCCCGAAAGAGCAATAATAGAATTTAACGGTGTTCTCAGTTCATGGCTCATATTTGCCAGAAACGATGATTTTAACTGGTTTGCATTGTTTAATTCCTTTTTTTGTATCTCCAGTTCTATATTGTATTCTTTAAGCTCTTCCGAATGTTGTGATAATTCTCTTGTAAGAGTTTCAAGCTCTGAGTTTTTATTATTCAATTCCTGTGAATATTGTCTTATAGTTTCGAAAGACATGGCAGAAACTAATTGGGCAGACAAATTAACCCATAAAGAGTTTACCAGTTTTACACTGTATCCGGAATATTTATTTACAGATGCAAGTGATATCACCGCAACGACATTATCTTGTTCTGCAATCGGAATGGTAATGATTTCTTTCGGAATAAAGTTTCCGCTAACTCCTGATAAAAAGAATGTAGTATCAGCAGGGATGTCTTTTAACAGCATTATAGTTTTATTGACAAGTGCCGGACCGAATTCTCCCTCTAATGAAACAGATTCAAATGTTTTTTTATTTTGATTTGACAGACCGATAGAGGAGTAATGTTCAAACTTTTGTCCGGCTTTGTTAAGTATGTATAGTGCTGCAATCTGTGATCCGGTATAATTTAATAAAAGCTGCAGCATGTTTTCTGCGAAGGTTTTAAAATTATCATGAATAATCAACTCTGAAGAAATTTTTGAAACATCGGACTCAATTCTTATTTTCTGTTCGACAGAATCGGCCATTTTGTTGAAAGCAGATGAAAGTTCTCCGAATTCGTTTTTATAATTGTAGCCACAACGTGCCGAATATTCTCCGTTTTTATATTTTTCGGTACCTGAGATTAAAACAGAAATAGGTTTGTTAAAAGAACGGATTAATAATATTCCTATTAATGAGGTTATTACAATTATTACGGTCAACAAAATTGAAAGTCGTGTATTCAATGTCTCTTTTTGACTTTTTGCATTTTTGTAAAATTCTTTTGATTTGTTTTTCGCGAAACTACGCATCTTTTCGAGTCCTTTAACAATTTTTGATGTCTGCATACCATCAATACCGTTAAGTTCTGTCCTTAGAAGAGCTTCATCAGTTCTTCCTTCATTTTTTATTTGTATGGTCTGGACTCTGATGGCACTCCATTCTTTGAATGCATCAAAGCAAAAGTCTATATCTGATTTGTCTCCCAGATAGTTTTCATATAGTATTTTAAAATCATTTTCAACTTCTGCTTCATATTCTGCAATATATCTGAGCAGTTGTTCTTCTTTAACTTCAGATTCAGTCAGAGCATAACTTTTCATTTCACGGTTAATCAGAATAATATTGTATTTTAATTCTCCTATAGCCGAAGTTATCTGCATAGGGTGAGTGTACATTTCTTCGGTTTGTATCCACAGGGCCCTCGACTGGATATAGGAAATATAGCTTATTATTCCGACAAATAACAGGATTGTCATAAATCCGGCTGTTAGTCTTGTGGAAAGTTTTATATCTCTGAGTTTCATAATTATAATTTTTTAAATACAGACATAGGGCTAAGTATCTTTAACAGTTTTTCTGACGATTCGGGTATATTCTTTTCGGCTTCGCTGACAACTAAAAAACCTCCGGGTTTAAGAGCATCGGTAAGTACTGACAATATTATATTTCTGGAATGTTCATTATAATACATAAGCAAGTTGCAACAAATTATAAAATCGAAATCTCCGTAAATGCTTGAAGGCGGTGATTTAAATCTTTCGTCAAGAAGGTTGTGTACTGAAAAGTCAATATTTGATTTTAAAGAATCTTTTATTTTGTATGTTTTCCCTTGTTTATCAAAAAATGCAGATAAATGCGACAGTTTTAAGTTTTGTAAAGCACTTATATCAAAAACTCCGTCTTTTGCTTTTTCAACTGCATTAACAGAGTAATCCGTTGCAAAAATTCTGTAAGAATTCCTACGCTTTAAAGAATCTGAATGCTCTGTCAGCAGCATTGCCAATGAGTATGGTTCCTGTCCTTCAGCACAACCGGCAGACCAAAATCTTAACTGCGGTGTTGTACGTTTTTGTCTGGCAAACAGCCCTGGAATTATGTAATTTTCGATGAATCCAAAGCTTAATGAATTGCGAAAAAATTCGGAGTAAGAATTCTGAAAAGAGTTTATTAATAATATTTGTTCTTCTTTACTGTTATTCAGAAATGTTTCATAATCAGACAGTTCGTTAAAATTATTGTACTGCATTCTGCTGAGAATACACTTTGAGATAAAAGCAATATCATATTGCGAAATATCAAATAAGTTATTCTTATTTAATATTCCGGAAATATTATTGCAATTAATTTCCTTTTTTTCTGTAAAACTATACATTAACCTTTGGCGAAACTATGGTCGAAAAATAAATTTTTATAAATATAATAAAAAAAGAAATAAAAAAGAATGATGATAGGGTATTTTGTTTGTTTTTTCTTTATCCGGGTCTTTTAATATTTATAAAATACCATTTTTGTAAATGCTAATGTATGTTGCTTTTTGATAAATATTTAGATTGTTATAAATTTAACGGAGCTTATCTGTCTGAAAGTACAGGATCGTCTCCAAAAATGCTTCCGTTATGCAGATGTGCCGCCTCACGACATCCTCCGTCACACATGTTGGTCAGTTTACAATTATTGCAATTTTCCGGCAGATAGTTCTTTTGGGTAAAACTTTGCCAGTATTTGTCTTTTTTTAGATTTTCAATATTTGTGAATGAGAATAATTGTACGGGCGAATGATTACATGTTCTGATTTTTCCTTCGGGGCCGACAACAAAAAAACCGGTTGCGGCAGCGCATCTTGTTCCAACAGTGAGGTTTGTAAATTTTAGATCCTTTATAAGGCAAAACGGTAACTCTGTTCCTACATTGCCATAACGGTTTGATTTTCTTAAAACATTCTCGGCAATAATAAGCATCTGAACAGTTTCTTCTTTATTAAGAAGTAATTCTTTTGTATGAAACATTCCTCGTCCGCCCGGAAGAAATCTGTTAAGAAGTAAAGTGTCGGCTCCGGCTATTAAAGCGTTTGAAATGGTCTCGTGCAACTCGTGCAGGTTTTTCTTTGTGACGGTTATATTTACGGTTGTATTAATCTGTCTTTCTTTAGCCTTTTTAAACAAATTCAAAACTTTTTCGCATTCTCCCGAACCTGTATGCTCGTTGTAAGTTTTAAGTCCCGGCAAACTCATGCTTAAATTTACATCGTATTTTTTGATAAAATCCAGAATTTCGTCATTTATCATTTGTCCGTTGGATATGAGAAATTGTTGCGGGGTAACTTCAACTGTTTCAAGTTTTTCGTTTATATATATTGCTTTTTGTTTACTTACGTGCTTTATAATTTCCCTGAAGTCTTTTTTCAGAAGAGGCTCTCCTCCGGTGTATGAAAAGCTGCTTACTCCGCATTCAACAAGTTTGTCAATGCATGATTTCCATTCGTCAATATTTAACTCCGGTTCTTTTTTGTATCCGCAGTCTTCATACTCCCACGGACATGAACAAAACAAACATTTGTGATTACAAAGATATGTCAGCTCAAGAACTGCTGTGGACGGAAGAAAAGATGCTGCCCGGATGTAATTATTCATTTTTGCCTTTTCCGGATTTCAAACCTGTTAACTTTTCGATGGTTGAGATATCATCGACCAGCGGATATTCATAATCATAGCTGTCAGTATGTTTAAAGTTTCCTTCGAGAAATTCACGCAGAATCTGAATATCGTCAGATGAAACGCCGCAGGATTTTGTAGTGTCTGATTCGCCTCCTATATTAACAAGTAAACAGAGTTCCGGCATTTTGTCATGATTTTCCCCGCAATGTTTGCAGAACTGAGTTTCGTCAAGTTTTATATTTACTCCTTTTATTTTTGCCACTTCACGTCTTGATGCCGAAAGGTTTTGCTCAATACTTTCAACTGACCATTCCCAATTGTTGCCGGTATCTGAATATATGGTTTTTTCGCCGCATACCGGACAAATGTACTCAAAATTGGTAGTATCATTCATCCTCGGAGAATAGCACATAGCTCCAACTGCCAGATCTGACGGGGGCGGAGTGTTGGCTAATTTCTTTAATTTCAGTTCAATTTGTTTTTTTGAAAATAAGGGTTTTATTGAGTCGCCTGGAATGTCATTGTTCCCGTTCACCTGAATATTGTTAGTGTTTTCGGGTAGTTTGTCTTTATCAATTTTGACTTTGCAGGCGATTAGAAATCCTGAACTTAAGATTATTACCAAAATTGCAGCGTATAACATAATGTCTTGTTTTAGTTATTGTTTTCATGGTTTTATGTGTGCAATTTACAACGTTTTTTTTATTGTCAAAAATATTTTTTGACATCCGGCAAGTGAAATATATTGAGAAAGACCAGAGTAAATTAAAGTTTTCTGCTTACATAGAGGATTTCCTGTTTATCCAGACGATATTTTTCAACTACTTCTGCAGATAAATGTGCTTTTATATCAAAATTTTCAACGGAAAATCCGGCAGCTTTCAATCTTTTCGGGTAATCAAGTCCATGCCATCTTACATGATCGTACTGACCATATATTTTTTCACGTTCTTTCGGGTCTGTAATGCTTTTATCTTCGTGAGTTTCCGTGTAACTGTAATTTATAGGCACCTGCATTATGGCACGGCCTCCCGGTTTCAGAATTCTGAAAACTTCTTTCATTGCATCAATATCATTTTCAACATGCTCAAGTACATGGTTGCAGATTACCCAGTCGTAACTATTATCCGGCAATGGTATTTGCATTATATCAAAGTGCAGGTCGGCAATAGGTGAGACCATATCTGCCGTAGTGTAATCCAGATTTTCTGCAGCTTTGAATTTTTTTAAGAATGGCTGTTCCGGGGCTATATGAAGAACTTTATACCGGGTATTGAAAAAATCACTGTGCTGTGTAAGATAAATCCACATAAGTCTGTGTCTTTCAAGTGACAGACAAACAGGGCACAGACGGTTTTCTCCGGCTTTGTTGCCATAAGGCAGCATTTTGCGGAATTTGTGCCCGCAAACAGGACATTCTACTTTGTTTCCCATGTAAAAAGGCCGTATGAGAAATGAAAATAATTTTGAAAACCTTATCAAAATTGGTCTGGGTATATTTCTTACAATAAATCTTATTAATTTTCTCATTTTTTAATCAATATTTTTTCTGTTTCGTCTGAGTTTGCATTCACCTTTACCATATAATCGGAGAGAACATACCAGATGTAAATTTCAATATTTTTGTATCCCATCTCAACCAGAAGCTGAGCATATTCCTTTGTCTGGCTGATATATTTTTTATTTTCCGCGTATCCGAATTTATAATCAACAATTATAATTTTATTTTCTGACTCCATAATACGGTCTGGACGTCTGAGTTTTCCGTCTTTTGTTACAATTTCGGCTTCATTATTAACTGTGTACGTACCGTCAAACCATGATTTAATCAGTGGTGATGAAATTATTGCCTTTATTTCATCTGTGTAAACAGGAACATCTTCCATGATTATAATTCCTTTTGCATATAAATCATTTACGGCTTTATCTATATCTTCGGATGATTCAATATTCTCGAATATTTTATGATAAACAATTCCCTTGTGAACCAGAGATTGTGATGTTACGTCAACTTTGTCGCGATCGAAAAAAGATTTGATTTTTATTTGCTTTTCGGGGACAAAAACCGGATATGAGTTAAAATATCCGTCATGATCCTGAGTCTTTTTTACAATTGTTATTTCTCCGATAGAGTATTCTTTGCATTTAAATTCATCTGAAACTGAAATATGAGGTTTTGAGTTATTTTCAAAATCCTGATTTTCGATAACTGTTCTAAGAACAGAAGAGACTTTTGAAAAACTGTTGTCAGCAGCATCAGAAACCGAAATAAACAGTCCTTTGCGTGCCCTGGTAAAAGCAACATACATCATGTTAAATGACTCTACTGTTTGTCTGAATTTGTGAAAATAGTAAGTCTCACTGAAATTGCTTTTTTGTGTTTTGCTGTCGAAATTTACAGGCCATACAGGTAATATATTAAAAGGAGGACTGTCTGTCTCTGCCCATATTATGTCTCCGCTTTTGTACAAATCCCAATCGCAGAAAGGAACAAAAACAAAATCGGCAGCAAGTCCTTTTGACTTGTGTATGCTTATAATATTTATCGCATTCTGTTTTTCGGGTATTTTAAGATTTTGTTTTGAGCCTTTTTCGTCCCAGTATTCGAGAAAACTTTCGACTTCTGCAGGATGTTTCAGGCTAAAATCATGAACAACATCCCGGAACGAGTTAAGAAACGGGACATTTTCTTCTTTTTTGTTTAAGCCCAGTTCCTTGATAATAATATCGGTTAAATCGTGAAGAAGTTTTTGTCTGAAGTTTTCTTTAAGTGGTTCAATTGTCTTTGTTAAATGAACCATAAAATCGGTGTGATTAAAAACAAAATCTCCGGAAGTGTTTAATTCCGAATTTACATAATAAATATATCCTGCCTCGGTAAGTGATAATTTGTCGTTTTCGTTAAGTAAGTATCTGAAGCATGATATTATAAGCTGAACTGCTTTATTTGATGAAATAAATAATGCATCGGATGAGATTACATCATAAACAATTCCCGGCTTTGCTTCAGGAGATTGTGAATACTTAATGATGTGTTGTGCTATTTTTGATCCCTG
The DNA here is from genome assembly GCA_003249955.1 of Bacteroidales bacterium. Lineage (GTDB taxonomy): Bacteria > Bacteroidota > Bacteroidia > Bacteroidales > ML635J-15 > Bact-19. Next base: position 48,621 of record QKHS01000015.1, on the reverse strand, counting down.
ATCGTTTGTCCTGACCAGAATCATTATTTCTCCCGGCTTATGATTGTGTTCCTGCAACTCTTCAATCTGTTTAATCATTCTTTGGATTGTACGGAATTGAAAAGAAGACTCCGGGGACTTGTCTTCTTCTTTTTCGAAAATACCAAGCCGGACGACAGAGTCAAAATTCTGTTTTACATTTTGTTTTATGTTACTGTAAATAGAACTTTTTATTAATTCTCCGGTATATGGAGCAAGTTCTTCGGGATAACTGTTGTTTATAACATCGCTCAATACTCCGGCAGCAGATTCAAAAAAATAGTTGTTAAAGTCCACTATTGTTTTACCGCTTCGCCAGTTGTCGTCAAGTGATATGTGTTTAAAATAGTTTTCAAATTTTTGTTTTACCTGATATGCCAGTAATCTCCAATCACCGCCACGCCACGCATAAATAGACTGTTTTAAATCTCCTACAATTATGTTTATGTCATTTTCGCTTCCTGATGACAGGCTTTCGAGCATAAGAGGGTAGAATGAGTTCCATTGAATGCTGCTTGTATCCTGAAATTCGTCAATCAAGTAATTTTCATAAAAACTGCCTGTCTTTTCATAAATAAAAGACGAACTGTTCTGACGGGCAATTTCTGATAAAAAAACGGGAACTTCGGAAATCAGGAATTTCCCTTCGTCATTAAGATATTTATGAATTGTTTGCAATCCTTCATTTATAAGGGCTGCGTAATTAAGATGTTTTTTTATTATTACTGCCGTAATGTAACGGGAATAGTCGTTTTTAAAATGTTCTGCCATAGAAGTACTGATTTTAATCAGTTCATTAGTGGCTGTTTTGTGAGGTTCCTTGTTTATTACAGCTTTTGTAAGCCATTTCTCAGGAATCTCAATATTGTTAAAGTGCTTTTCTGTGTCAAATGTTTCGTTGCCGGATATGATGTTATAGGTTTTGAGCAAACGTTTGATTACCGATCTTGCATTTCCTCCGCTGAAGTCTTCTATTCCCAGATTGTATTTTAACAAAATGTCAGACAAATCTTTGCAGTAGTTTTTTATTGAATTCTGAAAATCTTTTTCAATTTTGCTTATTTCTTTCCTGAAATCAGCAACTTTACTTTTGTCAGCAAAGAAGCTGTTGTATTCAGCTTCATAACTCCGGTAATCTGATTCAATAACTTTTTTAAGGAAGCTTTTCAAATCTTTACGGAAATCCCATTTCGAAAGGTTTTCCATTTTTTGCTCAACCAGACTTATAATGTTCTTTTTCAGCTCAGGATTTGTGTTGCTGTTTTCCAGAAGATTGTCAACAGCCAGATTAATAACATTTTCGGTATCCAGTTCTATTTCGTAATTGTATTGTATTCCTGTTTCCCGGGTAAAATTGCGGAGGATTTTTTGAAAAAAACTGTCAATAGTTGATACCGAAAAGAAAGAATAATCATGTAACATTTCGGTAAAAATCTGTCTGGCTCTGATTTTTACCATGTCGCTGCTTAATCTGGTATGTTCTGTAATTTCGGCTATCCTGTTTCCGGGGCTTTCTTTTATAATCGCGGCAAGCTCGTCAATAATTCTGCTTTTCATTTCCTCGCATGCCTTGTTGGTAAATGTAACAGCGAGTATGTTCCGGTATGCTTTCGGCTTCGAAAACAACATGAGAATGTACTGTCCGGCGATACTGTGCGTTTTTCCCGAACCAGCCGAAGCCGAATATACCAGAAGTTGTCCCATTATTCGGGCACACTGATTTCGGCAGGTTCACATTCAATAACGCTGGTGTTATAAGTCCATTCATCCGGGAAAGCAAGACATTTTACCGTGTAATTTCCCACGGCTTTATCTGTACTTTTGGTCTCGCCTGCTTCCAGATCAAAGATTTTTGCATTATCTACATAGACTTCTATACTGCCTGTTGTATTATTTGTTACCGATATTGTACCTGTATGGTTCAGCTCGCAACTGTCTTTTACACGGCAAGAGAACAGAAAGACCGACGCAACTAAAAGTGAATAAAGAACTACTTTCATAAGTTTAAATCTGATGGTAATTTTATTAATTAAAAATAAGTTTCAAAGTTATTAAAAAACGGTAATACTGCAAAATCATTGTTTAAATACAAAAATTATTGATTATAACCATAATAACAATAAGAAACACAAAGCTTTTAAGCATATTCGCTTAAGAACTTTGTGTTTTTTAAGACTCTGTCTCACGATAAACGTTGAGCCCGTCTATAACGGGATTTTTACCATGTTCAACCGGTAAGTATTCTGTGTATATTTTTGACATGGAATTGAACAAACCTTTTCGTGCAGGTTTGAATCGTTTTTCCATTTCGCGTATTATTTCAGCAGCCTGATTGCGTTTGGTTTTATCGTCGTAAGGGCAGACTTCTTTTTCGGAGGGGAACTTCATCATTGTTGCAAAACTGCGTATTTCACTGTTTGTAAGTAAAATCAGAGGTCTTATCAGTTCCAGCCGTCCGCCGAACATTTTAAGGCTTGCCGGCATTGAGCTGATGCTGCCGTGGTAGCACATATTTATGAGCAGTGTTTCAACAGCATCATCCAGATGATGTCCTAAAGCTAATTTATTACAATTGTGTTCGCCGGTTAATTCGAATAATCTTTTTCTGCGGTGCCATGAACAAACAAAACAGTGCGATTTACCGGGATCTTTTTCAAAATCCACGGTTATTCTTTCGACGATAAACGGAATGTTATTTTGTTTGCAAAAATCTGCAATATATTCCTGATCAATGGAGTAGGGGACATTCTCCACATCTATATGTACTGCAACAATTTCGTATTTTTCTTTGCTGAAACGTTGTCTGCCGGCCAGACTTGCAAGCAGGCTCATAGAATCTTTTCCCCCGGAAACGCCAACCATTATTCTGTCACCGTCCTGAATCAGGTTGTACTTTTTTATTGCCTGAGCAATTTTTGAGTAAAATTTTTGTGATTTTCGCTTATCAGGGGTTTCTTCTTTTTTTGTCATTATCTTAAATATCCGGTTTTACTTAAATATGCCCATCCGCTTGTCCAGTTAATATTTTTAAAAGCTCCTTTATAATCAACATTGTCAAACCAGAGATCGTCATAAACAGCAGTGTTTTCGCTTACTTCTCCTGTCGGCAAAACAACAATATGATCTGCCTCAATATCAATTCCCGGATCGGATAAAACATTGCCCGAAGTTAGAAAATAATTATTTATCTCGTCTTGTTTTTCTGCCGGAATATTAACAGTTTCGCTGTAAAGGTTCATTACGTTTGTATAATCGCTTATTCCAAGATAGTAGAAGATATTGTTTTCGAATTCAAGTCCTCCGTTTTTAAATTTTGTGTATGAATCCATATCTGTTCCGTCATATTGAATTTTTACACCCCATGCCTGATTAATAAATACAGAATTTCTGTAAATCCCGCCACTTCCGTTACGGAATGAAATGAGGCCTTTATTGCCGGTAAGTCCTCGACCGATAAATGTTGAATTGTAAATTACGGGTTTGGTACAACCTGAATATTTATCAAAGCCGCCATCGTGTTCGGCCAGTAAATCTCCGGCAGTGTTTGTTTGTATTGCAAGCCAGTACTGGCCAAATCCTGTGTAGCCATCATCAAAGTCGAAAGCATCGTCTCCGCAGAATGCAGAAATCATATATCTGCAATTTACCGTTCCGCCAAAAAATTCGACTCCGTCATCATTATTCGCAATTACCTCAATATGGTGTATTTCGGTGCCTGAACCAACTCCTCCGAGTGTAAGCCCGTTTATTTCATTTCCTTCGCCAAGACTTGTACCTCCGTGCATAATTGAAACATAGCAAAGTATTCCGCTGTTATCATTTATATCGGTACCTCCAAAGTCAGCTCTTTCGTCATAAACCGGAATACCTTCAACTTTAGATTCGCCGTTTTCTGCATTTATAGGTGCGTTTCCCAGAATAATGATTCCTCCCCAAAGTCCTCCGGTTTGTAACGGGATGGAACCTTCAAGATCATCGCTTTCAGCGGTAAATATAATAGGCTTTGCAGCAGTTCCTTCTGCCATTATTTTACCTCCGCGGCATACTATAAGTGCTGATGCATTTTCTGCCTGTCCGGGTTTAAATCTGATAACAGTTCCGGGTTCTATTGTCAGAACTTGTCCGTCATTGACAAATACAAGTCCGTCAATAAGATATTCTTTGTCGGCAGTAAGTGTGATATTGCCTGTGCCGTTTCCGCTGTCGCTGATAACAATAACTTCGTCTATATTGTACGGACTCTTACGGCAAGAGCTCAGGATTACAAGTCCCAGAATAAAAAATAAAGCTGATTTTGTTTTCATAATTTTTGTCTTACTAATAACTTATGTACAGTTTGTGTAATGTCTGTGGTAAATTAAATATCGTTATATTCTTTTGTACGATTCGAAAATTCCGAATTCAAGATTAAAATAAATGTATGCAGTATTACTCATATTTGCAGCCATCGGGTACCAGTCCTGATAATTCAGTGATAGCCTGACATTTTCGTTTGCCTTGTATTCAATGCCTCCGATAATTGCAGACCCGTCGTTTGACAGGTTCCATGGATTTGTCATATTGGTAAGTATGTTTGAGTTTAATACATCATATCTGGCAAACACATTTAATTTTTTGTTTATATCGAATGCGGCATAACCTGAGTATCCGGAAAGGATAAAGGCGTCTGATTCTTCCAGATCGTATTTAATGTTGTATTCCAATCCGATTTTAAATTTGTCGTAAGCTTTATAGCCGATAAAAAAACCTCCGTAAAAAATATCATTTGATTTTGCCGTGTATGAGGAATAAAGTTTAAGACTAAGCTGCTTTACCGGGTTTACATTAATCCCGATATTGTAAATGTATTTCCCGAAACCATCCTGCAAACTAAGATACTCTCCGTTCATCATTCCGGCTTCCAGACTTAATTTTTTGCTGACCCTGTAACATGCATTGATTCCCAGATCAGCAGAAGGCAGGAACTTGTATTCATCAATAAATGTTTTAAAAATATATCTTCTTCCCCAGAATTTTTCCTGAACTTTGTGTTGCTGATTATCAATTATTCCGAAATTCAGACTTAATTTATCTTTGGTGTATCCGATACCGACATTTTTAAAATAAGCACTTCTTCTTATTAAAGAGTACTGTGAGTTGTCGTCGGGTGATCCGATATCAATTTTAATAAAAGCATTGAAATTGTTGTTGAGATTGAAGTCATAACCCAAATATGCACGTTTGATGTCAAAATTTGATTCATGGGCAGCCTCTGTAATTCCCTGATGGAAATTTCCGAAAATCAGGAATAGGGGCTTGCCCGAAATTTTGGTGGAGTCAGCAGTGTTCGCAAATGTAATTGCCGAAAACACTAATGTCATAATAATGCTTAAATACAGTTTTTTCATGCTTTTAAATTTTAGCCAAAAATAAGATTTAACAATAAATCAAAGTCTGTGTAATGTTAATTTAACAATTACTTAATATAGCATAAAAAAAGCCCGGCAAAATCGCCGGGCTTTTTTACAAATATGATTTTACGGTTTATTCAACAATCAGTTTTTCAACATAAGATTGTTTTGCAGTAACAACTTTTACATAGTAAATGCCGGGAACAAGATCAAGAGAGACTTCCTTAACAGTATTACCGTTAGCGAAGATATTATCATTGATGATTATGCTTCCTTTTGTGTCATAAACCTGATAAGTAACATTACCTTCTATGTTGCTGAAGTTGATTGTAAACTCACCTGAGTTTGGATTAGGATATACTTTAACACCTTCCAGTGAAATAGTTTCAATACCTGTAACAATATCAATATTGAAATCACAAGAGTTAGTACAACCTGTAGCAGGATCTGTGTATGTGTAAGTAATAACATATGAACCAATTGCTAATCCGGCAGGATCAAAGTTGTTATCAGTAACATTTGTTCCTGAATATACACCACCGGCAGGAGTTGCTCCGGTAAGAGCAGTAACGCCGTCAGCAGATGTCATAGCCATAGTTTCAGGACAAGTTACAACAGGCAGGTCGTTAACAGTTACCTGAATAGTTGTTTCTAAAGCACATTGTCCTGCGTCCGGAGTAAATATATAGTCGGTTGTTCCTGCTGCATCGGTAGCGATAGTTGCAGGAGACCATGTTCCTGTAATAGCATTGTCTGAAGTTGCCGGAAGGGCATCAGCAGTAGCATTCAGGCAGTATTCTGTTCCGAAACTGAATGTTGCAGTTACAGGAGCAGAAACAGTAACAACAGCGGAAACTTCGAGAGGAGTAACCGGGTCGGTTTGAACAACTCCATCAGGAAGTACAAATGTTCCTGTTGCGTTGTAATCTGCCGCGGTATTTCCATCATAAGTGTCTATCGTCCAGGTTAAATCAACAACATGTTCTGCAGCATCGGTATCAGTAATTGTAATTTGTGTAGCGAGAGCTGCAATAGCAGTAGCTTCGTCAGTACCCTGACAAACTGAGACGTTAGTTACATCGTTGTTGATATCAATGTTGGCAATCTGAGGATAAATAACTTCTTCAGTTACATAAATATTCCAGATCTGATCTGTTCCTGATTCTGATGTTACAGTATAAGCTGTAGGATTAACAGAGAAATCATTTGCTGTTTCTGATGCAATATTTACAGTTGCATAATCGGAAACAGTAAATGTAGGAACAAGAGCTGTTAATGCTGTACCATTTGCAACTTCAACAGTTACTTCATGAGCAACAGGATCAATAACAGCAGCTCCTGTTTGTTCTGCGAATGACCATGTAAGAATGTCATTTTCATCAGAGATTTCTCTTACGGTTACATCATCAATATAAATTCTCCATCCATCCAATATCCCGTTTACATGCCAAGCAATGTAAACAGTTCCTGTATAAGATGATAAGTCTACAGACTGCATTGCGTATGTAGTGTTTGCGTATGAAGTATTTGGAAGTAAAACTGATGTAAAATCAGCAGGAGCAAAACCTGTAGTAGATAACAGTACTTCGAAATCATTTGGTTCTCCTGAAGATTGAACTCTGTATTGATATGTAAGAATTTCATTTCCTGTTAAAACTATAGCCGGAGTTATAAGATAGTCATTATTAGCACCGGCATTATAGTCTGTGTAAATCATAGCAACCTGATCTCCTTCATAAGGATTGGAAGTATAGTTCAAATCCCATGTATCACCATCGCCATTTTCATTTAACACTGTCCAACATGCTTCAGTCGGAGAGTCTGAATTAAATGTTTCGTGGAAAGGTAATGTAGAAATAACTTCACAGAATGTTGTGAAAGTTCCTTCAGCAGACCATGCAGATCCACAATCAGACATTACATACCAGTAATAAGTAGTGTTTTCTGTTAAACCGCTTATGTCATACTGACCTGTTGAGCCTGCAACAAATTCATTGTCAAGTATGTCTCCTGTTTCAGTTGAAGGATCTGTCAATTGAGTTGTAGATACTTCGATAACCCAGTCAGAAGTTCCTAATTCATCCCAGGTTAAAGTTGCACTATTCGGTCCCAGAACTAAGGCATCAAGACCTGTAGGTAAAGGACAGGTAGCAGGAGTAGTAAACATATACTCAGCAGTCCAGTCTGAACCACAAGCAGCCTGAACATAAACATAGTAGTCAGTTTCTGCAGTTAAGGATGCTATTGATTGTAGCGGGGTTGTATTAACAACACCATCAAAAATGTCAGCAGCATCTGTAGTAGGATCAATAGATGCAGAAGAAACTTTAAGATTCCATGTTGTTTCTTCAGTAAGCGGAGTCCATATAATATCTGCGCTTACTGCAGTCATGTTTGAAGCCATAACAGAATTCGGAGTACCGCAGTTTGAACCACTTACATATAGTCCTGTTGTCGGATCTGAAATATCTTCATCATTGTCATAAGGAGTTATGCGTACGTAATATGTCCCTGCTGCCAGACTTTCCATTTGGATAAGTGATTGATTGTTGTCAACTGAACAGAAACCAATATTATCATCGTCATTATTTGCTAATAAGTTTCCGCCGCAAGCATCATAAACGTATAACCAAGTGTCATATACAGAAGCACAAGTACTAAATTCAACATCAACATAAGTCTGATCCAAAGTAACAGTAAACCATAATTCTCTTGACATAGAATTGATAGCAGTAACAACTTCGGGATCGTTAATGTTTGTGTAAGGAATTGCAGTAGCACAAGTAGTCCCGGCAGGAGCAGCCTCCTGAGTAACAGTAACGGTATAATCTTTTGTGCTTGCATCTTCAGCAGTAACAGTATATGTTACAGGAGAAGAAAAGTTCTGAGCAACGCCGCTTAACGGATTTACAGAAGATAATGCAGAAGTTGTGATTGTCGGTGTTAAGTTTGACAAATCAGCTATAAATGAAACTTCAATATCCACTGTGTTTGCACCAATGGTTGCTGCGCCTGTTTGTTCAGGGAATGTAAATGTAAGGATGTCTTTATTGCTGCTTAGAGTTGAAGCAACGGTAGTGTTTACAGTCCATGTCTGAGCTATTGATGATTCAGAAGTTACCGTGTAAACAAACGGATTAGTGAAATCCTGAGCAACACCTGAAGCAAAGTCAACTGTTGCATTATCAGAAATTGTAAATGTAGGGATTATTCCGTTAGGATCTGTTCCCATTGCAACTTCTACAGTAATGGTATGAGCTCCGTAATCAATTACAGCAGGACCAGTTTGTTCTGCAAAAGAGAAAGTTAAAATATCATTTTCTTCAGACATTTCACGAACTGTGAAATCATCTATCCCAAAGCCCCAGTTAGTTGCTGCAGAATAAGTCTGATGGAAAGCAATATAAATACTTTGTCCGTCGTATGCAGATAAATCAAGATTGTGTAATGTCCAGGTTGTATTTGAACAATCGAAAGTTCCTAAATTATCGGTAAAACTTGCAATAGATTTATCAGTTGTCGAAACTAATACGTCATAAGTATTGTTGTATCCGGATCCTTCAACAACATCCCACCAGTCCATAGTAAATGATGCTGAATTAATTATAAACTGAGGTGTAATCAGGTAGTCATCATTGTTACCCATACCATGAGCAGTCCATGATCCTGAGTGAGCAGTAATGTAGGAACTGCTTTGACTCCAAGTGTAACTGTCTGCATCATTGTTTATTACGTTCCAACACCATGTTCCCCAGTCACCGTCAAAGTTTTCGGTATAAGGGAAAACTGTTACTGCGTCACATTCGGTTGAAAATACTCCGGCATCTGACCATTCGGAAACATCACCACCGCAGTCAGCCTGTACATACCAGTAATAGGTAGTATTTGGAGTTAAAACATCAGGAGTTGTAAACGGATTTTCTGTAGTATTAATAATTCCGAAATCACCGTCTTCAACTGAAGGATTAATAGGAACTGTAGAAGCTTTAATATTCCATGCTGTTGCAGAACCTGCTTCTGTCCAGTTTAAGTCGGCAAAAGTTGTTGTAATATTGTTGGCAAACAATGTCGTAGGAACCTGACAAGCCGGTGTTAAATCAAGTTTAAAATCATCAAAACTTAAATACCATGGTGAGCCTGTCGGTTCACTAACACTTATGCCGAAATAATATGTTCCGTCAGTTGCAGGAACAAATGTTCTGATAGCCCTAGTATAGCTTGTGCCGGCAGTAGTTCCGCTACTTATGAATGATGTGCCGAGTTGAGTTGCTCCTGTTGAACTTTGGTCCGTATTATAGAAGATATCTCCGGTCCAACTGGAATACCCGTCTCCAGCCCACCAGAATTCAAAGTTATAAGAGGTTCCCGCTGTTAATTCAAAGCCTACGGTCCACACATACTCATTAGTTGCAGACCATGCGTCTCTTAAGAAATTTGAGCCACTTCTGGCATCGGTATCGTACGAAGAAGAAGAGTTGTCTGTAGTTATCCAATCACCGTTTTCTTTATACCAGCAATTTGCCATTCCTCCAACAACAGATGTTTCAAAATCTTCTGTCCAAGGCAATGTTGTAATTGCAGCACACGATGTAGTAAATGTTTCTTCAGCAGACCAGTCAGATAAATTACCACTACCACAATCAGATTGAACATAAAAATAATATGTAGTATTTGCATCTAAGCCAGAGAGAGAAGTGTAAGGATTATCTATTGTAGATTCATTTACAACTATATCTCCATCCTGTGTTTCAGGATCAATTGCAGATGAAGATACTTTTAAATTCCAGGTATCTGTTGTCCCGTTTTCTGTCCAGTTAAGGTTTGCAGAACTAACAGTAATATTGTCAGCAAAAAGAGAAGTAGGAGCAGGACATGATACAGTTGTGCTAAAAGAGAAAGGCCCAATCCATGCACTTTCGTCACCAACTCCGCAGTAAGACTGTACATAAAAATCATAATCTGTAACAGCAGTCAAACCTGTCAGGTTATAAGGATTGTCGGTAGTTTCAGTAATTAATGTTCCGGAGCCTTGTGAGAACCCTGTAGCCCCCCATTCAATATTCCAACTGGTAGCACTGCCGTTTTCTGTCCAGGCTAAATCAGCAGAAATTGCAGTTATATTTGTTGCAGTTAATGTTGAAGGATCAGGACATGAAGGTTTTGCTTCTACAAGGAAGTCGTCAAAACCAAGACCATAAGAACTATAGCTTGCAGATGTTGTTCCCTGAGCTATAATGTAAATTGCCGGGCTGGAGTCGAATGTTGCAGGAATATTTACAATATAATTATACCATCCTGCAGATGCAACAACAGGCGTTTCTGAAATTAGAGGGAATATCTCCAATAACTGAGTAGCTCCGGTCAAACTTGCAGATGTATTTACATGAAACCTTATTCTGTCAGTATCATCACTATCAGCGCTTCTGTAAATCCAAACATTTACTCTTGCCCCGGTTGAAGAAGATGTCATATTTATTGGCTGAGAATAAATTAATGCATCTGAATTATTCCAGTTTTTACCCATGAAATATGTGCCGGTATGTGCACCGCTAACACCATCGTTAGAATCGTCACTGGCCCAATTAGTCGATCCTGAAATTAATTCAGTAGTCCAGCAAACAGGAATTGGTGATAATTCAAAACTTTGAGATGCGGTAGGAATATTTTCAACTTCACAGTCTGTTGTAAATGTTCCTTCAACAGACCATTCAGATAAATCACCACTGCCACAGTCTGATTGTACATAGAAATAATAAGTGGTGGCTGAAGTTAATCCGGAAAGTGAAGTGTAAGGATTATTTATTGTAGATTCATTTGCAATTATGTCACCATCCTGAGTTGTCGGGTCAATTGCAGATGAAGATACTTTTAAATTCCAGGTATCGGTTGTCCCGTTTTCAGTCCAGTTAAGGTTTGCAGAACTGATAGTAATGTTATCAGCAAAAAGAGAAGTAGGGGCAGGACACGATACTGTAGTTGTAAAAGAGAAAGGCCCAATCCATGCACTTTCGTCACCAACTCCGCAGTGAGACTGTATATAAAAATCATAAGCTGTTACGGCAGATAACCCTGTAAGATTATAAGGATTATCAGAAGTTTCTGTAATTACTGTTCCCGAACCTTGTGAGAATCCGTCAGCTCCCCATTCAATATTCCAACTTACAGCACTTCCGTTTTCTGTCCAGGCCAGATCAGCAGAAAATGCAGTTATGTTTGTTGCAGTTAATGTTGAAGGATCAGGACAAGTAATTTCTTCTAACAGAATATTGTCAACTGATGCCGGAGGTGTAGTTCCGCCACTTCCATCATTTCTCCATGAAAATACAAGCCTCATTCTATCTTGTGTTATTTCAGTATTGGAAAGGATAAAGTTCTCATTTTGTAAACTTGTTTCCAGGTTATAAGTTGATCCAAGTTGATATGTTGAAGATATTTGTGTGCCATCTTCAATTGTTATATCTTCAGGGACTAAAAATACTCTTAGATAGTCATAGTTAGTAGAATAACTGTATTCGCCATTGCAAATCCAGTCAAAACTTAATGTTGCATTTCTGATTCCGGCAAAGTCAACCGGAATATAAGCATGAGAAACAGCAGAAGTAGTAATAGTATAATCGTTAGCAGTTCCGTCATTAGTTATATAAATACAGTTTCCTGTTTGAGAAGCTAAAGGCCCGTTCACCCAATAATTAGTCTGAGTGCCATTAATAAAAGTAACGTTACCTAAGCCACTTTCAAAATCTTCGGAAACAGGCAGGTTTACAAAAGTATCTCCGGCAACGTTAACAGTTGCAACACCTGAAACGTTATCTGTTCCGTCCCAGAAATCACCACCACCAGCATTATATCCGCCATAAGAATATGGATCACTGTTTAAGCTAAATCTACTTGCATAGTAATATGTTCCTGCAGTTGGGAAAGATAATGAAGCAGAATATTCGTCATTATTACCATTATCAACATTGTAAGTGGCTGCAACCCAGTCTGTCCAGGTAGAAGGATCTGTATCAGATGTACTATAGCCAATCCAACATTCAATGCCGGCACCTTGTCCGGCAGCTTCAGTTACTCCAGATTCATAAACACGTGCATAAACAGTAAAAGCTTCGTCTGTATTTACAGTTGTTGCATCAGGCCATTGGAGGTTGCACCAGTCAACTTCAGAAACAGGGCCACCCATAGTAAATGTTCCGATTGGAAAAGGAGTTGCTGCAGTAGCATTTGATGTTTCTCCCACAGTTACACCAGTCCCGGAATAATTCCAGTTGCTGATTGTGAATGCAGTTGCAGGTAATGTTCCTAAGATTGTACGATATGCCCAACCATCTAACCATTCCCAAGCTAATCCGGTACCGTCAACATTTTCTTCCCCGAAGATATCAACTATTCCACCTGAATAAAAAATTGCTAATCTGTCATCACCATTTAAATTTATAACGCCTGATTCAAGAGGCGTAATTGTGTTTGCAAAATATGAGTTAAAATCGGCAGTTTGTCCGGTGTTAACAACATAAATAAAATCTCCGGCAGTCGCTGAGCCACTTAGTACGAAAGCTGAACCCCAAGTAGTATTAGCGTTTGTCTGATTTTTTATTGTGTAAGAAGATAAATCGCTAATGTCATTTACTACATACAATTCCAACACTTTTGGACTACCACCCGATAGCGATCCATCGAAAACTCCAGTAATAATCAGGTTTTGAGAGTAACCTAAATATCCTGAAAAACTGAACACTAAGAACATAAGCATGCTCAATAGTTTGTACACTTTTTTCATATTACATAAATTTAGTTAATAAATAATTCCAAATCAAACGTTATTAAAAGGCCAAAATTAGGGAAAAAAAACACTCAAATTGAAAAATTACCTAAAAAATAGAGAAAAGCTATTAAATTAAATATCTATTTTGGGCTTGGGATTTTATGAAACTATTGGGGGATCAGGTTTTAATGATTTGTTAAAAAAAACTTAAATTACTTTTTCCCAAGCATATAGTTTTTTTTCGTGAACTAGAATATATTAGTAATAAATGTAGGATTATGACATATGCAATAAAAAAAACTGCCCGGCAATATTGCCGGGCAGTTTTTTTTAATATAATCTTTACTGACTATTCAATAACGAGTTTTTCAACAACGGTTTGACCGGCAGTAATGAGTTTTACATAGTAAACACCGGGAACAAGGTTGAGAGAAACTTCTTTAACGGTGTTGCCGTTAGTTAAAATGTTTTCATCAACAATAATGCTTCCTTTAGTGTCATAAATCTGATAATTTACATTCCCGTTAACATTGCTGAAGTCTAATTTAAACATACCGTTGTTCGGGTTTGGATAAATTGAAATAGCTGCGCTTTCAGAAACATTGATACTGTTATCAATATCAACAGTAATTGTAAAGTCACATGAATTGGTACAACCTGTAACATCATCAGTGTAAGTGTAAGTGATAATGTAATCACCGTTAGCTAAAGTTGCCGGGTCAAAATCATTGCCTGTAATACCTGTTCCGCTGAATGTTCCGCCTGCAGGAGTTGCGCCTGTAATAGTTACAATATCATCTGCAGTTACTGAGAAGTTATCAGGACAAGTAACAACCGGGAGATCATTAACTGTAACAACAGCATAAACTTCGAGAGTTGTTTCAGGATCTGTTTGAGCAACAGTTGCAGGTAATTCGAAAGTACCGGTAGCATTATAATCGGCTACGGTATTTCCGTCAAATGCATCAATAGCCCATGTTACAGAAACTACATATTCGTTAGCATCAGCATCAGAAATAGTTATTTCCTGTGCAAGAAGAGCTAAAGCATCAGCTTCAACAGCTCCTAAACAAATAGCAACGTTCTGAACATCATTGTTAACATCTATTACGTCAATAGCAGGGAATGGGATATTTACAGTTACTGTAAAGTCACAAGAGTTACTGCACATTGTTGTCGGATCTGTGTAAGTATATGTTAACATATAGTCTCCGTTTTCAAGTCCGTCAGCGGAGAATTCTCCTGCTGTAACGCCTGTACCGCTGTAAATTCCACCTGCAGGAGATTCGCCTGTAAGTGTAACAGTGTTGATATCGGTAACTTCAAAGTTGCCCGGGCATGTAACAGCCGGAGGAGCAAGAACTGTAACAGTTGCATAAACTTCGAGAGGAGTAACCGGGTCAGTTTGTTCAACTCCTGAAGGTAATGTGAAAGTACCTATAGCATTGTAATCACCAGGGGTGTTTTCATCATAAGCATTGATATCCCATGCAAGGAAAACGTTGTATTCTGTTAAATCAGAGTCGGAGATTGTAATTTGCTGAGCAAGAAGACCAATAGCTGTACCTTCAGTAACGCCCTGACAAACTTCTATATCTGCAACGTCAGAGTTTACATCAATAACGTCGATTGTCGGAAGAGGATCTCCTGTGATTTCAAGACGGACATTTCCGGTTGAAGCTGTAGTGTATCCGAAAATTACTACATAATATGTACCTGCATCCATTGTTCCTAAGGTATAAGTTGCAGCAAGAGTATTACCTGTTCCGTATTCCCCGCCTGCACATCCGTCGTCATCGTAACCGATATCTCCGGCAGGATCATAGCTGGTGTTTGAATAACCAAAGTTGCCATCAAAATCTGCACAGTCTGTATAAACGGCAATTCTGTCATCAAAGTTTGTTCCGCATGTACTAACAACAACATTGTTGTATGTTGCATCAAGTGTGAAAACATACCATTGTGGTTCGTTTGCCAATAAAACAGTGTTTATTGCAGGGTCGTTAATCATACCGTAAGTCAACGGATCTGAACAATAAGCACCTTGTGGAGCAGGAGCATTGGTTACTGTTACAATCCAATCCTGAGTAGTTGCATCTTCTGCAGTAACAGTGTATGTAAACGGAGCAGAGAAATCCTGAGCTGTTCCGCTTAACGGATTGATAGTTGCTAATGTAGATACAGTAATTGAAGGAGTCAAAGATGTAAGAGCAGTAGTCCATGTAACTTCAACATCAACAGTATGGTTAACTGCATCAATAGTTGCAGGACCTGTTTGCTGAGGTAAAGTAAATGTTAAGATATCATTCTCACTGCTTTGGGTTGTAGCAACAGATACGTTTACTGTCCATGCCTGGTCAATTAATGACTCGGAAGTTACTGTATAAACAAACGGAGTTGTAAAGTCCTGAGCAACACCTGAAGCAAAATCAACAGTTGCATAATCAGAAATTGTAAATGTCGGTACTAATCCGTTAGGATCTGTTCCCATTGCAACTTCAACGTCAACAGTATGATTAATAGCATCAATAACGGCAGCACCGGTTTGTTCTGCAAAAGAGAATGTTAAAATGTCGTTTTCGTCAGAGGTTTCTCTTACGGTTACGTCATCAATATAAATTCTCCATCCATCCAATATCCCGTTTACATGCCAAGCAATGTAAACAGTTCCTGTATAAGATGACAGGTCGATTGTCTGCATTGTGTATGTGGTGTTAGAGTATGAAGTGTTTGGAAGTAAAACTGTTGTAAAATCAGCAGGTGCAATACCTGTAGTAGATAACAGTACTTCGAAATCATTTGGTTCCCCTGAAGACTGAACTCTATATTGATATGTAAGAATTTCGCTACCTGTTAAAGTTATACCCGGAGATACCAGATAGTCATTATTAGCACCTGCATTAAAGTCTGTGTAAATCATAGCAACCTGATCTCCTTCATAAGGATTAGAAGTATAGTTCATATTCCATGCATCACCATCTCCGTTTTCATTTAATACAGTCCAGCAAGATTCAGTTGGAGAGTCAGAATTAAATGTTTCGTTAAATGGTATAGTTGTTATAGCTTCGCACAAAGTAGTGAATTCACCCTGAGCAGACCATTCAGAAGTAGAACCTCCACCACAGTCAGCCTGAACATACCAGTAATAAGTAGTGTTTTCTGATAATACTGCCGGTGTTGTAAATGGATTTGTTGAAGTAGGAATAATTCCGAAATCGCCATTTTCCACAGCCGGATCAATAGGAGTTGTAGAAGCTTTAAGATTCCATGCCGTAGCAGAACCTAACTGAGTCCAGTTCAGATTAGCGGTATTAGTGGAAATATTATCTGCGAATAAACTTGTTGGAGTAGGACATGCCGGAAGTGGAACAACTGTAAATTTATAGTCTTCTGCTTCTCCTCTTCCATAAGCAAATGAACATGCTACAGGGTTTGTGGAGTTATAGTCAGTCACTATTCTCATCCTGTAATCTCCTACAGTTGCGTCTAAAGGTACTGTGAAACTTGAAGATGTTGTTCCTGTACTCTGATATGCGTTTGACGTGTAAACTCTTTCGCCTGCATCTGAAAAATCCATATCATTATTCCAGTCAATATAAATTGCTATACCGGCTGTTCCTCCTACTATCGTGGCAGAAAAATTTATTACTCCTGTAGCATAATGACTTACAAACATGCTTGGATAGTAGTCTATATAACCACCGGTAGCAAATGCACCTGAATTATTACTAATATTGCTTTCACCTCCGGTAGTTACAAAATTGCTTATATAAGTTCCCGTATTGGTAGCAGTTGGAGTACAATATCCTGTAAATAAACTGGTATAACCAGCCCATGTCGAATAATCTGTACCGTCGCAATTTGCTCTTACCCAGAAGTAATAAGTAGTATTTTCAGATAATAATGAAAGATCAGCTGTGGTTATACCGGCTGCAACAGAACCTGTAGGAACAGTAGTTCCATCCGGTGCAGTTGAAGAAGTAGAAACATAGTAATCATATCCATTTGCAGGATCTGAAGGCGAAGCAGTCCATGAAATGGTTGCTGAGCTGGTGGTTAGATTTGAGTATGTAAGATCTGTTGGAACCTGACATGAAGGAATTGGCTCAAGAACTACATTATCTATGTATATATAACTGTAAGTAGTAGTTAAAGGATGACGGAAAGCAATATATTCATCAGTTCCGGCATAAGTTGCCAAACTTATAGTGTATTCATTCCATACACTTGTACTCAAACCTGTTACTGTTTGCAAAGGAGTGAAAGATGCACTGTTTAAAGGATCACTCATAGTACCCACAATTACTGATGTGTTTGTACTTGCTCCTTTTGCATAGAATCTTAGCTGATTTGTTCCGGAGTTAAGATTCAATATCTGAGGAGAAATTAACATAGGAGCATCTGTAGCAGCGGTTGCACCTGAACTGTATAGCTGAACACAGTTAGGAGAACTGTAAGGAGTAGTAGTGTATGTATTTACGGTTTCATAAGAATATGAAGGAGAAAGATATTTTGACCAGCAAGAAGGAAGAGCCGGAGTTGTAACACCGTCAAAATTCTGGTTAAAAGCACTTAATGCTGCACATTCTGTTGTAAATGACCCTTGTGCTGACCATAAAGAGGTTTCACCTGCACCACAATCAGCCTGTAAATAATAATAGTATGTTGTATTCGGAGTCAGAGATCCTATGGTATAAGGATTGGTCCCGATTGGTCCGTCAAACACGTCACCTGCTCCGGTAGCAGGGTCAATAACTGTAGTAGAAACTTTAAGATTCCATGCTGTAGTTCCCCATGCATTCCATGACAGTTCTGCGTCAACATCAGTATTGTTGATAACCAAATCTGTCGGAGCAGGACAAGCAGCAAGAGTGGTGAAATTCAGTGCACTGCTCCATTCACTGGTTGAAGGACCTGCACAAATAGCCTGAACATAAACATCATATTCTGTAGCTTCTGTTAAGCCGGTAAGATTATAAGGATAAGTTACATTGGTTAATAATGTTCCTTCTGTTGCAGGATCAAATCCGGCAGCACCATAAATCAGATTCCATTCAGTTTCGGTAAAACCGGTTTCCCAGGTCATAGTTACTTCTTCCTGTTGTAGATCTGTTAAAGAGAGATTTGTAGGAACAAGACATGCGTCAGCATCTCCAATAACCTCTAAAGCATAATTTCCAAGACCTGATGTTGTAGAATAAGGATAAATAACAATATAATATGTTCCTGCAGGTAAAACAGTGAATTCAACCAAAGACTGATTGTTATCAACACTACAATAGCTATTGTCAGAATCGTCATTAAAAGCTATAGCCCCCTGAGGCATTACGTTATTTTCCGGTAAAGTTGTAACATCTCCGCAATCTTCAAATATGGCAATTTTTGTGTCGAAGTCAGAGCCGCAGCTATGAATATCAACATTTGCGAATGCTTGTGTAGTTGTTAATCTATACCACATTGGTTGGTAAACAGACATTGTGCCGGTCACTTCAGGATCATTAACTGTACCATAGTCAATAGCAGCGGCGCATGTGTATCCTGCAGGGGTAGCTTCCTGTGTAACAGTTACAGTATAATCTTTAGTACTTGCATCTTCAGCAGTTACAGTATAGGTTACAGGAGAAGAAAAGTCCTGAGCAACACCAGATAGAGGGCTAATGGAAGATAATGCAGAAGTAGTGATTGCAGGAGTAAGATTGTTTAAATCAGCAGTCCATGCAACTTCTATATCTATTGTATTAGTTCCGATTATTGCAGCACCTGTTTCTTCAGGAATAGAGAAAGTCAGAATGTCTTTTTCGCTGCTTTGAGTAATAGCAGCAGTTACATTAACAGTCCATATCTGATCTGTCAAATCTTCTGCAGTAACAGTGTAGTTGAACGGATTTGTGAAATCCTGAGCAACACCTGATAAAGGATTAATAGTTGCATATGCAGAAACAGTAATAGCCGGGGTTAAGCTGCTTAAGTCAGTTCCGTTTGCAACTTCAATATCTACTGTATGGTTAACAGCATCAATTGTAGCCGGGCCGGTTTGTTCTGTAAATGAGAATGTCAAAATATCATTTTCTGATGATAACTGACGAATTACAACATTGTCAATAAACAAGTCGTTGTCTGCATTACTGGATGTTGATTCTCCATAGAAACCTATTTTTACAACACCTGTATATGCACTTAAATCGATCATTACATTTTCACCGGCAGTAGCAATGTTATTATAAACATAAGTAGAACTGGCATTGTCCCAAAGGCGCAATGTGTTGGCAGAACTCCATGTAGCACCGTTATCGGTAGAAATAACAACAGCAAATTTGTCATCTGTTCCGGTAGTACCCGCTGAACCTGTGCTAGCATATGCAGTCAAAGCAAGATCAAATGTTAATATATATGGTACAGAACCGTCTCCAAGGTCTATACTCGGGCTAGATACCCATTCTTTTCTGCTGGTACCATATATGTTTACTCTTGCAGATCCTGTAGATCCAACATTTGCAAACCCGTCAGCCCCCCATGCTGAAGTTGTTCCACTGGTAACAGTAGGATCAGCAAGAGTTCCTGTAAATTCTGACCAACATTGAGGAAGGTAAGAAGTAAAGCCTTCATTAAACGGAACTGTGTAAATACCGCAAGTTGTAGTGAAAGATCCCTGAGCAGACCACAAAGATGTTTCGCCTGCACCGCAATCTGTCTGAACATAATAATAATAAGTAGTTACAGGGGTCAATCCGGGAATGTTAATCGGATTTGTTGCTGCAGCATCATAAATATCACCTGCTTCAGTAGCCGGGTCGATTACAACTGTAGAAACTTTTAAATTCCATGCAGTACCTGTTAAAGGATTCCAGCTTAAATCTGCATTGTCAGCATAAGCAGTGGCAGATAAAGCTATAGGAGCCGGACATGATGCTATAGTAGTAAAAGTATATTCAGCAGTCCATTCTGATCCGCAGGAAGCCATAACATAAACATAGTAATCAGTTTCTGCTGTTAAACCAGGTATTGTATTTAGCGGATTTGTAAGAACAGCACCATCAAAAATATCAGCAACATCTGTGATCGGGTCAATAGATGTTGAAGAAACTTTCAGATTCCATGTTGTTTCATCTGTTACAGGTGTCCATGAAATATCTGCTGTTGTTGCTGTAATATTAGATGCATTAACTGAATTTGGAGTTGCGCAGTTTGACCCTGTCACAATTAATCCTGTAGTTGGATCACTTATATCGGTACTTCCGTTATAAGGAGTAACGCGAACATAGTAAGTCCCTGCATCTAAATCGGTAAATTCAATTAAAGATTGATTATGGTCAACAGAGCAATATGAATTAGGAGAATCATCATTGTATGCTAACTCTGTTCCTCCACATGCATCATATATGTATAATTTTGTGTCATACACTGAAGCGCAGGTGCTGAAAGCTACGCCAGCATAAGTCTGATCTAAAGTAACAGTAAACCATAATTCTCTTGAAATAGAATTTATAGCAGTAACAACTTCAGGATCATTAATATTTGTGTATGGCATTGCAGTTGCACATGTTGCTCCTGCCGGAGTTGCCTGCAGAGTTACGGTAACTGTATAATCTTTGGTACTTGCATCCTCAGCAGTTACTGTGTATGTTACAGGAGAAGTGAAGTCCTGAACAACACCTGAAAGAGGATTGACAGAAGATAATGGAGAAGTGGTAATAGTAGGCGTAAGACTACTTAAATCGGTATTCCATAAAACTTCAACATCAATGGTGTTTGTTCCAATTGTTGCCGGGCCAGTTTGCTGAGGTAGAGAAAAAGTTAAAATGTCTTTTTCACTACTTTGTGTCATGGCTGTTGTAACAGTAACTGTCCATATCTGGGCAGATGAATTCTCAGCAGTAACAGTGTAGTCAAAAGGATTTGTAAAGTCCTGAACTTCACCGGATAACGGGTTGATAGTTGCGTCAGCAGATACTGTAATAGCAGGAGTCAGAGTACTTAAGTCTGTCCCGTAAGCTACTTCAATTGCAACGGTATGGTTAATATTATCTATTACTACAGGAGTCGCAGTTTGCTCAGGTATAGAGAAAGTTAAAATGTCGTTTTCGGATGATAATTGTCTTAGTCCAATATTATCGAAAGCAATGTCATAATCGCCGGAAACCCAGTTCCCGATAAAACGTATTTTTACATTTTCTCCTGCATATGCAGACAAGTCATAATGCTTTGTACGCCATCCGGCAACTCCGTCATTAGTAACGGTTTCCAGGTCTGTATATGTGTTACCGCCGTCGGTGGAAACAGAAACTATAAAGTTCCCTGATCCTGCAACCGGAGGAGCATAAGGAGATGAATAGTTAGCTATTTTATAGTCAAAAATCAGATTTGTTCCGGCTTCGACCAAACCGATACCACCACTGGTAAATGTTCCTGTTGCTGAAGAACTGTAAAGATTTTTGTAGATGTTGTTTCCCGGGTTGCCGGTAACCCCACGTGTGGAGCCTATTGTCCAACCGGTTATTGTCCAGCATGAAGGTGTCGTTGTAGTAGCAAATTCTTCGCTATACGGCAGTGCAGATATTGTAGCATCTACAAGAACAGGTGTTGACGTAGCTGTCTCAGATGAATTTGTACATGTAACAATACACTGATAGTAAGTGCTAGCTGTTGTAGTTGTAGATAAAGTGTTTAGTCCTGTTCCGATATTAGACCAGGTAACCATATCAGGTGAACTTTGCCACTGATATGTAATCCCGTCGCCTATAATCTGATTTTGTAAAGAGAGATTAAAACTGCTACCCACACATACCGAAGTAACAGAAGCTACTGTATTTCCAGGATCAGGGGTTCCTGTGCAAGGAGGTTGTAATATCTCAAGTTGCATCTGATTAATGTAAGAATATCTTCCGCTTGCAGTTGGCGGAGATGTAGGATCAGGATTTGTTACATCACTTCTGTAATAAATAGATCTGTTACTTACAGGTGTTGTCCATGTCCTGATGTAATTTGTACTTCCATTAAAACTGTCAGTGTTTTCATCAATAGCAACAACAAGATTGTCAATGTTGTTGTACGCAAAAGGAGTGTCAAAGGTGATTTCGTACCAACCTGCAACAGGTGTCGCATCAATGGTTCCTGTGTAAACCTGAGTCAGGTTTGCAAAAAGTTCCCAATCTGTGGTACTTGTAAATGTAGATTTTGTAGAATGTCCGAGGTAAATTGTCCAGTCATTGGAACTGGATAAAGAAATACCTCCAACCATGTAAAATCTGATTTTGGTTATGTCCCCGGCAAATCCTATTTCACTTTGCAAAACAATTTGCTGTGAATAGTTGTACCCATAATTTGAAACTACAGGTAAAGAATAGGACGTACTGGTTCCGGAACCAATTGTTACAGTTGTCTGCCCATGACTCAGAAAACTGCCAAAAATGAATGCTGTCAGGAATAGCATGGCATGCAAACTTTTCCTGAATAAATGTCTCAAGTACATTACTCTTTTCATATTACAAAAATTTAGTTAATAAATAGTTCCTAAACAAACGATAATAATTGGTAAAAATACGTAATTTTTTGATGTGAAATACATATTGGGGTATTTGAATACTTTAAATAATATCAATTACAGCTTTCTTAATTCAAAATTCTTTTATCTGATGATCATAATCATGAATTTGGGTAGTTTATGTTAAAATAATGTTAATTTTGATTTTATTATTTAAAATTCAAAATTGTAAATTGTGAATTTTAAATAAATTTAAGAGAAACAGATACCTAAAATCACAAGCTATTTCGCTTTCCGGTTTCCTTTGAAAATGAAAAGTCCTCCAATTAATGCAGGTATTGCAATGTTTACCAGATAAATCATTAATGATGCTAAGCTTATGGCCATTGTTTTTTCGCTGAATAGTCCTATAAACAGCACAGAGAAAGATAATCTGATGCCGATTTCGGCCATTGCAATACTGGGAATAATATGTGTTGCCAGATACATTGCGGCAATTGCAGCAAAAGACTCAACAAAGCCAACGTTAATGTCGAAAAACCTTAGTGAAAGATAGAACTGAATGCAGAAAACCAGATATCTCAAAAAACTGAAAAACAGTACTACCGTTTTTGAAAGCAGATTTATTTTAGCATCAGGTAACCATGAGGTAAGGTGTTTTGCAAAAGTCTTGTTTCGGGAAAGTTTCGAAAATATGCGATTAACGCATAAGAATGCTGTAATACAGAAAGTTATGAGAATAAGTGATAATGAAAATACAATTGATTTTATTTCGCTTATGGACGTATTTGTTTTGGAAAACAAGACATAAATGTAATAAAATCCTGCTATTCCTGCAACGAGTGTCGCAATCATTTGTGCAAGATCGCCGTACAAAGTAAGTACCGATGCTTTTTTTCTGTTTTCTCCTTTAAGAAACAGAATTCTGCCTCCGAATTCCCCGATTCTGTTAGGTGTTATGAGCCCTGCTGTAACTCCACTCCAGACAGCTTTAAATGATTTAAAGAACGAAAGATCTTCCAGTCCGGAAATTAAATACCTCCATTTTATTGTTTCAAGTCCCCAGTTCAAAAACATCAGTAAAAATATAATTATAAGAATTACCGACTTGTTAAATGAAATATCTGCAAAATATTGCCCTAGAGACATGATGTCAGGAGCTGTATAAATTTTATACGATACAAATGTCCATGAAGCAGCTACAAGCAAAAACTTTAATATCCTTATAATAATTTTTTTTGATTTGTCTTTTGATGTTCCGGACACAACTAATTATTTTTATTAATTACGGGAATCAGTAAAAATGAAATTAATCCTAAAATTATAAGAAGGGAGGTTTGTAACCCATGTACAATAAGTGCAAAGCCGGCAGCGTCGCTTTGAGCAATGCCATATATTAATAGTGTCTGAATAATCATAAAATGATAAGCACCTATTCCGTTGGGAGATGGAGCAATCATGCCAAAACTGCCGGCGACAAAAAGTGCAAGTGCTGCAAAAATGTCAAGATTCTCAAACCCGTCGAAGGCAAAAAAGCAAACGTACATCATTAAAAAATACATTGCCCAGATAATTACCGAATGGAGAATAAACAACCAGGGCTTTTTCAGCTTTTTAAGACTAATGATTCCCTGCCAGAAGTTATTTATAAATGCAGATAGTTTTGCAAACAACTTAATGTGATTGTATTTTCCTTTAGCAATTCTTATTATGAAAAACAAAGCAGTAATGCCAGCGATAATTGCAACTACAATAAACGGAACAGAAAGTAAAAATTCGAGCTTTTTGCCAAAATCAGGATTTTCAGATAAAAACCTGTTTATTTCTCCCGATTGGAAAATAACCGCAGCAACAGTAATAAGTAAAAGCATAACAACATCCACCAGTCTTTCGCTCACCATAGTGCCGAGTACTTTTGAAAAATTAATTTTATCATATTTTGATACCACAGCGCAACGTGTGACTTCTCCAAGCCTGGGAACAGCAAGATTTGCAAAATAGCCGTTCATGACGGCAAAGAAAGTGTTGAGAAAACGGGTCTTTTCCCCGTTTGATTCCAGAAGCATCTGCCATCTCAAAGTTCTGCTTATGTGGCTCACAATTCCCATCAGTATCATTGGCAAAAACCACCAATAATTTAATGTTTTAAGCTTTTCCAATAATTCTGCGAAATCAAAATCTCGGTAAACTAAAAAAAACAAGAATGCCCCAATCAAAGCAAACCCTGTAATCTTGAGAATATTTTTAACTGTTTTGTTCAAAACATATATTTTAGATTGCAAATATAGTATTTGTTTGGTATAGTTGATTTTTATTCTGAACTTTGCAGCATGGTAAAAGCAAAAAAACATCTTGGTCAACATTTTCTTGCAGATAAAAATATTGCAGGAAGAATATCTGATTCTTTGCTTAATGAATCGCATCTGCCGGTTCTTGAGATAGGTCCCGGAACGGGTGTGCTGACAAATGAACTGATAAAAAGGAATTTTGATCTTAGCCTTATCGAGATTGATACAGAATCAGTTGAGTATCTGCAATCGAATTATGATGATCAATTCCGGCTTATACACGGTGATTTTTTGAAAATAAAACTTGACGAAATCTTTGATAAAGAATTTTGTGTAATCGGGAATTTTCCATACAATATTTCTTCACAGATATTTTTCAAAATGATGGAAAATAAAGAAAAAATTCCTGAACTTGTATGCATGATTCAGAAGGAAGTTGCAGAACGTATGGCATCTGTTCACGGGAATAAAACCTATGGTATTATGAGTGTCTTTGTTCAGTTGTATTACAGAATTGAATATCTGTTTACAGTTAACGAAAATGTTTTTATTCCGCCGCCAAAAGTGAAGTCAGGGGTAATCAGGTTAACCAGATACCGGGAGGCTCTGGATGGCGTTGATGAACGTAAATTATTTCAGGTTATTAAGATGGCTTTTAACCAGAGAAGAAAGACAATACGCAATTCGGTTAAAGGAATGATAACAGAAAATACAGATTTGAATCATCCGTTTTTTGCGTTACGGCCTGAACAGTTGAGCCCGGAGGATTTTGTCGTGCTTACTGATTTATTGTCATAAAAAAGTAATAAATAAGGTTCAGACTTTTGATTACTTAAAGATAATTTTAATTTTGCAGGTGAATAATTATGGCAGTAGAATTAAATAAAGAATTATTTGACAGCTTGATATCATGCATTGCTTCTCAGGACAGCAATCGTGCCCTTGAGCTTATCAAAGATTTACATCCGGCAGATATTGCAGAAATTTTTGAAGAAATAGAAGTCGATGATGCAAAGTTTCTTTTTATGTTGCTCGACTCTGAAACTGCTGCTGATGTAATTGTTGAACTTGAAGATGAAGAAAGGGAAAAATTACTCGAAGTAATTCCTAGTGAGTTTATTGCCAGGCACCTGATCGGACAAATGGATTCCGATGATGCAGCAGACATTCTCGGCGATCTTGATGACGAAAAAAGTGATGAAATCCTATCGCACCTTACCGATCTTGATCAGGCCGGAGATATTGTTGATTTGTTGAATTATGACGAAGATACTGCCGGTGGTCTCATGGCCAAGGAGCTTGTTGCAATTAACGAAAATCTTACCGTGAAACAGGCTTTGGGAGAACTTAGAGATCAGGCCGATGAGATAGACGAAATTTATTATTTATATGTAATTGATGATAACAACAAATTAAAAGGCACCATAAAACTAAAAGATCTTTTATTCAGTTCTACAAATAAAAAAATAAGCAACATTGTTGATCCTGATGTTATTTCTGTTAGAACAGATACTGACGAAGAAGAAGTTGCCAGATTAATGGGAAAGTATGACCTTGTAGCTGTTCCGGTTGTTGATGGGATAGGACGTTTGGTGGGAAGAATTACAATTGATGATGTTGTGGACGTAATTCGTGAAGAAGCTGAAGAAGATTACCAGTTAATGTCTGGTATTACACAAGATGTTGACTCTTCCGACAGCGTTATAAAACAGTCAAGATCGAGAATCCCGTGGTTGCTTATAGGAATGTTCGGAGGTATTTGCGGTTCTCTTATTTTAGGATATTACGAAGGAGATATTGCAAAATATGCAGTACTCGCATTATTCCTTCCGTTGATTGCCGCTATGGGAGGTAACGCCGGAGTTCAGTCCTCGGCTATTGTTGTACAGGGGCTTGCCAGTGGTGACGTGGATCTGCACTCCGTGTCAGGCAAACTTTTTAAAGAGTTTAAAGTAGGACTGCTGAACGGACTGGTGTGTTCAATGATAATTTTTTTGTATAATCTTATATTTGCCGATAATTATGCTCTGACAATAACAGTTAGTACTGCTCTTTTTGCTGTAATTGTTTTTGCAACGGTTTTCGGAACTTTTATACCTTTGCTGCTTAATAAATTAAAAATTGACCCGGCTATTGCAACAGGTCCTTTTATTACAACTTCAAACGATATTATAGGCTTGTTTATTTACCTTATGATAGCACGATTGGTTTTCGGATATTTCTTTTAATTCAATTTTGAAATGGTAAAATTAATAACAGTTGCGTGGCGGGAAGGATATGAAAAAATGATTGTAAATTTCCATATGTTAATACAAAATTTCGGTTTATGAAAAATTCTTTACTTATAATTGCTTTCCTTATTTCAGGGTTCTCCGTATTAGCTCAGGATATGGAATATACCCGTAAAATTATTAATGAAATCTGTTCGGCAAAATATTACGGCAGAGGATATGTTAATAAAGGCGACAGCATAGCTGCATCTTTTCTCGGGAAAGAGTTCTCGGCTATAGGACTTGAAATGTACGGGAATACGTATTTTCAGCCATATACAACCGATATCAACAGATTTGCAGAAACCCCGGTTTTTAGTTTTGGTGGTACAGATCTGGTTGCAGCAAAAGATTTTATTGTAATACCATCTTCGCCCGAAGCAGACGGTAAATATAAAATAGAATGGATCACGAAAGAAACTCTGACAAACCAATGGGTACTGCGTCATTTCTTAAGTGCTGATCATTCAGGTTCAATTATTTGTATTGACTCAACCGGCCTGAATAATCCTGAGCTTTATGCATTTGCCAACACTATATTTGCAAAGAATTATATAAATGCAAAAGGAGTTATAGAAGGCTCAGAACATTTAAAATATACAGCCCGTACAAAAATCAATGATTATATAAGTATTCAGGTAAAACCCGGCAAGATTCTTCCGGAAACAGATTCTGTTTATCTGAAAATCAAAAACGATTTTGTGAAAGATTATAAAACTCAGAATATTGTTGGTTACCTGCCCGGAAAATCCGATTCTGTAGTGTTAATTGCAGCACATTACGATCATTTGGGAATGATGGGAGATATTATGTTTCCCGGAGCTAACGATAATGCCAGCGGGGTTTCAATGGTTCTTAACCTTGCAAAGCATTACAAAAAAGAAAAGAAGCTGAAATATACCATGGTTTTTGCTTTGTTCAGCGGCGAAGAAGCCGGATTGCTCGGTTCAAAGTATATGGCAGGAAATCCTCCTTTCGACTTAACAAAAGTTAAGGTAATGTTTAATTTTGATATGGTAGGGACTGGTGATGAAGGTGTTTATATGTTCAATGCAAAGGAATATCCTGCTGTAGATACTCTGATGAAGGAAATGAATAAAGATAAAGAGTATTTTGAAGTAATGACTACAACCGGCGCAACATGGTCCAGTGATCATGCCTCGTTTTTTGACAAAGGCGTAAATGCGGTGTTTGTTTATACTGACGGAGATAACAGTAATTATCATCAGCCGGAAGATATTCCTGCTGATTTAAATTTTGCCGGATACAAAGATATTTACAGGTTTGTTATTGATTTTGTACAAAAATTCTGATTTATGTTCCGGCCCGACAAAATGTTTGTAACAGATTATGACGGCACTCTGGCTGATGATAACAGTGTGGTTTCTCCCCAAACATTGATTCAGTTGAAGAGGCTGGGGGAGAAGGGGATTCTCAGAGTTCTTGCCACCGGCAGAAGCTTGTTTTCATTGAAAACAGTTGTGAAATCTGATTTCCCCATTGATTACCTGGTTTTTTCTTCAGGTATCGGCGTTTACGATTGGAGAAACGGTGTTCTTTTGCAGGAAAATGTAATTGAAAAGGAGAAAACCTCTGAAATTTACGATTATCTGGTTCAGAATAATTATGATTTTATGGTACAATTGCCTGTTCCTGACAATCATTTTTTCCATCATTTCAGTTCCGGTAATCCCGGAAGCGATTTCCTGACAAGAATAAAATACTATGAATCCCGAGGGGTAAGCACAATTGTTGAATGCCCCGAAACAGCTTCTCAGTTCGTTGTTATTTGTGCCGAAGAATCTGATCATCTTAAGAAAATAAGTGAAAAATTTACCTGTGTTAAAGTAATAAGGGCAACCAGTCCTCTGGACAGGAAATCGGTATGGATAGAAATTTTGCCTTTTGGTGTTTCCAAAGCATCAGGTATAAGATTCCTGCAAAACCGCTACGATATTAAACTGGGAAATATTGTCTCTGTAGGTAATGATTTTTATGATCTTGACATGTTGACATACACTAATCCTGAGAATTCTTTCATTGTAGAAAATGCCCCTGAAGAAATAAGGTCCGTATTCAATACAATTGAATCGAACCTTAATAATGGCGTTGCAAAGCTTATGGAAAAGCTTTACTGATTAAAACTCAACTTTTGGAGCTTCATCAGCACCTTCTTTAGCTTTGAAATAAGCACTTTCTTTAAACCCGAACATTTTTGCAAATATATTTCTCGGGAATTTCAGTACAAGAATATTATATGCCTTTACGGTTTTGTTAAATTCATCGCGACGAACAATTATATCATTTTCAATAACTTTAAGTTCGTTTTGTAAATCCATAAAATTCTGATTTGCTTTAAGTTCAGGATAGGCTTCCACGCTAACAAGCAAGCGGCTTAAAGCTCCGCTAACTTCTTCCTGAGCAGCATCAAAAGCCGCAATATTTTCTTCTGTAAGATTTTTTGAGTCAAAATTTATTGAAGATGCTTTTGCCCTGGCTTCGGTAATGGCGGTAAATGTTTCCTGTTCGTGTTCAGCGTATCCCTTAACCGTAGCAACAATATTCGGAATTAAGTCCAGACGCTTCTGGTATGCATTTTCTACATTTGCCCATGAGTTCTTAACCGTTTGACTGGCATCAATACACTTGTTGTATGTGGAGTAAGCATAGTATCCTACCCACAGTACGAACAAAGTAAGTATTATTATCAACGGTAATCCGAATACTGTAAATGCCAAACATCCTTTGCCTTTAACTTTTGGTTCATTGTTGATCGTTGTCATAATCTTTTCTTTTTTGACAAAGATATGAAATTATTAAAATAAAAATCCAAATTCCTGAAAATGTGAAAAAAACAGACTTTTAGTTTTCAAAATACTCGAAGGTATATTTAATTTTGGTCTGCAATAATCCTGCAGCATCAAAGCTGTTTATTTCAAGGCAATTCCCGGATTTGTCATTTATGTATTCATCCTGCCATTCAATAGTCCCGTCAGCGAGTTTTTTTATCATTCTAACAATATTACCGTTATTATCATACTCATAAAAAAACGAATACATCAATGCCATATCATTTCCGAAAATTGATTTTTCAACAGCCATCCCGTATTGATTATATTTTTTCTCAACATGCATTAAAATATTTTTATCACTGTCATATTTGTTGGCTTCCATATAATCAGACCTGTCATAATCCTCACTGTACTTATATTCCAGTTTGTAATCAATACTGTCCCCGGATTTGTATTTTATGAAAAAGATAGTTTTTTTATCGCTGCTTTTTTCAATAATAAAGCCTTCCTGTTGCATGTTGTTTTCGTCGAACCATACTCCGGAAAGTAACCGGCCTTCGTAGTCGTATTTGTAAACATTTTTTTCAAGTATCTTTCCTTCCGGCGAAAAATCGGTGTCGGTTAATATGTTAGACATATCGTCAAGGCTATATTCCACACGCAATTCAGGCGAATCGTTTTTATAGGCTTCTATTGCTGTAAGAGCTCCGGCTTTATTGTATTCCTGAACTATCGCTATTGATTTGGTATCCGTAATTTTTCCGTCAATAACCTCGTACTTCCACGTAGTTGATTTTTTGATTTTCGAGTTGCTTATACGCTTCATGTTCTTTTCTTTCTGCATTCTCTCATACATGGTTTTTGAAGGTTCTTCGTGTGCCGAAATAATCAGTGAAAATGCAAATAAAAAAGCTAAAATACTTATGATTTTCATGTAATTAAAGTTAATATAGTTCACAATAATATTCCCTAATTGCAAAAGTAGCGATTTGTAATTATTGATTATTTGTTTGATTGTTATAATTTTAACAACTTATTCCCGTAATTTTATTAAAAAAGAATTTTTTATGACACACGATTGCAAATATTCATAACATTTTTACTGAAAAATGAAGCTGGCTTTAATATGTAAACAGGCTGAAAAAGTGGTAAAACATGAATTAATTAAGGTTTTGTGATGATTTATATCATATTTGTGTTATGTCTGACCGTAATTATTTAGACCCCTTACAAATTACAAAAAAATGTTTTAAAACCTTTTGATGATGGTTCAATAGTAATATATTTGCTCGTGAAACTATACTCGTTAATTTTTTAACAAACAAACTAATTATAATTTTTAACAAACAAATAATAACTAAAGCTTAACAGGATGAATAGTCAGTTAGAAAAGATTATTAAGAAGTACGACTCTGACAAATTCAGGCTTATGGATATCCTTATTGATATTCAGGCTGAATTCGGGTTTATTTCCAAGGAGGCGACACATGATGTTGCTAAAGAGCTAAACATGGCAGTTGTTGATGTTGAACAAACCTTGACATTTTACCATTTCTTTACTCAGAAATCCACAGGTAAAAACACTGTTTATTTGAATGACAGTGCCGTTGCATGTATGATGGGCAGAGAAGAGATAAAAAAAGCGTTTGAAGAAGCAGCCGGATGCAAATTCGGAGAAAACAGTGCTGACGGTTTGATCGGTTTATATAATACTGCATGTATTGGTATGAACGATCAGGAACCTGCTGCTATTATCAACGGCAAAGTTTTTACTAAATTAACTCCTGCAGTTGCTCAGCAGATTGTAAGCGGTCTTAAAGCAGGTAAAAATGTTCAGGACTTATATCATCAGGAATTAGGTGATGGTAAAAATGCTGCTGCTGAAGTAAAATCAATGGTACGTAACAACATCAGAAGAAGAGGTCAGGTTATTTTAAATGACTTCACTCCGGGTGTTGCTCTTAAAACCAAATTGTCATCAATGCAACCTAAAGATGTAATTGATGAAGTGAAAAAATCCAACATTCGCGGTCGTGGCGGAGCTGGTTTTCCAACAGGTTTAAAATGGGATTTTTGCTCAAGATCAACAGGCGAAAAACGTTATGTTCTTTGTAATGCAGACGAAGGCGAACCTGGTACTTTTAAAGACAGAGTTCTTCTTACCGAACGTCCTGAAATGTTATTCGAAGGTATGGCCATTGGTGGTTATGCAGTAGGAGCAGACCAGGGTATTCTTTATTTAAGATATGAATATAAATATCTTGAAACATATTTGGAAAAAGTTCTTGAAGACGCAAGAAAAGACAACAGATTAGGTAAAAATATCGGTGGCGTTAACGGTTTCGATTTCGACATCAGAATTCAGTTTGGTGCAGGTGCTTACGTATGTGGCGAAGAAACTGCTCTTATTGAATCAGGTGAAGGAAAAAGAGGTGAACCGAGAGATAAACCGCCGTTCCCTGTTGAAAAAGGCTATTTAAATATGCCGACTGTTATTAATAATGTTGAAACATTCTGTGCAGTTGTAAAAATTATTGAAAACGGCGGAAACTGGTACAAACAAATGGGAACTGAAGAATCTTCAGGAACAAAATTGTTAAGTATCTCAGGTGACTGCGCTCAACCGGGTGTTTACGAAATTGAGTGGGGAATGACTATTTCCCAGATGCTCGAAATGGTAGGTGCTTCAAATGTTCAGGCTGTTCAGGTCAGTGGTCCTTCAGGACAAATAATCGGGCCGAAAGACTTTGACAGAAAAATATGTTACGGAGATCTTGCAACCGGCGGTTCTATGATCGTTGTTGATAAAACCCGTGATATGCTGAAAGATATCGTTCTAAACTTTATGGAATTCTTTATTGAAGAATCATGCGGTTCTTGTACAACATGCCGTATCGTTCCTAAATTAATGAAAGACAGATTGGTTAAAATACTCAACGGAAAAGGTGTGATGAAAGACATCGCAGATCTCGAAGACTGGGCAAAAATATTGCCGGTAAGCCGTTGTGGTTTGGGTCAGACTGCTGCGAATCCGATTGCTACCAGCATCAAAAACTTTAGAGAATTATACGAAGCTAAAGTGCAAAAAGATGTTGACTACGATTGCGGATTTGATATGAATAAAGCAGTTCAGGCTTCATGTGCATTTGTTGACAGAGTTCCGAATGCTCACTAATTAACATTTATTTAGAACATTAAAGAAAATAATATGAGCGAAATAATTAAAATAGTAATCGACGGCAAAGAAATAGAAGCCACAAAGGGTCAAACCATTCTTCAGGCTGCCGTTAATAATGGGATTTATATTCCGACTCTATGTGCTTTTGATGGAATAAAACCTAAAGCATCCTGCAGATTGTGTACAGTTAAAGTCAACGGAAGAGCGATGACAGCTTGTACAACTCCTGCAACAGAAGGAATGGAAATAGAAAACAATACCGCAGGGATTAATGAAATAAGAAAAGCTATTATCGAAGCAATATTTGTTGAAGGTAATCACTTTTGCCCGTCTTGCGAAAAGAGCGGAAACTGTGAATTACAGGCATTAGGATATCGTTTTATGATGATGGTTCCTAGATTCCCGTATTCATTCCCGCAGAGACCAATTGATGCAACCAATCCGAAACTTTTACTTGATACCAACAGATGTATTCTTTGTTTAAGATGCGTAAGAGGGTTGAAAGATGAAAACGGAAAGAGTTTATTTGCAATCAAACACAGAGGTGTTCATGCCGAAATAGTAATGGATCACGAAGTTTGTGCAAATATTTCTGACGAAATGGCTCAGAAAGCAATGAATACTTGCCCGGTTGGTGTAATTATTAAAAAAGAAAAAGGTTTTGATGAAGCTATCGGAACCAGAAAATTCGATAAGCAACCTATCGGACATGAAATTGAAAATAAATTTAATCAGGGAGGTAATTAGTAATGAGTAAACCAATAGTTGCTACGACATCATTAGCGGGATGCTTCGGATGTCACATGTCGATTCTCGATATAGATGAAAGAATACTTGACTTATTTGACTTAGTCGAATTTAATAAATCACCGATTGATGATATTAAGACCTTCACAAAACAATGTGATATAGGTATTATTGAAGGTGGTTGCTGTAATAGCGAAAATGTTCACGTACTTAAAGAATTCCGTAAGAACTGTAAAATTCTTATCTCTTTGGGCGAATGTGCTATTATGGGTGGTTTACCGGCATTAAGAAACGGAATTCCTGTTGAAGAATGTATCAGAGAAGCTTATCTCGAAGGGCCAACCGTAACTCTTAACAAAGAAGGTATCTTACCTAACGATGACGAGTTGCCGATGATTCTGGATAAAGTTTATCCTTGTCACGAGATAGTTAAAATTGATTATTTCCTCCCTGGCTGCCCGCCAAGAGCCGATTTAATCTGGAATGCATTAGTTGCTCTTCTTACAGGCAACGAAATGGATCTTCCATATGAAGTAGTTAAATTTGATTAATTTTAAAAAAGTAAATACGATGTCAAAAAAAATAACAATAGAACCCGTAACCAGAGTTGAAGGTCACGGAAAAGTTACAATTAAGTTTGACGACGCAGGAAATGTAGAACAATCCAGATTACATATTGTTGAGTTTCGCGGATTCGAACGTTTCGTACAAGGAAGACCTTACTGGGAAGCTCCGGTATTGGTTCAGCGTCTTTGCGGAATTTGCCCTGTAAGTCACCATTTAGCTGCAGCTAAAGCATTGGACGTAATTGTTGGTGCAGGAACCGGTAACGGTTTAACCCCTACAGGTGAAAAAATGAGAAGATTGATGCATTATGGTCAGTTCTTCCAGTCTCACGTTTTACATTTCTTCCACCTCGTTTCTCCGGATTTATTATTCGGTGTTGACGGCGATCCTGCTATCAGAAACGTTATCGGTGTTGCAATGAAACACAAAGATCTGGCAGTTATGGGCGTTATGATGCGTAAATTCGGTCAGGAAATTATTGCTGCAACTGCCGGTAAAAAAATTCACGGTACAGGCGCAATCCCCGGCGGTATTAACAAACACCTCAGCATTGCCGAAAGAGATTCATTCCTTTTAGGTGCAGATCCGCTGAATATTGATAAGATGATCGAATGGGCACAGGCTGCTCTTGACTTCCTGAAAGATTATCAAAAGAAAAACACTGATTTTATTGACAATTTCTCAAAATACGATTCAAATTATTTGAGTCTTGTACGTAAAGACGGTGCTTTGGATTTATACCATGGTGTTCTCAGAGCTGTTGATGCAAACGGTAAGAAAGTTCTTAACGATGTTGATTATCAGGAATATGACAAATACATCAGCGAAGAAGTACGTAGCTGGAGTTATATGAAATTCCCTTACATAATTGATCAGGGTAAAGAAAAAGGCTGGTACAGAGTAGGTCCGCTGGCACGTTTAAATACTGCTGACTTTATTCCTACACCGCTGGCACAGAAAGAATTCGAAATTTACAAAGCTTATACAAACGGAAAACCAAACAACATGTGTATGCATAATCACTGGGCCCGTTTGATCGAATGTCTCCATGCTGCTGAAATGATTAAGGTTTTACTTAACGATCCTGATTTATTAAGCGGTGAGTTAGTAACCAAAGGAACAAAAACCAACAGAGGTGTAGGTTTAATTGAAGCTCCGCGCGGAACTTTATTCCACCATTATGAAATTAACGAAAACGACCAGATTACAAAAGCTAACCTTATTGTTTCAACAACAAACAATAATGAGCCTATGAATCGTTCGGTAAATAACGTTGCCAAGAGTTACATGAATGGTAAAGATACCATCACCGAAGGTATGATGAATGCTGTTGAGGTTGCAATCCGTGCTTATGACCCATGTCTGAGCTGTGCAACACATGCATTGGGAAAAATGCCTCTGGAAGTTACTTTACTTGATGCAAACGATAACTTAATTGACAGAAAAAGGTCGTAATGGCAGAGATTAAGAAAACGATGCTTTATGGGTATGGTAATCCGGGCAGACAGGATGACGGGCTGGGAAACGAGTTTGTCAGCATAATGGAGGAGTGGATTACTAAGGAAGGTATTCCGGAAATTACTATAGATAGCAATTATCAGTTAAATATTGAAGATGCAGACGCAATATCCGATAAGGATATTGTCGTCTTCGTCGATGCAACAATAGAAGAGATTGATGATTTTTATATCGACAGGGTAGAGCCCTCCGAAGCAAAAGTTGAATTTTCGATGCATGCGGTTTCTCCTGCTTTTGTCGTGAACCTTTGTAATCAGCTTTACAATAAGTTTCCTGAAGTATATCTGATTCATATAAAAGGTTATGAATGGGATTTTGCAGAAGGGTTGACAGAAAAAGCAAAAGAGAATTTAAACAAAGCAGTAGAATATGCTAAAAGCAAAATTCTAGATGGACGAAATTTTATGGATTAAGCTTTAAGACTAAACAATATAAAAAACCTGATAAGTAATTGTCAGGTTTTTTTGTTTCACACCAAATGTGTTTACATTTGAAATGTTATATAATTAAGAAATCAGCTAATTTTTGTAACCTCAAATATCTCCATTCTGTCAAGATCTTTCCAGTATTTTATTGCAAGTAATCTAAGGCTTGACCAATATTCAGGAGTGAGATTCCCATTGTCTTTAATAGTTTTCTGAACATCTGCTTTTATTAAATCCCAGTACTCATCCTTTAGTCTTAATCTGACTTTCTTATTTTTGAATTCGAATATTGCTTCGGGCCTTTTTACAGTTTCGTCCGAGATATTTATTAAACCATGCCCGACAGTAGCACCGGTGCCAACCTGCAACCCGTCATTCATGCAACTTACCGGTGGATTTGAACCGGCAAAAGATGTAATGTGTATTTCATCAACCCCGATATTAAAATATTGCCTGACTCTTATTCCCATTTTAACGCCAATAATTGCATAAATACCAAGATGTCCATGTAATTCATTGGTTAAAACTCCTGCCCTGAATTCAGAAATACCATAGCGGGCAATAATTTCATCAACATCGGCACTGATATCATCAGCATACAATTCTGAGGAAAGCGGAAAGCTTTTGAAAACTTTGTTTTCTTTAGAATATTTACTGTTAATGATTTCAAAATATGCATTTTTGATTTGTTCTTCAGAATTAACCAAAGGCAAAGGCTGAATAAAAGTAATATTGTTTTCAGATTTTACTAATTCGAAAAATTCGGGATGAATTAAAAATACCGGCAATAAATCGTCCCATAATTTATAAAATTTGTTGCTTATTTTTTCTTTTACTTCGGCACAGTCATGTGATGTCACAATTTTACCGGCATAGATGTTTTTAATATTTGAAATGCTGCTCATAAAGCTTTCATCAACTACAAGTCCGGGAGCATTTTCTGAACTGATAATCAATTTTTCTATTCCGGATTTTAAACATATTTCAGCGGCTTTTTCGTCTTTTTCATAGTTCATTCCGCTTTTGGCTTTAGCATCATTGCAATACCAGACTATTTTGCTGATTTGGCTACTTAGACTTTCATCTGCAACTATTTCGCTGATATTTGTCAAAGGTCCCATACAAATCAGTAAAACAGGTTCATCTTCGTTATTGATTTCGTACTTAAGCAATTCAAATGCAGCAGGAGCGGAGGGGACATCAATTTTATCCTCATTTCCCCACTTAACAGCTATGCAGGTATTGTGACACTGAGATTCGTTTTTGTTTGCGGTTTTTCCGTAAGCTACAGGAATTCCTTCATGTCCGAAATCTTTGAGCAGAGATTTTACTTTTACATAGCTTTCTTCCGGCCGCAACAGTCCGTCAGAAGTTGTAACTGCAATAACTTCAAACTCAGGACAGGATAAGATCAAAGAAATTGCCCTGAGGTCGTCAGGCCCGCCATCCGTATCAATTATAACGTGAAACCTTGCTTTGCCGGAATGAGCCATCATCGCTAAAGATAATGTCAGCATCAGAATTGTCAGAATAATGTTTTTTTTCATTTTTTTCTATTTTTTGCCACGAGGGCACTAAGACACTAAGATAAATTTTTTATTTGCCACTAAATCACCAAGACACTAAAGGGGTTTCCCTTTAGTGTGATTTCCTGCTTTCGTGGCTATTAATTTTATTTCTATTACCAGTTTTATTTTTATCGCCACCAAATCACTAAAACACCAAATGAGTTTTTCTTTTTTTGTGCTTTTGTGCTTTCGTGGCTATTAATTTTATTTCTAACCGTTGCTTTTGACTACGTTCACTCACTTGTTATCCGTTGACTGAGCGTAGCCGAAGGCAACACCCCTTTAACTTTTATTCTTCCTGAACTGTATATTTACTCCTCCGAAAACGTTTATTCCCGGCATTGGATAACCGTAGTTAATCTCATATTCTGAATTTAGCAGATTATTGCCGGAGATGTAAATGCTTATAAAGTTATTGATGTTATAAGCTGCTTTGGCATTCAGAACCAGATAGTTTACTTTTCTGACGTCATCTTGTGCAACAGATGTATATAATCCGTTAATTACCTGAAGATTTGTACTGAATGTGAATTTTTTCACTTTGTACCTTGCACTGAAAAATGCCTGATGTTCCGGTGATGCAATAATCGGATTTCCCATGTATAGATAACTGTAGTTGAGGTTGAAAGATAAATTTTTATTTACTCTCATATTAGTCAGAAATTCAGCCCCGTAATTGCTGAAAGTTCCGGTATTCATATTTTTTGGAATTCCGCCGTCCATAATTGTTTTAATCATGTTACTTCCTTCGTTATGGAAAACTGTTAATTCAAAATTGATTTTGTCATTGATTCTCTGCAAATAACTCAATTCATAGTTCATGAGTTTTTCCGGCAAAAGATTTTCGTTAGCCGGAGCCCAGAGATATAATTCACGGATTGTCGGACTGCGGAATCCTTTGGAAACCACAGCTTTCAATGTTGATTTTTCTGTCATGTTGTAACAAATACCGGCCTGAGGAATCCATTCGTTCCCGTAAACACTGTGGTATTCTGATCTTATTCCGGCATTAACAATTATTTTATCTTTGAAATTATGCTGTATAAGTGCATATCCGGCCATGTCATAAAGTGTAGTGTCGCCAAATACCATTCCTTCGCCGTTCATCGCTTTTGTGTTTTCGGCTATTCCTCCGAATGTGTTATAATCAAAACCAATAGTTGTAAGATTTCCTTTGAATAAACTTCCGGTCTGATAAATCATTACTCCGGAATTAATGTCTTTGGAGTGGAATCCGTCATAAATAACATGTTCTCCGAAATTGTGAAATATTTTTACAGCCCCGTTAAATTTCTTAAAATTATTTTCAACAGATAAAGATGTTTTGCCACGCATTATGTCAATCCAGTGAATCTGATTTATATAAGATGAATCTGTGACGTAAGAAGGCCCCGGATCGGAAGTGTAGAATTTTGCTATGTTGAAGTCTGCAGATGCAGTTATTTTATCTGTTATATCATATCCTGCTTTTATATAACCATTATCAATTTTAAAGTCAGAATTTACCCGGTGTCCATCGGTCTGATCATGGTTGTATGAAGCAAATGCACTGAATTTTTTATGCCGGTAGCCGCCGCTAGCCATGTATTTCTGTGTGTTGTATGAGCCATAAGATGCCCTGGCATTTAGCGAATAACCGTCAGTTTTTTGTTTTTTTGTGATTATATTTATAACGCCACCCATCGCGCCGGAACCGTAAAGTATAGATGCCGGTCCGCGGATAATTTCAACTCTTTCAACATCTGAAGCGACATAAGAATCGGGCAGGGGATGACCCATAATTCCCATATATTGCGGATGTCCGTCAAGCAACATAAGTACCTGAGTGTTTGGACTTCCGCCAACGCCCCTGATGCTTATCTGGCCTGCCGCACCGGTTGATACCCCGAAACCTGTCATTCCTCTTTCGGTTACGAATAAACCCGGAACCTGCTCGCTGATGACAGGAAGTATTGCAGATTCGTTACTGGTCTCAATTTCAGTTTTACTTATTACAGAAATTGTAAGCGGAACATTATTCCTGGTAATTTCTGTTTTTGTTCCGCTGATTACTACTTCATTTAATTGAATAGTATCGTCTGTAATGCTCTGGGCAAAAGATGAAAAACTCATTATAATCTCACAAATCAAAAATACAGTATGCTTTTTCATTAATAAGTTTTTTAGTTTGTTATTATTTGCGGCAAAAATAGAAAAATGATTCTTTATTACAGGCTAAATGGCTGATAAGCAGCTTGTTAAAAGTTTAACGACGGGTAATGTGGCTTTATGTCAGGCAATTACATAACGGTTAAGCAGGTTCTAAACAAAAAGACCGCCTTTCGGGCAGTCTTTTCAAAAACAAGGAATTACACAAACATTATTTAGATTTTCTGTCAGTATATTTTGTATGCAAAAGCTCATGTGATTTATGTCCCAGAGGTTTTTCGAGGAATTCCTGATATATTTGAATTACTTCAGGATTTTCGTGAGATTTTCGTAAAGCCATTCCTGCATCTTCGCGATAGATTGCTTCGTTTCGTTTGACTCTTATTTCACGGCATGTCGGGATAGGTTGTCCGCCACCACCTAGGCAGCCGTCAGGACAAGCCATGATTTCGATAAAGTGGTAATTGGCTTTTCCTTCAGCAACAGAATCCATAACTGTTTTTGCATTTGCCAGTCCGTGTGCTACGGCAGTGTTTAAAGTAACACCCTCTAAGAAATTCCATTCCGGCAGAGTGTCCATAATTTTTAGTGAAGCTTCTTTAACACCTTGCATACCTCTTACAGGTGTAATGTTGAGATTTTCAAACGGAATTTCTTTACCTGTAATTATTTCGTAAGCAGTACGTAATGCGGCTTCCATTACTCCGCCGGATGCACCGAAGATAACAGCAGCACCGGTTGATTGTCCCATTATACTGTCACATTTTTCTTCCGGTAGAGATTTAAAATCAAGTCCGGCCTGTTTAATCATTACAGCAAGTTCGCGAGTAGTCAGAACATAATCAACATCTTTGTAGCCGCTTGAACGCATTTCCGGTCTGTCTGCTTCGTATTTTTTAGCAGTACACGGCATTATGGAAACTGAAATTATGTCAGCAGGATTTAAATTGCGTTTTTCGGCATAATATGTTTTGGCCAAAGCTCCGAACATTTGCTGCGGAGATTTACATGTTGACAGGTTCGGGAGTAGTTGCGGATACTGATGTTCAATAAATTTTATCCAACCCGGAGAACAGGAAGTAGCCATCGGCAGTGCTACTGAAGAATCTTTGTCAACAATAGCTTTTTTTAGCATGGTTAAAAGTTCTGTACCTTCTTCCATGATTGTAAGATCTGCGGTGAAATCGGTGTCCAAAACAGAATCAAATCCCAGTTTTCTCAGGGCAGCAACCATTTTGCCGGTTACAATTTCTCCGTTTTCTATTCCCAGATCTTCGCCGAGAGCAATACGTACTGCAGGAGCTGTCTGAACTACTACATGTTTATTTTTATCGTAAATTGCATTCCACACTTCGTCAATATAGTTTCTTTCTACAAGAGCACCTACAGGACAGCGGTTAACACATTGTCCGCAATTGGTACAGACGACTTCAAACATCGGTTTTTCGAGGAAAGTAGATATTTTCATGTGTTCGCCTTTGTATGCAACAGAAAGCGCACTTACAGACTGTAATTGTTCGCATGTCCTTACACAACGCTGGCATCTGATACATTTACTGTCATCTTTTATTATTGATGGCGAAAAATTATCAATGGTGTAATTTTTAAACGGAACCAGATCTATCAAAGAATCATTTGTGATTTTGTAATCAGCAGCTAATGATTGAAGTTCACAATTACCATTTTTGTAACATTTTGTACATTCTGAATTGTGTTCGGACAGCAATAATTCGATAATGTGTTTTCTTGCTGTTCTTACTTTTAGAGTGTTTGTGAAAATAACCATTCCTTCGGAGACCGGGGTGGCGCAGGAGGCCTGTAATGTTCTGGCACCTTCCTGTTCTACTACACAAACCCTGCAATTCCCGGCAACGCAAAGATCGGGATGATGACAGAGAGTTGGTATTTTTATGTTTAGCCTGCGTGCTGCTTCCAGAATCGTTGTTCCTTTTTCAACGGAAATATTTATACCGTCAATTTCTAAATTTATTTTTGTTTCCATGTTGTTTCGTTTGTTTTTAATAAATCATTTCTTCTTTAAAATTAGTTACGATAGAGTAGAAAGAGTTGGCAACAGATTGCCCTAATCCACACTTCGCAGTAATTTTCATTGATTCGGTAAGTTTTAGCAATGAATCAAGATAGTCTTCGTTTTTACTTCCTTTTTTCACAGCTTTTATTCCCTGAATTAATTGCTGACAACCAACTCTGCATGGAGTACACTGGCCACAGGATTCTTCCGCAAAAAAGTCAAGATAGTTTGAAAGTACGTTATACATTGATCTGGTACTGTTGAAAAGCATCATTGAGCCTCCGGTAGGAACACCTTCAAAGCCTATTATTGTATCTTCGAATCTTTTTCGTGGGACACAAAACCCTGAAGCTCCGCCAACCTGTACTGCTTTTGTATCTCCGTCACCGTACTCAGCTACAAAATCAGATAACTTCATTCCAAGTTCGAGTTCAAAAACACCTGGTTTAGGAGTGTCTCCCGATACCGAAAATACTTTTGACCCGCGAGAATCATCGGTACCCAGTTTTACAAATTCTGCAACTCCCAACTTTTGAATCATTGCAACATTAACAAATGTTTCTACATTGTTAATTACAGTAGGTTTATTATTAAAACCTTCAACAACAGGGAACGGCGGTTTGTTTCTTGGCTCACCTCTTTTACCTTCCATCGATTCCATCAGAGAAGTTTCTTCGCCACAAACATAGGCTCCGCTACCGAGTAGGATTTTAATCTCGAAGTCGTATCCGGTTTTTCTTATGGATTCGTGGAAACTCTCCAGTACTTTATTTAATTGAGGTAACATGAATTTATATTCACCACGCAGGTAAACAAAACCTTTTTTTGCTTTAATGCAGTGACTACAGATTGCCATACCTGCAAATATTTTTTCCGGTACTTTTAATAAGATTTCTCTGTCTTTAAATGTTCCGGGTTCTCCTTCGTCGGCATTGCATATTATATATTTTTCGGATTCAGTCTGAGATGCGGCAAATTTCCATTTTAACCCTGTTGGGAAACCTGCTCCGCCACGGCCTTTTAAGCCAGAATTTATAATGTCTTTAATAATGTCATCAGGATTTCTGTTAATAACTGCTTCAAGTATCGGATATTTATTGTCCTCCAT
Organism: Bacteroidales bacterium; assembly: GCA_003249955.1. GTDB lineage: Bacteria > Bacteroidota > Bacteroidia > Bacteroidales > ML635J-15 > Bact-19. The sequence goes on along the minus strand of QKHS01000015.1, from coordinate 5,329 downwards.
ACATGGCCAGATTCCGAAAATAACATCGGTTTTCTTTAAATTATTTGAGTTCATAGATGTGTTTGTTTTATGATTATTTTGAACTGTATTCATTAATTATGTTTATCACTTTTTCCGGTGTAAGATTGGTAAACGGAGTTTCATTAATCAACATCGAAGGCTCCTGATCGCTCCATCCGATATCGTTTGTTTCCAATAATGTAAACTTTTTGTCCGGGGTTGTTTGCCCTACAGATATTTTCAATACATTTTCGAGAGCTTTTATAATAGCTTTCTTTCCTTTCATTTCTGCTATAATTGACTTGCAAACCCGGATTACATATTTTCCCCGTGCTTCTGTGTCAAGAAATGAGTAAAACGAAGCAGTGCCGAATACCTGAGCTGCAGAAATGCCGAACTGATCTGCAATTTCGTTCATGGCTTCTTCTGTCAGGTAATTTTGTTTTTCCACCACAGCCTGCAAAACCGGCATCAAAGATGCCCGATCCCTGCCGTACTTGTCGGCTAATTGCTTAACCAATTCATGAGTTTCTGTCATAGTAGTCTGTTTTTTAGTTATTAAAATTATGTTTGGACTTATTGTTTGTTATAATGTAATTAAACAGTGTAAAACCTGAGCATATAAATGATTTGCTGATAATCATAACATATAGTTTGACAGTTTACAATTCTTGACTTATTTTATAAATAAGCTCAGGCAAAAATAGATAATCCGGTTTTAATAAAATGCGAAAATGCTGATAATCAGCTTGTTAAAATGTTAACAACTATAAATTACGCTATGTATCAACAGGTTATGAATTTGCTGATTGTGTATGTTTGACGGTGGAATAGGGTCGGGATTTTTTAGTGAAATCAGGATGATTGAATTATTGATACTGAAGCAGGATAGATTTAAAAAATTAAGCAATCCCCTTCACATCCATCAGCTTAACCAATTCTTCGTTTGCCTCATTAAGTGAAGTGCCGAACATATCCAGTTCCATTTTCCACACGTCCCGGCCTTTAAACATCAATGTGCGGTCTGATTTTATAAAAATGTAGGAATCGAATAAAACAAAATATTCTTTAAGTGAATTAAAGATTTCCGGGTCCGCGACTTCAAGCTTATTCAAAATTTCAGATTTGCTGTCAAGATTTTCAGGATCATTTTCAAAATTAAAGTGATGGCATAATCTGGTTAAAGCTGCTTTTAGTTTATTTTCAATTTCCTCTCTCATTTCTTGATATTTTGTTCTTTATTAATTCAATTTCTTCGTCTTTTTTTATCAGGAAATTTACTTTTTCAATTGCCGACAGCAGATCATAATTCTCTATCTGAATTCCCGGTGTAGGAGTGATTGTCTCCGAAGATAAATTTACAATTCCCTTTATGCCGCATAACAGCAAGGCGTCAGCCATTTCTTGTGTTAACTCTGGGCAAACGGCAAGAACAGCTATTTCAATATTTTTATCATTGATTATATCAGGCATTTTTTCCAGCGTGTAACACGGAATTCCGTGGTGAGATTCTTTTTCTGCACTAAAACTGAAAATTGCCGAAATGTTGAATTCAATAAAACCGGAATCAATAAAATTTTTGTAAACATCAACCAGAGAAACGTCACCTATAAATGCAACTTTGCTGATATTGTCAAGATTTGTTTTTTCTTCGATTGCAGCTATGAGTTTGTTGACATCGTAACCGCTTCTGTTACTGCCGGCAACTATCCCGGTTGCCATTAAGTCCTGCCGGAGTTGTTCGGGTTTAATATTCAAAACTCTTGCCAGATCGTTGGAAAAAACATGAGGCTTTTCCATATACTGATACTTCAGTAATTCTCTTCTGCAACGGATAAGTCTTTCTACTGTTTTTTCCGATAAACTCATATTGCAAATATAAAAAAACTACAGACCTAAAAACTGAATTGCCATTCCGCTTGCAAAAATTGTGAATCCTGCAATTGCATGCATATATTTTTCAAGTTTGTCTGTTTTGATAATTTTAATTCCGTAAGATGCTAAAAACACAATTAATGTCATAGTTCCGATTGTGGTAATACCAAAAGCAGATGAAACAAGTACTGTTCCGCCTATAGAGTTGTTTGCAGCAGGGTACATTAATAACGGAACCAGAGGTTCACACGGCCCCAAAAGAAAAATAGTAAACAGTACCCATGGTGTTATATTTTGCTTGTGAACATGGCTGTGATCGTGTTCGTGAGTATGTTCATGCTCGTGAACTTTTCCTCCTTTATGGAAATGAATGTGAGTGTGTTTTTTGTTTTTTACAGCACGGTAAATCCCCCAAATCATGTAAACAAAACCAAATATTATAAATGCCCATGCAGCAACATTCCCACGATGTCCTTCAAACATCTCGATTTTTGAAATGGCTATACCTGCGGCTATCCCGATAAATCCGATAACAACAGAGCTTAAAATATGTCCAAGCCCGCATAATACAGTTATCATGAGAGTTCGTCTCATTGTCCAGTTTCTGGCTTTTGACATCACGATAAAAGGAAGATAATGATCGGGACCGACAACGGTATGTACAAAACCCAATGTTATTGCAGTAACAACAAGTATATTTATTCCATCCATATTTTTAAACTTTGCTTAGAGCTGATTTGCAGCCAGAGTGTTTTTTAACCATTCATACCATATCTCCATTCCTTCTCCGCTTTTAACAGAAAGTTCGATAAATTTCAGATGGTGATTTACCCGTAATGCATAATTTTTTAGTTTTTCAACATCAAAATTAAGGTATGGCAGCAAATCTGTTTTGTTGATAATGCAAATATCAGAGGTGCTGAACATTGCAGGGTATTTTACCGGTTTGTCTTCGCCTTCGGTTACGCTGATCACAACAACCCGTTTTGATTCTCCCAGATCGAACATGGCGGGACACACCAGATTACCTACATTTTCTATAAATAATACAGAGTTATCTTTTACTTCTAAAGCTTTAACAGCCCTGTTTACCATATCTGCGTCAAGATGACATCCTTGTCCGGTGTTTACCTGAATTGCCGGAGCTCCGGCTGCCTGAATTCTTTCGGCATCGTTCATTGTTTGCTGGTCGCCTTCTATAATAAAGAAATCAAAGTTGTTTTTCATTTCTTTTATTGTTCTTTCGAGCAGGCTGGTTTTTCCTGAACCTGGAGAACTTACCATATTTATCGACAAAATATTCTTTGCTTCGAAATAACCACGGTTTCTTTCAGCAAGTTTGTCATTTTTGTGTAAAATATCCTGTTCAATTTTTATTTCGATTGCATGGGCATGGGCATAATCATGCGAATGGTCGTGAGTGTGCCCATGTTCGTGGTCATGGCTGTGCGAATGCACTGTTCCGTCTCCGTGGTCGTGTTCATGACTATGTTCGTGAATATGATCATGACTTTCGCTGTGGCCATGACTGTGGCTATGGTCGTGTTCATGCTCATGGATTGTCCCGTCGGCATGAACATGTGAATGATTATGCAAATTATTTTCTTCTCCCGGTTTTCTTATTGTTACAGAGTTTTCATCTCCGCATCCGCATGTTCCACACATATAGTTAAGTTTTATTTGTTATATTTTTATTAGTGCCTAGAGTACTTAGAGTTATTGAAGTTTCTGAAGTTGAAAATGGATATTATCAGACTATTGCAAACTCCGCACTCCGCACTCCGCACTTCTCCTATTCTCCAATCATTGACTTTACTCTCAGTTCTTTACCTGCAATCACATCATTTTCAAAACTGCCGCATACCGGACAGGGCGTAAAGATGTCTTCAACTTCGAATTCGTGAAAACAAGCAAGGCATTTTAGTTTTCCGGGAATTCTGATAATTGTTCTTTTAGCATCTTTTAAAACAGTATTTTTTACTGCTTCATCCATTGCAAATTCAAGAGCTTCTTCAACTACTCCGGATAAGCCGCCGACTTCAATGCTTATCTCACTTACCGAACTTATTTCAGACTGCCTTATATTTTCTTCGGCAATCTCAACAATACTCATAGCTATTGACAATTCGTGCATTACAAATAAATATTAGACAAAGCTAAAAAGATTAAGATTAATCAAAATAGCCTTATCGGTTAAACTTTTAACAAATGCGGGGCAACTGCTCTCCCGATAACATGTCGAGAATACGTGTTCCGCCTATGCCTGTTTTTACAATACTTTTACCCGGATGTTCCGCAACAACTTCGCCTATGATAGCGGCATTTTTTCCGAATTCATTCTTTTTAAGTTCTGCAAGGACTTTCTCAGCATCGTCTTTGCCTACAACCATTACAAATTTTCCTTCATTTGCAACATAAAACGGATCGAACCCAAGCAACTCACACATTCCTCTTACGCTATCCAGAACAGGAACTTTGTCTTCGTCAATATTGATTCCGAATTTTTTTGTACTTACAAGTTCTGATACAACTGTTGCCAAACCACCCCTTGTAGCATCGCGGATAAATTTAACAGAATCGGATACATTTAATGCAGAGGCAATTAAATTATGCAAACATGCACAGTCGGAAACAATGGGAGCAGAGATTTTAAGATCGTTTCTGGCACTCATAATTGCCATTCCGTGATCGCCGATGTTTCCATTAATAATTATTTTATCTCCCGGTTCTATTTTACTTCCGCTACCTATGTGTTTGCGGCTTTCGTCAATAGTACCTACGCCTGTAGTGTTTATAAAGATTTTATCGCATTTCCCTTTGTCAACAACTTTTGTGTCTCCGGTAACAATTTTAACTCCTGCTTTTTTGGCTTCTTCCGCCATAGCTTTAACTATTTCGGTTAAGTCTTCAACAGGGAAGCCTTCTTCGATGATAAACGCAGAACTTAAATAAAGTGGTTTTGCTCCTGAAACGGCAATGTCATTTACTGTCCCGCATACTGCAAGTTTACCGATGTTTCCGCCGGGAAAGAAAACAGGGTCAACAACAAACGAATCTGTAGTTAACGAAATTGATTTGCTGTCAATATCCAGAACTGCCGCATCTGTTTGGTTGTCCAGAATTGTATTACTGAAATATTTTACAAAAACTTCCTGAATCAGTGTGTGTGATAATTTCCCGCCGCTGCCGTGTCCAAGTAATATTTTTTCGTTTTTCATTTTATATTTATTTATTGTTGCCTTCGACTCCGCTCAGTTAACGGATACTCATGTGACTGAGCTTGTCAAAGTGCCGAACTTATTCTTAGTCTCTGTTATATCTATAATATGCAGCACATGACCCTTCATGAGAAACCATGCAGGCCCCGACCGGATCGCTTGGAGTGCAGGCTTTTGCAAATAATTTACAGTCTTTGGGTTTTTTAAGTCCTTTTAAAATCTCGCCGCATATGCAT
>QKHS01000088.1 GCA_003249955.1 Bacteroidales bacterium | reverse complement strand
GCTGTTCTCTCTGACGAAGTTTTAATAAATTATTCTATAAGGGCTTCTCTTGAAAACAGCTACAAAGGGAACATTAATGGTTACTGGTATTACGGCGGCGGGTATTATTGTGATTACACAGGTTATAGTGATTTTGTAAACGACACTAAAATATACCGGAGTAACGACACCTTGCCAAATGTGCAAACCCGGAATTTTGACTGGAGAACAGCTCACGGGGCTAATTTACCGTCCTCGCCTTATTTTGACGGAAATCCTGACAATACCGAGTATTGGAATAACGGAGTAATTGCCGGATATATTCATGAAACAGACAACGGTTGGATGACAAAAATAAAAAGCCAGGTAATATATGACGGAGATTGTTATAACGGGTGCTATGTCTTTGCTGTTCCAACTGCTTTGGAGGGAGTTATTAACCTGTATTACAATCAGCATCTGGATTATAATCTTTCGGAGCAGCATCTTATGGATTGTGCTTACGAATACAACCATTTCGTAAAGACCTGCTATACAGGAGGTGTTTTGGGAATACTTATGGCATTCATTAATTCAGGGTATTCTTTTGTTGATGAAAACAGTCACCCATGGTTAGACTCAATGACGTATTTGTGTAACAACACAGTTCCTGTTGGGTGTTATATAAACGGGGTTACTTCCAATCAGGTTGCATGTGACGAAAATTCAACAAAGAGGGCATTGCTTAAATATGGGCCTTTATCTGCAAAACCAACAGAAAATCATATTTGCGGATTGGTCGGGTTTAAATTTATTCAGCCGGGGGATACTATAAACATACAAGGAGGCTGGGCATTTACGACTCCGTACTGGCATCCCGATACTTTAGTGGTTCCGGCAGGTCATAGTTTAGTTGGCAGGACTGCATGGATTTTTAAAGAAAATAACGGACCCAGATTTGCCGATTGTGGCTATAAAATGATAATAGGAAGACCGGGCCTTATGCCAGTATCTTATGTTTCTTACTACTATTCAACGCCATTAAGCGATTCTGTGAATCCGAATTTACAACCTCAATACTACGACCACGACGGGGACGGTTATTATTTTTGGGGAATAGGCCCAAAACCTGCAGCATGCCCGGGGCCGGATCTTGAGGACTGTGATGATAATGATGCTTTCAGGCTGTATTATGACGAAAATATGTTTTGTACTTATGATTGTGATTCTATTCAACAGTTGATGTCTGATAACCCGGTTTACATTAATACCGACACTACTATTTACAGTTGTTTGTTAACACGTCCGGTGATTGTTAACTCAGGAGCGTTATTAACCCTGAGAGGAGAGTTTCAATGTACGGAGAACGTCTATATTATGGCAAATATCGGAGCATCAATCTATGTGGTAGGTTCTGTATTTAATGCAACATGTGGCGAAAACTGGAGAGGATTTCTGGGGTTTGCAAATATGGACACGACATTGTTTGGCGGAGTAACAGGAAGGTCTTACATACAGATTAACAATAGTATTATCGAAGATGCAATTTATGGAATCGCAGGGGATGCCACTTCAATTCTCAGAGCAAATAATACTACTTTCAGTAATAATGTAACTGATATTGCTATTGCACCATGGTATCTTTCTGCATATTACTCTCAGGTAAATCTTAACAGTACGTCAAAATTCACAAACTGTAACTTTCTGACTCCTTCAAATATGTATAATGACAGTTGCCTTGAAAATGTAAACTTATCGTACTGTAAAGATGTTAATTTTGAAAATTGTAGTTTTGTTGATGAAGGTGTGAGCGGAGCTGTTTTCTCGGAAAATAACAGAATTGCTTTTAGTACATACAAGAGCGGATTTAATCTTGAAGGAAACTCTTTTCAGAATCTGGGATATGTTGTTAAGTCTTTCAACAGCTTGTATCTGCCTGTTACCATAAGCAAAAATAATTTTATCAATTGCCACTATAATGTTTATTTATCGCAAGACCATGCTGCAGAAATTATTAATAACACAATTTCATTTAACAGCAATCTTTGTGATTCTACAACTGCTGACATTTTACCTTACGGAATTTATCTTGACCAATGTCATGATTATCAGGTTGAAGGAAACAACATATTCATGCCAAATACAAACTACAATTTATTTATAAGGTACAGCGATTTAATATCCGGAATTGTTGTTAACGATAGTTACAATTTTGATGAACAGATTTACCGCAATAAAATTTACGGTATGGCTGTTGGTACTCAGGCTATAGGACTTAACAGGAGCGGTACAGACCCCGAAAAAGGAGTCATAATTTTATGCAATAATTTTTCTAAGAATATTAACGATATTTTTGTAACCAACAACCTAACTAATCCATATCCTGCCGGAAACCCGATAGGTATTTCACAACTTCAGGGAAGTTTAAGTGCTCCTGCCGGTAATTTTTTCACGGTATCGGAAGATTTTGTCCCGGCAGAAGATTCCAGCGGCGGGCAGCTACCTGATGATCATAAAGCTGCTCCCACATGGACTAATATTGTAAACGATGCTTTGTACTTTAACTATTATCACCACGATACTGCTTCAAACTACAGGGTGTACCCGGATTCGGTTTTTAATGTGGTTAGGATACCTTCTGATGAAATTTATAACCTAAATTCGAGTTGTCCTGATCGTACGGAAACAAACTGGGGAGACACCATAGTAATATTACCGGAACTACTTATTATGAGTAACCAAATAGAAAATCTATCAGAAACACTTGAAAGTCTTACCGATGGTGGTAATACTACACTTACGGTTGCCGAAATTGTTATGGCAAACGACAATAATGCATGGCAGACTTATCTTTCGCTTATGGACAAGTCGCCATATCTTAGCGATGAGTCTCTTAAAGAAGTGGCAAAAAAAGAAGACGGGCTTACGGCTCCTATGATAAGGGATATTTTGGTTGCCAATCCTCAGGCTGCAAAAAATGCTGAAATCTCGGGATTACTTGACGAAAGAATTGACGAACTTCCGGGCTATATGCTGGAGCAGATTGCGGCAGGAATAACAGAGATTTCGCCAAAAGAATACCTTGAACTTCAGAAATCTCATTTAACAAAGGAATATGCCAGGCAGAGTTCCGCTCTTCTGCGTCAATATCTAAGGGAGCCGGACTTATATAATGCCGGTGATGTTGAAAACCTGCTTAATATAAATCCTGACGTGGTTTCTGCCATAAAATTAGCTGAGTATTATGCTTCGCAAAGCAACTATTCTGTGGCAGCAGGCGTTTTAAATGGTATAAATACTTCTAACTCTATGCTGCAAAGCGAAATAGATAATTTGTCGGGATTATTCGGCCTTATGCAAACAATAGAATCTGATACTCTTTTAATTGATAATGAAAAATTAAGCAGTTTAAGTTATTTTGAAGCGGAAGGTGGTATCGCCGGGGCTTATGCCCGAGGTTTTATTAAGCATTTTGCTCAGTCGGATTATAAAGAACCTGTTTTCCTGCCCGAAATTATGATAAACAGAAAAGGGAATGCCGGTAAAAATAATGTTAACGAAAATTCTTATCTTAAAGTTTATCCTAATCCTGCTACAG
>QKHS01000078.1 GCA_003249955.1 Bacteroidales bacterium | reverse complement strand
TCAAAGCACAACATTCAGAAAAAAGGAACAGATCATATTCCGGCACAAAAGAAAGAAAATGAATACTCCAGATAAATGAGAAAAAAGTAAAGGTCTCTTCCATATATACAAAGTTATTATTCAAAATGAAAATGCCTGCCTTGCTTGCCGATACAACAATGTTATTATATTATGCACCAATTGTCAAAACTAAAACTCCCGCTTAAGGTACGGCAATCAATCATTCCAGTCAACATTTTTCGAATAATATTTTAGATAAAGTGTCCAATAAGCAGGGTGAAAGATCAAAAGATACGTTACAAACATCAACATCGGGGATGCTTTGTTTAAATAAAACTTACATCTTTCGGCTGGTAATCAAGAATTGAGTTGACATGTTTTGGATACCTAGCGGCGTTAATTTTACGAGTTGTCGAAATAAATTTATCACATCGGGCAATATCAAATATTTGTTTTTGCAATGCAATGGCCAAAATATCAAGAGTTCCAAGGTAAAGTATTTGATTCGCTTCACAATATGGGATGATGTCCCTAAAGTTACTGCTGGCAATAACATCTTTTTCATATTTTGCCACAGCCATACAGGCTCTTTCACCATCTCCAATCAAAGGATTATTCTTTTTTATTAAAGCGTATTCCTTTTTTATATCCATATTTTGAATGGGGAAAGGGATTACTTTAATGGTTTTTAAAAGATGAACCAGATTATCGAGATAGGATTTTCTTGATTTAATACGTGCAACTTCTTGATAAACATTATCTAGGATGGTGACGGTGTGAGGATTTAAAATGTTAGGTAGTTCAGCTAATTCTCCTGCCGCTATGAAGTGTGATATGACATCTGCATCCACTAAGATAATTAAACTTGGTTTACTCATAATCCTCCTTCTTATCGAAATCAGATAAGTCAATACCTATATCTTCAAGTAAAGAAAAATAGGCACTTTCAGAAACCATACCTTTGTCATATAGTTCTTTAGCTAATTCCCCGTAATTTCCAATAATTTGCCCTTCATTCCCCGGTTTGTATAAATCTTCATTATAACCGTGCAAAAGAGCGTTTTTGATTTTATCACAATTAAATTCCTGATGCTTACTCGAATCTATAACACCCATTTTAAGTAAACGATTAAGAAGGGCATTACGTGAACAACTGTAATAGTGCTCAATCTTTAGAATCGTTGATAAGGTGATTTTGTTTTTTCCCCATTCCTGTTCCGGAATCATTTGATACATGCCATCTTCAGGAAGCAAAAGGTAACTGGCAAAAACATCAGCATTATACTCTTCGGGGTCTCCTTTTTTATCAAACTTACCAGCATGACTTTTTTCCGCTGTAAAGTCTTCCTGATAATAAAGGTGATACAGCTCATGGCAAATAGTGAAATGCTGACGACCGATGGTGTGATTTGAATTGACTAAAATAAAATGTTTAGGAATATTTTTACCATTCGTTTTGACAGCCATCCCTGATAAATCGCCTTTTAAGGGAAGGAACACCGTTAAGATGTTATTTTTTAATAATAAGCTTTTTAAACGAATGGCTTCCGTAGCATTCAAACCATTCTTTCGACGAAAATCTGCTGCAAACTGTTCTAATTTCCTTTCCCTTCTATCCATTGGCCAAAGCTGAAGACATGTTAACGTAATTTGTAATGATTTTCTTGAATCTACTAATTGTTTCCATATCCTCTGCGGTTATTTCATCGGCACGAAAAGCAAAAGAGGTAAGCAAATTTTGTTTTTCCGGGTCTTCCTCGTACAAATCAAATTCCTCTACATTATATAGAAGAGATAATTTTTCTATTACATTTTCAGGAATAGAACGAGCATCGTTTTCGTATTGGTTTACCGCAGCGGCGGTAATACCAAGGTAATCAGCAACGAAACCTTGCGTAAAAGCAAATTTTTCACGCAGTTTTTTAATATTTCTGCTGAGAATTTCGTTAGTTTCCATAATGTATATGTGAATATTTGACACTTGTTTCTGTTACAAAATAATGAAAAAATAAAACATTAATCAAGTTATTAACAGGATATTTTGACAAATAAATTTTTAAAATGCAGTTATTCAGTATGTTGATAATTTTTTGGTCTGTTAATGATTCAGGTAAATATTTCAATTATAAAATAGGGGAGTGTTTTAAAAATATCCTCATTTGGGTAGTGGGGCTACCTTTATTGGGATAAAAATAAAAAAGCCTCAAACGAGGCTTTCAGATTTATATAAATATTGAACTTTTACATTTTACATCTTCGTTTGTGCCTGGGCCAACAGGTCGTAAAGAGTTGTAAAATCTTCCTGGCCAAGAAAAACATAGCTCTTACTATCGTATTTTTCTAATTTTAAGAAGGTCGTCCATTTACCTTTACTCCAGTAACATCCTGCTTCAAATCCTCCACGGCTACGATAAGTTACCTCAGAATATACGTCAGATGTTGATGGGAAAATTTTGTCCTTCATTACTTTAATGGATTTTAGCAGTCCATCAATTTCGTCCGCATCAAGTATTGCTTTTTTTGTATCTGTGCTGTAACCCGATTTCACTTCGTACTCAAATCGAACAGCACTTGTACTCTTTTCAGAAATCATATCCTGAAATACAACTACTTGAAGTTTTGCACCTCTAATTTCGCCAATATCGAAAAAGTCCTTTTTAATTAATGCCCCGGAAGAAGCAGAAAACTTTTCTGCGTTACTTGTTTCTACTTCTTTTGATACTGGTGTTTGAGCCTGTAACCCCATGACGAAAAACGTCATAAAAAAGACAAATAATAGTTTTTTCATGCTTTATATATTTACGCTTAATTTATTATTCCAGAGTCGTTCCATCAGCAAACAGGATCTTTTCCGGTTTCCAAACCAATTTAATCTGCTTGAGATTTTTCGATTTTAACAACTTGTCTTCATCTATGAACTGATTAAAATCTGTCGTTGCGCTATAATTGGTTATGGAGTTGGCCTTCACGCCATCATCGTATGTCAGGTCAAATGATTTTATTTCCTTGTCAAATAAGTCGGTGAACATGATTTGTCCGGTAAAAGCAGTTATTTCCTTATCTGTTTTATTTTCAAATGCAAATTTGTAGGTGATATATTTCTGATAATCGTATTCAGTATAGCCTTTATCATAGATGGTTATGGTTAAAGCATCTTTTAATCGTGCGCTCCTGGCGTCCTCTTCTTTTCTTGCGTTTTCTGCCAGTTCCTTTTGGATACGTTCTTCCTCATCATGTTTCTGCTGAAGGGTTTTTGCTTGTTGAAGGAGTTCCTTATAGCTTTTACCCTCCATGTTTTCGTTGGTTAACTTGGCCCTAAAAAAATACATCGCCAAAAGATTGACATCAGCGCTATCAAGCGCATTGGCCTCTTCAATTGCTTTTAAGTCGCTTTCCAGAGTTGCATCACTATATTTATTGTTTAAAGGTGACGAACAAGAAGCGAACAAACCGATAAATAACAGGTAAATTAATTTCTTCATCATTAAAAGTTTTAAAGTTTAATAACAAAGAAATGACTGTAAATTGTCAACTAGCGTCAATATTCTAATAAAAACTATTTCTCCTCATTTTCTCATTCAAATATTCCTTAAAAGCTTGTGGATACATCACCTGTACTTCATCCGAAAGCCCCAATACAAACCTGCCAACACCCAAGAAATTACCAACCTCAGTAGTCAAAAGGTAGGTGTTTTCATCTACCTGTTTAATGTACTTTTCGCTTAATGGGAACTCTTCCATTAATAAATTACAAGCCAACATAGTAAGTTTTAACTGTATGGCAATTGGTTCAAAACTTTGCATCCGGAAAATGTCTGTCATACCTTTGTGATGGTTGGGCTTGAATTGCCAGCAATCATCCATGATAGCAACTTCTTTTATCCGGGCTGTTTTGAATATCTTATTGCTTTGGTCTTCGGTGTCGTAGCACCAAACGCCCAAATAATTGATGGTAAAATCAATGGGTTCAACAATCCGGTCTCGAATGTCTTTCCCATGACCTGATTTGTACTCCTTTAAAACAACCTGCTTTTGTTGCTTAATGGCTTGAATGAGGTTATAAATGTTTTCTGTTTCTTCCTTTTTGGTAATAGCATAAATTACCCGGTCGAAATCGTAAAGGCTATAAAGCTTTTTTACCAGCTTTTCTTTCATTTCCGAGCCATCTTCAATGGA
>QKHS01000010.1 GCA_003249955.1 Bacteroidales bacterium | reverse complement strand
ATGAAAAAACCCGCAAGATTTATGTCTTGCGGGTCATTTTCCGGTGACTGATTGGGGACTCGGACCCCAGACCCTCCCGACTTAATGTCGGGATGCTCCACCAACTGAGCTAATCAATCTCTCAATCATTTTTCTTGATTTCCACTTCTTTATCTCCCTTTCCCGCAGCATAGCCTCAGCCTTCTCGGAAAAACATTCAGTGTAAACGACTTCCCAATCTCCTGCTTGTCCGGTAAATCCTTTGTGTTCCGAATTGTGCCGTCTCAATCTTTCATCTTAATATTTCTCAGCAGTCTGGGAGAAAAGTATGTAAACAATAAATTCATTCATGTTTTTACGTTTTGTAAATGAAAAAACCCGCAAGATTTATGTCTTGCGGGTCATTTTCCGGTGACTGATTGGGGACTCGGACCCCAGACCCCCTGCTTAAAAGGCAGGTGCTCTACCAACTGAGCTAATCAATCAACTGCTTCCCGTTTTGGGACTGCAAAGATATATCTATTGATTTATTTTCCCAAATTTTTTAGCTTTTTTTTTTATTTTTTTTGCTTTTTTCTCACATCTTCCTGAATTACAAACACTTACAGAGGATAAAAACTTTAAACTTTAAAGCAACTATTTAATAAATTAAGCGTTTAGGAGAAAAAACGCAATTTATTTTATCAATTAAAAATTATTGTTTAACTTGCATCCTTATTGTTGTAAATAAAAAACACGTAAAAAAATGAAAAAATTTACTTTGCTATTACTTAGCTTTAGCCTGCTGTTATTGAGTTATAACGCATTTTCACAACAAAGTTACGGAGGGCTTCCGATTAGTTTTACGAATAAAAATCTTAGTGCCAACATTGATCGTATCATTCTTCCTCAGCCTGATATGAATGCAATTATGCAGGAAGACATGCAGGACGAAAAAAACGGAGAAATGTTCAAAATAGGGAGAATTATTCCTGTTTCATTAACAATTGAGAACTCCGGTACATGGGATGTATTACCGGACGGAACTCAGGTATGGCGTTTGGAAATAAGCAGTCGTGATGCAAAATCTCTGACATTACTTTACAGCTATTTTTATTTGCCGGAAGGAGTTCAGTTGTTTTTATACAATAGTAACAGAAAACAATTACTTGGCTCATATGACAACAGAACCAATCCTGTTTACAATCATGAATTTTCCACACAAATGATCGAAGGAGAATCTTCTTTTCTCGAATTGATAATACCGGAATCAGTTAAAGAACAGCCTGTAATTAACATAAGCGGTGTTGTATATAATTACAGAAATGTTGAAAGAATAATAGGCCAGTACAAATCCACAAAAGATACAGGTTGGGGCTCATCAGGTAGTTGTGAAGTAAATGTAAACTGCCCTGAAGGTACCGACTGGCAGACTCAGAAAAAGGGTGTTGCAGAAATATTTGTAATTGAAGGAGCCAGTGCAGGATGGTGTTCCGGAACTTTGGTTAATAATACATCCAATGACGGAACCCCTTATTTCTTAACTGCAGATCATTGTGGAGGGGGAACTTCTACGACTGCTGATTTTGCTCAGTGGCAATTTTATTTTAATTATGAAGCAACAGGATGTACAACTCCTGGTTCCGAGCCTACATATAATACAATAACAGGTTGCGTAAAAAGAGCCAGAGGAGACATGAGTTCAGGATCTGATTTCTTATTGCTGGAATTATCTACAACACAAACAGCTTTGGCCGGAATAAACGCTTATTATAACGGTTGGTACAGAGGAACAGATGCAAGTCCAAGCGGAGTCTGTATTCACCATCCTTCAGGAGATATCAAGAAAATCTCAACTTACACTGCACCTGTAGTTGCCGGGACTTTTAATACTTGTCCTCCGAATGCTCACTGGAAAGCACAATGGGTTACAACAGCAACAAGCTGGGGGGTAACCGAAGGTGGATCTTCAGGGTCTCCGTTGTTTAATAACAACAAGCTTGTTGTCGGAACATTGAGCGGAGGAGCTTCATATTGCGGAGCTTCAACTGCTCAGGCTAATGACTTATACGGAAAATTTGATTATCATTGGCTTACAAACGGATCGACAGATGCAGACCAATTAAAGCCATGGCTCGATCCTGGAAATACCGGTAATACTACCTGTCCCGGTTTGGATCCTAATGCAACAGGAACTCCTCCGGTTGCAGATTTTTCTGCAACACCTACAACAGTTAGTGCCGGAGGGACTGTTAATTTTACCGATTTATCAACAAATTCTCCTACATCATGGTCATGGACTTTCAGCGGAGGTACTCCGGCAACAAGTACAGCCCAGAATCCATCTATTGTTTATAATACTCCCGGAGTTTATGATGTAACATTGGTTGCAACAAACTCAAGCGGCAGTGACACTGAAACAAAAACAGCATACATAGAGGTTGTTGCAGCAGGAACCCTGGTAGCAGCATTCAGCGGCACACCTACAACTGTTGCTGAAGGAGGAAGTGTTAATTTTACTGACGAATCAATAGGAAGTCCTACAACATGGGCATGGCAGTTTCAGGGCGGAACACCTGCCACATCGGCTGTTTCGAATCCTACAAATATTACTTACCCTACTGCCGGCGTTTATTCTGTTACTTTAACCATTGGTGACGGAACAGATACAGATGAAGAAATAAGAAACGGATATATTACCGTTACAGGTCCGGCGGGTACACTTACAGCTTCTTTCATTGCGTCAGCATATACAATTACTGCCGGCGACTGTATTAACTTCAACGATCAGACTGACGGAAATCCTACTTCATGGAGCTGGAGTTTCCCGGGAGCATTGACAACAACATCAACAAACCAGCATCCTGCTAATATATGTTATAATACTCCGGGAACATATGATGTAATCCTTCAGGCTCAAAATGCTTCAGATCAGGATACTTATATTTGTGAAGATTGTATAACCGTTAATCCTGACCCGACTGTTCCGATTGCAAATTTTGAAGCTAATATTACAACAATTCCTGTAGGAGGAGTTGTACATTTTACAAATACATCCGAAAACGGGCCGTTTAACCAATGGTCATGGGCTTTCGAAGGCGGAACTCCTGCTGTTTTTTCAGATTCTGCCCCTCCACCTATTGCATATCTTGAAATCGGTGTTTATGATGTTGAATTAAGATGTCGTAAAACAAATAATGTTCAGGACATAGAAATAAAACACGATTATATTCACGTAATTCCTCAGGCAACAGTTCCTCCGACAGCAGATTTTACAGCAAACTACACAGTAATTGCTCCGGGAGAATCAATAAACTTCATTGATCTCAGTTCAGGTAGTCCTTATCAGTGGACATGGGAGTTTGAAGGTGCCAATCCAGCAACCAGTAATCAGCAAAATCCTTCCGGAATTATGTATCCTACGGCAGGAGTATATTCAGTAACGTTAACAGTCAGCAATAATCTTGGTATTGATGAAATGGTAAAAGAGATGTATATCACAGTTTCTGAAACAGATCCTTGTACAACTCCTCCTACTGTTGCATTTGACGCCAGACCAAGATTGATAGAGGCCGGTAACGGAGTACAGTTTGTAGATCAGTCAACAGGCTATCCTTCTTATTATACATGGTCATTCCCCGGTGGATCTCCCAATTACAGTAATGAAGGATCTCCTACAAATCATATTATGTACAACACTCCGGGTATTTATGACGTAACACTTACAGTAAGCAATGCCTGCGGATCAAGCACCCTTACCAAAGAAAGATACATTTATATTTTCAGTGGAGCTGTTCAGTCATATTGCGATACCATCACAACAATTAATCAGGCCGAAACAGTTGAACCGATGGTTCCGTCGGGAACCTGGGGCTATCTGGCCGGTCAGAACGGAGAGACAATAAAAGGCTATGCAAACTATTTTGATGAATATACTTTCAGCCAGGTAAAGGGACTTATTGTTCCTGTTACATATGCTGTATATGGTTCTTATTCTTCTTATGTTACATTTTACGTTTGGGACGGGCAGTATCCGACTCCTGATTCTGTTCTGGGATTCAAAAAAGTATATATACGTAATATGGTTGCAAATCAATCCAACGTAGTTACTTTTGATTCTCCTATTGAGATCAACGGACCGTTCTATGTCGGGTATAAAATCAATTATCCTGATGAGGATAATGATGGTATAAGTGATGATTTGTTTGTTGTAGGTATTGCTCATCCCAGAACAAATCTGCCTGAGTACAATCAGTTGTACCTGTTAAAATCAAGTGTATGGCATACTGCAAACGAATTACTTGGATTTAGTTCAGCATTACCGATAGAACCAATTTCCTGTCTTGTCGATGTTGAACAATTAATAGCAGAAACAACAGTAAATGTTTATCCTAATCCTACAACAGGGATAGTAACAATTCAGATGACAGATGAAAATATTACAGATTTTACTGTAGAAGTTTATGATGCATTAGGTCGTAAAATTATTTCTGAAGTATCATATAACGGGGCTAATGAATATACTACCGATTTAAGTTCTTACCCTGAAGGCTTGTATATTCTTAGAATAAATACAGGAATACGCACTATCAACAAAAAATTATTATTATCAAAATAATATTTAGTAACTGATTTCCAAAACCTCTGATTATCTTTGCATAATCAGAGGTTTTTTTATTATGAACAGAATCTGCTATATATTTTTACTTGTATTAACAACCACTTTTTTGTTGTCCTGCAAGGGTCGCATATTAAACAATGCAGACAAGGGAGACCCTATAAAAAATAAATATTCGGAAGGCTTTGAGATCTCACGTATAGAAGAAGGTTATATTCTTAAAGTTAAAAATCATTTTGACGAAAACGGGACAGGAGCATATGAATATTTACTGTCTTCGGACAGCGAGTGCGAATCTAATAACAATATTATTATTCACATTCCGGTTGCTAAAGTAGTTTGTCTTTCAACAACGCATTGCGCTTTTATTTCAAAACTGGACAGAATCTCCACGATAAAAGGGATCAGCAGTCCTCAGTATGTTTATGATGATGGGATAAGAGATATGATACTGAACAATGAAATCTCAGATATAGGATTTGATAATCAGATTAATTATGAAAAAATTATTTCGATAAATCCCGATGTGGTTTTTGCATTCGGAGTTGATAATGCAGGAGTTGCGTCGTTTCAGAAACTGACAGATGCCGGAATTCCTGTTGTTTTTGTTGAAGATTTTACAGAATCGACACCTCTGGGAAGAACAGAGTGGATAAGATTTTTTGCATGTTTTTATGACAAGCTTGATTATGCTACAGAATATTTTGACAGTATTGAAAATAATTATCTGTCAATTGTAAAAGAAATAAAAAATGAAAACCATGAAAAGCCTGAAGTTCTTGTAAGTTTGCCATGGAAAGGCACATGGTGGGTTCCGGGTGGAAATTCGTTCTTTGCAAACTTTATAAAAGATGCTGGAGCAAAATATATTTTTGATGGTAATGAAAGTAGCGAAAGCATTCCTTTGAGTATTGAAGAAATATTTGTTCAGGCAAAGTCAGCAGAATACTGGTTGCATCCCAATGATGCTTCGGACAAAAAAAATATACTGGCAGTAGATTCCAGACTTAAAGAATTTGCACCATATATTAATGCAGAAATTTACAACAATAATCTGCGCAAAAATCTATATGGCGGGAATGACTTCTGGGAATCAGGAATTATTCACCCCGACATAATCCTGCAGGATCTGCGTCAGGTATTTTTTAAAGACAGTATATCAGGCAGAGAACTTTATTATTACCGGAAATTGTATTAGTCAGCGTACATTAAATGAAAAAAAAATCTGTAATAATAAAATTTTTTGTAATCTCAGTCTGTTTGCTGGGGTTAATAATTATTGATTTACTTACCGGTTTCATCAAAATTCCAATAAACGAAATAAGCAATTTTATTTTTCATCCGTCCTCGGTTTCTGATGAATACTATTTATTACTTAAAGAATTCCGTTTTCCACGCATGATAGTTGCCATACTTGCAGGAGCATCTCTGTCTGTTTCGGGTTTGCTTATGCAGACAATATTCCGTAATCCTTTAGCCGGGCCTTATGTTTTGGGGGTAAGTAGCGGAGCAAGTCTGGGTGTTGCTTTGATTGTTATGGGTGGCGGACATTTTGCAGGTTCCGGAACAAGTTCCAATCTGTTACTTTTACTTGCAGCAGGGACCGGATCAGCTTTAATTCTGGCTGCAATACTTGCAATATCATTAAGAGTTCGCGATATTTTATCTATTCTTATAACAGGTATTTTAATTGCCGGAGTAGTAAATTCAATTGTAAGCATTTTGCAATATTTTGCCACCGAAATAAACGTAAAATCTTTTGTCGTATGGACGATGGGAAGCCTTAGTTCTGTTTCGAGTAAAGATATTTCTGTTTTATGGCCAATGGTAAGTTTCGGAATATTGCTCGTTTTTGCTTTTTCAAAGAAACTTAACTTAATGCTTCCGGGAGAAAGTTTTGCAACAAGTATGGGGGTAAATATCAAAGCTTTGAGAATGCTTAACTTTTTGGCTGTCAGTATATTAACAGGTGCGGTGACAGCATATTGCGGACCTCTTGGGTTTATAGGTATTGCTGTGCCTCATGTGTCAAGATGGATATTTAACACTTCAAATCATTTTATTCTGATTCCTGCATCAATATTAATGGGAGGAGTCTTTATGTTGTGCGGAGATTTGCTTTCTCACGCTTTTACCGAAAACGGCATTTTGCCGATTAATGCAATTACAGCCATTTTAGGAGCTCCGTTTATTATCTGGATTGTAATCAAAAATAAAAAAACGATGATTTAATGACCGAATGCTTATTACATACTGATAATCTGGAATTCGGATATAAAAAGCCGTTAACCGCTCCGGTATCATTAAATGCCTCAGCCGGAGATATAATTTGCATAATAGGTCGTAACGGATGCGGAAAGTCAACATTACTTAATACACTTACAGGAATAAAACCTTTATTATCAGGCCGGATTACACTTAAAAACAAAGATATCAACAAAATATCGTTACGTGAAAGATGCAGATTAATAAGTTTTGTTCCTTCAAAGCCTGAATTTCTGTCAAATCTTACCGTGTACGAGCTGGCTGCAATGGGAAGAAGTCCTTATACAAATATTTTCGACAATAAAACTACAGACGATATCAGAATTATTGAATCTGCAATCAGAGATTTCAACCTTACGGATTTTCAGGAAAGGACTTTATGGTCGTTAAGCGACGGTGAAAGACAAAGAGCTATGATTTGCAGAGCGGTAATTCAGGAAACCCCGGTAATAATTCTTGATGAACCTACAGCTTTTCTGGACTATTATGTAAGACAAAAATTACTGGCAGATTTAAAAGAATTATCCGACAAAAAGAATAAATGCATAATTTTTTCCAGCCACGACATTGAAATTGCTGTAAAATATGCGACAAAAATCTGGTTTTTTAATTCTCACAAAATAGAAGAGTTCTCTGTTGAAGACTTTGTAAACAAAGGGCTTTTAAACACTTTAACAAAAGTGGAAGAAGAAAAAACCCAAACATGGGAAAACCTCATAAAATAATAAGCCTTATTATTCGTTTTAAGACATTGAATGCAAATCACAATTTGATGATTTTCAGGTAAAAATTTTTAAATTACTTATTTATAATTAATGTATCTTTGCAAAATGTTTAAAATGAAGCTTAAATATTATTTTATTTTATTGCCGGTATTCATTCTGGCTGCTTCCTGTAGTGATTATTCGAAGTTGATGAAAAGTTCTGACTACGAATTAAAATACACGAAAGCTGTTGAGTATTACGAAGCTGAAGACTATTATCGGGCTCAGTCATTATTTGAAGATTTGAGAGGTATTTACAGAGGTACGGATAAAGCAGAAAAAATCACATATTATAATGCATATTGCTCTTATGGATTGGGAGAACTTTCGCTGGCAGCTTATCTCTTCAAAGATTTTGCAAGAATTTATCCTGCAAGCGAGCATGTAGAAGAGGTTGAATATCTGGCTGCTTATTGTTATTATCTGATATCTCCGGCATCATCGCTTGAGCAGACATACACAATTTCTGCAATATCAGAGTTACAGTTGTTTATTGAAAAATATCCTCAATCGGAAAAAAGAGCTGAAGCTGAAGAATTGATTGACAAGCTTCAGTTTAAGCTGGAAACAAAGGCTTACAATAATGCAATGTTGTTTTATACTATTATGGATTATAAAGCAGCATCAACAGCTTTAAAAAATGTGTTGAAAGATTTTCCGGATACTCAGTACCGTGAGGATATAATGTTCACTATAGTTAAATCATCATACCTGCTTGCCGAAAACAGTGTTTACAGCAAACAGTATGAAAGATACAAGACAACAATTGACGAATATTATGCATTTGTTGACAAATTTCCGGAATCAAAGAAAATCAAAGAAGCTGAAAAGATATACACAAATTCGTTAAAATTTATAGAAAATAAAAATGGACTTTAAAAAAACAGACGCTCCGGTATCTACCGTTACAAGAAACATTGTTCAAATTGCTGAAAAAACCGGTAATATTTATGAAGCAGTGGTTGTATGTTCAAAATTATCTGACCAGATTAATTCTGAATTAAGAAAAGAATTGTACGAAAAACTGGAAGAATTTGCAACATATAATGATAACCTTGAAGAGGTTCATGAGAATCGCGAACAAATTGAAGTTTCAAGATATTATGAAAAGTTGCCAAAACCGACACTTATTGCTATGGAAGAATTTCTTGCTGATAACGTTTATTATGCAAGAACAGAAGCTTCTCCTGAAACAGAATTATAATCCTGCTATCATTTAAGATAAAATAATATCATTATGCTAAGCGGCAAAAAGTTTTTACTAGGTGTTACCGGAAGTATTGCAGCATACAAAGCTGCTTCTCTTACCCGGCTACTGGTAAAAGAAGGTGCCGAAGTAAAGGTAATAATGACCCATTTGGCAAAAGAGTTTATCACTCCTTTAACACTTGCAACTCTTTCCAAAAACCCGATTATGGTGGAATTCTTTAATCCTGAAAACGGAGACTGGAATTCGCATGTAGATTCAGGACTTTGGGCGGATGCTCTTATAATTGCTCCTGCTACGGCAAATACCATAGGTAAAATGGCAAACGGTGTTGCAGACAATTTGCTTATTACAACTTATTTATCGGCCAAATGTCCGGTATTTATTGCTCCGGCAATGGATCTTGATATGTTTAAGCACCCGGCAACACAAAATAATATAAAAATCCTGAGAGGATATGGGAATCATTTTATTGAACCTGCCGACGGAGAACTTGCCAGCGGGCTTATAGGAAAAGGCAGAATGGAAGAACCGGAGATTATAGTTGAGAAAATAAGAGATTATTTTCAAAAAAAAAACTCTCTTAAGGACAGAAAAATCCTTATAACCGCCGGCCCTACTCACGAAAAAATAGATGCTGTAAGATTTATAGGAAATCATTCTTCCGGTAAAATGGGTTTTGCTATTGCCGAAGAATGCGCATCCAGAGGAGCTGAAGTGTTTCTGGTATCAGGTCCTGTAAGCATGCAAACCAATCATCCGTCCATTCACCGGTTTGATGTTAACTCAGCTTCGGAGATGCATAAAAAAGCTGTGGAAATATTTTCTGATTGTGACGCTGCAATACTTGCTGCTGCAGTAGCCGACTTTACGCCGTCTGATTCAACAGATTCGAAACTTAAACGTGGCAAAGACAATCTTAATATAAGTCTTACGCCAACAAAAGATATTGCTGCTGAACTCGGAAAGATCAAATCTGCCGGACAAATTACTGTAGGCTTCGCACTCGAAAAAGAAAACGAAACAGAAAATGCCATAACAAAACTCAAAAAGAAGAATCTTAATTTTATTGTTTTAAATTCTATGAATGATGCCGGTGCCGGATTTAACACTGATACCAACAAAATTACCATTATTAACAATAAAGAGGAGGTTTTTGAGTTTAAATTAAAGCCCAAGAATTTGGTTGCAATTGATATTATTGATAAATTAGAGGATTATTTAAAAAACCGGTAATTCATGAAAAAAACATTAATATTCTTAGCTCTTGTTATGTTTTCTGTCATTATGACGGCACAGGAACTTGACTGCAG
The DNA here is from genome assembly GCA_003249955.1 of Bacteroidales bacterium. Classification (GTDB taxonomy): domain Bacteria; phylum Bacteroidota; class Bacteroidia; order Bacteroidales; family ML635J-15; genus Bact-19. Next base: position 59,782 of record QKHS01000010.1, on the reverse strand, counting down.
AATTCAGATAAACTACTCAAAGTTGCAGGGAACAACAAATGAAAAATTGTTCCAGACTATGCAACAGGAGCTATACGAATTTATAAACAACACGGCCTGGACAAACCACGTTTACTCTAAAGACGAAAGAATAGAGTGTAACATCTTTATTACTATTGAGGAGCAGATTTCTTCTGACGAATTCAAGGGAAAAATACAGATAAATTCCTCAAGACCTGTTTACGGAACTTCTTATATGTCGCCTATATTAAATCATCTTGATAATAATTTTCAATTTAAATATGTTGAGTTTGAACCTCTTGAATTCAATCCGAACACGTTTACAAGTAATCTTACTTCGGTGCTGGCATATTACTGTTATATTATCATAGGGATGGATTACGACACCTTCAGTTCTAACGGAGGAACACCATATTTCCAGATTGCAGAAAAAATAGTTCAGAATGCGCAGGCATCATCCGAAGCCGGTTGGAAAGCTTTTGAAAATTTAAAAAACAGATATTGGCTTGTAGAGAATCTTTTGAATGACCAATATTCAGGACTGCGCGATTTTATGTATGTATATCACCGTCAGGGGCTTGATAAGATGGCAGAAAAACCAACCGAAGGCAGGGCAAGTATAGAACAGGCTATAGAAAATCTTAAGGATGTACAAAGACGCAAACCGGGCTCATTTTTAATGTCGATATTCACAACCACAAAAGGTGACGAAATTATCAATATTTTCTCGGAAGGGTTTCCTGATGAAAAATCAAGGATTTATAACATCATGAAAGAAGTTGATCCTGCAAACTCATCCAAGTACGAAAAAATAATGAAGGACTCGTCGTCAGAATAGTAATATTATGCTAAAAACACTGTCAATAAAAAACTATCTGCTTATAGACAGTATTGAATTATCTTTTGATTCAGGTTTTTCTGTAATTACCGGAGAAACAGGTGCCGGGAAGTCAATTATTCTGGGAGCAATATCGCTTCTTCTGGGTAAACGTGCCGATACAGATGTTATGGTTGATAAAACTACCAGATGTGTTGTTGAAGCATCCTTCAGACTGAAAAACGAAAATCTCAGATCCATATTCTCAGAAAACGATCTGGATTTTGATTTAAATACGATTATTCGCCGTGAAATATTGCCGGAAGGTAAATCACGTGCTTTTATAAATGATACGCCTGTTAATCTAAGCGTGTTGAAATCTGTTTCTGAAAAATTACTCGACCTGCATTCCCAACATGAAAATCTTGCTCTGGGATTAATGTCATACAGAACTCAGATTATTGATATAGCTTCACACACAACAGAAGATGTCCGGCTTTATCAGGCTGAATTTCAGAAATACAGCAGTGTTTCGTCAGAGCTTGAAGCTACAAAAAAGAAACTTGCCGCAGCACTAAAGGAAACAGACTACTATAAATTTCAGGCAGAGCAGATTGAATCTGCCAAACTTGGAGATAATGCAGAACTCGGATATCTGGAAGAACAATCTTTGCTACTCGAAAATGCAACCGAAATAAAATCAGCATTGGGTAATGCATTAAATGCTCTTGAATCGGAAGAAATCTCGGCAGAGACCTTACTAAGGGAAGCAAAATCGTTTGTTTCAAGACTTTCTCCAAAATACAAACATGCCGGAATAATAAGTGAAAGATTGGATTCCGTAATTATTGAACTGCGCGACATAAGCGAACAGCTAAGCTCTGATGCTGAAAAAGCAGAAATAAATCCGCCTTTACTTGAAAAACTTAATGCACGGATAGATCTTATCAACAAGCTTTTATTAAAACATCAGGCTTCGGATATTGCTGAACTTAAAACAAAATATCAGGAATACAAATCGTATCTGAACAATGCTGAAGAGTTGGAAGAAAAGATTTCAACATTGACTGCAGATCAGAATAAAAGCTTTGAAAAAGTAAAGAAAATGGCTGATTCGCTGAGTGTGAAACGCGAAAAATCATTTCCTGCAATTGAAAAAGAGATAACAGGTATTCTTAAAGAGCTTGGAATAGTACATGCTGTTTTCAACGTTAAGAATGAAAAGAGTGCAGAGCCTGCTGTTCAGGGATTTGATAATATAAGTTTTCTGTTCTCTGCCAATAAAGCGATTCCGCCTCAGCAACTTGAAAAAATTGCATCCGGAGGAGAATTCTCCCGTTTGATGCTCACATTAAAATCGGTAATTGCACAGGCAGCTTCTGTTCCTACAATCATTTTCGATGAAATTGACACAGGTGTTTCCGGCGAAATTGCATCAAAAATGGGTAAAATAATGAACTCACTTGCCGGAGATTTTCAGGTTATAAGCATAACTCATCTTCCGCAGGTAGCTGCTATGGGAAAAACTCACTACAAGGTTTACAAAAACAGCGATGATAACCGTAGCTTTACTAAAATAAAAGTTTTGAGCGAAGAAGAACGCTTAACGGAAATAGCATCTATGATAAGCGGTGAAAAACTTAGCGTTCAGGCAATTGAAAATGCAAAAATATTGTTGCAGAATTAAGCTTGCAGAATATATTACTTAACAACCAGCTTCGCACTCATACCTGATTTTTGTGCTCTAAGAAAATAGATTCCTGGTTTTATATCTTTTAAAGATATTTTGTTATTCTCGGAATTAACTGCAAAAGTTTTCAGAAGACTGCCGGTAATTGTATAAATTTCAAGTGTCTCTGTGTTATTGTTTTCAGGAATATACACTGATACACATTCGTTTGCCGGATTAGGGAATATCTGTAAAAAAATCTTATCTTTCTTAAATTCCCCGACATTACTGTTATCAAAGGTATATTTTGAAACTGCTTTTTCTCCGCAGAACCAAAGATTCCGTTCAGGATCTTCGCGAATGGTATATATCTCTTCTTCATGACCTGAGGGTTGAATATAAGTTATGTTTTCGCCATCATAAGTCATGGCTCCTTTTTTATTTCCAAACCATATAAGTCCGTTTTTATCAACCTGAACAGTTTGTAAATTACTGTATCCTGAAGAAAAACTTGAGTCGTTACAATGAAAACTCAGTTCTGAATTATAGATTAATACTGCCCCGTATCTTGTTGCGAACCATATACTGTCACCTGTGAAACAAATATCATTAATATACTGGTGCGGTAGAAATCCAATAGTAGTGTCGTAAATTGTATATTGGTTTCCGTCGTATTTAAATGTAGAGTTAAGAGAAGTTACCCATATCTCATTCTCATCTCTTATAAATATTCTGGATGCGGATGATAACCCATGTCCGGTCATGTTTGTTTTTGTCCAGACGTTTTCACTAAATTTATAAAGATCAGATCCGTTGGCTATTACCCAAACAATATCTTCAAGTGTTCCGATGCACTGCACCGAAGAAATTGTATCATCGCAGAGAACTTCTATTTGTTCATAAATATTTCCAGATGTTAACTTATACAGCCCATCGGTAGTTCCTATCCATGTGTTGCCATCAGCGTCTCCTGCTATTGCTCTCGGATATTTAAGATGATCTATATCCCATGTGTTCCCGTCAAATACAGATAAAGGGGAGTAACTGTATGTGTAGGTTTTATTATTAATAAAATTTATTTGTTTTGGTCTTCCTATGTGTGTGTTAGGGAAATAATTATGGAATCCGTCTTCATCGTATTTAGTAAGACATCCTTTCCTCATATCATCTGCTCCGGGATTATTAGAAGTTGCTATCCATATATTTTCTTCATTATCAGATGCTATGTCATAGATGTAATCAAAAATGAGTTCTTCTCCTGCAAGATGTTCTGCCCAATCTGATTCATTTTCAACCAATAAACCTCCGGGAGTTCCTAACCACATGTATCCGGCAGTATCCTGATAAATTGAATAAAAAGAATACCCAGGAACTGTATCCTGAGCTTCCTGATGCCACTCTTCGCCATCAAAACGATTTAACTTTTTATAACATCCTCCGAACCATACATTATTATTCCTGTCAACATAAGAAGAATGCTTGCAGGCTATTTCCAGATTAGAATTGCTCGCAGTATAAATTACAGTGTCCGTTTCGCTGATAGCAATTATTCCGTTTGAGCCTCCCGAATAATTGCTTGTGATTCCGGCATAAATAATATTGTTGGTGTCACAAACAATTTGTGTTGCATCATTTAATGTAACACTATCACCAAAAACATGATAATTTGTCCATTCCGTTCCGTTATATTTTGCAATTAAAGCCCCAAAGCCTGCATAACTGTTTATTGTAACCCAAATATTATTATTCAAATCACAGGTAACATCATTCAAACAATATTCATTCACAGGATTATTCAGAGGAATAAACTCCCATGTATTGCCATCATATTTTAAAAGGCCTCCTTTTTCATCACCTGAAATATAAGAGTAGATCCCAAACCATATATTACCGCTATAGTCTCTTACTGAGGAATATACTAAGCCGAATGTTACAGGTTTAATTGCTTTAAAACTTCCATCTTTTCTGTAAATATTTATTACCCCTCCACAACCAACATAAATTGAACTATCATCAGATACGACTGAGTAATTCTCACGGTATCCTGAATAAAAATTTGTAAATTGCTGAGCAATAAGGGCAGACATTATAACTGATAAACAAAGAGATAAAACAAGCTTTTTCATAAACTTTATTTATTATATAAAAGCAAATATAGTTTATTTATATGCTGTTTGCAAAAATAAATAATTCCGGGTTTGCTGCGTTAAATGATATTTTAGCTAAGTTGTTATTTTCAGATAAATTTATATTGTATCACTTTACAATGCAATAGTTTTGCAACAATGGGTAATAAAACATCATATTTACATAAACCTCTTAAGAAAATCATCTTTTCTGTGTCTGCTGAGTTTAAGGCTTTCTCCGTCTGTCATTTTTATCATGCCACCGTCACCTTTCTGAAATCCTGTTACATGTCTAAGGCTGATGATAGTGCTTTGATGAATTCTGAAAAAACCGAAACCGTTCAACAGCTCTTCGTATTCTCCAAGGTTTTTGCTTGTTGTAATTTTGCTGTTGTTCATTACTATAAAATGAGTATAATTTCTGTCACCTTCCAATCTGATAATATCTTTTAACTTCACAACCTGAAAGCCTTCGGGAGTGTTGATAATAAGTTTGTGAATTTCTCCCTCATTCCCATAGTTTTCAATTAATACTTTTAATCTCTGATTAATATTGTTTTTTGAAGAATTTAGATTTTTTTCAAATTTCTCTATTACTTCCCTGAGGTCTGTAATTTTTATAGGTTTGAGTAAATAACCGAGAGCACTGAATTTAAAAGCATCAACAGCATATTGATTGTGTGCAGTTATGAAAATAACTTCAAAATCCACATTTTTTATTCTTTTTAACAAGTCGAAGCCTGTACCTTTTCGCATTTGAATATCCAGAAATACCAAATCGGGTTTGTTGTCTTCAATCGTCTTTAACCCGGTTTCAATTCCGTCAGCTTCGTCAATTATCCTGATATTGTTAAAATATTTTTCTGTAAGATTTCTTAAAACAAATCTGGCATCTTTCTCATCATCTATTATAATTGCTTTTATCATTTTGTTACAGGGATTAATACTGTGATTTTTGTTCCGCCGGTTTCAAGCTCTTCTGCAATAACAGAATGAATGTTGTTAAGCCTTTCTCTTGTTATTTTCATTCCTTTGGAAATATGATTGTCATTTTTTTTCATTTTAAGACTATGGTTTATTCCTATTCCATTGTCAGTTATTGTGCAAATCAGTTTTTTTTCATCTTTCTTCAGTATGTCAATTATGATTTTCCCGTTACTGTCATTTGGCAATATACCATGCCAGATTGCATTTTCCACAAATGGCTGAATAATAAGCGGAGGCATGTAAGAGTTAAGAATGTCAATCTTTGGGTCAACATTTATTTCATAACTGATCGTTTCGTCTGTGCGCATTTTCTCTATTTCAAGATATAATTTTAATGTGTTTATTTCGTCTTTGACACTAATGTGAGATTTGCCGCTGTTTTCCAGAATAATTCTTAGCAATTGTCCGAAATTACCCATATAATCATTGGCAATGTCGAAGTTTCCTTCCATAAACATTCTCTGGATACTGTTAAGACTGTTGAAAATAAAATGCGGATTCATTTGTGCCCTCAGGGCTTTGTGTTCAAGTTCGGATCTTTTCTTTAACTCTTTTGTCTGTTTGTGTTTTATGTAAAGAAGAATTAATAGAATAATAAGGACAAAGATTCCGGTAGATAAGCCTATTATAATATTTCTTTCATAGATTTTAGATTCAAGTTTCTGATTTTTAAGGTTAAGGTCTGTAATTTCAAGTTCTTTTTTTTCGGACTCATATTTCTCCTGTAATTCATTTATTTGTTTTTGAGTGTTTTCGCTAAGCAGATCCTGTTCCAGTGTGACCCATTCGTTAAATGCCTCATAAGCTTTTTTATAATCACCCATGGCATAATAGACATTATCCAGCCCAGAATATGCCATTCTTATACCCCGCACGTCACCTATTCTTTGCGATATTGCCAGAGAGCTGTCCAAAGCTTGTATTGCCTCGTTATACCTTTTCAATTCCAGAAAAGACATTGACATATCGTGAAGAATAATTGAAATGTTGTTGTCAAATTCTCCGGAGTAGGGAATGCCGGATAAACATTGCTGATATTTTGCTACAGCATCGTCATATTTCTTTTGTTTATAATATACGCCTGCTATTCCGGTATTAGCCGCAATGCTTGTAAATATATCGGGATATTCTTTTAGCAGGTCGAGGGATTTGTTATAACTGTAATTAGCTTTGTCAAGGCTATCCACAATAACATAAGCATTCCCCAGAGACGAATATGCTCTTGCCAGTTCAGGCTTGTTATCACATTCCTGCAAATACTCAATTGACTTCAGGTGATGTTTCAGACCTGATCTTCTATTTATTTCCGGGTTAAAATCATTCCCACCTATAAAACCGTAAACGTCGCCCAGATAACCGTGTAATTTTCCAAGTGTAAGTTTGTCATTTAATTCTTCAAATATCTCAATTGCTTTTAAATAGAATTCCACAGCCTTGCTGTAATCTCCGTAAACATTTCCTATATTGGCGATGGCTGCGTAAGACAATGCCTTTCCTTTTTTATAATTAAGTTTTTTTGATAAGTCCAATGCCTCAAAGGCATATTTTGAAGCTTCTGATTTATCATAATACAGGTACCCGATACTTAATTTATATAATGCGTTTACTGTATTTGTGTCATGTGGATATGTTTCTACAATCTTTATAAGACTGTCAGTTTCAGATTCTGATTGTGCCACTGTCTGCCCGTATAAGCAGGCCGAAAACAATGAAAAAAAGCATAGCCGTAGCCATGCCTTTTTAAAGATATTATGAGACGGGTTAATCATTTATTGTATTATTATCTTTTTGGTTATATTACTGTTCTGAATTTCCAGTTTGACGAAATAAACTCCCTTTGGTTGTTCTGACAAATCCATAATGTTCATTTCCTTTTCAGTAATTGCACATTCTATAATTTCGCCTAAAATATTATAAACAGACAAAATTACAGTATTGTTTTCAATATTTGATAATTCTACTGTAAAAATGCCACTGCCAGGATTGGGGTAAATCAGTATCCGGTTATCTGAATCATTTTCAGGGATATATACATTTGTAATACTTACACACAAACTGGTGTCGGCACATCCGTTCTGAATTACTTCAACGGCGTAATTTCCGTTTGTAAGTGCTGTAAATAATTGATTTGTTTCTCCGGGAATTGATATGTAATTATTGTCGCAATCAAGCCACTGATATTCTGCCCCAATAGCATTGGATAAAATAGTGTTGTTGTTTGTTGTAACTGAATTGTCTGCAGAAAGAATACTAAGGTTCAGGGTTACAACGCTGTCACAACCGTTAGCTGCCCCATTGGCAATTGTGTATGTTGCTGTTGAATTGTCCGAGGTGTATGTAACTCCGTCAATCCATTGATAAGAATCACATGCCTGAATAATATCCGTTCCTGTAACAGGATGATTTATTGTAAGATACAGGGTTACAATGCTGTCACAACCGTTAGCTGCCCCGTTGGCAATTGTGTATGTTGCTGTTGAATTGTCCGAGGTGTAAGTAACTCCGTCAATCCATTGATAAAAATCACATGCCTGAATAATATCCGTTCCTGTAACAGGATGATTTATTGTAAGGTTCAGAGTTACAATGCTGTCACAACCGTTAGCTGCCCCGTTGGTAATTGTATATGTTGCTGTTGAATTGTCCGAGGTGTAAGTAACTCCGTCAATCCATTGATAAGAATCACATGCTGAGATTATATCTGTACCTGTAACAGAATGATTTATTGTAAGATCCAGAGTTACAATGCTGTCGCATCCGTTAACAGCTCCGTTTACAATTGTGTGCGTAGCTGTTGAATTATCCGAAGTGTAAGTAATCCCATCAATCCACTCATAAGAATCACATGCTGTTATTACATCTGTTCCGGTAGTATGGTAGTTAATTGTGAGATTTATAGTAATAATGGAATCACATCCGCCTGCATTTGGAATAGTGTCATAATATGTCCCGCTTAGTGTCCATGTGTAATTCCCGCCTGGAGAAGTATAGCTTTCACATGCAGCAGGACTTATTTCAGATTCGGAATCTGAGCACTCATTGTATTTAATAACATAAATATCTCCTAATCCGGCAGATGTTAAGTTTAATGTAGTTTCGGCAGGGTCAAAGTCAATTGTTGAACAAAAATCTCCTGCCGCGTAAATACAGTTTCCTGTACCGAAAATGACAGACCATCCGTTATCAGCGGAAGAAGAGCCATAAGTTTCTACCCATTGGAACTGTCCGTTGGCATCAAGTTTCTCAATAAATATATCTTTGTTGCCTGCCGAGGTTATTTCATATGTTTCAACAGGGTCAGGATTGAAATCTGCTGTTTCCTGAAATGTGCCGGTAACGCATACCTCATTTAGTGAATTTACGGAAATATCACCAATATATTCCATTGCAGGACCTCCAAAAGCGGTTGCCCAGGACACATTCCCGTTTGCATCTGTTTTTAGTGCAAAGATATCAAGGCTGCCGGCAGACTGAAAGGCGTACTGACCGGTGCCGGAATTGGGGTCGAAATCAGCTATCCCCATGAAAAGTCCAGCCATGTACAAATCGCCTGATGAGCTTCTGTGCAATGCATTTCCATAATCCAGACTGCTGCCTCCAAATTGTTTTACCCACTGAAAAGCTCCGGCACTATTCAGTTTTAACAGGTAGGCATCCTGTGATCCCATTGAGACGAGGTTTGTGACTCCGCTTCCGGGATCAAAATCCTGAGTTTCATCAAATGAGCCGCAAGTGTAAACATTGCCGGAGCCGTCAACCTGCAAACCGTGTATTCCTACCGAAAGGGCTGTTGACGAACCGGCATCATACAATCCTTTTGCCCATACGTAATTCCCGCTTGCATCCAGTTTCCATATGAATATGTCGCCTGCAATTGTTGATGTCCCCGAACCAGGATTGAAGTCAAGCCATCCGGCTCCCATATAACCTGCCGAATATACATTTCCTGCATTATCGGTATCAATTCCATATCCGATAGTTGTTGTTTCTGCTTTTCTGGCCCATAGAAAATTTCCATTGCTGTCGAGTTTAAGGACAAATACACAAAATGACTGGAATGTGTTATCTGCAACAAGGTTTGTGATTCCCGATCCCGGGTCAAAATCTACAGTATTCCTGAATCCTCCGGTTACCAGAACATTGCCGGAATTGTCCACAGCAACATCATATGCCTGATCTCCCCAGATACCGCCAATACGTTTCCCCCATAACAAGTTTCCTGAAGGATCAAGTTTCTGGATAAATATGTCATAATCCCCTGCTGAAGATACCATCAGGAACTCCGGTCCCGGATTAAGGTCCATTACCCCTTTGAAAGCTCCGACAGTGTAAATGTTTCCTGCAGCATCTGTTGTTTGTCCGTAAGCTATATCTCCGGAAGATGATCCGAAACTATATGCCCAGTCCAAAAGTGGCATTTGTGAAAATAAATAGTTCCCCAAAAATAAAAATGCAATTGAAAAAAGTACTGCTTTTGATAATTTTTTCATAATTATAAATGTTAAAAAATTAGAATACATGTTTTTACAGAGCTCAAAATTATATTATCCGGATTAATAATTTTTTGTTGATGTACAGTTGGCAGTGGATAGAATACAGTTGGCTAAAAGTAATTACCGAATGGGAAAAACAGACCGTTAGGGAATTATTAAAAACACGATTAAGTTTTGTGTCCGGGTAAACGGAATATTCCGGTTGTACATATATTTATGGTAATATAAATGGTGTTGAACCATTATTTGCAGGTAGCTTGCATTAAAACAACTTTATTTTTTGTTTTTGCACCATCTCAAAAATAATTCTATTTTTACAAAAAAATACTGTATTGAACACTGAATTATTTATTGCACGCAGGCTTGTCAGTAAAAGACATTCGGCAAACAGTTTCAGCAGACCTATTGTTGCTGTTGCTGTTGGCGGTATTGCTATTGGACTGGCGGTGATGATTCTGGCGGTTTCTATTGTAACAGGATTTAAAAAGGAAATTTCCGGGAAAGTAATAGGTTTCGGGGCTCATATTCAAATTGTAAATTACGATAACAATACATCTTACGAGACTTTGCCGATAACCCAAAATCAGGATTGGGTAGGGAAAATTTCCGGCATGAAAGGTATAGAGAGCATAAATAAGTTTATCGTAAAGGCAGGAATTCTTAAAACCGAAGATTATCTTCACGGGGTTGTTTTTAAGGGGATTGACCGTGATTTTAACTGGAAATTTTTTAACCAGTATATGGTTGAAGGAGATACATTAGTTATAACGGACTCTGTTAAATCTAACAATGTTGTAATTTCACAATACATTGCAAATGCTCTTAAGTTGAAGAAAGGAGATAGCTTTGCCGCGTATTTTATTCAGGACCCGCCGCGAATGCGAAAGTTTACAGTTGCAGGAATTTACAATACCCAGCTTGAAGATCTTGACAAATTATTTGTTTTTGTTGATATTAAACATTTGCGAAAACTTAACGATTGGGAAGATGACCAGATTACAGGATTTGAAATTCATGTTGATGATTTTTCAAAAATAACAGAATACGAAAAAAATATTAATCGTATTGTGGGTAATAATTTCAGTCCCGATGGCAGCATGCTTAAAGTCAGAAATATCAGTGAAGAGTATCCGGGGATTTTTGACTGGTTGTCATTGCTTGATATTAATGTCTGGGTAATTTTAATATTAATGGTAAGTGTAGCCGGGTTTAATATGGTTTCCGGGTTATTGGTGATTATTCTTGAAAGGGTAAACATGATAGGGATACTCAAAAGCATGGGTGCTGAGAACTTTCAGATAGAGAAAGTATTTATCTATATTTCAGGATTTCTTATCGGGAAAGGGTTGATAATAGGAAATGTTGTCGGAATAAGTCTGTGTCTGATTCAGATGTACACAGGTGTTATAACTCTGGACCCTGAATCGTATTATGTCGCAACTGTTCCTGTAAATCTGAATTTCCTGCATATTTTAATTCTTAATGCGGGAACAATGGTTGTAACGGTTTTAATGATGATTCTTCCATCATTGATTATTTCAAGAATCAGCCCTGCAGATTCAATAAGGTTTAACTAAAAAACAGAATATGATTTATTTTACCTATTTATCGCTGGCTATAGCACCTGTTTTAATTATTACGATTTATATTTATGTAAGAGACAAATTTAACAGAGAACCATTCTGGTTGCTTACTTTAAGTTTAGCAGGAGGGATGTTTTCCGTTGTTCCGGTTTTGATAACAGGCATGTTTTCCGGTTTCCCGCTTCCTTATCTGAACGGCATACAGAGATCTGTTTACGAAGCCTTTTTTCAGGCAGGATTTGTGGAAGAGATGTTTAAATACCTGGTTGTGCTTTTGCTGGTATGGCGCAGCAGACATTTTGATGAAAGATTTGACGGAATTGTTTATGCAGTTTTTGTTTCTATGGGATTTGCTCTTGTTGAAAATATAATGTATGTTTTTGATGGTGGAATCGGGACGGGATTAATACGTATAGTTACAGCAGTTCCGGCTCATGCAATATTTGGTATTTCCATGGGATATTATCTCGGAATGGCAAAGTTTAATCCATGGCGCAGGTCATCTTATCTGGCTCTGGCGTTTGTTGTTCCATGGTTATTGCACGGATTTTACGATTTTGTTATTATGGCCGGTTACGACTGGTTGTTGCTGGTGTTTGTAATTTATCTTATTTTTATGTATATTTATGGTTTCAGAAAAATACGGGAACTTGCAAGGTATAAGGTAAAACCGGTCAAAGAAACAGAATCAGATCAAACGGGAAATATTAATTTTACAGAAACAGAAAATACAAAAGATTATGGAACAGAGGAACAATCTTGATACGATTGCAATATTTCACTTCATTTCGGGAGGCTTGAAGATTTTTGCATCTTTGTTTGTGTTGATTTATGTAGTAATGGGAGCCGGGATGATTGTTTCCGGAGGTCATTCAGGAGGAGCAGAAATGCAGATTACAGGAGGCGTTATTTTAATATTCGGACTTTTTGGATTTTTATTGGTAGTAGCAATGGGTATAATGAGTATTTTATGCGGTAAATACCTTAAAGAGCGCCGTAACCGTATTTTTTGCATGGTTATATCCGGTATCGCCTGTATGAATGCTCCACTTGGAACAGTATTGGGGGTCTTTACAATTCTGGAGATAGAAAAGCCGGAAGTAAAGCCGTTGTTTGAAGCAAACAAAGCCAGAAAGGAAGAAGCAAGACGTATGGCAGGGAACTAAAAACTATCAGATAATAACTTTCTGATCTGCAGGTAGAATATTTCAGCTTGATTTCTAAAAATTTTACTTGATACATGATAGAAATTTATATAGTTTTGAAGATCAAAAAATTATATAAATAATTGATATGGTTTGTTTAAAAAGAGTATTGATTTCAGTTTTTATTTTTCAGGGAATTTTTGCATATGCTCAGTCATATAAAATAAACTTTAACTCGGTAAAACAAACAGCGGGAATAAATTATCTTAAAGACAGCAGTATTTATGTTGTTGGCCACGAATTACCCGGAGAAATAAAAAGTATTAATAAACTGGAAGAAAGCTTCGGTGATACCTCAAAGTATCTTGTATTTTTGAAAAGTCCCGAAAAGAAATATCCGCAGAACAGGTATCAGGAGTTTGCCATGATTTATGATTTTATTTCCGGAACCCAGCCTGTAATAAGAGAATTTAATTATTCGGATTATACCGATCTGAGAATATCCGGCAATAAGATAATGTATAGTGAGGGCTTAAAATATATAGCCAGAGATATTTATACGTGGAAAAAGTGCTGGAAAATAAACAATCCGGTTGTCGCTGTCAGATCAGATAATAAGACAGCGATATCATACATTACCGAGACAATGAGTAGTGAGATTCACTCGGTGAAAGCTGTTAATCTGGAAACCGGGAATAGTATATGGGTAAAACCAACAGATAAAGATTGGGTGATTCGTGATGCTGTTTCTGATGATACTTCTGTTGTAATACTTGGCTCAAAATTTTTATCATCGTATAATTATGCCAATGGTAAAGGATGGAAAATCCCTGTGGATAATTCGTTCGTAGTTGATGCAAAATATACCGGGCAGGATCTTTTGATTACTGCTGTAGGTGCAATTTCAGCAGCTATTACAGGTTTCGGTTTTTATTCTTACGGAACTCCTGAGACCGTTTATACAACAGGCTCACATATTTTATATGATTCAGGAATAATATACTTTGCCACATCAACAAAGATATGCTCTTTAGATTTTAGAAATCTGACAACTGTTTGGGAAAAAGAAGTGCCATATGAAGAAACAGGCATGAGTTCCGTGTTTACCGATGATAGTTGCCTTTATGTAATAAACTACGGATTTGTAGCGTCAAATAAAAAGATGTTAAATAGAGGAAATCCATATCTGGTCGTCTATGATAAAATTAACGGAGATTTTAAATATGTTGTCAGTTTCGGCGAAAAAATAAAAATGATTACTGATTATCGTGCAAACAACGGGAAAGTTTTGATATCATCAGAGAACAGTCTTTTCCTGATTTCACTGAGTGATGGAAATATTTTGGCTGAGAAATCAAAAACTTCTGATGAATTTTCTGATTATGGCAGGTTAATTAGCATCAGAGATTTATACATTTATGATGAAACAGCAAGAAGTTTTAAGCTTGTTCAGGATATTGATTTTGCTGTTATAGGTAAAAGCGGGAAAGTTTATTTGCTTGATGACGGCCTTAACATTGCAGGCGAATATAGCAAAGACTCAATTGTGCGTGATTCTTATTCAGATGAAAATATGATGTTGTTTAAGTCTGGGAAAGATTTGTATGTTACAGATCTAAACGGTAATGTTATATCAGAGCTGTTTAATTCTTCTTTTCAGATAATAATTGACGGGAGGCTGTTTTTCTCAAATAACAAAACATTATTTTCTGTAGAAGTTTCAGACTTATTGTAACAATCAGTGTGGTTTTAAGCTTGCACAAATTATAATCAGGCCGTTTTACATTTTCCCGGATTAAATGAGTTGATTAAAGCTGGCTGTTGAAATATCCGGACAGTTCAGAAAACAATATATTTTCCTGCTTACCTTCGGCCATGTTTTTAATTGTAACTGTTTCTGCGTTCAGCTCATTCTCGCCGATTATTGCAACATAACTGATATTTTTGTTATTGGCATATTTAAATTGTTTGTCGAGTTTTGCTTTTTCGGGATAAACCTCACAACTTATTCCGTTTTGGCGAAGTGTTTTTGCCAGTTTAAGGCAAACAGCTTCTTCTTTTTTGCCGAAGTTTACAAATAAAACATCACTTGACTTTGCAGTTGCTTCGGGAAATGCTTTTAATTGTTCCATTACGTCATAAATACGGTCGGCTCCGAATGAGACACCAACACCTGAAATATCTTTAAGCCCGAATATTTCGGTAAGATTGTCGTAACGTCCTCCGCCACAGATACTTCCTATTTCGATGTCATTGGCTTTTACCTCGAATATTGCTCCGGTATAGTAATTTAATCCGCGGGCAAGGCTTAAATCCAGTTCAACTTTTGTTTTCAGCGGATTTGAATTAAGGTATTCAAAAACAGTTTTGATTTCTTCTATCCCTTTAAGTCCTGTTTCGCTTGCACTCAGCATATTCTCAAGAAATTCAATACTGCCTGATGTGTCGCGTTTGTTTTCGAGAATCGGAATCAGCTTTTGAACAGCATCTTCGGAAAGTTCATTTTTTCTTAACTCCTCACAAACCTTTTCAGTACCGATTTTGTCAATTTTGTCAATAGCAACCGTAATTGCCATGAATTTATCTGCTTCGCCAACAGCTTCGGCAATTCCTGAGAGTATTTTACGGTTGTTGATTTTTATAGTGACGTTTATTTTGAGTTCAGAAAAAATATCATCAATAATCTGCATCAGTTCAAATTCATTTAATAATGAGTTTGAGCCGATAACATCAACATCGCACTGATAAAATTCGCGGTAACGTCCTTTTTGCGGCTTGTCGGCACGCCATACAGGCTGAATCTGGTATCTCTTAAAAGGAAAGCTTATTTCGTTACGATGCTGAACAACAAATCGTGCAAAAGGAACTGTGAGATCGTATTTTAAACCTTTTTCAGAGATTGAACCTGTGATTTTTGAAAGATTCTGACTGTTGAAGTCTTCTGGTTTTACATTTACTGTATAATCGCCTGAATTCAGAATCTTGAACAAAAGTTTATCTCCTTCATCTCCGTATTTTCCCATTAATGTGGAAAGGTTTTCCATTGCCGGAGTTTCAATAGGAGAGTAGCCATACTTATTAAAAACAGATTGTATGGTTTTAAAGATAAAATTTCTTTTATTCATCTCGGCAGGACCGAAATCTCTTGTGCCTTTGGGTATAGAAATTTGTTGAGCCATTTTTTAAACATTAAATCTTATGTGCATAATATCGCCGTCCTGAACTACGTAAGTTTTGCCTTCGACATGAAATTTACCTGCATTTTTTACGGCAGCTTCCGATCCGAAACTTATAAAGTCTTCGTACTTCATTACTTCGGCACGAATAAATCCACGTTGTAAGTCGCTATGAATTACGCCGGAAGCTTCGGGAGCAGTCATTCCTTTTTTTATTGTCCAGGCCTTTATCTCTTTTGGACCTACAGTGAAAAACGAATGCAGATTTAATAAGTCATATGCTTCTCGGATTATCTTGTTAACACTGGGCTCTGTAAGTCCGTAGTCGGTTAAGAATTCCTGTTTTTCTTCGTCCGTCTCCAATTCTGCAATATCCGATTCCAATGCAGCAGCAACAGTTAAAATTTTAACGCCTTCTTCTGTGACAGCATTTTTTACAGCTTCCACATATTTATTTCCGGTAACCATTGACGATTCATCAACATTACAGACAAACATAACCGGTTTTGCTGTAAGTAAAGATAAATCTGCAACATATCTTCTGTCCTCTTCTTTAACAGGTGCGGTTCTGGCATTTTGCATGTTTTCGAGATGATCCTGATAAACTTTAAGCACTTCAATTGCAGCTTTGGCATCTTTATCACCTACTTTTACAAGTTTCTCCATACGTGCAATCTTTTTGGTTACCGATTCAATATCTTTAACCTGAAGCTCAAGATCAATGGTTTCCATATCTCTTACCGGATTAACCGAACCGTCAATATGCGGAAGATTGTCATCGTCGAAGCAGCGCAGAACATGTATTAAAGCATCGGCATTGCGGATATCTGCCAAAAATGTATTTCCCACACCTTCGCCATTACTGGACCCTTTTGTTAAACCGGGAATATCAATTATATCAACGGTTGCCGGAACAAGTTTTTCTGTTTTCTGGAATTTCTCGAGTTGTTTAAGTCTTGCATCAGGAACATTAATAACTCCTATATTCGACTTGTTGCTTGAAAAAGCAAAACTTGTAGTTTCGGCTTTGGTGTTTGACATACAGTTAAAAACTGAGGTCTTTCCACAGTTTGCAATACCTATAATTCCGCAATGTAATCCCATTTTTTGTATTTTTAAATGCAATGCAAAAATAATATTTTTAAGCTAATTCCTGTCATAGGAGCAATTCAAAATTATTGTTTGTTAAAACATCGCTTTTAGAATCAACCTTTTTTTTATTTTTGCGTTATGAATAAAAGCGTAATTACCGGAGGATTCCCTGTAATATTGCGTTTTGAAATGTTGTTTTAATAATGTAAGTTTGTAAAAAAATTATTATGAATAAGAAACTGGTAATAATTTCTGTTTTTATTGTTGCTGCAATATATTTTACATCATGTGGAGGTAGCAGTACTGGCCCTGAGCAAACCCCGGTTATGTATAGTCTGGTAAATTCCACCAACTGGAGAACTCCTGATCCCCGTGCAGTGATTACAGACCACAGCATTAAAGTATATGGAACTTCTGCCAACGGGCAAACCATTATTCTAAATATCAATTCTGCCGAATTGGGAGAATATACACTTAGTTCAACCAATGGAAATTATGCAGAGTTTATTCCTAATATGAGTGCCGGTGCTACAAGGTACTCTACATCAAACAATGAGAACGGGACAGGTTTTGTGCGTATATCTTCAATAAACGAAGAAGCAAAGTCTATAAGCGGGACTTTCAGTTTTAAAGCTTACCGTACATCTGATAATACATTTAAAACTATTAGTGACGGTACTTTTACAAATGTACCTTACCAGTATTATAACACAACAGATACCACTTCATTTAACAATCTCTTTATTTTTACAGATGCAGTTCAGACATGGAATGCTGCAACTGTTCTGGCTTACAGAAATGATTCTATGTTATTTGTAAACGGAGAGTGTGACAGGGCAGAAGCCTGGCAAAGTGTCTCAATATGGATGTCTCCTGCAATTACAGCAGGGGTACATTATATTACAACTGACGGCCCTGTATATGCAAAGTTTCAACAGGGGTTTTATGAATTCCCGGCTGTGAATGGTTCTGTTACAGTAATTGAGAATAACAGCACCGACAAAATTCTTCGCGGCACATTCTTTTTCAATTATCTTGATAGCAATAATGAGACAAAATCAATAACGGGAGGTCAGTTCGAAGTTGAGTACGAAGATCTGACAGCAGACACACTATAAATTAAGATTATTTGAGACTCTTAAGGCTGTTCTGTGGAACAGCCTTTTTTGTTTATAGTATATAAGTAGGCTGTATTAATTGCTTGTTTTGTTAATCATGTGTACTATGATTTTGGGTTTGTTGTTTAATGTAGTGGCTTTACTTCCTGTTTATGACGGGATGCACGGAAAAATAACTGACAGTAGCAGGATTTGTTTTGCCGGAAGTGTATAATAATTAATAATGAAACTGATCCGAGCTTCTTAACGTGTAATATATTCAAAAAAAAAGCCATCCGAAAAGGATGGCTTTTTAAAAGTAGTTTGTGAAAATATTATAAATCTAATTTGTCTGCGCCTTCGCATTCGTAAAGAGCCATCATTGCTGAGAAGAATTCTTCGTAAATTTTTTCCATTTCAGCTTTGTTGTCTTCTTCGAATTTTTTCATTTTTTCTTCAGCATCTTTGTCGTCTTTGTACTTTGCATCCATTTCTTTTTCGAACTCATCAAGTTCTTTAGCAAGAGTTTTTAATTCTTCGAGTTCTTTGTCATCGATTTTCTGATCTTCAGCAACTTTTTTAGCTACTTCAGTGTACTTTTCGATTTTTTTCATCATTTTTTTAGCATCAGCTTCTGGTCCGCCACAAGACGCTAAAGTCAAAATAAAAGCAGCAAGGCTTAATAAGATTGCAATTTTTTTCATAATATAAAATTTATAAATTAATATTTCGAGCGTAAAGATATTAAATCTTTATAAATCAGCAAAAAAATATGAATTATTTTGACATAATTTTCTTTTCCCGGAATGTATCAATTCCTTAAGTGAAACACCGGTTAAAAACAAAAAAGACCGTCTTATCAAGACGGTCTTTTCTATTTTTAACAATTAAATGTTATTCTAATTTGTCAGCACCTTCACATTCGTAAAGAGCCATCATAGCTGCAAAGAAGTCTTCGTAAACTTTTTCAAGGTCAGCTTTGTTGTCTTCAAGATACTTGTCAACTTTTTCTTTACCTTCTTTGTCTTCTTTGTATTTTTCGTCCATCTCTTTTTCAAAATCGTCTAACTCTTTTCCGATGTTTTTGAGTTCTTCGATTTCTTTGTCGTCAAGTTTTTTATCCTCGGCAGCTTTTTTAGCTACTTCAGTGTACTTTTCGATTTTTTTGATCATTTTTTTAGCGTCAGCTTCAGGACCACCACATGATGCAAGAGTGAGAATAAAAGCAGCTAAACTTAGTAAAATAGCGATTTTTTTCATAATTGATAAAATTTAAGTTATAAAATTATTTAAAGTGTAAATAAACGCAATATTTTTTTAAATTGAAACAAATTATTAATATTATTTCAGTTTTTTCAGAAGTTTTACTAACAATGTGTTGAAAACTTAATAGTTTTTTTGTTACTCCAGATTTTCAGCACCTTCACAATCCCATAATGACATAAGGGCATCGGTGTATTCAACCATGATTTTTTTATTGTCTTCTTCCTTCATGTAATTTTGCATTTCTTTTTGAGCATCAGAGTCGCTTTTGTATTTCTCATCCAATACTTTAGAAAACTCATCTATTTCGAGGCTTAATTTGTTTAATTCTTCTATTTCTTTGTCGTCAAGCACTTTGTCCTCTGTTGCTTTAACTGCAATTTCGGTGTACTCTTTAAACATTTTAAGCATTTTTTTTACATCTGATTTGGGGCCTCCGCATGATGCCAATGCAATAATCATAATTGCAGCAATTGAAAATAAGGTAATTTTTCTCATAAGTATTAATTTTTTTATCCGGCTAAAGATACAAAAAAACAGTAAAGTGCATATCCGATATTAAATAAATTTTGCAACAACGGGCATGCGTCGCCCGAAGCCGAACGACTTGGACGAGACTCTTAAAACAGGAGGAGACTGAAACCTTTTGTATTCGTTATTGTTAACCATTCTTAAAACATAATCAATCGTTTTTCTGTCGAAACCTGATTCCTCAATATCTCCGGCACATTTTTTCTGTTCTATATACGAGAAAAGAATTTTGTCAAGTGTGTCGTATTCTGGCAAAGAGTCATTGTCTTTTTGGTCCGGTCTTAATTCAGCAGAAGGTGCTTTTGTAATTATGTTCTGCGGAATAATATTCCCGTATTCTGAATTTAAATATTCTGCCAGCAAATAGACATCGGTTTTGTAAACGTCGCCCAATACCGATAAAGCACCGTTCATGTCACCGTAAAGAGTCGTGTAGCCTACTGCAGCTTCGCTTTTGTTTGAGGTGTTAAGTACGATATGTCCGAATTTGTTGGAATAAGCCATAAGTACACTTCCTCTTATTCTTGCCTGAATGTTTTCTTCTGTTACATCCTGCCTTGTGCCCTCGAAAACTTCTGAAAGTGTTTCGGAAAAGCTGTTTCTTAGTTTTTCTATATTAATAATATAGTGTCTGATATTGCATCTTTGTACCATTTCGACAGAATCGTCAACAGAATGCTTACTCGAAAATACTGTCGGCATAAGCAAGGCATCTACGTTTTCGTTTCCGAGTGCCTGTATTGCAAGTGCCAGTGTGACAGCAGAATCAATTCCGCCGGATAATCCCAGAACCGCTTTTTTAAATCCTGATTTTGCAAAATAATCTTTTATTCCCGAAATAAGTGCTTTGCTGATAAATGAGATTCTTTTGTTGTCTGAAATACCAGATTTTTTTATCGGAGGAATATTCTCTGTCTGATCCAGATCAATAATTTTAAAATCTTCTTCAAAATATTCGCATTGTAATACAGTGTTGCCGGCTTTATTGATAACCATGCTGCCGCCATCGAATATTAAATCTGTATTTGCTCCGGTCTGATTCACGTAAATAATAGGTATGGAATATTTTACAGCATTTTTAAATAATATTTCCTGACGGTTATCTGCCTGATTGTACGAATAAGGCGAACCTGATATATTTACAACAACATCGGGCTTATATTTTTTTAGAAGTTCCAAAGGAGAGTTTTTGTAAAGCATTTCGCGGTCAAATATTCCGTACGTGCGTTGCTCATCCCATAAGTCTTCACAAATTGTAACTGCTATTTTTTTAGTTTTAAACTCTATAATTTCAAAAACATCATTAGGCTCAAAGTACCTGTACTCATCAAAAACATCGTAGGTGGGGAGCAAGGTCTTGTGAAAAATTTTCTGAACTTTCCCTTCAAACAAAAATGCTGCTGAATTATACAGGTTTTTTCCACGGCTGCTTTTATTCAGTGTTGGTAACCCTACAATTACAGCAATGTTTTTCGTGTAAGCACATATTTTGTCCAACTGGGCAACACATTTTTCCACAAATGCTTTTTGTTCCAGCATATCCAGAGGACTGTAGCCACAAATTGCAAGTTCCGAAAAGATAACCAGTTCGGCTCCGTTCTGTTCTGCTGAAATTATGCTGTCAATAATTTTTGCAGTATTGTATTCCAGGTTCCCGACATGAAAATTTAGTTGTGCCAGTGCTGTTTTCATAATTTTGATAATTAAAAAGCCCGACTGAAAAACGGCCGGGCGTATTGTTTATTGAAAAAATATTTTAGAATAAAATACCAACTTTTAAATGGATGTCGCTTAGTACAACTTTAGGATTTGTTTTTGCATCCAATGCAGCAGTTGTGAAAACATCCGAACTGTCTATATCAAGTAACCCGCCGGTATAAAGTATTTCAAACAGAACTCTGGTGTTTCCTGAAAGAGAATATTCGGCACCACCGCCAATATGCCAGCCTGCATTAATTAAATTTATTTCTTTTCCGAGAAGAATTTTTTCATCTGCACCAATGTTTCCCAGAGCTTTGATATTAATTAATGGTGTTACTCCGGCTTTAAGGAAATAAGTAAGGTATCCTATTTCGTTTGTTTTGCCTTTAAAACCTACAGGAATAGCAAGGTAATTAAGATTGTAATTAATTTCACTGCCGGCTGATAATGTATCATAAGCAACACCTTCGTCAGGAGTAATATTGTAAGCTCCGTTAACAAATTTAACGTTGCCACCCATATTGTTAAACTGAATTCCTGTAGAGAATGCGAAATTGTCTGTCAGGTTGATATCCATAAGTGCTCCGAAATTGTACCCGAACTTCATCCCTTCAGTTGTTATTGTTTTACTGTCGGTACTCATCCACGACATAGTCGGGCCAACAAATAATCCGCCTGATATTTTCTGAGCAAAAATATTTCCTGTTAAAACAACAGCTAATATGCATACAATAATTTTTTTCATATCTTTATGGTTTTTAAAATTAGTAATTCAATAGGTACAAAAATAATAATATTTTTCATGTAATATTAAAAATGAAGAAGAATTTAATTTACATAGCAGCTTTAGTAATTCTCGCTGTGGCTGTTTTTTTTGTGGTAAGATATTTTGTTGGCAGAGATCCTTTGGATGTGGATGTCTCGGATATTGACCTGACTGTTGAAGTTGAACGGTTTGATCTTGAGTTGCAGAATGTCCCGGAAGGAGATCCGTATAAAAATATTGAGAAACTTAATGAGAAATATTCAGAGTTTTTCGAGGTTTATAATTACGAGATAATCGGAATAGGAGGGGTGGAAAATTCTTCGTATCTTACTTATTTGCAAACTTTTCTTAACGATTATTCAGTTACTGAGGCCACAAAAACCGTGGGACAATTATATAAGGATATGAGTAAAACCAATGAGGAACTTACCGGCGGGTTTAAACATCTTTTATACTACCGGCCGGAAGTTAAAATCCCAAGAATTGTGTCTTTTGTTGCGGGATTTAATCACTCGGTTGTCGTAACCGGAGGATTTATCGGGATAGGTCTGGATAAATATCTGGGTAGTGATTGCGAATTGTACAATATGCTGGATATCCCTGAATATTCAAAGATGGAAATGACCCGTGAACAGATTGCCGTTGATGTTATGACCGCATGGGCAGATGATGAATATCCGTTTATCCCGAAAAACGAAAATCTGCTGGAGTATATGATTTATAACGGTCGCAGGCTGTATTTTCTGCATGCAATGTTCCCTCATTTTGAAGAATCCAGAATAAATAAATATACTGAAGATCAATTGAAATTCTGCAAAAAGTTTGAAAGGGATATGTGGACAGCCATTATTGAGAACAAGTTACTTTTTGTTACAGATTATTTTACTATCCGAAAGTTTGTGGAGAGTGCTCCTTTTACCGCACAATTCGGACCGGATAGTCCGCCAAGAACTGCAAACTGGATTGGCCTGCAGATCGTGAAATCTTATGTGCAGAATAATAATATTACTTTACCCGAACTGATGGATGAAACAGATTACCAGAAAATATTGAATTTGTCGGAATATGATCCTGATTACAATTAAAATCCGGCAGATATCTGATTTTCTTTTTCCCTGAATTTTAATGCAATGTGAGCCAGAAGATTACTGAAAGTCTGCATTGCCTGCATGGTTTCATCAGAAACGTTTTCTTTCTTTATCCTAAGCAGGAACAGGCTATGAAGAGCATCAATGCATACTCTTATGTCTGAAGATTGTGTTTTTCCTGAGAGCACTCTGAATTCTTCAATATTAGGCTTTGCCCAGCGGTATAATTCGGCATGCTTATATTCTTCTGAATTGCTTAATAATTCATTATGCAGATTTTCCAGACTATCAATTAAACTGTTAATAAAATCAAGATCTCCTTCTTTTTCAATTTTTTGCTCCTTCATGCTGATTATTAAATCGGCATACCACTGACGGATTTTTATTTTTATCTTTTCACTAACAGTGAATTCATTAATTATCATTTTGTCAAGAGCCTGAATGTCAAAATCGACAGCTCTTATTATATCCTGAATCTGACGGATATAAATTATATATTCGATAATATTTTCTTTTCTTTTTTGTTCTGCAATTATCATATTTCGTCATCTTTAAATTTTTCAATTAATCTTCTTGACTTTTTTGTCGGTCTTCCGGCACCTTTGTCGTGTTGAACATATGTATTTCTGGCAAGCTTCAGTTTTTCAAACTCGCTTTCGGGAGTAGTTTCCAGGACATAATCTTTTGCAATAACAGCAGATACTCTTTTGTCGATTAAGCCCAGTACCTTAAATGTTCTTAATACAGGTGGAACCTTTATTTGTATTATGTCTCCTGTCTTTATTGTGCGGGAAGGTTTTACCGGAAATGTATCTATAAGAACACGGCCTTTTTTACATTCTTCTGTAGCGATATTCCGTGTCTTGAAAACGCGCACAGCCCATAAGTATTTATCAATTCTAAGGTTTTCAAACATGGTTTAAAACATGTTAATAGCAAAAACAAATAAATGTTTTTTAGATTAAAGATAATTGTTATTTTTAGGCAAAAATAATATTAACCTAATAAAATATCGTAAATGAGAAGGCTTTTTATTTTTATTGTTACCGCAATGCTTGCTATTTCAGTGAATTTGCAAGCTCAAAAGACATTTATGGACGGCGATATTTATTCTACCGATCCCATTAACCCTACAGCATTTAATGAAAAACTGTTTCAGGATGTAATGATCTATAAAATTAATACTTTTATGGATTCATTGGGCCTTGAAGGGTTTGAAACACATGATTTCTTTATTAAACCTGCCAGAGAGCATGCAATTATGATGGCAGAATCTCAGGAAGCCAGTCTTGACGGACGCGGGGCTTATAAAACTGTTAGGGACAGACTTATTGCTGCAGGTGGAACAGGTATTGGAGCTGAAGTTGTAGGTCGTATTACAATCAGGGTCTCCAATGAGTATATATCTTATGAATCACTGGCAGACCAGATTCTGGAAAGATGGAAAACCGGAAAATATTCAAAAGACTTATTGGCACAGAAATACTTCTTTGCAGGTGTAAGCGGAAAAGTAGATGAAACAGGTAAAAAGGTTTTTGTATCTGTTTATATGGGGAACTATGCATCGTTATCATATTCAGGTTATGCCGAGGGAGAACTTATTGTACCTCCTACAACAAAAGCATACGGACTTCAGCCATATGATGATAAAGTATGTAAAAAAACAAGCCGTAAAATGCCGGATCTTGTTGATTTACAACAGGGATTGTCGATTAATGACAATGGCGAAATTGTATTTAAATACAATGACTTAAAGAAGTTCCGCAGATTTATGAAGGGTAAAAAAGATGCTCTGGCTGTTGATATTGTTCAGAAAAATCAGTTTGATAAATGTAAGAGTCAGAATATTGCAGATTACTCTAATGTAAATATAGGTTATATGACCAAACGTATGTGGTCGAAAAAGATTTATAAGAACAATCAGGCTCAGGGAGAAGGGAAGAAAAATAAAGTTACAAAACTAGAAGTTGTTTTGGGCGAATTGCCACTTGAATTTAAACCTGAAGATGTTGAGATTAATTTAATGGTTGTTAAAGAAAAATCTGTGTGTGCAAATATTCCACAGTCATGGGTTGACAAAAAAATATATGACTTTGTTCCCAAAATCGGATTATTACCGGATACTCTTCTGCCTGCAGGTGTTCCTGAATATGCTCCTACTGCAACTTCAACAGAATTAAACTTCAGAATTCCTTTCGAGCAGGGTAAATTTAATTACAAACCTGATGATATGGTTCCTGTTTTGGCAGCTTTGAACGAACCTGATTTTATTATCAATAAAATATTTATCTCTGCATACTCTTCACTTGAAGGTACACAGAGTGAGAATGCCGTTTTGCAGAAAAAAAGAGCTCAGAGCATTGTTAAGGCTTTAGAGGAAAACCAGAATGCAAGTATTGTTGATTCAATAGTAACAGCTCCTAACCTTAAAGATTTACAGGCTGATGCAAAAGGAACTATTTATGATGCAGTATGTGAAATGGATCTTGATGCCGCAGTTGCTTATGTTAACTCAAAATCAACAGAAATGGAGTTTCTTCTGGCAAATCATCGTTATGCCGATGTTACGATCTGGATTACTTACGATATTGACGGAGAAAAAGAACAGCGTTATGTTGTAGATCAGTTTAACAAAGCTGTTGATGCAAACCAGTTGGATCTTGCTCTCTCAATACAAAAATATATTCTTAAGAGAGTTGTTGAAGGCCGTTATAACGAAAAGGCTGTTTCTGACATGAGAATTCCTCAGGGCAGAGAGTACGTAGGACTTAATATGAATAAGATATGGTTAACCCAGTTTGTATTTATGGATGTTCTGGATGAGGACTATATGACAAAAGTTGATGATCTTTACCAATTGGATAATGCGAACATTTATGTTGATTATAATGACATTTTATGCGAAGTTACTGTTTCGGATCTTGAAAATACCAATACTACGGATAAGCTTCAGGCAAGAATAGACAAGATTTATAATACTCCTATAAATGTTGATCTTGTGGACCTTTTAAACATTGAACTTCAGTATCAGATTATGGATATTTACAAGGATTCACTTGGATATGATCATCCATTGGTAATAAAGAGCCTTGCAAAAATTAAGGAAATAATAAGATTTGATGAACTGACATGGGAAAACTCTTTGAAACTTGCCAGTATTTTTATTAATCATGCAGATTACGAATATGCAATAAAATTGCTGGAACCATGGATTTATGATGACCGCGTACCTTTGGTTTTACTTACAACCTACGTGTCTGTTTGCTCAAAAGTAGAATATAAAGTTCATTCCAATAATTTCTATTATGCTTTGGAAAAAGTCAAGAACCAGGATAAAGACTATTTCTGTAAACTATTTGCCGGAGATAAATTGTCTGTCCAGACATTTGCCAATACCAGAGTAAAGAGCATGTATTGTGATGCCTGCAAAAAGTAGGTCTCTGTAATATTATTGAAGGCTGCATATGAAATTATTCAGTTGCAGCCTTTTTTTTAATAATATAGTTTATTTTTGATGTCTCATTATTATGAATATGAAAAAATATTTGGTTGTAATATTTCTGCTGGGGAGTTTGGCTGCAACTGCTCAATACACACTTAAAGGCAGGATAGAAGGATATATGCGTCGGGAAGTAAATCTGTGTTCACAGTTTGGAGATGAAAGTAAGGTCGTAGAAACAATAAGAACCGATTTGAACGGCAGTTTTACATATAATCTGGATGAACAACCTGTAGGACTGTACAGAATATTTCTTGATACTCAGGATTATTTCGATTTGATTTATAATAATGAAGATATTGAGATTTCTACTAAAATTGAAAATCCGCAATACAATTTAAAGGTTGTAAGATCCGAAGAAAATACACAACTATATTCTTATATAGTTGAGAATTATATTTTCGATTATAAAATAGATGTTCTTAGTCAATTGACAGAAATATATCCGGATGGAAAATTCAGGAGAAAAGCGGAGGCAGAACTGGCCAGCGAAATAAAGCTCAAAAACAGGAATGTTGATAAAGTTATTAAGCAAAATCCTGACAGTTTTGCCGGAAGATATCTGGTTTGTTTTAAGGAACTTACGGTGTCGGCAAAGTTAAATGATTATGAAAAGAACGAGTTTCTTAAGAAAAACTATCTGAAAAGTTTTAAGATGAATGATGTGGCTCTTCTTAATTCGGATGCTTACACCAATGTCGTTTTAAATTACTTCAAACTGTTTAAGAGTAATGATCCAAATACTTATTATCTGGCAGGTAAGGAAGTTCTGGATTATGTTTTTTTTGAAGATCCCAGGATTTTCAGTTTTTTGTTTGAATATATACTTACCGGTTTTGAGTCGTTGGGTCTGGATGAACCTGCAGCAGAATTAAGTCTTGAATTTGGTGATGTGTGCAGTGATGATAACGAAAGTCTTAAGCTAAGGATTAAAAGTAATACAGAACTATCGGTAGGAAAGAAGGCTCCTGATTTCTCAGCTAATGCTATATCGGGTAAGGACTTCAGGCTTTCCGATATGAAATCGGACTACACTTTGATAATTTTCTGGGCTACATGGTGCGAACACTGTCAGGTTACAATGCCAAGGCTTGCAGCAGCAGGGAATATTTTTAAGGAAGCAAAAATTGATATTGTTGCTGTTAGTCTGGATTCAGATGAGACCGCATTAAAAAACTTTCTTGAAGAAAATCAGATGCCCTGGGATGTTATTTGCGATTACAAAGGCTGGGATAGTGAAATTGTTGTTAACTATGCAATTTATGCAACCCCTTCGATGTTTCTTGTTGACAAAGATATGAATATTGTTGCAAAGCCTTTTAACGAGGAAAAACTTTACAATGAACTTGAGAAAATTCTCACGAGATAAAACAGAAACTTATGATAATAAAAAATGCAGAGTATTTGATGTCAAATGAGGACTTTACGAAGTGCCCGGATGATGATCTGAACGAAATAGCGTTTATTGGCAGGTCTAATGTCGGGAAGTCGTCGTTGATAAATATGCTTACAAACAATAAGGGACTTGCAAAGATTTCATCAAGTCCCGGAAAAACTCAGAAAATAAACCATTTTGTTATTAATAAACAGTGGTATCTGGTCGATTTACCTGGTTACGGATATGCCAAAGTTCCAAAGACTTTACGTGAAAAATTTATTAAAATGATAAATTCGTACATTCTGAAAAGGAAGAATCTGGTCTGCCTTTTTGTACTTATTGATAGCCGTATTCCTGCCCAGAAAATTGATATTGACTATATGTACTGGCTGGGAAGTAACTCTGTCCCGTTTTGCATAGTTTTTACCAAAGCAGACAAAACAGGAACAGGAAAACTAAAAGAAAATATAGATAATTATAAAACCGTATTGTCGGAAACGTGGGAAACTCTTCCTGAAATTTTTATTACTTCTTCGGTAAGCGGAAATGGTAAAGAAGAACTGCTTGATTATATTGGTAATATTTTAAAGACAACATAAAAAAAACCGGAAACTCCGGTTTTTTTTATGTGTTTATAGTATTGATTTCTCTGGTCTAGAAGAATGAACGGCTTCTGCGTACATTTTCACCAATGTTAACGCCGAAGATTATTTCCTGTGATCCGAAAGTATAAGATGATAAATCGCTGAAAGTGAAGTCATATGCATAACCGAAATAATACTGGTTATGTTTGAAACCTATTGCTGTTATAAAAGAGTCTCCGGGACGAATAGACATTCCAAACCAATAGTCTTTGTCATAATACATTTTGAGATTGATATCAAACTGCGGAGGAGTAATTTCAGTCATCTTCATTAATAATGACGGTTCTATCTGTAACTGTGGTGAATTCGGGAAATCGAATTTATATCCGCCCATTACAAAATAGTGACGAACCATTTTATTATCATCAAGATTACGGTTTATTTTTAATTTTGACTGGAAAAGATCAGCAGCAGTAATACCGGCATAATATTTTTTACCATAAGCATAAACGCCAAAAGTAGCATCAGGAACGATAGTTTTTTCAACCATATATGTTATTGCAGGATCATCATAAATTGTCAACGTAAAAAATCTTTGATCCATTTTATACTGAAATGCTGTTGCAGCTAAACCGAGAGAAATCTTATTCAACCTGTCGATATGGAAATGGTAAGAATAAATTGCCTGAATTCCAATACGACTCTCCGGGCCAAAATCATCATTAAAGATAATTGCTCCGATACCAACGTTATTGTTTGATAACATTGTGTGCCCGCTCAGTGTTTGGGTAGAAGGAGAATCTTTAATCCCTATCCATTGTTTGTGAATACTTAATAATACAGGCGAATATTCTTTGCTTCCGGCAATTGCAGGATTGATAAAGAAATCGTTTAGCATATACTGACTGTATAAAGGAAGTTGCTGCGCACTAACGTATCCTGTTGTTGCGAGAACTAAAAAGGCAAAGCCAAGTAAAAATCTTTTCATATGAAGGCGGTTAAAATATTGGTATAAACAACAATTTTCACTTAGTTACAAATATAAATTAAATTTTGATACAAACTTATAAAAAATAAAATAATTTCATTTATTAATAAAATGCTCTTCCCTGCTTTGTTTTTATCCCGAGATTCCATCCGAAAATAAGCTCCTGGGAACCAACTGTATGTGCTGACAAATCGCTGAAAGTAAAGTCATATGACATTCCGAAGAAGTAATCTTCGAAAGTGAAACCGAACATAGTTACAAACGAATCACCTGCACGGACAGATAAACCTGTATAAAATCTTTTGTTTATACGTAACTTAACGTTTACATCTGTCTGAAGCGGAGTTGTTTCTGTAAATTTCATTAAAAAAGATGGCTCAACTTCCAGGTTATACTGCCCGGGAAAGGAGAACTTGTAGCCTCCCATAATGAAATAGTGTCTGACCATTTTATTTGAGTTGTCCATCCAGGTTCCGGTAATCTTCATTTTAGACTGAAGAACGTGAGCAATTGAGATTCCTCCCCAGTAATCTTTTGAATAAGCGTATGCTCCGAAACTAGCATCCGGAACAGTAACACTGGTTCGTTCCCGGGTTAATATCGGCTCGTAACCATAAAAGTCATCCTGGCTTATTCTCATTATATACTGCATAAATATTGCATTTATCCCGAACGAAACCCTTAATTTGTTATTAACTTTAAGATGATACGCGTATGTTGACTGAACCCCGATCATCCGTATAGGTCCGAAAGAATCATGAAAAATCATTCCGCCTATTCCCATAATGTCATTTACCAGCCGGTGGTGTAACGTCACATATTGTGTTGATGGCGATTCCTGAATTCCTATCCATTGTTTGTGCACACTTAATCTTAACGGGGAATAGTTTTTTTCCGAGCCTGCAACACCGGGATTAATAATATAATTATTTTCAAGATACTGACTGTAAAGAGGTATTTGCTGAGAAAAAGCTTTGCCTGTAAATGCAAGCAGAATAATATATATAAGTATTTTTTTCATTTTCATCATTTTAACGAAATTATCTTACAATTGTTACAGTTCCGGTTCGTGGTTTAAGATTATTATTCATATCAATATGATAAATGTATGCGCCGGTAGGGACAACGTTTCCGTTATATGTCCCGTCCCAGAAATCGTCCCATGCACCACCTTCATAAAGTAATTGTCCCCATCTGTTATAAACCTGAATAAGTATCTTGGGGAACATATACAGGTTGTCTATCTGCCATTCATCATTATAGCCGTCTCCGTTAGGAGAGAATGCTGCAGGTATCTGAAGACAGTCTATGTCGGCATCTGTAAGAATTACAACATAAGAACTCCCCTGTTGAATACAATTATGAGAGTCAACTATGTCTATTCTGTATGAGCCGCCGTAAAGGCTGTCAACTAACAAACTTTCCTGCTCAAGGTAGAACATATCTCCGGAAATTCGGATATAATAAGGAGGTGTACCTCCGGTAACAGAATCAAGAGCAATGTATCCGTCCCAGTTTCCCTGGCAAGACGGCCCCATGTATTGATCAACGGATATGGTAATTGGCCCTGGCTCTCCTATAGATGCCTGAGTGTAATATTTACAATTGTTTGCATCTGTGACAGTCAATCTGTAATATCCGGGGAATAAATTCATTCCTGTTACTGCGGTGTCAATAATGTGATTATTCGGACCTGTCCAGTGATATGAGTAAGGTGGCGTTCCGCCCTGTCCCTGAGCAAAAGCCTGTCCGTCGTCCGAACCGAAACAGTTTGTATTGGTAACAGCAATTGCGGCAAATAATGATGAGTCAGGTTCTGTTATAGTTATGAAATTTGAAGCCGAACATCCGTTTTCGTCTGTAACGTCAAGATAGTATGTCCCGACAGGTAAATCTGTAAGATCGTAATTACTGCTGCTGTTGTGATGCCAGTTAAGGCTATAATCTGCTGTTCCTCCCGTTACAGTTGTCGAAATCCATCCGGTGGATTCGTTACGGCAAAGAACATTTTGGCTGGCGAAAGAAATAATAAGTTCGTCAGGCTGGGTAATTGTATATGTTGTATCTCCAATGCAATTCCAACTGTCGTTAACTGTAACTGAATATTCTCCTGCCGGAAGATTGTCGTAAAAAGAGGTGTCCGAAGCCGGAGTAATGTTCCAGTTGTAGCTGTAAGGAGGATGTCCGGATACCTGAACCTGAAGTGCTCCTGTATAATCGCCGTAACATAAAATGTAATTCGTTTGCAAAAGGTTCACATAATTTCTGCCAATTACGGGGACATTTATTTCATAAGATAATGAGCAGGAATTATTGTCCGTAACAGTAACTGTGTGAGGTCCACCCGGTAAATTAATAACAGATGATGTGCTGTCTTCCGTTGACCATGCATATTCGTAAGGAACTGTTCCTCCGGTTACTGTTAAAGTTGATGTTCCCATAAAGGCACTACAATCAACATGGGTTGTAACATCGCTTATCTCAATCCGGTCGGGATGGGCAACTGAGACAGAGTCATAAATCCGGCACATGTTTGCATCGGTTACTGTTACATGCCACATTCCCTGAGGCACACTGAATGCAGTATCGGAATCTGTTGCTCCCGGACTGTCCCAATCATATGAATATTCAGGCGTTCCTCCGGTAACTGTTACCCAAATTTGTCCGTCCTGATACATATAGCATGAAGGATTTATACTGTCCATTGAAGCCGTCAATGCGTCAGGTTGATTTACTGTAACTGTATCAACATATAAGCAATCATGTGAATCTGTAATGCTTAAGTAGTAATCTCCGGCTCCCAGACCGTTTATCCATTGGGAATTCCCGGCATTTTCGAAACTTTCGTTGTACCACTGAATTGTATAATCAGGAGTCCCGCCGGAAATAACTATGGAAGTGCTTGCTGTAGAATCTCCGTAACATAAAACATAAAGATCGTTAACAAGATCAGATGTTAATATGTCCGGCTGGCTGATGAAAACAGAATCATATTTCTGACACATATTGTCATCGGTAATTGTAATGTAGTGCCATCCGGCAATTATATCGCTATAAACCGTAGTTGTAACCGGTGAAGTCATCTCATCCCATAAATAGTTAAGGCTTCCTGTTCCACCGTTTGCCGAAATTGCAACAGAAGCATCTGCAAATCCGTTACATGATGCCGGTTCAATATCTTCAAAGCTATAAATAATATTTACAGGTTGTGAAATGCTGATACTTGTTGTCGTTTCACAGAACCGCGAATCTGTTACGGTAATGCTGTAATCTGATGAAGGAAGTCCTGACTGGGAAATAGTCCCTTCTTCCGCCAGATTCAGGAATCCCGTATTTGCTTCTGTATCTGACCAGTTTATTGAATATGGAGGTGTTCCGCCAGAAACAGTCAGTTCAAATTCTGCAGTTGAGTCATCATAACAAAGAATAAATTCAGTCTGAATAACAGAAGCTGTTAATTCTGCATCGGGCTCTCCAACTATAAATGAAGTTTCGGCAGTACATGAATTTGCATCTGAAACGATGACAGAATAATTACCGGCATTTAAATTTTGCAGGTAAGCTGTATTTTCTGCTTCCGGAGTCCAGTCATATGAGTACCCTGGCGTTCCGCCTTCAACACTAAGTAAAACAGATCCGTCGTTTCCGTTAAAACAGCTTACAGAGTCAGTTATGCCAGTCAGGTTAAATGCCTCGGGGATGGTTACGCTGAAACCGGCGTTTGCCGAAGGGCAGGAGTTATTATCCTGGATCATAATATTGTAATCTCCGGGAACAAGTCCTGTTACCGTATCATTATTTATTCCGATGTTTATCGAAGAAGCATCTGTCCACGTAAATGTGTATGGTTGAGTTGCTCCGCTGAAATGTACAACAGCCCAACCTGTATTTATATCATAAGGACAAGGTAAATTGTGAACTTCTACCGAAGAAATTATTAATGCATCCGGTTGAGTGATTTCAATTACAGTATCGTGAGAACAATTATTATTGTCAGTAAGGCTAAAGTGATATGATCCTGCCGGTACATTATTGAGAATACTGCTGGTACTTAAAATATCTGACGGAGTATTGATTTCGTACCATGACATGGTGTAAGGCATTTCGCCTCCGGAAGGATTAAGAATAATGCTGCCGTTGCTTAACCCGAAGCAGGTTACATGAGAAATTGATGTAACCGGAGAAATAATAATATCCGGCTCAGTTATAATAACGCTTGCATTTGCAGTGTATCCGTTTGCATCAGTTACAGTTACCGAATATGTGTCGGGTGGTAAATCTGTAATGCTTTGATTGGTACTGACAAGAGATCCCATGCTGTTTCTCCATACATAAGTATAGTCGGGAATACCTCCGGTAACAACAGCGTTTACACTTCCGTTATCGTTACCGTTGCAATCAATGTTTTCAGCATCAATTATTACTGCCAGTTGTTCAGGTTGAGGCAAGTCAATACAATCTGTAAATTCGCAGATATTTGCATCTGTAACAGTAACGCAATAATTACCTGCCGGGAGGTTATTTACAAAGTCAGATGTTGATATTATTATTCCGGGATTTGCAGAATTTTCCCACTCATAAGTATAGCCGGGAATGCCTCCGGCCGGGGAAACTGAAACATTTCCGTCAGAAGCCCCGAATCCTGTTGTGGAAGTCGCGTTTAAAATTCCGCTTACTGCTGTTGGTTGTGTTAAAACATAAGTGTCTGTTGCTGTACAGTTTAAAATTGTCGGTTACAGTAACAGTATATGATCCGGAAGCCAGTCCCGTAGGATTAGTACCTGAATAAGCATCTATAGGAGCAGCCCATTGATAACTTATATATGGCGGGGTTCCTCCGCTAACTGTAGTATTTATTTCTCCGTTTGAGTCTCCAAAACAAACAGGGTTAGTTACAAGAGTTATGGTGACGTCGAGAACAGGTGGCTGGTTGACTACCGAAGAGGCAGTTAACGGGCCACATCCGTTTGCGTCTGTTATTGTAACCGAATAAGTACCGGCAGGGACATTATAAAGTGTGTCGTTATTTGTAGTTACAGGGCCGCTGATATTTTCCCATGAATAAGAATAAGGAGCAGTACCATCATTTACAGTTACTTCGATATGAGCATCAGAACCGCCGAAACAGGAAACGTTGGTATTGGTTATGCCTTCGAAAGTAAAAAGTGAAGGTTCCGTAATTGTAATTATTGTATCCCATTCAAATGCAAGCTGATCCATAATCGTGAAATAATAATTTCCCGGTTCCAGATTGCTTATTGTTGGTCCGTTTCCTATGTTTGTCCCAAGCGGATGCTCCCATACGAAAATATACGGAGGCGTTCCCCCATAACCGTTTATTGTAATACTGCCATCGTCATAGCCAAAACATGAGATATCATCATGATTTGCAATAACTCCTGCAAGTTGATCCGGTGGCTGGTTCAGGAATATGCAGTCAGAAACAGTACATCCGTTTAAATCGGTTACGGTAACACAATATGTCCCGGTATAAAGATTTGATGCTGTCTGGGTTGTGGCAATTATTACCCCGGGGTTTGCCTGATTTTCCCATTCATAAGAATATGTTGCTGTTCCACCCGATGGGGTTGCAGTAGCAGAACCATCATTGTTGCCATAAGTAGAAGCATCAATGCCACTTAAACTTACAGTTAAAACAGCAGGTTGTGTAACCAAAACCGAAGATGTTGCAGTACAACCCGAAGCATCTGTGGCAGTTACGTAGTATGTGCCTGTTGCAAGTCCGGATGCTGTTGCAACAGACGATATTGTCGTTGCCGATGAGTTTTCCCAATGGTATGTAAATCCGCCGTTTCCTCCATTTCCGGTTGCCGTTGCAGATCCGTCAGAATCTCCGTTGCAGCCGGGCTGAACAAATGTAATTCCTACAGTTGCAGGAGATGGCTGGTCAAGAGTAAAACTATTTTCAGCAGTACATCCGTTTGAGTCAGTTATTGTTACCGAGTAATTTCCGGCACTGAGTGCAGAAGGTGTTTGCCCGTTGAAGAATGCAATAGGGGCAGCCCATTGATATGAGAATACCGGCATTGTACCACCTGAAGCTGTTGCCGTTACAGAGCCGTCACTATATCCGTTACATGTAGGTTGGTTAACTTCGATTACCGATACCGATAAAGCAACAGCAGGCTCGTTAACCGTTGCGGTTAAAGCTACGGGACCGCAACCGTTGGCATCTGTTATTGAAATCCGTTTGCTACAGGAGTTGTGATTCCGGTATTTGTTCCGGCACTGTTTTCCCAATAATAAGTATAAGGAGGTGTCCCTGCAGATGCAGAAACTGTAATGCTTCCGTCACTTCCGCCAAAACAGTTTACATGGGAAGTTGAACTTACAATTCCAGATAAAGCTGCCGGTTCATAAATAGTGCTGTCTGCATTAACCTCGCATCCGTTATCATCGGTAACAGTAATAGTGTAATTCCCGGCAGCGCCTGTAGTAGTCTCAGTTGTCGGCCCGTTGCTCCATAAATAATCATAAGGGAACTGTCCTCCGGAAGCTATGATTGTAAGACTGCCGTCGTTTCCTCCAAAGCAGGAAACAGAATCAGAACTTACAAAGCTTACGGATAATGCGTTGGGGTCAACAATAATATCGATGGCAAGAATAAGTTCGCAGGTTCCGGCATCGTTAACAGTTACATTATAAGTTCCTGTAGCCAGGCCGTTTGCCGTACTGCCCGATGAAACATCAGGGTCCCAAATGTAACTGTATGCAGGAGTCCCGCCTGAAGGGGTGATATTAATACTACCGTCGGACCAGCCGTTACATGAAACATCGGTAGTTGTGTAAGTGGCAGTAAGTCCGTTTGCAGGTTGGCCGATTATAACCGGGATGGTAAATGTACAGTTCCATGCATCTGTAACGGTTACGTTATATGTGCCTGAAGTTACATTTATAATATTTTCATCAATTCCGCCCGGATTGTCCCACACAAATGCGTATGGAGCAACTCCGCCTGTAGCCTCAACTGTGGCAGAGCCGTCGGCAACCCCGATACAACTTGCATCTGTAACAGAAAAAACACTCATGTTTAAAATTGTTGCAGGCTGGTCAATAAGTATGCTTGTGGTTTGAGTGCAACCGCTGTTGTCCGTAACAATTATTGTATATGTCCCGTAATCGAGATTTGTTATGTTCTGAGTACCTGCGTTTATGCCGGTGAGTGAACCTGAAGTTGTGCCGCTATCCCATGACAGATCGTAAAGAGGTGTTCCTCCTCCAACAGAAATGTTAAAACTCCCGTTTGAGCCTCCCGTGCATGAAACGTTAACCGAAGAATTTACTGTAAGAGTAATTGCTGCCGGCTGTGTAATGTTAAAAGTTTCGGTTTGTTCGCAGGTATTTGCATCGGTAATTGTAAGAGAGTAATTACCTGCAGGAATGTTTGTAATATTGTGAGGTCCTGCATCTGCATTTATAAGATTGTCAGAATATGTTCCGTTTGTCCAGTTAATGTCGTAATTTGCTGTTCCTCCGGAAATAAGCAATGCAAAAGCACCGTCGTTTCCACCGTTACAGTTAACATTAGATGTCACATTTATTGTGTTGGTAATCTGGGCAGGTTGAGTAATAGTTAGATTTGCCGTGAGAGTGCAGGAATTGTCGTCAGTGACAGTTATAATGTAGTTGCCGGCAGTTAATGAATTTATAGGATATGTTCCGGCGCTTACTCCGTTTATGTTCCCTGATGTAGTCCCGTTTTCCCATGCCAGATTGTAATTTGCAGTTCCTCCGGAAACTGTAATATCAGCTTCCCCGTCGGCATAACCAAAACATGAAACAGCAGATGTCATTACACTGCTGAGATTTAAAACCGCAGGTTGCGAAATGTTTATATTGTCAGAAATATTACAACCGTTTGCGTCTGTAATTTGTACGTTAAATGTGCCGTCTTCAGTATTGGAAATATTATGAGGCCCGGCAGTAACATCAATTAATGATCCCGATGAGGTTCCGTTATCCCAGGCAATATCAAAAGGTGCGGTTCCTCCACCTGCCATAACGCTGAATATCCCGTCTGAACCGTTAAAGCAGGAAACATCCTGAACAAGGTTAAGAGCAATTGTTAAAGCAGCAGGTTCTGTTATGCTCAGATTTGTTGATTGAGTACACGAATTTGCATCTGTAACTATAATTGTATAATTTCCTGCATTAAGGTTCGTCAGGCTATGCGGACCTACGTCGATATTTGTTATGCTACCGTTTACGGAACCATTGTCCCAACTCATGCTGTAATTTAATGTTCCGCCTGATATTGTAACAGAAGCTGTGCCGTCAGTGAAACCATTACATGACGGTTCTCCGGTCATGGCAGCATTTATAGCAATTATGTCCGGCTGGGTTACTGTCATTGTAAAACTTTCAGTACATGAATTAGCATCAGTTACAACAATGGTATATGTTCCTGCGTCAAGGCCTGATAAAGTGTGCGGACCTGAACCTGCATTATTTGCTGATCCTGAAACTGAGCCGTTATCCCATGTGTAGTTATACAACGGAGTTCCTCCATTAATAGTTATTTCGGCTTCTGCATTACTGTTGCCAAAGCACAATAACTGAGATGTGATGTTTGAAATCAGTGTAATTGCCGGTGGCTGTGTTATGGATAAGGTTTCTGTAATTACACAATTGTCAGCATCTGTTACCTGAACGATATATGTTCCAGTTGTCAGGTTTGAAATGCTTAAATCTCCTGCTGAAACTCCGCTTTGTGAGCCTGATGTTATTCCGTTGGACCAGGTTACGTCATAAGGTTCAGTACCGCCTGAAATATTAATATTTCCCGTTCCGTCGCTGCCGTTAAAGCAGGAAACCGGAGTCACTTCTGAGGTTAGTAATACCATAGAAGACGGACTGGTAATAACAACTGATCCTGTTGTTGTACATCCGTTGTCGTCAGTAACAACTACGCTTATAAGTCCGGGAGGAAGATTTTCTGCAATCCCGTCGGCGCTGTTATCGGCATTAGACCACAAATAGGAGTAAGGAGCTGTTCCGTTTGAGGCTGTCGCTGCCGCTTCCCCGTTATTGGTTCCGCATGTGGCTTGTTGGGTTTCAGTAACAATTACTGAAGGAGCCTGATTAATAACAACATTAACAGTGTTTTCGTTTGTGCAACCGTTACCATCTGTTACGGTAACAGTATATGATGTGTTTGAAACCGGGGTTACAGTATGGTTTTGTCCTGCACCAAGCCCGTTATCCCATGTATATGAATAAGGTGGCAACCCGTCATTTGCATTTGCTGTAAGATTAACGTCTTCGCCTGCACATTGAGGATTGGGGCTGGCAGAAGCAATAACGTCAGGTAACTCAAAAACAGAAACCGCGACGGAGTTTTCTGCAGTACATCCGTTGTTATCTGTAACAGTTACTGTATATGTCGTGTTTGCAGCAGGGTTAACAGTATGATTTTGCCCTGCCCCAAGTCCGTTATCCCATGTGTAAGAATACGGAGCGGTTCCCCCTGCACCATTTGCACCAAGGTCAACAGGCTCGTTTGCACATTGTGGATTCGGGTTTGCAGTAGCTGTAACTGACGGTAATAAGTTTATTAAGACATTAACAGTGGTTTCTGCCGTACAACCTGCATCATCTGTTACAGTAACAGAGTAAGTTGTGTTTGCAACAGGATTTACAGTGTGGCTCTGTCCTGCACCCAGGCCGTTATCCCAGACATAAGAATAAGGGGCTGTTCCGCCTGCACCGTTTGCACTTAAGTCAACAGGTTCTGCAGAACATTGTGGATTAGGATCTGCAGTAGCAGTAAGGGTTGGGACTTCGTTAATAATAACGTCAACAGTGTTTTCGGCAGAGCATCCCAAATCATCTGTTATTGTTACCGAATAGGTAGTATTTACAGAAATGGTTACAGTGTGGTTCTGTCCTGTGCCAAGCCCGTTATCCCATGTATATGAATACGGAGCTGTTCCGCCTGTTCCGTTTGCAGTTAAATCAACAGGTTCATTTGCACATTGGGGATTTGGGGTTGCTGTAGGGGTAACTGCCGGTAACTGATTTACAATAACATTTACAGGAATTTCTGCTGAACATCCGTTTGCATCTGTTACGGTTACCGTGTAGGTTGTATTAGATGCAGGATTTACAGTGTGGTTTTGTCCTGTTCCTAATCCGTTGTCCCAGTCGTATGTGTATGGGCCTGTTCCGCCAACTGCATTTGCTGATAAGTCAACAGGTTCGTTTGCACATTGAGGGTTAGGACTTGCTGTTGCGGTAACATTTGGTAAAGTATTTAGCATTACAGATACGGAAGCTTCGGCAGTACAGCCAAGATCATCAGTAACGGTAACGGAATATGTTGTGTTTACAACAGGATTCACAGTGTGATTTGCTCCTGCACCGAGACCGTTGTCCCACAAATATGAATATGGTGCAGTTCCGCCTGAGGCAGTTGCACTTAAGTCAACAGGTTCACTCACGCATTGTGGATTAGGATCAGCAGATGCAGTAAGAGCAGGAGGCTCGTTTATGACCACATCAACTGTATTTTCGGCAGTACATCCGTTGTTGTCGGTTACAGTTACAGAATAAGTTGTATTTGCAGAAGGGGTAACCGTGTGGTTTTGTCCTGCACCAAGACCATTATCCCAGTTGTATGTATATGGCGCTGTTCCGCCTGCCCCGTTGGCAGTCAGGTCAACAGGTTCTCCTGCACATTGAGGATTTGGTGTCGCGGTAGCGGTAACAGAAGGAAGTTGATTGACAGTTACATCAACGGTGGCTTCTGCTGTACATCCCTGAGAGTCGGTTAATGTAACTGAGTATGTTGTATTTGATGCCGGGTTAACGGTATGGTTTTGTCCTGCACCAAGTCCATTGTCCCAGAAATATGTATATGGGGCAGATCCGTTACTTCCGTTTGCAGTAAGATCAACAGGTTCGTTTGCACATTGAGGATTTGGATTTGCAGTAGCAGTAACATCAGGATTTTCAAAAACTGTAATCGTAAGTTCATTGGAAATTGCCTGATCGCATCCTGTTCCGGTACAAGTATAAAGACAACGGTATATTTCGTTTAAGAAGGGAACGTCGGCAGGAATTGTATATGTGTCAGAATCGGTACCGACATTTACCCATGTAGATCCGTCCCAGTATTGCCACTGGTATGAGCATGTTCCTGAGCCTCCGTTTGTATTCGAAGTCAGAGTCAGCGGGTCATTTTCGCAGGTTTCTGTGTCCGCGGTAGAAATGGTTATTTGCGGATCGTCAACAACATTAACAGTATTTACAGGTGCATCGTCTATTGCACAGCCTGATCCACCCGGAGTATATACCGGCTGGTAATCCCAACTGCCTGTTCCTGGATTGTCGGGAGAAGTTACAACTACCCAGGTGCCGGCTCCGGCAGGGCTTACATACCAGACTATTGTTCCTCCGAGCCCACCTGTAACTGAAGCCGAAAAAGTAACGTTTCCTCCTAAACAAAGTTCCGGTGGGGTAACTGAAATATTATCCCATTCAGGAGGTTCTGCCACATTAATCACTTCTATATTTGAAGTACCCATGTTACAACCATCTGCTGTACAATCATAAGTTGCTCTGTATTGTCTGTTGGTAAACGAATTTGCTGTCGGAACACTATATGTGGTACTGTTGGTGCCTACATTATTCCATGTAACACCATCATCGGAATATTGCCATTGGATGGTACAAGCTCCGAATCCTCCGTTAATCGTTGCTGTAATGGTTATTGGCTGATCTTCACATACGTCATTTGCAGATGCATTTATGGAAATATCCGGATCGGGATGAACAGTAATTATAACCGGGCTTGTCCATTGGCGGCACTCCTCGCTGCCGGACTGAACCATAAGCGAGTAATAAGTTGTCACTGCAAGAGCAGGAGGAGAATAAGTATTTGAGGTAGCACCGCCTATAGGAGTGTAGCCTACCGGTGGATTGGTACAACTGCCTCCGGTACATTTCCACCACTGATAAGTGTAAGTGCCTATACCGCCACTCGGAGGAGTAGTCATATTAAGAGCATTGGGAAGCCCGTTAATGCAAATATCCTGATCTGAGCCTATTTCACCGGCATCGAAAGCAACATAACTTGGGTGATCCAGAAGTAATAATACTCCTGAAGGAGCTCTTTCAACAGATCCTCCCACAGAGGCTCCCGGAAGTCCCCCCAGAACATCGCTGGTTGGATTAATCTGGTTTTCCAGACAAGGATTTCTGAATATTTTTATTCTTCCGCCAACGCCACCGGAACCACCTCTGGCATTGCGAAAGCAAGTTCCGTGCGTGGTATTGGGATATCCGGCATGACCTCCTTCGCCACCGGCGACTTCAAGATTTCCGAGTATTGTTGCCAGATCGGCAGATGAAATAAGAATTCCGCCTCCGCTGCCACCGCCGGCACCACCGCCGGCACCGCCGGTACCGTAATAATTACCTGTTGCAGGACAAACCCCGCAGTTATCTGTATTTTCGAGATCTCCGCCGGAAAAACATCCCCAATTATCGTCCAGCGAGCCGAAACCTCCGTTTCCGCCATGTTCTCCGTCATATCCGTTACATAAAACAGCTCCGGTTACCGAGCATGTAAATGTGTTTGAAGCAATAAGTTCTACTCTGCCACCACCGGCACCACCGTTTCCGCCGTTTATTCCGGGAGTGTATCCGCCACCGCCGCCACCTGCCCCGGCACCACCGGAGCCGGCCAGAACCTGTAACGAAGTATTATCGCCATAAGCAAAAGCTCCGAAAAAAGGCCCGCTTCCGCCAAAACCGCCGATAGCATCGGATCCGTTTACATCGGCGGCCTGAGCTCCTGAACCGCTTGTCCCGCCGTTTGCATAATGTGCAGCTCCGCTTCCGCTTCCGGCACCGCCACTACCTGCAATGTAACCGTCTGTACAGGCTCCGCAATCCAGCTCTGTACACCCGCCCAAAAGCCCGGCCATACCTGCAAAACCGGGGCCTGAGCCTTGTCCGTCAGTTCCCGGCTGACCCGGTCCTCCGGACCCGCACGATCCGTCTGATCCTGCTGAGGCTGCTCCTCCGGCACCGCCTGTGCCGCCTACAGAACCTTTATAATTTCCGTCAATTGTTCCGTTAACGGTAATGTTAACAGCTTCTACATGAAAAGTATGGCATGAAAGATAAGCTGTTACACCTGCGTTAACCACAAAGTTTCCTATGTTTGTATGATTACCGCCCACGTAGGTATCTGTGCTTATAATCCAGTCTGCTCCTCCGTGATTTACATCTGTGCCACAATTGGGAGAACATGAGGATTTCCATTGCAGTGAAAGGTTGGTGGCATTTGCCGAACAATCTGTTTCGGATAACAGAATTGTAATATTTTGATTCTCAGGTGCAATGTATGTAATGTTTGCACATGCTCCGGAATTTGATGTGACAAAAGTCTGGGAATTACAGCCTGATCCTGTAAATAATGTAAGCATAGGAGTAGAAAATCCCCCTGCTCCGCATATTTGCCATTCGTAAGTATATCCCTGGCTAAGACTGAAAACAGCATAATCCTGCCCGCTGAATGTTGCAGTTACAATATTCCAGGTACCTATTGAAGCTTCAACTCCGGCACCTGAAACGATTCCGGCCGGGTCCTGAGAATTACATGTAAGGCATTGGGCATGAGTATAATTAAACGCGAATAAAAATACTGCTATGCTTAACGCAAGTACTTTATATATCTTCATATTTCGTCTTTAATAAGCCTTAGTTCACAAAAATACTAAATTTGTTTGAATTTTACTATGACCCAAAGGCTGAAAGTTTTCTTATTTGACGTAAAATTCTGAGGAAGGTTATTGAAATCCGGAAAAAAAGTGATTAAAACATTGAATTTGATCCTCCTTTATCTTTTTCAGATTTGTATAAAAACATTCCGATACATATTTCGTGAGCTCCGCTACTTACATTTCTTATTCTTGACATTACCATATCGAATGAATAAGTGAAAATGTATCTGTCATATTTATAACCTGCCGTTAGAATCAAAGCATCTCCTTTGCTGAAATTTAGTGAGGCAAGAAATGTGTTTTTATATGTGTAGTTAGCTATGAGGTCAAATTTAAAAGGTGTTGACTTTGCAAAGTACATGTTCAAAGTGGGGGTAAAGTTGTGTAGCCCGTTGCTGTCGCTGAGTTTGTAGCCTCCTGTAATGTAAAAATGTCTTTGATCTCTGATAAGTCCGGGAACCTGATTGGTGTTGTCGAAGAACATGTACCTGGATTTAAAAAGCTGAAGAATCGAAAATCCTGCAAAATACTTATCTGCTGAAATCATAATTCCTGCATTTGCATCAGGTTTCCATGTTTTGTCATCTATACTCTGATTCAAACTTTGGTCAACAGCATCGTAAATCGTTATCTGGCTGCTTAGCAGTTTAAATTGGGTTAAAGTCCATGCAAGTCCGAAGCTAAGATTAAAATTATCGGTTTTAAGTACATATGCATAATTAAGATTGATATCGAGTCTCCGGGAAATTCCGTAAGAATCGTTCATTATAAAAGCTCCGGCACTCATATCATCACGAAAACTATATTTGCCGGATATTGTTGAGATTTTGGGAGCCCCGCTGAAGCCTGTCCATTGTGCTCTGTGATCAAGCATAATATCTGGAATGTCTTTTAACGAAACAGATGCCGGGTTGAGTGTCTGCAGATTAAATGAATAATTCCTGAAATGTGGCAGTTGTTGTGCAAATAAGCTGATTGCTGTAAAGCACAATATAAATGTAAAATATATAAATCTAAAGTTTTTCATATTATCTGATTATTGTAACATGGCCTTTAAGCGGGTCTTT
The DNA here is from genome assembly GCA_003249955.1 of Bacteroidales bacterium. Taxonomy (GTDB): domain Bacteria; phylum Bacteroidota; class Bacteroidia; order Bacteroidales; family ML635J-15; genus Bact-19. The sequence goes on along the minus strand of QKHS01000010.1, from coordinate 14,981 downwards.
GCCTGTGCCCAAGTCAATTATAAAATAGTATGTCCCTTCCGGCAGATCTTTCCCCTCGAAAGTCCCTTTCCAGTCGTTCTGATAATTTTCGGCATAATAAACAAGATTTCCTACCCTGTTGTAGATCCATATCTCGCTGCGTTCAAATTCTTCAATATTCTCAATATACCAGACATCATTTGATCCGTCATTGTTAGGTGTAAATGTGTTATAAATAACTATGCAGAACTCAGCTTCGGGCAATTCAATGGTGTAAACAAAACTACAATTGTTATTGTCTGTAATTGTAAGATAGTAGTTACCTTCCCTGATTTCGCTGATCTTATTAGTAGTTGAATTATCATCCCAAAGGTAAGAATAAGCAGGTGTGCCGCCTGAAGGTATTGCCTCAACAGCTCCGTCAAATACTGCTGAACAACTTGGTTGTGTCAGTATAAGATTTGGCATTATCGAATCGGGTTGTGTTATATTTACTTCGATAGTGTCGGTACAATTAAATTTGTCGGATGCATAAACCAGATAATTTCCGGCCGGCAGATTTGAGGCTGTATCTCCTGTATAACCTGTTGACCATACGAATGTTTTGGGATTAAATCCGTCATCAAGTGTAGCTGCTGCAACTGCAAGGCTGTCTCCATAGCAGAGGTTCTGACTTATAACTATGTAGTCTCCGTAAATTTTTCCTGTTTTCTGAACTGTCAGCTCAAGGCTGTCAACGCAGGATTTAGAGTCTGTTACTGTTACATAATTTAGCCCATAACCAAGGTTAGAAGCTGTTTGTGTTGTCTCACCATTTGGCCAGTTAAACATATACGGAGGTGTTCCGCCTGACGGAGAAACGGTTCCGCTTCCTGCAGAAACTCCGCAGGTTACAGGAGATGTGCTTCCGTTTAATACAAGCAGAGGAGGCTGTGTAAACTTAATACTGTCAAAATAAACACAATTGTTATTGTCCACAACCGTAATATTGTAGTATATGTTTGCCGGCATTCCGTATCCGGTGAAATTTTCCTGTGAAACGCCTTCTTCCCAATTAACATTGTACGGAGAAGTTCCTCCTGTAGGGCTTACGTTTGCACTGGCATCGCTGAACCCGAAACAACTAACATTTTGTATTTGTATAAAATCTGAGTTCAGGAAGTAAGAAGGTTCTGTGATGGTATAAGTTTGTATATTCTGGCATCCGTTATCGTCAATTACGGTAATAGTATAATTTCCTACAGGCAGATTTCCTATTGAATCGGAAAAATACCCATTATTCCACGTAATGTCATAATCAGGAACACCTCCCATTGGGGTGACAATAATATAACCGTTGTGACCACCTTTGCAGCTAACGTTGAATATTGTTTCTGAAAGAATAAGTTCGTCAGGCTGGGAGATAAGAGCACTTGCCGTGTCGGCACAGCCGTTTGCATCAACTACCGAAACAAAATATAGACCGGGATGCATATTGGTCAGTATCTGGGAATTATTGTCAAGATCGTGGAACCAGTAGTAGTGGTATGGTGGTGTTCCCCCGCTTGTCTGAGCGTTTAATATCCCGTTGTCAAGTCCGTTACACGGAATATCAGACGATGTAATATGTGTGACCAAAGTGTCGGGTTCAATAATGGTTATGCTTTGTGACCACAAACAGTCGTTGGCATCGGTAACGGAAATAGTGTAAACGCCTGCAGGAATATTGTGCAGATCCTGATATGTCTGCCCGCTTGACCATTCTACGGTATAAGGAGGAGTAGCTCCAGACAGACTTATGTCAATAGAACCGTAATCGGTCCCGTGACAAGGCAGATGAGTCGGAACAGCCGAAATCGTTACCGGTGATTCAGGTTGGTCTATAAACACGGAATCGGTGACAGAACAATGTGCAAAATCGGAAATTGTAACATAATACCAACCCGAAGTGAGGTCATCAGGATTTTGTGCAATACTTCCGTTTGACCAGTCGAAGAAATACGGATATGTTCCTCCGTTCACAACAGTTTCTATGCTGCCGGTAAAGAAACCGTAGCAGGTAAGGTCTGTCGCGGTTAATTGATGTATAATAGGAGGATTCACGGCTACTGTTAAGGAATCGTAGCTTTCGCAATTGTTAGAGTCTGTAATAGTAACGGTGTAAAATCCGGGGATAGCGTAAATGCTGTCTGTGTCTGTATAAAGGTCGTAAGTTAAGTCTCCGGTTGACCATTCAAAGTCGTATGGTTCTATCCCGTTTTGAGCTTCGGCATAAACGTAGTCATAAGGATCTCCGTAGCAATATGCTCCGTCTGTGAACAACAGAGCGTTTACCTCTGATTTGTCGTATGGTTTTATGTATGTCCCGGGAAATACAATATCCTCTTCAAAATGCATAAGATCCCAGGTCTGGTCAAACCATGTTACCGGGACATAGCCTAAACTGACAGTCCATTCGAACAGCGGCCCTATATGCCACGGTCCTATATCTTTTGACTCTCCGTTGCTGTCGGTATCGGATTCGTAATATCCGGCATAAAGAATTTCGGGAGACTTTACAGGAACATCAGAGTTTACAGGTAATGTAAATTCCGGCATTACTGCTGATGCTATCTGAGATTTAAACGGAGTAACAATGGTGATGTCTGCACTCAGAGCTTCGATTACAAATGAAAATGCAATGCTGTCCCATGTGTGGTTTCTTATTGTGGGCTCTATGTTGTACCGGACTCCGACATACATGGAATCCCATTCGTGGCAGGGATAGGTTATTGTTAAGTCGTTGCCTACAGCGAAAGTTACGGTGTCGCCGAACCCGCTCTGAACTTCGGCATTTGAATTTGTAGGGTCTGTTACAGAAAAAGGCATTTCTACCGGGAAATCAAGTGTCGCCCAGATAGTAGGACAAAAATAGATATCCTGGTTTAAAGTGTTTGTTACAACAAAATCGACACTTAAAAGTGAATATTCTAATTGAAAAACGATATCTCCAAGCGGGGTTTCAATAGGGTACTGAATAGTATCATTTAAGAAATCTATTGCTGCCTGTATCTGAGGTCCTTCGGGTGGCGGAATAAATCCGGCCATAACATAGAGAAACCCGATTACATCAAGGTTAATGTCCATATACGGATCGTCACCCTGTGCTATAAGACAGTTGGTGCCAGGTTCTATATAATCCTCGGTAATAACATTCGGTAAATCAACATGTGCTTCAAAATTAAAACCAACCAGGTCGGTAAAGTCAATATCTATAGGTAATTCGTAATCGTGACAGAACTGAAACTGATCGCCTACATAACACGGGTAAATACAATATTCCGTTTCTGCGTTTATATGGAAAAGTGTATCAACGGTGTGCGGAACAGATACGCTCGCAGGGATAAGATGAATAGTGTCGCAACTGAAAACGCAGACCAGAATGTCCATAAACGGATCAAATTCGTACTCAAGATCCAGGGTTATTACTCCAACCGGAGGAAATGATGTTTCAAGGTTCCATCCATCTGTTACTTCGTAAGATGAATGTATTGTTGCAGGACCTCCGTAGTTAAAAGTAAAATCTTCGGGAAAATCAAGGGTTACTTCAATGGGGTAGTCCAGACTGAAACTGCCGGTATAAAATCCGTGAGCTTCAAACGAAGAACGCAGCATTGCAAAAATTCCCAGATCCATTCCTACTCCGAACTGCTGACCGAGAAATTCCTCAATCTCGGAAAATCCCCATGATTCATCAATGTTAATATCGAAAAAAGTATGGTCAACATTTATTCCGTAAGCCGAATCGGGTCCCCACATATTCTGGTCATGTGAAAAATAATACATTGGGTGTACCAGATCATTTTGGGCGTATGAATTTAATGAAAAACTGAACAGTATGGCTAATATGGTTAATCGGGTTATTGTTTTCATAGTCAGTTATTGTACAGATTTAAAGCAGGCCTCTACAGCCGGATAAATTAATTTTTTCATGCTTAAAGGGTAATTTATGTTTACCCATATTGTGTTTTCTTCACCGGTGAAAAACATTGCACGTTCATATTCAACCTCTCCTGATGTAAACCGGACAATATATATTATCCCGTTTTTGTTTGCTTCTGTTTTAAATTCGGTTTTTTCTATGTACGTGTAATTCTGTGATTCTATGTACTCAGGTGTCATGGAAGCTTCAATAACGTTATATGAAACTCCCGGGACTTCAATTACCTGAATTGTTGTGGCAGAACCGGCATGTGCAAATCCGTTTATCGAGGGATCTGCAACAAAGTATTCGGGAGGTATTAAAAATACATTTGTATTGGGAGCCTGAACCAGCTTACTTGTGTCAAAACTCAGTTTTTCGTTCTGGTCCTGAACAAAGCTACTCAAAGTATTCTCCTGCGAAAACAGCAATACCGACGCTAATAATAACGCAAGCGTAAAAAATGATTTATACATAACAACAGCTTTTAAACAAGGGGTAAATTTAGTAAAATTTTTAAAACAAAGAAAAAAAAGAAAAAAAAGAGAAAATCAGAAATCCGGCAGCAACAGGAACGCTTTCTGAATCCGGATTTTTACAATGTTCAGATAAAGATCAATACATATTCGGGTAGTTTGGAATGAGACCGAACATAACTCCTGGATAATGCATTTTAAACTGTAGTAAATTATTTAAGTTTTACAAAGAATTCTGTCCGGAGTTAAAACTCAGATTTACTAAGGCTTTATTATTAATAATTATATATGTAAGAATAATTTATAATAATTAATGTTTGCAGGCTTAAAAAATGTTCATATCTTTACAATATAGAATAAATAACATTTTAAAATTATTAAGAAAGTAAACGAAAACTAAATAAAAAGTAAATAAAATAAACAGCGTTTAGCTGAATTCTGTTGCACAAATCGGCCAGATTAAAAGAGAAGAACAGGATAGTAAGCCAAATGCCATGCTAAGGCGTGGACATTGCTATATCTGTTCTTCGGGCTCCTGGCCGGGCCTCTGCAACGGTGGGCAATAAGCCACGCCGTTTTTTTTATTGCTTTATTGCAACAAAATAAATAAAAATAATGTAATAAATGTGATATTTTTATTGTAATTTTACTGCCGGTTTAATTTTGTTGTATTTTTATAGTATGATGTTTTTTGTAAAACAAAAGAGATTAAAATAACTATGGCAGAAGGAAAAGATCTTTTAGAAAGGGTGGGTCAGCTTATACGTTTGAGAGCAACAGATTGTCCTAAAGAATTTGCAGAAAAATCTGAAGTTTCTGAAAGAAAGGTGTACGGAATAATAAGAACTATGAAAGATATGGGATGTCCTGTTGTTTATTATAAAGGTGTTAATATGAAAAAATAAAAAGAGTCTTTTAATATTTTATCAAATTACGGAATATATGGTGTTTAGAATTGAAATGATAAAAATATGGGATAATTTAGTAAATATCTTTTTATATGTTAGAATTTAAATTTATTTGTATAAGACATAATTTGTATGTAATTATTTTATAAAAAATCGTTTGTATAATAAAATATTTATATTATTTTTATCGTTTATATGTTTTTAAATGTAGTGTATTCATTTTAGTGCTGTTATAACTGAAATAAAACATAAAGAAAGTTGATTGTTTAATAAAAAAGAGATAGGAGTCCTGTTAGATGGAATTAGATTGCAGTGAGAAGAGAAGAGGTAAGTTTTATGCAGGATGATTAAAAATATTTGATTGATATGTCCGAAGGAAAAGAACTTTTAGAAAGGGTTGACCAACTTATAAGGTTAAAGGCTACCGGTTCCCCTAAAAAATTTGCAGAAAAACTTGAAGTTTCTGAAAGAAAAATATATAGAATAATCCAAACTTTAAAAGATATTGGCTGTCCTGTTGTTTACGATAGTTATATCGGGTCATATAAATATGAAATAGATGGAAGTCTTAAAATTAAATTCTTTCCGAAAAATGCAGAAAGTATTGATCTTAAGAATGTAAAAGGCGGATTTTCTCAAAATATTTTGTACGCTGATAAAATCCGTCAATGGCAGGTTTTTGATTTGACAAGTGATAATACAGAAAATGCTTAATGAAATTAAGTCAGCAACAAAGAATCTGAGTTTAATTAAAGAGCTTTTTAAAATAATTTGAGTAATAATACATTATATTAATAAGAAATATGCCATGAAAAGAAATTTAATTTTGATTAGTCTTCTATTGTTTGTTATGACTGTAAAAAGCCGGGATATCAATACAGGACTGTTTGTTTTGTTAAATCAGGATAATTACGTCGGTTTTATTGAAGGAGGTAATGAATACACTAATTCCGGAACCGCTAAACACCCGGGTATTAAATATTCTGAGGATTCTGTTTTTGCAGATACTATACTATCAAGGCCGGTTAGAACAGAAACAAAATGTGCCTGTAACAGCATAGAATGGTCGTGGAGCCGTGTTGATAAAGCCAAAGGCTATAAAATTAATTTTGTTAATGATTTTAAAACTGCTGAAAATCTTTATAATGATACCTGTTTTCGCCAGTTAAAACTGGCAAGTAATAAGAAATATAAGTTGTTTATCTGGGCATTTAACGATAGTGCCGTCTCGGAGGTATTGCAGGCAGAAGCTTATACTTTACCCCTGGATTGCGGATGTACACTTTACGATGAAAGAGATAATGAAGCATATAGTACAGTGCAGATCGGGAATCAATGCTGGATGGGCGAAAATTTAAGATATGAGACCGAAACCGGGAGTTCATGTTATTACAAAAAAGAAGTGATGGTTAAAGAATATGGCAGATATTATGACTATGATATTGCATTAAATGCCTGCCCGCCCGGATGGAAGCTCCCGACTTTAAATGATATTAACTTACTAATGGCAAATTACCAAAAAGGACCGTTAGAATTATATGATTATTTAACAGATGATAAAAATGTTGGATTGAATATTAAATTAGGTGGTTATTGTGATCCCATAGGATCAGAAATGTTTCATTTTTTTGGTGCAACCTCAGGAATATGGTTTACAAATCCGGAGATAGCTAATAAAGCCTACATTTTATATGTTTACAAAAACCAAAGGGGATGCCGGATTTTTGATGGTAATAAACTGTTGAGATATAATGTTCGTTGCATTAAAACAGACTAATGTCTGAAATAGAAAATTAAGAAGAAACTGAAAGTATGTACGAAAAAAAACTCACATAAAATTAGAGAGCCACAGGGTTTAAAAATACAAAAGGTGGTTTCTTTTTTAATATTTTTTCTACTGACATTATTTGGCAGTGGCAGTTTTTAAATTTGACATGTGATAATTCACAAAATGTCTAATTAAAAATTATTTATTATGAATTTCGAAAAATTAAATGAAGAAAAATTCGAGAAAATCGAAAGAAGTGAATTGGGCAAACTTATTGGCGGAGAAGTTCCTGGTTGGAACGAAACCGGAGCCCCGGATAAAAATTATCCTATTCAATGGTCTACAGACTATTTTCGTAACACAGGGCCAAGAGATACTGAAAATGAGTATGTTATTGTAAGAGATGGAGATATCACTGAAGAGCAGATGCTAAATTTTATAAAATAAAGAGAGTGATAATATGATTAAATTTACATCACTTGTGTAATTCAAAAATACACGAGTGATGATTTTTATTTAAATAAATTATGAGATTTATAATTAGGGTATTTTTTTTAGTTACATTAATGTTTGTGAGTTATTATGGAAAAACACAAAACAAAACAGTAACAGACCTGGATAGTTTGATAATTAATTCGGTCAGGTACGATTCCGTTTCTGAATATTATGCTTTAATATTTGATGCAGAACGGGAAATAACAAAAAATAATTTTGATAAAGCTGCAGATAAATATTTTAAAGCATTTAATTATTGTAAGATACCATTTCAGAAAGATTTGTTTTACGCATTAGATTGTGAGTTATTGTCTCTTACTCCCGATACTTCAAGATTAATCTATTGTGTTGAAAATCTTATGCGTAAAAATGTAGGGAAAGATTTCTTTGAGTCGTATGACTTATATAAAAACCTGATATTAATTCCGGAGATTAAAGAAATTCTGGATTCGGTAAAAATGGTAAGCGACACAGCATTTGTCCGTCAAATTGAAGACATAGTTGCTAAAGATCAGGCAATAAGGGAGAAAAGCCGAAAAGAAAATAACGACATAATATATAATGATAACTATAATGATACAATAAAATATATTGATTCGGTTAATTATTTTCATTTGGTAAAATTGATCGAAGAACGTGGCTTTATTTCGGAGGAAATATATGGTGGTTACGAAAACTGGCGTAAAATATTAACAATATTCCTTCATAATCCTGAAAGAAAAGAAATACTGCCATTGTTACTCGAATCTGTAATGCAAGGGTATTTTGACGTAAGGTTGTTTACTTCCGTTTTAAAACCGATGGGGTATAAATATGATGATAAGTATCCGCTGCAAGAGAATGGCTTTTATATTAATGGCAAATTCTTTTGGGTTGAAAGATATGACAGGAAAGCATTAACGGAAATAAATAAATTAAGAAAATGTATTTATCTCGATAAATATCAGAACCAAATGAAAAAGATTGATTGGTCTGTTAAAAATTCAAGCTATGGTTTTGTTTTTAACTCTTTAGCTACTCAATTATACATGCCCGAAGATCAGTATTATCCAATTGTTCTTGATTACGTAAACAGACGGAAAAGTAAGACATTGTTATTCTTCAGGAATGACGAACAGGAAAAGGAAATAATACGTAAGGCGAGAGAATGGAATTCACAAAAAAACTGAATTGATACAATCTTTTTACGATGATACTAATAGTTGGAGAAATGGAAGATCCTTCCACAGACAAAGTCTGTTCATGGTTGAACTATTACAACAAGAAGTTTGTCAGGATAAATAATTTCGATAATAATCTGGATTTGGTTTGGAATGTCGTGTTTACCGATAGTGAAACAAGGCTACAACTAAAGATAAACGATTATACTTTTGACCTGGAAGATTTTGACTATATATGGTGCCGCCGGGGCTATCCCGTTTTTGGCGTTCCGGGCGAATCTTCTCTTAACCTGAGAACAAATAATATCGCGTTAAAAGTTAACCAACACCTTTCAAATGAGATTGAAACCCTAAACAATTATTTTAATTTTATCATTGATACAAAACAGCATATCAATAATCCGGGTCATTACAATTCTAACAAGCTGATAGCATTATTTAAAGCACAAAAAGCAGGACTAAGGGTTCCTGAAACTATTATAACCCAAGCCCGCGACGAACTTCTTTCGTTTATTGAGAGTAAAGGTGAATGCATAACAAAAAATATTCAGGACAATCTTAACTATTACGACAGTAATTACACCTTTGGACATGGAACAATGGATGTAAACATTGATTCATCAGATTCTGACAGTTTTTTATATTCCTTATTTCAAAATAAGATTGATAAAAAATATGAGTTAAGAATATTTTATCTGCTGGGAGAGTTTTATGCATCGGCAGCCTTGCCACCATGCGATTCTAATGAGACTGATATTAGGAATACTAACAGGAAAAACAGGCATGTTCCCTTTAATTTACCACTGAAAATTAAAGAAAAACTACATGTTTTTATGCAGGATATGAAACTTGAAAGCGGATCAATGGATGTTATAGTTGATAAAAATAATGATTACTGGTTTCTCGAAGTGAATCCTGTTGGGCAGTTTGATTTTTTAAGCGGGAAAAATAATTTTTATATCGAAAAAGAAATTGCAAAAACACTTATAAATGGAAGAAATATATCTGGTTAAAATAAAAGAGCATTTCCCCTTTAACTATCATGATATAAAGGTTGAAAAACACGAAATATCAAGAGTTATTGAGATGAGGGATGCTCTATCTGTCCCAAAACCCAACCTGCAAAATCCAAAATCATTTTACAGGTCTTTTTACAAACCAATATCAAGATTTTTTTAACATGATAAACGGGGAAACTTATTTAATACCAATAAGCAGTTGCCTTAAAACTTTTGGCTATTGCAGGTCAACCATAATTGATTTTCAGTTGTCAGAGGTAGATTTTATTCCAAACTCTTTATCTGAGATTATGTTAAAACATAAGTATTGGAAAATAAATGATATTATTGACTTTTATGGAAAAGAACACGAAAAAATTCTGATTGACTATTTTGATTTCATGCAAATAAACAGGTACGCTTATTTTGGTGAAAAATATGAAACCAAACTTTTCCCTGATTTTAGTCCGGAATGGGATTTCCCGTCCGTAATAAGTAATGCAATTATAGATATTTCAGATTTTAATACTACCGACTACCCGAAATTATTGGAATCTCTGGATAATATTTACTGCTTTCATCTTCAGCTAAGATTTTTTAAAGGAATTTGTGACAGGGATAAAATAACAGAGTTGGTAAAGTTGGCTTATAGTAAGTCATTTCATACTTTAAGTATATTTTTAGCTTTTGATGTGTTTGGTGATTTTGAGTCTGTTTCCAATCTTGTCAGAACTTACCCCAAAACAGACAATGTTACTGTTTTTAGTTCACCTGAAAACAGGAAGGTTGATTTAGATGATCAGGTGGCATTTATCAATTTTACAACTAATGCTTTTAATCCGGAATCAACATGCGGGTATGTAGATACTAAGTTTTTTTCTATGTCAGTCGATCATTTCACCGAATCACAACTTCACAATACCTGTCTTAACCGCAAAATCTGTATTGATTCAGACGGATTTATAAAAAATTGTCCGTCGATGAAACACAATTACGGGCATATTTCGGACACAACACTTGCCGAAGCAATAGAAAAACCCGGATTTAAAGATTGGTGGTTTATAAAAAAGGACGATATAGATGTGTGTCAGGATTGTGAATTCAGACATATATGTACAGATTGCAGGGCATTTATAAAAGATACGGAAAACATTTATTCACAGCCGGCAAAATGCGGGTATAATCCATATATTGCAAAATGGCAAAACCAGACCGGTTGGATAAGTGTTGAGCAATGGCGCGTAGAGAATCCGGGATGGGAAGAACAGGCGATTGAAATAAGAGATATGAATAAAAAGTTTTTGGTAAATAATGAATAATTTTCCTCATTATTCCCAACCCGACGCTATGGATTGCGGGGCAACCTGCCTACGTATGATTGCAAAATACTATGGCAAATCATACACTGCGCAAACATTACGTCAGCGTTCATACATTACCCGTGAAGGAGTTTCGTTACTGGGAATAAGCGATGCTGCCGAGAGTATCGGCATGCGGACAATGGGAGTTAAGACCACGCTTGAAAATCTCGAAAAAGAAAAAGTTACGCCTTTTATTGCACACTGGAATCAGAACCATTTTGTAGTTGTTTACAAAATTGATAAGAACAAGGTTTATGTCGCCGATCCCGGATCTTCAAAAATTACTTACACCCAAAAAGAGTTTTCAGAGCATTGGATAAGCACAACCAAAAACGGCGAAAATCAGGGAATTGCTTTGCTTTTGGAACCTACCCCCGCTTTTTATGAGCAGGCTGACGAAAAGCCCGATAAAACAAAATTCAGGTTCCTGTTTAAATATCTTAAACCACACAGAAAGCTTATATGGCAGCTTGTTCTCGGCCTGGTTTTCGGTAGTTTGATACAACTTATATTCCCGTTTTTAACCCAGAGCATTGTCGATTATGGTATTGCAAACAATAACCTGTCGTTTATCACTTTGGTACTGATTGCACAGATGGTTTTATTTGTAAGCCGCATGTCGGTTGACTTTATCCGTTCATGGATAATGCTGCATATAAGCACAAGAATAAATATTTCTCTTATTTCCGATTTCCTTATAAAGCTTATGAAATTGCCAATCGGGTTTTTCGATACAAAAATGACCGGTGATTTAATGCAGCGAATCGGGGATCATAACCGTATCGAAAGTTTTTTAACAGGACAAAGCCTCAGCACGATATTCTCTTTTGTAAATCTTATTATTTTCGGGGCGGTTTTAGCATATTATTCACTGATAATTTTTGTCGTGTTTTTAATTGGTTCAGCTTTGTATATAGGCTGGATTTATCTGTTTATGAAAAAACGCCGTGAACTGGATTTTAAAAGGTTCCGCGAAGCTTCTGCCGAACAAAGCAATAAAATACAGCTTATTCAGGGTATGCAGGAAATAAAACTGCAGAATGCCGAGAAACAAATGCGCTGGGACTGGGAAAGAATACAGGTTCGTTTGTTTAAAATAAGCATAAAAGGCCTGGCTTTAAGCCAGTATCAAAATCTGGGGACTGTTTTTATAAATGAAAGCAAAAATCTGGTTATTTCTTTTCTGGCTGCCTACTCTGTAATAACAGGAAACATGACACTCGGGATGATGATTGCCGTTCAATATATTATCGGGCAGTTAAATTCCCCTATTACCCAGTTTATTGGTTTTATACAGTCGTGGCAGGATGCAAAAATAAGTCTTGAACGTTTGGGCGAGATTCATAATCAGGCAGATGAAGAAAATATAGAAGAACAGAAAGTTGCAGTTCTGCCCAACGATAAATCAATTAGAATTCAGGACGTTGAGTTTCAGTACGACAAGCCTCACGGTGAGATGGTTTTGAAAAAAGTAAGTCTGGAAATACCTGAAAATAAGATTACTGCAATTGTCGGCACAAGCGGTAGCGGAAAAACAACCATGGTTAAGCTTATGCTTGGTTTTTATGAGTTAAACAGCGGGCAGATACTTGTCGGTGAAAATCCTTTAACTAACTTTTCTCAGAGTTGGTGGCGTAGTCAGGTTGGGGCAGTTATGCAGGAAGGATTTATTTTTAACGACAGTATTGCAAAAAACATAGCAGTAGGGGCAGAGAATATAGATGCGGAAAGACTAAAGGAAGCTGTTAAAGTTGCTAATATTCAGGATTTTATCGAAGGTTTGCCACTTGGATACAATACAAAAATCGGCAGTGAAGGGAATGGCTTAAGTCAGGGGCAAAAACAGAGAATTCTTATTGCAAGAGCAGTATATAAAAATCCTCATTATTTGTTTTTCGATGAGGCTACAAATTCTCTGGATGCAAACAATGAAAGAAAGATTATGGACAATCTTAATCAGTTTTTCAGGGGACGAACAGTGGTTGTTGTTGCTCACAGGCTTAGTACAGTAAAACATGCCGACCAGATTGTAGTAATAGAAAAAGGAGAAATAGTGGAAACAGGCACACATGAACAATTAACAGCAATAAAAGGAGCATATTATGAATTGGTAAAAAATCAGTTGGAATTGGGGAATTAAAAAGGTGACTTCGGCTACGCTCAGTCACCTGAGCATCCGTTGACTGAGCGTAGTCGAAGGCAACAGTTAAAAGTAAAAATAAGTAGCCACAAAATCACAAAAAAAGGTAATTAGCCTTTAGTGTCTTAGTGTCTTGGTGGCAAAAAAGATAAAACTGGTAATGGAAGTAAAATTTAATAGCCACGAAAGCATGAAAGCACAAAAAAAGGTAATTAGCCTTTAGTGTTTTAGTGTCTTGGTGGCAAAAAGATAAAACTGGTAATGGAAATAAAATTAAGTAGCCACGAAAGCACAAAATCACAAAAAAAGGTAATTAGCCTTTAGTGTCTTAGTGTTTTAGTGGCAAAAATATAAAACTGGTAATGGAAATAAAATTAAATAGCCACGAAAGCACGCAAGCACAAAAAAAAGGTAATTAGCCTTTAGTGTTTTAGTGTTTTGGTGGCAAAAAAGATAAAACTGGTAATGGAAATAAAATTAAGTAGCTACGAAAGCACGAAAGCACAAAAAAAGGTAATTAGCCTTTAGTGTCTTAGTGTCTTGGTGGCAAAAAGATAAAACTGGTAATGGAAATAAAATTAAGTAGCTACGAAAGCACGAAAGCACAAAAAAAAAGAATCTCCCTTAGTGTCTTTGTGCCTTAGTGGCAAAAAAGATAAAACTGGGAATGGAAATAAAATTAATTAGCCACGAAAGCACGAAAGCACAAAAAAAAGTAATTAGCCTTTAGTGTCTTAGTGTTTTAGTGGCAAAAAGATAAAACTGGTAATGGAAATAAAATTAAATAGCCGCGAAAGCACGAAAGCACAAAAAAAGGTAATTAGCCTTTAGTGTCTTAGTGTCTTAGTGTCTTGGTGGCAAAAAAGATAAAACTGGTAATGGAAATAAAATTAAATAGCCGCGAAAGCACGAAAGCACAAAAAAAGGTAATTAGCCTTTAGTGTCTTAGTGTCTTGGTGGCAAAAAAGATAAAACTGGTAATGGAAGTAAAATTAAATAGCCACGAAAGCACGCAAGCACAAAAAAAAGTAATTAGCCTTTAGTGTCTTAGTGTTTTAGTGGCAAAAAAGATAAAACTGGTAATGGGAATAAAATTAAGTAGCCACGAAAGCACAAAAGCACAAAAAAAAGGTAATTAGCCTTTAGTGTCTTAGTGTTTTGGTGGCAATAAAAACACAGTGGCAATTATAAAGCATATGAAGGAAACAGAAGAAATAAACAAAACAGAAATCCGGAGTGAAGAATATCAGGAAGTGATGGGTGCTGCTCCCAACTGGTTACTGCGTGCCGGTATTCTTGTAATCCTTTTGGTAATTGTAGCAATATTGGCCGGAAGCTGGTTTTTTAAGTACCCTGATATTATAGCTTCCCGGGTTAGTATTGTTACACAAAACCCGCCTGTGCCACTGGAATCATTTGCTTCCGGTAAAGTAACATGCATATTTTACAGTGAAAATCAGAAAATTAAAAGAGATTCTGTTATTGCAATAATTGAAAATACTGCAAATTATCAGGATGTTGTTTATATTTCAGGCATTCTCGACACACTATCAGACATTAAGTATTTTCCCGATTCATTAATCTTAAATCTGGGAGAACTTCAGCAATCCTACTCGTCACTTTTACGTATAATCAGAACCTCACGCAACTTTGACGATCTGGACTATTATGGACGTAAAACAGAATCTGTTCAGCGGCAGATAAGTGATTATACTAATTATTATGCCGGACTGCAAAGGCAAATAAAAATCATGGA
>QKHS01000006.1 GCA_003249955.1 Bacteroidales bacterium | reverse complement strand
TAGCAAAATATAAAAATCTAATTAAATATAATAATAGTTATCTTAAATATGTTGAAAATTTTACAAATTTAATTATTAATAAAGATAAGGGGTATTTGCAAAACATGTTGAGTTTTCATGCAAATGAGGTGTTAAGAACTCATGGCCTTGATAAAGATGTCGTATGTTATATAAGTATATGGAAAAATGAAGGAGAAAATAATATGAGGGTTGCAATAAGTGATAATAACGCTCCTTTAAGTTTTTCCCAAAAAGAAAAAACTGTAATAAATCTGGCTTTCGAAAGAGAAAAACAATTTGTATTGTGGAAAAGAAATTTGAAGCGTGGAGAATGTTTAATTTGGGATCATAAAGGTATTCCTTCATATAAATATGTTGGGAATAATAATAATAATGCTACTATGGCAACTTGTGTGTCGTTGGAAGAAGATCATGATACGGTTAATATAATATATGCAGTAAGATCAAATTCGTATAATTCTTCTGAAGACTCTGACCGCGATGAACTATTCTGTTTCGTAATGCCGGTTAACGAATTTCTTACGTATGGTATTTGTATTGAATTTTCAGGTATGAGTGATAGTGATGACGATAAAATCGATATGCAGTTATTACGGAAACAGGTATGGGAATTGTTGTCATTCGCAGCTATTGAGAAAACATTTAACCAAGATAGCTTAAATATGAGCTTATGATGTTTTTAATATTTTATAAGGGATCGCGGGTTGTTTAATACAGCTTGCGACCCGTTATTAAACATTATCGTAACCGAAAATTTCCGGGAATTATTACCTTATACGCAATTGTTTTTTGTAAAATCGCCAATAGGTAATCACAGATTATATGAGATTTAAGCATAAAAACCTAAAGCAGCAGATACAATACGCTTAAAATTTGAAACAGAAAAGATATTGCCAAATATAATATCACAGATCTTTTTCCCGATATACGTTGTTCTTTACTCTCATTTCTAAATTCATTTACTATCTTTTTGTATTTGCTGCGAAAGACCAGGGATAAATAAAATGGAACAAGGAATACTGATAAATATATAAATATGGTCCAATTATTAATGAACCGGAGTAGAACAGTACCAGTAAAAAGCTTGCAGATAAAAATATATAATGCCAGTAAATTTGCGAAAAAATTTTGAGCAACAACTAACATTGCTGTATATTCAGGAATTCCTGTCTCTCCGTTAATGCGTAAAAAGAGTTTGTATAGCTTATAGAATAAATATTTGTAATTTTTGTACATACATTAATTTTTATTCAAAGTTTAGAGCAAAACGTCCGAATATTTTCCGTTTTTCAATTGGATATTAGCTTTGAGAAACATGAAAATATTGTCGCCAATTTAGTTCTTTTATTAAAATATCCGGCTAAATATCTTGAGTTATTTGTATTGTCGTATTTATTTTGTTGTGAAAATTAATTGTTTTTCGCAAAGGCTTGTATTGTATAAAATATGGTGTAACTTAGCAGGTAAATAAACCATAACAAAAGCGTTGTTATATATTCGGATTAGCTGTGTGAAAATATTTTTGGGGTGGAGATAAGGGAGTTATGGGCAAGCTTAAAAACAACGGATATCCAAAACTTTTATAAATATGAAACTAACCAAATTTTTACCATATTTTATAAATCTAAAAACAACTGAATTGTTTTTCGGAAAAACATTAATAATCTTTGGAATGCTTTTAATTTTGATCGTAGGTTGTAAGAATGAACAAAAAGATAATAATAGTGAAAATAACTCGAATATAAATCAATGCTATAATGGAATTGATCAAACTGGGAACAAAGAAAACATACTTGGGATTAAGGAATATTCTGAATTAGGAATAAGAGACGATGGCTATATGATAAATTATTACGCAGAAACAGGACAAATATCCAGTGAAG
Source organism: Bacteroidales bacterium (assembly GCA_003249955.1). Taxonomy (GTDB): domain Bacteria; phylum Bacteroidota; class Bacteroidia; order Bacteroidales; family ML635J-15; genus Bact-19. The sequence goes on along the minus strand of QKHS01000006.1, from coordinate 205,338 downwards.
GCATGAGAATTAATGGAATGAGGAATGGTATCTGGATTGAGTACTACAAAAACGGAAATATTAAATCAATAATAAGTTATTGGGAAAATAAGGAAAACGGAGTAAAAAAAATTTTCTATGAAAATGGGCAGATTCAATTTGAAGGTTATAAATTCAGCACTGGGGCGCCTTTCCGTAAAATTGAATGGGACGAAGAAGATGGATCCGGTACAGAATATTTAATTTATCCTAAGATTTTCGAACATGGAACCTGGAATGAATATAACAAAGACGGTACATTAATTTTAAGTACAGAATATAATATGGGAGAAATTATTAGTGAGACAGTCAGTACTCCGGTTGAGGATATCAGTCACTAAACAAATTCAGTATATTGTAAAAGAGGCTATAACAACACCTATACTTCATGCGGGGTTTGGGTGCGTAACTGGAAGTGAGTAGCAGTTTTGAAAATTATTTATAAATTTGAAAAATTTTAGTAACCAAGTCCGCACAAAACATAGCTGTTGGCGTTAATAGCAAGGCTAAAAGAATGTCACATATATGAAAAATTACCTTAGAATATTTTTATTTCTCCTAATTCTTTCGGGTTGTGGAAATAAAATTGATTACCTACCCAAATATGAAAACTTTAAAAACGATTGGGAAAGAGACAACTTGAACGGAAGGATAAAAACTATAGAATTATTTAAAGCTTCCGTGGAAAATTTAACGTCTGGAGAAACTGGTGAACCATTTATCCAACAGAAGAAAGAATACAATAAAAACGGGGACATTTTAATTGAACACAATTATGATTATTTTGGAAGTCTTGTAGCGACTATTCAAAATAAATATGATTCAGACAATAATAAAATCGAATCAATTACTGAGAATTATTCTATCCCATCAACATTTATTGAACAATACATTTTTGACTCTACTGGCAATTTAATTTCAACACATGCTACAATTGATGATACAATTCAAATTGTTGCTATGTTTTTTTATGATAGTAAAAACAATATTGTCAAAGCAATTCAAATTCAAGACGGTGACACAGCATCAGGTAATTTTAAATATACATTCAACGAAAACAACAAGGTAGTAAGTAAAACACAAATTCAGACGGTAGGCGAAGAAAAATACGAGTATTTAAACTCATACAAATACGACAATAACGGCAACTTAACAGAATTATTCGTAAAATCAAGTGATTTCGGGAATTCAAAAGAAGTCCGGGAATTTGACAGTGACAACAGAATTAAGAAAACGACCAAATATCAGAATGATAAAGTTCAAACTGAATTGGAATACGATGAATATTATAATCAAACAATTTATAAATCTTATTACGATGGTGTCATTAGCAAAGAAATGAAGTTTGAATATGAATATGATAAAAAAGGAAATTGGATAAAAAAGGACGCTTACGTTAAAGACTTGTCCAACAATAGTGATGAATTCATAAAGATCTACACAGAAACTCGCCAAATTGAGTATTATGAATAAAGCCCGGCTACTAACAGCACTTATGTGTAATGCGTGGCGCATCTCAGCTTGCAAGTTCTTCGCATTTTCCTTCTCCCGCCAAATCTTCAATCCTGATTTTAACGTCAATCTTTATCCCGTCCGGTTTTACAATCCTCAAATAATTATTTGTCTAAAAACTTGCCTGAGTATAAAATATTCTGTAATTTGGCGGAGAAATAAAACATAACAAAAGTGTGGTTATACATTTGGATTAGCTGTGTGAAAATGCTTTTGGGGTGGGGGTAAAGGAGTTAGCGTTCATTGTAAAAGCATCTGCCAACAAAAATAAATTCTATGAAGAAATCAATTATCGCTCTGAATTTAATTGCAATTTTGCTATTGATACTGTCAACTTCATGTAGTAAATATGAAGAAGGCCCAATTATTTCATTCCAGTCTAAAGAAAAAAGACTCATCAATACTTGGGAGCTTTCTGAAATACTCTATAATGGAGAAAATCATGAATACGTTGGCAATTATACTTTTGTTTTTAATGAAGACAGTACAGGAACTTACTCTAATGGGTATAACGTATTTTATATTAAGTGGAAATTTGACGAGGATAAAAAAAACCTATTAGTTAGTGGAATTAATTCATGAGCATATGAATACTCCGAAATAATTCGACTGACAAAAGATGAATTATGGTTACAGCGTGAACGTGCAGATACAATATATACAATGAAATATTTAGTAAAAGAATAAATCCAAATGAAATCAATTTTACCAATAACAATTCTTACCCTCATATTATTTTTTTCATGTGATTGTCTCATTGAAGTTAGCGGCACTGTAGTTGACTCAAAAACGAAGAAGCCAATTATAAAAGCTAGTGTTGAGGAGGCATATATGAACTGGGGATCACTTGAAACTGATGATCAAGGAGATTTTTCAACAGTTGGTAGAACTGTTGGTATACTCTGGTGTTTTCCACTATATCTTGAAATTTGCAAAGAAGGTTATGAATCTAAAGTTGTTAAAATTAGTCACAAAAGACACAAAGAAATTAAACTAAAACCAATTACAGAATAAACAGGAAAAGACAACAATGAATAAACAGATAATCATAATAAATGGAGACAACTTTTCAGACTTAGAAAGTTTCTATGATGAAATTGATAGAGTTCTGACTAAAGACCTTGACTGGCAAACATGGTATAATTTAAACGCATTTAATGACTTGCTTCGTGGTGGATTTGGCGTTTTCGAATATGAAGAACCAGTAAAAATTATTTGGACTAAGTTTTCTGAAATTAATAAGAAATTGGGTGACGAACTTTCAGACACATTGCTTCAAATTATCAGAGACCACGAACATATAGAATTTGAAACAGCCGATTAAGAAATAAATATTAGAAGAATAATTATTATGGGACTAATTTCGACAATATTGAACTTTTTTGATTGCTCTGGACAGCAAAAGAAAGATGATGGAAAATTATCCAAGGAAATGGAAGAGCAACTTGCCAATTCAGTTGAAGCGTTTAAGAACAGACCAATTTATAAAGAATTGACAGAACAAATTATAGACACAACTTCGGACGAGAATTTATTGCAAATGGTATTTGATAATCTTTCTGAGAAACAACCAGCCGACTATGAGAAGGAATATGAAACGGTAATGTCTTGGAACAAGTCAAGACAAGCGATTTATATGATTTGGGCATTAGAAGCGGAAGTAAATAATGGTGGTTACAACCAATTTTACTTCAATTCAAGCGGACAGTTTTATATGCATTTACCCGACGCGTTAAGACTTGTTGGTGCGAACAAATTTGCCGACTTGACAGAAAAAGCAAATAAGACATTTGAAAATGAAAATGAGAAAATCACGAAGCACCGGGACGGAACAATTGAAGGGTTTAGCAAATCATATGACGACAACCCTTTAAACGACTTTGACTCGGAATTTTACGACCTTTATAAGATTGAAAACTTGCAACAAATTCAAGTGGACTTCATAAGGAAAAACAAAAAGGAATTTATAGACAAATGAAGATGAAAACAAAGCCCGAACCGCTAACAAAGGTTACATGCAATAAGGGTTTCAGTGGTAATTCAAGCATTCTGCTCCGCTCAAACTTCGGTATCAGTGGACAGGAAAGTAGCCCGAAATACCTTACAGCATATAGCCTCAACCGTTACCCCGACTTTACAATCCCCAATAATTATTTGCGCTAAAAACTTGCCTGAGTATATAATATTCTGTAATTTAGCGGATAAATAAACATAACAAAAGTGTTGATATACATCAGGATTAGCGGGGTAAAAATACTTTTGGTGTGGGGGTAAAGGAGTGCGCAACAACCTAACAAAATATTAAGACAATGGCAATAACAGCAGACAAGTTAGAAAGATTGATTTTTGTAAAATATCTTTTACAACAAGCAGAAACAAGTAAAGAATTAGACAGACCTCTATCCTCAACTACTATTCTAACTTTGCATGATGCTGTAGAGTGTTTTTTACAATTATCATATGAGCATTTAACAAATGAGGCAAAGCTGTCTAACAATGGAATTCTTGCTAATTATACCGAAAGCATAAATAAGGTTTTATCTGAAATAAACAAACCTCTAATTAACAAAGCATTCATTAAAAGAATAAATGAGTTGCGAAACCAACTAAAACATTCTACAATTTTCATAGATGCAAAAAACATCCAAAATTTATTCTCTGAAACCGAATTATTTTTTGCGGACTTTACTGAAATAATTTTTAATTTTAGTTTTTCTGAAGTGAGCTTAATTCAACTTATTTCTAACGAGATAATTCGGAAATATTTACAAGAAGCGGAATTCCTAATTAAAAGCAATAAATTCCATACAGCTATGCTAAGTGTCAGCAAAGCTTTTTATGAACTAGAAGAACTTGGAACTAAAGTCAAAGATAAATATGGTGAAAATATGCTTTCTAAGCATCACATTGTAGATTATTTATTAAAATATCATGCAAGTCTCGAAGATGAACCAGATAAAATTTTAAGAAGAAATTTACAGGAAATTGCAGAAGACATTAACAGAATACAAGATGATCTACATGAACTAAAAAAAATAATTAGTTTGTCTGTAGACTTAAAAAAATATAATAAGTTTAGAAATACAATTCCTTATGTGTATAAGTTAACAACAGGAGGTCCAAATGCTACTATTTATTGGAGTTCAAATAAAGAAAAAGAGGAAATAAAGTACACTATTGAACAAGTTAAGTTTTGTTTTGATTTTGTTGTAGAAACTGCTTTAAAACATAATGCCGAAGAAGAACTCTTCATTAAAACAAAAGGCAGTTGCTAACAACACCTATATTCCATGCGGAGCTTTATGCGTATAATTCCATTAGAGCATTTCCGTTCAACCGACAAATCATCAATCCGGATTTTAACTACATCCGTTATCTCTTCCGTTTTGAAAAAGATTTACTCACATGCCATCAAGTAAACAATAAAAAATTAATCTTAGCTTTTTTCATAATATTTTTGTTATGTCAGCCATGTTTTTACAATCAGGAATTAATTATTTACCCCAAAAGCTTGCATTGTTGAAATATTATATAGTTTAGCGGGAAATAAACCGTGGCAAAAGGATGATTATACATTAAAAAATGTATATCGTTGTTTTTGGTTTACAGATTATGGATTAGCAGCAATTTTAACAAAATGAATCCATTTACAATTACATTAGATTTAGTCTTGTTAGGTCTGGCCTTTATCTGTTTTTGGTTGCCCTTTAAAAATGGAAGTAAAAAGACAGGAATAACTACCGGGATAGTTCTAAGTCTATTGATTATTTTAACATTGTTTTCAGATAATATGTTTCTGCTAATGTTTATCTGGCTTGTTGTTATCGCATTTCAATTGATTTTCATAGGCTATTGGACAGCTATACATTTTGGCAAGAAAAAGCTGGCTCTCATTATTGCGATAACTCTGATTCTGAGTTTAGTGCTTTTAGTTCTTTCTCCTTGGATTAAAGATTGGACATTTAGTAAAAACGATGTTAGAGAAATTCTTGCCAAACACAACATTGAACTAAAAGATGATTTTAAGATAAAAGACAATGAGAGTGGTGGTTTTTTAGACTATTGTCACACTTTTACTTTAGAAATATCAGAATCTGACTTTATTAGAATAAGTAACCAAATAAAATCCTATAGCAGTTTTGAAGGTTATATCTCTGATCTTTCCAAACAATTACCTTATGCAAATCGCGAAACGTTTGATACCGTATGTTATGAAACTGAAGATTTTATTGATTTGGAGTATTTTAGGAGAGAAGAATTAAGGGATGGGACATATCATTTCCATGTTCAACTTGACAAGAAAAATCAAAATCTAATATATATAGGGTGTGATGAATAGAACAAATGTTTCTAACAACACCTAATACATAATGTGTTACACATCGCGACCTGCAATCTCATTACATTTGATACAAAAAAATCCCTCCCCCAAAATAAATTTTTCCCTATATTTGTGTATAAACTCCAAAATTTACAAAACTATTACATAACCGGTAAAACGAACAAAAATGAGAAAGATCAGGATTGGGACAAAGGCTTTTCTCACAAGCCCCAAAGCAAAAAAGTATATAATTCTTGGCTCTGAGCAGGTATCAACGCCGGGATACGTAAAGAGCAATATATTACCCAAAATAAACAAGACAAACACGGAGCCGGTACCTGAATTCTGGGGAACTCTGGGTTTGGCTGATGATAGTAAAATAAACTGGTCGGGGTATCTCGAAATATCATCGTACGGGAACAAAGACTTTGCAGGAGTTGTAAAAGACGAAGTTGAGATTATAAAAAGCTGTTTCCCCGGACTTAACCCCGATCAATCCTCAATAACAGAACGTTTTATTTCATTCGACAATATCGATTTTAACCTGCCGAAAACTTTCTCACCGGAAAATATACCTTCGCTCAGGCTTGATCTTATGCTTGGAAAAGACGAGGGAGCAATAGTTTTTTATCAGTCAGACAAAGAAGATACCGGCGACAGTACAATAGAATACATTCTGCCTCAGGCTACAGAAGGCTATAACACCAACGAAAGAGACAGACTGAAATACATTTTTGACCTTATTCCCAAATACAGGCTCGAAGAAGTCGGGAAAACACCCGGGCAATACCGTTTCAGTACAAAAAAAGAAACAAAACCCTTTATTGTAAAAATAATTACCTTTAAACGTAACAACGATGCCCTAAGCCCGGACAAAGCATTGGTAAAGAAAGACAGTAAAGAAATAATACAAAAAGTAGAGGAAGAACTCAGCAAGCAAAGCCTTGTAAATAAAATAGCCAAAGACCACCGCCTGCTTGTATTTGATGCCGAAGCCAACAATTTTAAAGTTGCCGGCCCGGGAAACATCGATACAGATAAAAAGACACTTTTCCTTATTCACGGCACATTCGGAAGTACAGAATCATCATTCGGGCATTTGTACGGCGACGAAGGCACATGGTTTAAAACCCTGATGGAAGTAAAAAATCCCGTGGCATACCGGCAGATACTTGCGTTCGACCATCCGACAATTTTTTACGGGGCAGAAGAAAACATTGCAGAACTTTTTAAGCAATTTGACAGCCTGGGAATACAGCCGTTCACTAAAGATGTCGATTTTATAGGCACAAGTCAGGGCGGATTGCTCGTGCAATATCTTGCGAACCTTGCAAACGACAGGATAAAAGCAGGCAAAGCAGCACTTATAGCATCGGCAAACGGAGTAGGTTACCTCACGGCAGGCAAATACATTGCAAAATTCCTTACAATACTTAAATACCTGTTTAAGCTCTCAGGAATGCAGGCACAGGCACTGGTTGCCGCGCTTGCGCAACATTCTGCGGAATTTATACTCCAACAGCCCGGATTTCAGATAATGACACCCGGAAATGAAAAACTTGATTCCATAATAAACACACCGCCATACAGGAAAGACACCCTTTATTTGCCATTAATTGACGATTATAATGAATCAATATTTGATTCTGAGGACAAAAAAATTAAAAAATTCTTTGAAAAAATAGGAGCAGGAATTGTTGACAATATCACAAAACTGATACTTGGCGAATACAACGACTGGGTTGTAGGGACCAAAAACCAGTTTATAGTTCCGGCCGGATATTGTGCAATTCCCGGTTATAACCCGGCAAAATACCGCGATCACATAATTGCTGCCATTCACGGAACCTGTATTAACAAAGAAGAAGCACGTAAAAAACTCGAAGATTTCCTTCTTAAGCCCGTGGCAAAACCATTGTCAGCACAACCTGCAAATGACTATTTTGATGCACACTGCCACATATTCGGACGCGAAATAATCTCCGGAAGAATAATAATGCTCCTGCTCGAAGAACTGCTCGAATACCGTAAAATAAGAAAAGACAGCCACAAGCTGCCGAAAGTTCCCAAGCTTCCGGCCCGTAAGTCAGAAGACTTAAAAAAAGAAGCAGGCTCTGTAACCGGAAATATCATTAAATATTTTGCATTTAACAATAACAGTTACCAGATGCTTGACTCCCTTGAAGAAGAATATTACAGTCTGAATTCAAATGTTTACAGGTATATTCCGCTTATGTTCGACCTCGAAATGACATTCAGAAGCAGTTATTATGAAAACGATTCGGATGCCAATATTTCGGAAGTGGAAAAAGTGTTTAAAAAGCAGGTCAGGAAATATATTAAAGACATTGATAATCTTATAAACAGATTTGAGAAACTGAACGAAATGGTCTTTTCCGGTTCGCTTATCGAGAACGAAGAAAATATAAAAGCACTTAAAATAATAAAGCTTAGTTTTAAAGCATTAAAAGTTGCGGACATTGACCTTAAAAAAGATACAGTAAGCGGGTATGACAAACAGATAACAGAATTAAAAGGACTTAAACTGCGCTATGGAAATAACATTTTTCCGTTTCTTGCAGTCGATCCCAGACGTGAAAATATGTCTGCCCTGATTACGGAAAATGTGGGTAAAGGCAAGACATTTCACGGGATAAAGATTTATGCTCCCAATGGATATTCCCCTACAGATCCGCATTTGTTCGATGACAAAAAAGCATTTGTTAACAATAAAAGCCTGTATTCGTTCTGTATCGAAAACAATATTCCAATAATGGCGCACTGTTCAAGTGCCGGGTTCAGCACATTTACCATGGAGCCCGAAATATGCGGCGACATTCTCAGGGGCGATAAAACAGAGCATTATGAAAAACCTTCAAAAATAAGATTTGAGTACAATATAACCAATGGCGGATTTATAAAAGCAGTTACAGAACGGGCACACACCCTTAACCATCCTCAGATCTGGCGCAAAGTCCTTGAAAAATACCCCGGTTTAAAAATATGTTTTGCCCATTTCGGAGGAAAATCGGAAGACTGGCGTGTAGAAATTGCAGAACTTTTGCGTGATTTTCCAAATGCTTATACCGATTTGTCCTGCATAACAGACAAGAAAATGCTGGCGAAAATCAAAACAGATTATTTTGATTCCAACGACCCCATAACCGGTAAAATAATGTACGGATCTGATTTCTTCCTGAACATGTTCAATAAAATTACATTTAAAAACTACTATAACCATTTTACGCAACCCGACATGTTTTCAGAAGAACAAATGCGAAAAATGAGTCTCGAAATCCCCACGCGTTTTCTTGGGATATGATAAAATCTGTGTTCCCAACCCGCATCCGGCCTTCTTTATTGGAACTTTGATGTTGTATATTCTTTTTTTATTGGATATTGGAAATTGAATATTGGATATTATTTTTTGTTGTATGTTGTTTATTGAATATTCTTCTTTCAGTTTAGATGTTTTGTATTTATCAGAATACCCAGAAGCTCCCGGTTGCGCCAGCCTCTTCCGTCTTCCAACTTCCGACTTTGTTGGATATTGGATGTTTTTTTCTTGGATATTGGAAATTGAATATTCTTTTTTGTTGGATATTGGATGTTCCTTTTTCTTGAAAATTGGATATTCGTTCAAAAATCTTGCATAGTATAGAATATTGTGTAATTTAGCGAATAAATAAATTATATAGAAAGGGCGTGCTGATAAAGGATTTAGCGGAAAGTTTAAAATTGGTACTACTGACACGAAAGGACCTAAAAACTACCGGTATTGTTCGTGAATGTTATGATTGATAAAAACAAAATATTACACTCCCAGCTATATTAAAATCGAAATTATGGCAAAAAAGATTTTTTTCACGCTGATGTTTTTTGTGTCTGTATTTATCTTGCAGGCACAAATGATTTTAGAATACAATACTAATTTATCGTCAGGTACAACTATTACATTACCATTATATGGTACTGTAGATGTAAGTGTTGATTGGGGCGATGGAAATACAGAAGCATTTATAAGCCCTGGTAATAAAAGCCATACTTATGCTATAGAAGGTATTTATACTGTTGAGATAAGCGGCACTCTGACTCATTTTGGATCTAATGGGATCTCTAATAACAAGTTTACCCAAATTATTGATTTTGGGGATATTGGGTTAACCGATTTATCATATGCCTGTAGTAATGCAATCAATCTGACACATGTCCCTATACAAATTCCTGGTGAAGTGACCAATCTTTGTGGTATGTTTAGTCACGCCGAATCATTTAATCAGGACATCGGGACCTGGGATGTCAGTAATGTTACAGATATGAGTTCAATGTTTGAATATGCCGAATTGTTTAATCAGGATATAGGTGCATGGAACGTAAGCAATGTTAATAATATGATGAAGATGTTTTATCATTCTTTAACTTTTAATCAGCCTATTGGTGACTGGAATGTGGGTAATGTCACAAATATGAGTCAAATGTTTCTTGCCTCTGAAGATTTTGATCAGCCAATTGGTAATTGGGATGTTGGTAGTGTTACCGAAATGCAATATATGTTCTGTCATACAGATCTATTTAATCAGAATCTTAATAACTGGGATGTGAGTGGAGTAACAAATATGAAAGCAATGTTTATGGAAACAGAAGTTTTTAATAGCAAGATTCAAAGCTGGGATGTAAGCAACGTAACAGATATGAGTCAGATGTTCAGAACTGCATACGCTTTTAATCAGGATATTACAGAGTGGGATGTGAGTAGTGTAACAGACATGAGCCAGATGTTCAGAACAACATTCGTTTTTAATCAGGATATCGGAGGCTGGGATGTTGGTAGCGTAACAAACATGAGCGATATGTTCTTCCAGGCACAAAGTTTCAATCAGGATATTGGAGAGTGGGATGTTAGTAATGTGACAAATATGAATGCTATGTTTTATAATGCTTATGTGTTTGATCAGGATATTGGAGGTTGGGGTGTAAGTAATGTAACAAGCATGGGTGCTATGTTTTTATTATCAGGTCTTTCAGTTCCCAATTATGATGCTTTACTTATTGGTTGGGCAGCACAAAATTTAAATTCAGGTTTGAGTTTTGATGGCGGTGACAGCCAATATAGTTGTGCTGCATTAGAGGCACATAATATCTTAACCGGTGCACCGAATAACTGGAATATCACAGATGCAGGTTATGTCGAAGATGATATAGATCCAGCGATTACATGTCACTCAAATCTTAACATAATTGCAGATAATGAAAGTCAGACTTATACTGTTCAGGGAACCGAGTTAGATCCGTTGTTTTTTGATGACAACTGTGAAGGGGCGTTTATTACCAATAATATTAATAATTCAAACAGCTTAATTAATAGCGTATTTGGTTTAGGAACAACAAGTGTTCATTGGACTGCCGAAGATGCTAACGGGAATCAGAATACTTGCAGTTTCTTTGTTACAATAGAAACATATTCAGAAATAGAAGACCCTGATAAAATCATATTATTATCGGTTTATCCAAATCCGGCAACTAAAAAGATTACAATTGATTGTGGAAGTAATTTTAGTGCAAATAAATGTTACAAAATAAAAATTACCAACTCAATTACCAATACTGTTTATATTTCTCCGGTAAACTCACAAAAAATAACAATTGACACTTCTGTTTGGGGAGAACCCGGAATATACTTTGTGCATTTGCTTGATGACCAAAACAATGTTATTGAAACTAATAAACTGGTTATACAATAAAAACCTGCCCGTAAAAGATCCGGGATACAATGTGTTATGCGTTGCAACTTGCCGGGTTACAAGTGAAGAAAAATCAAAGAATGAATACGTCTAAAAGTAACAATTTCGGGAACAGAGAAAAAACGGAATATTATTGAATTAAACAACTAACTTCCGGGAAATAAAATTGATTCTCTTCGGTGAAGGTCTGACCTGCCGGATATTCTGATACAAATCTTTTTTATCTATAAGCCATTTATGTGTAAGTGGTATTGCTTGCTAATGCTGATTTTTTTATGATCTTCTTATTTTGCCGGATTAATATTGTGTTTTATGTTAATTAATTGTTTAAAAGTTTGTGTTGTATAAAATGTTTTTATGACTTGGTAAGGAAATAAATTGTAATGAATGACGTTGTTATAAAAAATATTGTAAAACCATTTTAATATAAATGAATATGAAAAAAACAGGTCTGATTTATATTTTGTTACTCTTAAGTACATTTAAAATATATGCTCAGAATTCGTTTGAATTACTTGTTGAAAACAATAACGACCAGATAATTACAGATGTAGTTGAGTTACCTGACGGAAGTTTCGTAATGACAGGGATTAGTGAATATCCGAGAATACAAATAGCACCTCAGGGCTTTTTGATTAAAGTAAATGAACAAGGCATTATTACAGACAGTGTTGCTTTAAACGACTTCTCCTATTGTATGTTGAATAATATTCATGTTTATAATAATGAATTATATGTTATTGCAGCATTAAAGGAAAGCACAGATAGTGTTTTTTACCTTGGATTACTTAAATTTAATATGGATCTTGAACTATTGGATGTTAGAAAAAACATACTTCCTGGTAATAAACAAATTGGTTTTGTGAACTCAATAATTGATTCAGATGCAAATCTTGTAATGTGTGGTGTTGTTAATAATTATAATTTTGTTGGGGATTATCTTGGAATGGAAGGGTTTTTATATAAAATTTCAATGACCGGAGATTCTATAAGCAGCCGTTTTTTTATTGATAATACTTTAAAATTACCTTCAGGTATTATTGAAAAAAATGATTCGACCGGTTATCATCTGTTTATCCGATATTATGACAATCATTCTAATAGTAGTAAAATACTTCTTAATAAAAACTTAGAAGATATTTCTGTGCTTAATCTTTCTTCAGAAACATATAACTATGCTTTACATTCGTCAAATTATACTTCGCCGGTTCGTATAAATGATAGTGTTATTTTGATTGGTGGGAGGTACTATCTTAATGAGACTTTCTTTACATTTACCATGTCTGATAATGACTCCGTTATTACAGGTACTTATATTGAAAATGAAAATATGATACAATCGGCTATTAATTATGGAAATAGCAAAAATGGGAATCATATTTATTCCGGTTATACTTCAAATGTAAGTATTAATAACTTATTTTTTAGTCACGACACTTCAAATATTCATGTTGTAAAATTTGATGAAGAACTAAATACACTATGGCACAAAGTAATTGGAGGAGATGCTTATTATATGCTGTATGGTGTATTAGCCTGTAACGACGGAGACTGCCTTATTGTGGCATATAAGTATGATTATCAGAATAATACGGATAATGTAAGAAATCTGTACATTGCAAAACTAAATCAAAATGGAGATTTATCGTGGCAGGAAGATATTCCGGTCTCAGGAATGATTTCTTTATATCCTGATCCTGCAAAAAAAATAATCTACCTTAGTCTGGCTGACAATGTCTTTATCAGCGAATACAAAATATTTAATTTACGTGGAGATATTATCCTGAACAGTCATTCTTTCTCCGGGGCAATAAATATAGATGCCCTTTCTCCCGGAACATATGTATTACAACTTAACACCAATGTGGGACTTGTATCAAGGCAGTTTGTCAAATTGGAATAATGTGGGTGAAAAAAACTTTTGGCATTGTGTTTACATATAAATATCAGACATCACAATTACTGATACTCTGACTTTATTGCAATGCCATCCTGATAATAAAAGAACATCCAAAGTACAAAACAAAATCTTCCGGGAAGTATATAACGAAAAATTAGTTTTACTTTTGCACCATGTATTCCGGAATAAATATCGAAAAAGCACTTAAGCTTGGCTGGCCGCTTGTTGATGTGCGTTCTCCGGGCGAATTCAGTCAGGGTCATATTCCCGGTGCTGTAAATATCCCGCTTTTTTCTGATGAGGAAAGGGCAGCTATCGGTAAGGTTTACAAGCAACAGTCCGAAGAGAAAGCCATTGAGCTGGGATACAGATTTGTTAATCCGAAACTGAATGATTTTATAACAGTGTCCCGTGAACTGGCACCGGATGGCAAGCTGATTGTACATTGCTGGCGTGGCGGAATGCGAAGTAACTCTTTTGCCGGGCATTTGTCGGATAACGGTTTTGCAGATGTAAAAGTAATTAATGGCGGCTACAAATCGTACAGGCATTTTATTTCGGAATATCTGGCTTCTGAATTTGATATCAGGCTTTTGGGCGGATATACCGGCTCCGGCAAAACCTATATTCTACACAAACTTGAAAAACTCGGGCATCAGGTTATAGATCTGGAGGGACTGGCCCATCATAAAGGTTCGGCATTTGGCGCAATAGGGCAGCAGGAGCAACCAACAACCGAGCAGTTCGGAAATTTACTTTATGAATCAGTTTCAAAACTTAATCCGGCAAAGCCAATTTGGATAGAGGACGAAAATATAAACATCGGCAGGGTAGAGATCCCGGAATCTTTCTTTGCAGGAATGCAGGCCTCGCGGCTATATTTTATTGATATTCCGAAAGAAGAAAGAGCAAAGCATCTTGTCAGCGAATATACAAATTGCGATGTGCAGTTGCTTAAGGACTCCGTAAGCCGTATCTCAAAACGCCTTGGCGGGCAAAACGCCAAAATGGCAACAGAATTACTTGAGGCAGAAAAATATTATGAAGTTGCACTTATCACACTTTCATACTACGATAAAGCATATCTAAAAGTTAAATACACGCACGAAGATAAAGATGTGGTTCATATTCCGCTTGAAAGGGTAGAACATTTTGAGAATGCTTTGAAAATTGAAAAATATTTGTAGCAGGCAGTGTGATGATTAAAACATGAATAAAGAGAATTTACTTCCATAAACAATCTTATATTTAAGTTTATTTGTTTTGCATATTGTCTTTCGGGGTAATGATACCTGCATTGCAACAAAAAATCCTGCGAAGTAACTTCACAGGATTTTCTAAGATTATTATGTTCAAATACTATTTAAAAGCATTGAATATGGCAGCAAGCCCCTGTGCAACATTAATTGCCGCGCTTGCGGTGCTGGTAGTCTGTTCTGTAATTTCTGCCAGCTTATTCATTTTTAAAATAGATTCCACAGTACTCATTGCATTTTCGGTTGTAATAAGTTTGTTTGACCCAGTAACAAGGCCTGCAGCAAAAGCTTTTTTATAAGCAGCATCGTTTTCATGGGCTTTTAATGTTTTGTAATAGCCACCCATTTCAATTACATTAAGCAGAGTGTTTGAATTT
Organism: Bacteroidales bacterium; assembly: GCA_003249955.1. Classification (GTDB taxonomy): domain Bacteria; phylum Bacteroidota; class Bacteroidia; order Bacteroidales; family ML635J-15; genus Bact-19. Next base: position 190,213 of record QKHS01000006.1, on the reverse strand, counting down.
GCTAGATCTACTTTTCCTGCAGTTTTGTACCCTGAGTACATTTCCGACATTAATTTACCGCATGATGTTCCCGAAGCTGTTGCGGCAGATTCACTGTTAGCCAGATCAGACATTGTGTTACATGATACCATTGACAGCACTGCTGCAAACAGAAATAAAATACTGATTTTTTTCATTTCGTATAGTTTAAAATTATGTTCTTTTTATAAATATTTCCACATTCAAACACAAATTCAGATTTGGAATTGTGTTGTAATGTACAAAGGTAACAAATTGTTAATTTCCCGGTATTCAGATACGTGATTTTATATTAACAGCATCAGAGATTTTATTCATGTTAAGCGTGTTAAAACAGATCTGTAAAAATAAAACTATTTGCAAAGGGTTGAATAATGTTTTATTTAGGAACATCCATGGAATTATAGATATGTTGTAAATACAATAAAATTCTGTTGTTTCTAAACGCTTTGGTGTAATTAAAAACTGTAGCCATATTTTTTCATTCAACGAGCTTAAAAATTGACGAATAAAGCTCAAAACAGAATTCGAATCTATGTGCGTTGGCCTGACCAAACTGCGGGAAGCTCAAGCGGAGAATACAAAACAAATAGACCCGAAGAGCGGCGAAGCCAATTGTGTCAAGCCGATATATCGTTTCTAAAACAAATTTTCAAAGGGCAAAAGCGTTGGGATTTGTTTTAGACCAAGGTTGACGTACAATTCTTTTGTTTTGTACGAGGCGGGTTGGGTAGCATTGGTTGGTCTTGATTTTTTTGTAACTTTTTTGATCAAGCAAAAAAGTTATGAGAATAATATAGAATAATGGGTTAGGGGGGACTTTAATGCCAGAATTGAAAAGTCTTAGTTTTTAGGATTGTTTATCTAAAGATTGAACGGTACCTAATTAAAATTTTCAAGTATCCTGTTCCTGTCTTCAATCTCTTTGTCATTTTTGTGATATAGTTCTGCAAAAACAATTCTTTGTTCAGCAGGGAAATACGCATAGACTAATCGCAATCCGGAGTTTACTCCGCGACCTTTCAACGATTTACAGGCTATCTTTTTTACTTTGATAATACAGGTTTCAATTCCAAGATTGTTGATTCTGAAACTGAATGGAGGCTTTTCGTTCGGGTTTAATTCCAAAACAAGTTTAACAACCCCAATGTCTTCATTTAAAGTCCGGTATTTCTTTAAAAGGGTTTTTAAATCCTTTTTAAATTCAGGTAACTCGTCAAATTTCATTTATCTTCAGTTTCGTCACCATAGTTTCTTACCGAAAAAGGAGCGTCTCTGTAAAAAGCCAATTCATAATTTATCTCTTCTCCGTCTTTTGAGGCTAGCCAGGGCATGTCTTTATGTGAATAATTGCTTATTGCTGAAGCCGACCAATCACTCATCTGTGCAATAACATTATCAATAACTTCTTTTTCACTTGCTTTTAGTTTTGTGAGGTCTGCTTTTTCAAGTGGTAAATAGCGGATTTGAGGATAATCAAAATATTGTGTTTTTACTCTTTCTAACTGTCTGTCATCAATCATTTGATTAAGAATTAATTCCAATTGTTGAGGCACAGGACCATAAGGTAATTTCCTGTATTTTGCTCCGGTTAAATGTTCTTCGTACAATTCGTAATAGTTGAAGTCCACGAAGTATAGCAACTTGTAAAGAACTGTTTCGCCAACATTGGGCTTTCCCGCACATCTTTCGAGAATGTACAGGAGCACATTTTTGAATTTTTCTATTTGCAATGTCGGAACGGAAATACGTTCTTCATGTTTTTCAGTTTTTTTCTCTGCTACAGAATCAATATCTCTGTTCAAACTATAGTTTTCGGACATAAAATCATCTAATGAAAAACCTAAGATCATTGAAATGCTCTGTAATTCAAGAATATCAACATTCCTGTTTCCAAGCTCAATCTGGGCTAAAGAAGGTCTGGAAATATTGAGCAGCTTTGACAGATCTTCCTGCGACATTCCTTTCGATTTGCGAATCTCGCTTATACGCTGACCAATTACTTTCTTTGATATCTTCATAACTTAAATTTGTCCCTTGTTAGTTGGAAGCACAAAGATAATAAATGTTTTAAAATAAATCAAATAAATGTTTTAATTAAGATCATTTATTGGTATTAAAACTCAAAAAATATGAAGTTATTCTCTGCAATCATTTTTATAGCTTTCATGCTTATCTCTTTTCTGATTACAGGAAACATATTCATATTAAAATCTTCTTTCGGTTGGATATTGGTGGCAACAAAAAGGATATTGCCGTCTGCCTCAACATAATAACCTACAAACCAGCCTGTATTATTCCCGTTCCTTATTACCCATCCGGTTTTACCGCTTAGTGTGCCGGAGCTGTCCTGTTCAATAACCATAAGGTCTTTCATTATTTTGTTTGTGCGCTCAGAGATAGCGGTTTCTTCAAGATAAAAGCGTTTTAAGAAGTCAATCTGCTCAAATTGTGTGATTTTTGAGTCCCCTTCGAGCCAGAAAGTATCAATATTCGAAGAATCCACAACCATTTTGCCGTAATCCAGAGTTTTAAGATATTCGTTCATCCTTTCTGGCCCTATAGCTCTGGCAATTTCCTGATAACAAGGCACACAGGAATAGTGAAAAGCATCGTGAAAGCTTAAATCCTGATTCCATATTTCCAGATTACGTGGTTTTCCGTCCCACAAAAACATAGTGCTTTCATCTTTAACAACACCGGTTTCCAAACCGATTATAGAGTTGACGATTTTGAAAGTGGAGGCGGGGAGATATCCTTCTTTACAATGTTTAAAGTTGTTGGAATAATACGTGTTTGAATAATAATCGTAAACAAGTATGGCTCCGTTAACATTTGCTGAATCAAGAATAGCTTTAAATTCTTTTTTCTTTACTTTTTTTTCTTTGATAATACTTTGTCCGGATGTTGCACCGGTACTAAAAAGAATCACGAAACAAATTATAAGAAAAGAGGCAGTGTTTTTCATAAAGTCAGTTTTTGAAAAACAAAAATACTTATAAATCAGAATATCCGTAATTCTTACATAAAAATATTATTCCGGCAGATCATATCATTGAAAATCACCCTGGTTTAGTTAGGAATAAGTACTAAAGCATCATAATTAAGATTTTATTCTTAATTATTTCAGAACAGGTAAAAAATTATTATCCGGTAATTTTAATCCCCGTTTTTATAGAAGCCAAACACATCTGTCAATTATTGCAGGTTCATGCATTGTATAATAAGAGCCATATTCCCAGATATTTTTAACATGCGTACTTTAGTCCGTATGTTAAAAACTGAACCTGTAACCTGAGTCTCGTAGAGACGGGACATAAAAAATTACCGGATAAAAAGTAACCATGTCAGAACGCAATTGCCTTTTAAAATCTATAAAGCAGCGAAATCAGTATTTTTTTGTTTCGGTGAGTTCTCCTTTTTCGTTGTACATCTTCCACACACCGGTTTTCTCACCGTTTTTATAGTGCATATCATAGCGCAAAACACCGTTGTCGTCCCAAACTTTCCAATTACCGTGTTTAAGATTTTTCTTATAATATGCCGAAGATATCAGAACATGATTCTCATTGTATTTAAGCCATTTGCCGTTCTTTTGAGCATAACGGTACGATCTTAATTCTTTTAGGTTTCCTGACGGGTAATAATGATAAGATTTGCCGTGAGGCTGGCCGTTTTTTACAATAAGCGTGGATTTTAGGGTAGTGCCGTCCTCATAGTGTTCGTTGAAGGTTCCTGTAAACAGTTCCCCTTTATAATAGCAAAGTCCGTCTTCTCTTATTTCCTGTGCAAAAAGTAAATACCCCGAAAGTGTTAGTGTTAGAAGTAATATAAATCTCATTTTTAAATTTTATTAAACAGAAAAATAGTATCCTAAAATTCATTAGATACTATTTTTCGGATATTTATTATTATGTTTAGAAAATCGGGTTTATTTCGATTTCATTTTTTTCAACATCTGACAAATTTAAGGTTTTTTCTTCATATGAAATGTAAGATACCTTAAGATTATTTGAAGATGCTGACTGTGGTAATGAAAACTGAAAATTGCCTTCCAGATCAGTGTAAACTGTAATGTCAGAATTTTCGATGCTTATTTTAACTCCTGCCAGGGCTTCTTTTGACATTGAATCAACTATTTTACCGCTGATAGTAACATTGGCAGATTCGGTTGAAACATTATTACCATCTTTTTTTAATCCGGTAACATTTTCTGCACCTGCGAATAAAACTGCGAAAACAAAAACCAATGACAATAAACTTTTCATAATATTTAATTTTAAAATTTCAATAATCATTTTAATTACAAAACAAAAATACAGCCTTTTGACAATAGAAAAGTTAAGGCAAAATTACATCTGTGTTAAGTTTATGTTAAGTCTTATTTTACTAATGAATAATTTAGTTTAACCTGAAAAATTCTGCCTGCATACAGTTTTGAAAAAATCTGATCTTCAGCTTCAAATGATTTATAAACATTTTCCTGTTTGCTGTTAAGTATATTGTCAACTTTTATCCCTATCTGCATTTTTTTTCTGCTTCCCACACTGAAATTTGAGTTGAAATTAAGACTATGAAAAGGCTTTGAATAAATATCCGGACGGTCGGCAATTCCGGCATAAAGAAGTGTTTGTCCCTGAACGTTATAGAATAGTCCGGCTTCAAAATCTGACCAGAAACCTTTGTCTCCTTTGTATGAAATTCCCCCGTTAATTATGTATGGTGCCTGGCCTGACATATCACGATATCTTCCGATTACCTGTCCATCTCGTGCGTTTTCGCTTCTTGAATCATATTCTGTTTTGCTTAATTCTATTCTCGATCTTGTGTAAGTAAAGTTTGCGGTTATTGATAAGTTTTCGAAAAAACTTCCCATAAAGTCAAGGTTCTGTTTTAACTCCGTTTCGGCACCAAGTACTTCTCCGTCGCCCACATTACGTGGCTGAAAAGAGCCTATCTGGGTGGCAAACTGTACAATTTCGATAGGATTGATAAACTTTTTGTAAAAACCGCTTACCGAAATCATTTGTGCATTTTTTTGAAATATTTCCCAGCGTAAATCAAAATTATAAATGTCTGTACTTACCAGATTCCCGTCCCAATATTCAACTCCGGCAAGGTCATTGGCATCGCGGAACAATCCGCCGATAAAAGTGCGGCCGGAGATAGGATCAAATATTTCGGCATAAGACAATTCTTTAAACGAAGGCCTTGCTATGGTTTTTGATGCCGATGCTCTTATATTTTGTTTTTCCGATAAACTGTAAATAAGATTTAATGTTGGAAAGAAACCGGGATCGTTAAGTACTATATCATTGTCCAGAATATTATATCCTAATTGGTCACGTCCCGTGTATCTCTGGACATAATATTCCATTCTCACACCCAGAATTGCCTTTAATGCAGCAACCGGGCTGAATTCTGTCGAAATATAAGCTGCATAATTGTTAATGTTTGACGAAAACTGGTTTGGATTTACAGGAATAAAAGAAGCTTCATAGGTCGTTCCGGATGTTACTATCCCGTCCATCGGCCAAAGATTTTCGGGCGCGAAAATTTCGTTCGGGTCACCGGTTAATTCCAGATCACGGACGTTTATTGCAAAATTTCGGATAATAAAATCTCTTTGTTTGTAGGTGTAAGCTGTTCCGAAATTTAATTTTGATTTGTTGCCGAACAAACGATATTCCCGTGTAATATGAGCCAGTCCCGAAATATTATATTCCTGTAAATCTCTCCATATTCTTTCGGGAAAGCCGGACTCGGTACCTATATGATAGGCTCCTTCTCTGTCTTCGTATCTTGTAAATCTTATGTCAGGATCTTTTATTGTCGAAAGGGTAGGAGACAGTTTCCATTCTACATCCCATTGCGAATCGTTAATATTATGTTTTCCTTCGAAAATAACATTGGTTAAACCTCTCTGGCTATAATCTAAAGTATGCTGAAAACCATTAAAATTTGTTCCCAGACTGGTTTCATAAAAATCAAAAATTCCGGCTTTGGATTCTCCGTTTTGCAAATGCATAAAATTAACACGGTATTTAGATGATTTTGTTTTTATTGCAAAACCTGCCAACCCGCTTAAAAATACAGACTGAGTGCCGAAATCCCCGGTTTGATATTCTCTTCTGTCAAGTTCTGTAACAGATTTGTCTTCTGAAAGCCCGTATCTGGCGTATTCTGCATTTTCGTAATAATCCGAACTGTTTTTGTATGATAACGCGTAGTTATAACCTATTGTATATTTATTTTTTACAACCTGATTACCATAGTTGGCAGCTATGCTGTAATCCATAAAATTCCGTTCTCTTTTTGCTGCCAGAGTCGGGTTAAACCCAGTAAGGATTTCTTTGTATATCTGTCCTTTTTCTCCGTTGGGATTTCCAACAACCTGAGCAAAATGAGGAATGTTTTCGGTTGCCGGAATTGCTCTGGTGCCATCGTCAAAACCTAAAAAGTCTGTTTTGCCGCCGTCGTAAGTAAGATAATCCGGATTAAAGTGTGAGTCTGGGTTATACCCGGCACTAAGAGATATGCTTGCCTGTTTTGAATCGGGAAAATCTTTTACCTCTATATTTACAATCCCTCCTGTAAAATCGGCAGGCAGTTCGGCGCTGAATGTTTTATTAACGATAATGTTGTCAATCATATTTGTGGGGAACATATCCATTTGTATGGTATTTCTGTCAGGATCAAGACCCGGAATTTCAACTCCGTTTAAGATTGTTTTTGTGTACCTGTCTCCAAGTCCGCGCACAAAAATGTACTTTCCGTCTGACACTGAAACTCCCGGAACTCTTTTCATGGAAGATGCCGCATCAGAGTCTCCTATTTTTTTGAAACTCGTTGATGAAATCCCGTCAAGCATATTAACAGAATTTCTTTTCATTGCTATCAGTGAATTTTCTGTATTTCTTACTTCTTTTGCTGCCACTGTAACCTCCGATAACATAAAGCCTTCCTCTTTCATCATAATGTCATCGAGAACTACAACCTGAGCATTTGGAATAACGAGATCCTTTACAGTATAAGTTTCGTATGATATAAAACTTATTACCAGATTATATGTTCCCGGATTGAGTTTTAAATTAAACTTACCGTCAAGGTCTGTTGTCGTTCCTGTAACTGTACCTTCTACCACAATTGCCACTCCTGGTAAAACTTCACCGTTCGAAGCATCATAAACCGTCCCTCTTACATAGCTATAGCTGTCCTGTGAAAAAACAAAATGAGAAACCAGAAGAGCTAAAACCGCTGTTAATAAAACTTTTTTATACATTTTAAGTCTGTTGAATATTGTTTACAAACACCAAAACCCGCAGGCAAAATACCTGCGAGTTTTGAATTATTATGAGAATTATATTAGAAATTTGTGAGTTCTCCATTTGCTGAAGCCCAACTCCATATTGAGAATTTTGAAGCGTCTGCACCAACTGTATTCGCTCCGCTTGCAACACTTGAAGCATTTGCATCTGTTCCGTCTTTGAATACAGAGCTAAGTTCAACGCCGCTGGCTAAAGTTATCTGAAGGTTGCTGAAGCTAAGAGCTCCGCTTGCGAAATTTGCAATGCTTTCTTCTCCCGATAATGAAAGGTCTCCTCTTCCGTCTGTTAATGCAGGGTCCGGGAAGTCAAAGAAATAAATATTCTGGAAGTTTCCTCTTGCAGCAGAACGGAAGTCACCAAGTTCAGCAGATTCGCTACCTTTGATTGTTCCGTTTTTTACGGTATGTCCGGCAACCATCGATCCTTCAGGGCCATCAATTTCCAAAGTATGGTCTGTTGCAGGTCCGGCAATAACTATAAAGTTATCCAGAGTACCTGCCCATGACTGATCAGTATCAACACCGTCATCAGCAGAGTTCCAGATTAAAAGATTTTTAACATTTACTGTTCCGCCGAAAAACTCAACGCCGTCATCCTGATTAGCAACAACTTCAATGTTTTCGATAACTGTTCCGGAGCCTACACCGCCAAGAGTAAGTCCGTTAATTTCGTTACTTGCGCCTATATTAGTCCCACCGTGACGTATAGATACATATTTAATTACACCGGAATTGTCTGAGGCATTTGTTCCGCCGTAAAGTCCGTTCTGATCAGAAGCAGGAATACCTTCAATCTGCATGGAAGTTCCGGTTGCTGAAATAGGAGCATTGCCCAGAATTATCAAACCACCCCAGAGACCGTTTAAAGTAGGATCAAGGTTAGGACTTGCAATATCTCCCGGTTCAATTTCATCAGCAATTGATGTAAAAATAATAGGCTGTGCAGCAGTTCCTTCAGCCATAAGTTTTGCTCCTCTTGCAATAATAAGAGCGGTAGCATTCGATCCTGTTCCTGCTTCACCTTTAATAATTACATTTGGTTCAATTGTTAATGTTACACCTGAAACTACGGCAATACGTCCACCCAGAATGTAAGTTTTTCCTGATTCCCATGTGGTATTTTCTGTAATGTTGGAACTTACAGTAATTTCTGTTTCTTCAGGTTCTTCTACAGGCTTATCTTTGCAAGAATTCATTACAAATGCAGTTGCTGTAAACATCATCAAAAAATAAATCGCTTTTTTCATAACTTTCTAACTTTTTTTAGTTTTTAAATTTTATTTTCTGATGCAAAGAAATTACGAAAAATCAGGATAAAAATTAAGCAAATAATATTAAAAAGTTATCTAATTGTTAAGTATTATCAGCACAATTAATAATTATTTAATATGCCTTTAAGGTTAAGTTCAGACTGGTTGTTTATTATTGCATTTCTAAAATTAATAAAAAGAGATGAAAAGTAATTCAGTTCTTCTTGTAGATGATGACGAAGATATTCTGGAGTTTCTGGAATACAACTTTAAAAAAGAAAATTTTATTGTTTACACAGCAAAAAACGGTATTGATGCTATTAAAACAGCAAAGGAAAATAACCCTTCGGTTATTATTCTGGATATTATGATGAACGGAATGGACGGAATCCAGGTTTGCGAAAAACTTCATGAGATGAAGGATGAGATTACCGGGATGAAGATGTTTCTTAGTGCCAGAGGAGAAGATTTTTCACAAATTGCCGGTTTTGATTCGGGAGCAGATGATTTTGTCGTAAAACCGATTAACCCTAAGTTGCTTATAAAAAGGGTGGAAGCTTTGCTGAGACGCAAGGCGGATAACATGCAGGCAGAAACATCCGGAAAAACACAGATATTTGACAATCTTGTTATTGATCCCGAAAAACATATTGTCTGGCGCAACAACGAAGCAGTAGAGTTGCCGCGTAAGGAATTTAACCTTCTGGAATTATTGGCTTCAAAACCCGGAAAAGTATTTAAGCGTGATGAAATTTATGATGAGGTTTGGGGCGATGCATATGTCGGAGACAGAACAATTGATGTTCACATCAGAAAATTGCGTGAGAAACTTGGGGAAGACCTTATTATTACCGTAAAAGGAGTGGGATACAAGCTGGAAATCAACTCATAAGGAGAGAATCGTATTCCGCAATGTACGATCTTACATTTTTCTCCCAGCTAAATCCGTTTGCATAAAGTATCTGATTTTTTTTAAACGAAGCATCAGAGTTGAAAAGTTTTAAACTGTCTGCAATAATCCTGTACATTGACTCAGGCTCAAAATCTTTAAAATAGTAAGCATACTCAGATCCTATTTCCGGTAAACTGGAAAGATTTGAGATAACTACCGGAACTCCGTTTCTCATTGCTTCAATAACAGGTAGCCCGAAACCTTCGAACAGTGACGGAAACAGAAAGGCAGAACAGTTTTTGTATAAGCGTGTTTTTTCTTCTTCTGAAATTAATCCTGGAAATATAATCCGGTCGTTTAACTTTTCTGTTTTGACAAGTTTCTTCATTTCCTTGTAATAACTTCCTTCTTTGTCGCCGGCAATTATTAATTTGTAATCTGGAAAAAACTTCATTACAGGAATAAGAACATGGAAGTTTTTCTTTCTTTTAAAAACTCCTATTGAAAAGAAAAATTTGTCTTCTGTTCCATGAACTTTACTTTCTGTTTCTGAAGTATTAACACCATTGTAGATTACATGGACCGGTTTATTGGTCAGATCAAGGTTCTTTTCAGCACTGGCTTTCGAAAATTCCGAGATAAAGCAGATTTCTGCTGCAGCATTTACTCTTTCCTGAAGTTTTTTTAAACGATTTTGTGATTTTTTGGCATTTTTTTCTCCAAGAAAATTTAAATCATGAATAGTAAGAATAAAAGGCGTTTTATCATCCGGCAGAAAATCGGGGTCCTGATGAATACAGTGCCATAAGTCAAATTTATCGGATTTTAAAAATTTACCCAGACTTCTTTTTGTGTGATAAACTACAGAATTCCCGAATTGTGATTTGAAAGATTCAGGAACCAGAAAGTGTTTTTCAAAGGGAGTCTCAGTCTGCGAAAGCCCTTTTGCAAAATTAAGTGCCACCTGACCTAACCCGCAGTTCAGGTTCGAAAGTTTTAACAAGTCGATGAGTACTTTTTTCATTTTGCTGCTGATTAAAACATATAAAGTACTTAGAGTGCCTAAAGTACTTTATGTGTTTGGAGTATTTAGAGTTTAATTATGTTGTTTAACTTTCGTTCACTCTGTACCTTGCACTTTGCACTTTTTCCAGTGATCCCTGCGGGATTCGAACCCACATCGTAAGAACCGGAATCTTATATTCTATCCATTGAACTAAGGGACCAATTTTTTGCAAAAATATAAAAAAATCCCGATTGGCCTTCAGAAAAATTTTTTTGAATGATTTTTGATAGAGAAAAATTTCTAAATTTGTTTTTGTGAAAAAGCTGACATTTTTAATATTATTTATTTGCATTGTAATTATATGTGCAAATGCCCAGGATGAAACGTACTACGAAAACGGAGAACTTCTTATAGAGTATTCCGATCTGGGATATCTTGAACCTGTGAAAATACTGGTTGAGAGCAGGGGGGCAGATGTAAATTACAGGGATTTTTATGGTGTAACCCCGTTGATGTATGCCGCACAATCAGGTCACGACTCTGTTGTTATGTACCTCATAAGTAAATCAGCCGATGTGAATGCCGAGTCTCCGGATTTTAAATTCAGCCCTTTGATAAGTGCGGTAAAAAATGATTATCTCAAAACTGCAGAAATATTGATAAGAAACGGTGCAGATGTTGATGATCAGGATGTTTTCGGAAGAACGGCTTTGCATTATGCCGCTATGTATGGCTTTGAGGCAACTGCCGATATGTTGTTGTATTATGACGCCAGTGTCGATATTGCAGATGTTACAGGGTATACACCTTTGTGTTATTCTGTGCAAAACAAGTCAGACAGTATTACCATGCTTTTAAAGTTGTTTGATGCCAACGGAGAAATTACATTAAGAGATAGTTCAAATCTTTTTCATATTGCTGCCGGTAACGGAAATATGTTCTTCCTTAAAACTTTTGAACCGGATTTAAAAATGGATAAGAATATTTACGGGCTAAGCCCGTTGGAGATGTCTTTACTTGGTGGACAATCTGAAGCCCTTAAATGGTTCATGGAAAAAGGATATTCAATAACAGATACTATAAATGGTGTTTATACAGCCAGAACGCTTGCCAGAATAAGCAGAGATTCAAAAACAAAGAAAATTGTAAGGAAGTCAGAAATAAAAGATATTAACTATCTGTATTTAAACAAAATAGGTGCTGGATTTGACATGATTTTTAACGGAGATGACTTTTTTATGAGTACGAATGTCATGGTCTCTGATGCCAGATACGGTTTTGTGCTGGAGTCCGGGATAATGTTCAGGGGAGGAGAGAGACGCATTCTGTTTCCGTTTGAGGAAGACTCTTTTTATCAGCTTCGTGAAAAGAGAAACGGGTTTTATGTAAAGTTGGATAAAAATGTAAAATTGTTTAAAACAGGACCTTTATCTTATCTTAGTCTGTTCGGAGGAGTAAGGGCTACTTACTATTGGGGGAAATACGATGGCCTTCAGATGAAGGTAATTAAACAAATGATTGCCTCCCCGTCCTTAGGATTGACTTTGAATTCTGATCAGGGATTCAGGGTTTTCTTTATGTGTGATTATTTGCGCTTACCAGTGTATAAGACTAATCCGTTGTTTTATTCAGTGGGTTTCAAAGCATTGATAGATTTCAGAAAAAACGAAACTAATGAAAAATATAAGTATATTATTAAGTATTAGCATATTGTTACTTGCAATGCTTTTTGTTTCATGCGATGATGATTCAGAACCATATACCGATAGTGAATCTGTTGATTGTGAATACTGTTTTGAGGAAAAGCCATCTTTGGTTGAGATGGAACTGAAATTTAATATGGAGCTGAATTCCGAAACGGTTTACTTTACGGTTTATTCCGGTTATGCGTTGACTTCAGAGGTTTATATGACGGGGGAAACAATTGAAAATTCAATATGGATTCAGGTTGTGCCGGATCAGAAATACACTGTAGTTGCAGAGTACACCCGTGACGGAAGAAGTTTTCATGTTATTAATGATTGTTTTGTTAAAACAGAATATTTTAAGTCTGCCTGCGATAATCCTTGCTACTACGTGTATGAAGCAAGTTGCGACCTGAGTTTGAAATCATATGATTTTTAGCACAAGGGTTAATGATTATATTTTGTTTTTTTAGATATATTTGCGTATTTGCATATCTTATAATATAAATGAGTTTTTACTGCTTTAATTTTGTTATTTTTATAAAAATAGTAAAATTAAAATTGAGATTTGTCAATCTTATTAATTGTTGTCAGAAGCATCATATTACATTATTTTGTCTAAATTTGTACGAAAAATAACCGATATCGGTTAAAAAACACGAATTTTAAAAAATATTAATGCAACTATTATTAATAGAGTGCAGTCTTAGTTAAGTTATTAGAGAAACCTAATTATAAATAAAAATTGAGCATTATGAGAAAATTATTACTTTCGATGATTGCCGTTGTGTTTTGCATTTCTGCATTTGCACAACAAACGCAGGTAATTCAGCTATCTGCTGCCGAAAACAAGCTGGAGTTAAAGGGAGTAACTCCGGAACAATTCAGAGCCAAAGTTCAGGTCAAAGAACTAAAATTTGAAAACAGAACTGATGCAAACGGTGAGTTTTCAATGATGGGTGTTGACGGAATGGTAAAACCCAATAATGTGGGTCAGGCAAGTTTACCGGTAATAAGTAAACTTATGGAAGTTCCTTACGGAGCAGATATTCAGGTAATAATTAACGGATATGATGAACAGGTAATATCTCTTTCGGACTATGGAATAAGCAGAATTGAACCAACTCAGCCATCATACAGTAAAAGTACTCCGGTTGAAGAACAGTATTTTGTAATTGATAACGATTATTATAATACAGACGAATTGGAATCTGCTCCGTTGGTAAGCACCGAAATAAGCGGAATAATGCGTGGTGTAAGAATCGGTTATGTTCAGATACGCCCTTATCACTATAATCCTGTTGAAAATACTTTAACAGTTTATAATAATCTTGATTTTGAAGTTTCATTTGTAAATGCAGATTTAGTATTGACAGAGGAAATGAAAAACAGATATTATACTCCTGAATTTGAAGGAACATATGAAACTCTTCTTAATTATATTGCCCCTGCTGCAAAAGATGCTACTTCCAATTATGCGGCTCCATTAAAATATGTAATTGTTGCCAACACAGCATTTCAGTCAACACTGCAACCTTTTGTTCAATGGAAAACCATGCAGGGGTTTAATGTAATAGAGCATTATGTATCTACCGGAACAAGCAATACAACAATTAAAACATACCTTCAGGGATTATATGATGCAGGAACATCATCTGATCCGGCTCCTTTGTATTTATTAATTATAGGAGATCACAGCGGAACTTATGCAATTCCTTCTTTTGCTTCTCAAAATACAGGCTCGGGAGGAACTTCTCATATTTCAGATTTGTATTTTGCAACCCTTTCAGGTAGTGATTATATCCCGGATATGTATTATGGACGTATTTCTGCTGAATCAATAACAGAACTTTCAAATGCATTGGATAAAATAATTCCATACGAAAAATACACTATTCCGGATGGCTCTTATCTTAATAACTGTGTTATGATTGCCGGTGTTGATCCTACTAATGCCCATACTTTCGGTGATGCACAAATTTTATATGGTATAAATAATTATTATAATACAGCTCATGGCTTTACAAATGTTTGGGCTTATTTTTACAACAATTCAACAAATCCTTATAATGTAATGGCTTCATCAAGTTCAGGAGCAGCAGCCAGCATTATATCAAAAATCCAGACAGGAGTAGGTTTTGCAAATTATACAGCTCATTGCTCGGATGACGGATGGGCAGATCCTACAATTTCAAATTCTGACATTCAGAGTTTTAATAATGAAGGTAAATATCCTTTTATGATAGGTAATTGCTGTCAGTCATTTATGTTTAATTCTTCGGATGCATTCGGAGAGATTCTTTTATACACAGCTAAAGAAGGTGCTGTAGGATATATTGGAACATCACAGTATTCTTATTGGTATGAAGATGCATGGTGGGGAATGGGAAATACAACATTAACTCTTAACTCAACAAACTGGGCAAGTCATACATATGCAAACACCGGTATAGGAGTTTATGATGGTATATGGCACGAAAACGGAGAAGCATATTCTAATTGGTATTATACAGGCAGTCAGATTGTTCAAAGAGGAAATCTTGCTGTTCAGGCCAGTACTTCTGGTTACAAACAATATTACTGGGAAATTTATCATTGTGTAGGAGACCCTTCATTAATGCCTTATTCTACAGAGCCGGATGCGCTTTCTTTAAGTTTTCCAAACCCTATGCAGGGAGCTACCAGCTTAACTGTTACAACAGAACCTTATACTTATGTTGCTATTTCAAAAAATGATGTTTTACTTGATGCTGAATGGAGCGAAAGCGGAACAAGTGTTACTTTAACTGTTCCTGCTTTTACAGGTGAAACTTACACTGTGGTCGGGACAAAACAGGATCGCTCTCCGTATATTAACGAAAATGTAGTTCCTACTGCTGCAAATCCACCTGTTGCTGATTTCTCAGGAACTCCGCTTACAATTCTTGAAGGACAGTCGGTAACTTTCACTGATGCATCACAGTATGCGGCATCATGGGCATGGAACTTTGGTGATACCCAGACTTCAACTTCACAAAATCCGGTTCACGTTTATTCAACAGCAGGTACTTATACAGTAAGTCTTACAGTTTCAAACGGCCTGGGGTCAGATACAGAAACAAAAACAGATTATATTACTGTAAACCCGAACACAAATCCTCCTACTGCTGATTTTACTGCTGATGTAACTACTGTTACAATAGGAGGTACAGTTAACTTTACAGATTTGTCAATTGATAACCCTGCTTCATGGAGCTGGTCATTCGATGGCGGAACACCTGCCACATCAACAGATCAGAATCCTTCTGTAGTCTATAACACTGCCGGTACTTATCAGGTTGCTTTAACAGCCACCAACTCATATGGTTCTGATACGGAAACAAAACTGGCATACATTACTGTTAATGTTCCTGATTATTGCGATGCAGGATCAAATAATTCAAGTTATGAGTATATAAGTAAATTTCAGTGTAATACAATAAGTAATAGTTCATCAAGAACGACATATTCAGATTTTACTTCAGTATCTACTAATCTGTTAATTGGCAGTACTTATACTGTTACCGTTACAAACGGACAGGGATATTCTACAGATCAGGCTTTGATTTGGGTTGACTGGAACAGAGACGGAGATTTTACCGATACAGGCGAAGCAGCATATGCATCATCTAACGGATCAGGACCATATACCGGAAGTATTACTGTCCCGGCAACAGCAACTGCAGGCTCAAACAGAGTACGTGTGAGAATTCATGATACCAACTCAAGTTACACTCCTAATGCGACACCTTGTGGTAACTCTGGCTATGGAGAAGTAGAAGATTATACATTTGTTCTGGTTTCACCTGTTGTTACTCCTGTTGCTGATTTCAGTGCTGACAATACAAGCGGTTGCGGAACTTTAGCAGTTCAGTTTACAGACTTAAGTACAGGAACCCCAACTTCATGGGCATGGAACTTTGGAGATTCACAGACATCAACATTACAAAATCCTTCTCATACCTACTCTGCTCCCGGAAGTTACACTGTTACTCTTACAGCAACAAACTCTGCCGGTTCAGACGGAGAAACCAAGACCTCATATATAGTTGTTAATTCTGTTCCTACAGCAGTAGCAGTAACCGGCGGCGGCACACAATGTGGTGGTTCAATGACATTAAATGCTACCGGCGGAACAGGTGGAACAATTTACTGGCAAAACACTACAAATAACGGAACAAGTACAGCTACTGCAAGTTCTTCTCAAACTGTTTCAACAAGCGGAACATATTATTTCAGAGCACAATCTTCTGCAGGTTGCTGGAGCACTCAGGGATTTGCAAGTGTCACCATAAATGCAATACCTTCTGATGTTACTGTAACCGGTGGTGGAACACAGTGTGGTGGAATTATGGATCTTAATGCTTCTGGAGGAACAGGCGGAACAATATACTGGCAGGGAACAACTTCTAACGGTACAAGTGTTGTAACACCAACAACAGCACAGTCTGTAACCGAATCCGGGACTTACTATTTCAGAGCTATGAGTGCAGCAGGTTGTTGGGGTAATCAGGGTTCTGCAGTGGTAGAAATATATCCTTCATTTACTGCAAATGCCGTTGCAACTGACGAAAGTTCAGCAGGAGCAACAGATGGTAGCGTGACAGTAACAATGACCGGCGGAACAGCTCCGTTCTCAGGAGTCTGGGCACCGTCTGGAACTACAAATACTTCCGGAACAAGCATGACTTTAAGCGGTCTTACAGGTGGAAATTATTCGGTTGTTGTTGAAGATGCAAACGGATGTACAGCTAATTCTGCCGCAGTTGTAAATACTCTTGGATCTGCTCCTGTAGCAGCATTCAGTGCTGATGTTACAGGTGGTTGTGGTAATCTAACCGTAAACTTTACGGATTTAAGTAATAATACTCCTACCACTTGGGCGTGGGATTTTGGTGACGGACAGACTTCAACCCAGCAAAACCCTGTTCATGCATATTCTGCTGCAGGTACTTATACTGTTGTTTTGACGGTTAGCAACCTTGTAGGTAGCGATTCGGAAACAATTACAGATTACATTGTAGTAAGAGAAACTCCCGTTATCAGCATGAGTATGACGGAGGAAACTGTTGCCGGAAATGATGGTACCGTTACTGCCGGAGTTACCGGAGGAAACACACCTTACCTATTTGTATGGAATGTTTCCGGAACTTCCGGAACTTTAACAGGATTGGCTGCAGCAGAATATTGTGTTACTGTAACTGAGGCTCTCGGTTGTACTGCTTCAGACTGTATTACTCTTACACAGGAAACTGTTTTAAATCCTCCGGTTGCTGATTTTGAGGCAGACGTAACTACAGGCTGCGAAACTTTAACAGTTCAGTTTACAGACCTTAGCACCAATACTCCGACTTCATGGGCCTGGACATTTGGTGACGGAGCGGTTTCTGCTGAGCAAAATCCGGAACACACCTATTCTGTTACAGGAACATATACAGTAACATTAACAGTTACAAATGCTGACGGTACTGATGACGAAGTTATGACTGATATGATTTATGTAGGTACATCTCCTGAGGTTTCTGTAGATGTTGTTCAAGCTTCAGGTGAATCTGCAGCAGATGGTTCTGCAACTGTTGTTATTACAAGCGGAACTGCACCTTTTGAAATCACATGGTCAACAAGTGCTACCGGCAATGTTATAAATAATTTGTTACCTGGTAACTACTCTGTTATGGTTGTTGACGATGCAGGCTGTATTGTTACCACACCATTTGTAGTTTCATGGACTAACGGAATTTCTGAAAATGTTTACACATTCAGCATTTTCCCGAATCCTGCAAAAGATGTTGTTACAGTATCTCTTGATGGAATAGTTGCAGATGATATTCAGGTTACAAATGCTATCGGACAGTCAATAATGACAATTAACCCGGAAAGCACAGTAACAAACATTGATTTAAGCAACTTTGAATCAGGTATTTACTTTATAAAAGTATATGTTGACGGAAAAGAATTTGTTAACAAACTTGTTATTAACTAATAGTAGAAAGAGCCGCGATTGCGGCTCTTTCTTTTCAAAAAAAATGTCAGCAAATTTTGCTGACATTTTTTATTTGGGTTATATAAACTTTTACAAAGTTCTGCCGGGATAAACCTCTAATGCCATTTTTAATGTTTCAACGGCATTTTTCAAATCTTCTATTTTTAGGACGTAAGCAATTCTTACTTCATTTTTTCCAAGTCCGGGAGTGTTGTAAAATCCTGTTGCAGGGGCAACCATAACGGTTTGTTTGTTATATTCAAAATCTTCGAGAATCCATTGTGCAAATTTATCCGAGTCATCAACCGGCAACTTTACTACAGTGTAAAAAGCTCCTTTTGGATTAGGACAATATACACCGGGGATTTTATTTAATTCTGTAACCATAAAATTTCTGCGGGCAATATATTCGTCATAAACTTCTGTAAAATATGAATCAGGAGTTTCTATTGCTGCTTCGGATGCTATTTGTCCGAAAGATGGCGGACAAAGTCTTGCCTGTGCAAACTTCATTGCTGTGCTGATAACTTCCTTATTTCTGGTAATAAGACAGCCTACCCGTACGCCGCACATACTGTATCTCTTGGAAACAGAATCCATCATTATAACATTTTGTTCAAGTCCCGGCAGATTCATAGCAGAGAAGTGTGAATTTCCGTCATAGCAGAATTCTCTGTAAACTTCGTCAGAGTAAAGATACAGGTCATATTTTTTTACAATCTCTGCAAGTCTGAATAATTCTTCTTTTGAGTAAAGATAACCTGTCGGATTATTAGGATTGCAAATAACTATACCTTTGGTTTTAGGAGTAATTATTTTTTCAAATTCTTCAATTGACGGAAGAGCAAAGTCTGTTTCTATTGAAGAAGTAATAGGTTTGATAACAACACCTGACTGAATTGCGAACCCGTTATAATTTGCATAAAATGGTTCAGGAACAATAACTTCGTCACCGTTGTTTAAAGTTGACATAAATGCAATTGTTATTGCTTCCGAACCTCCGGTAGTAATAAGCATTTCGTCTGCCGTAACATTAATGTCATACTTTTTGTATGATTCCGCCAGCTTTTTACGATACGAAATATTTCCTGCAGAATGGCTGTACTCAATTACAGTTTCTTTTAGGTTACGAATTGCATCCAAAGCAACCTCCGGAGTCTTGATGTCAGGCTGACCGATATTCAAATGATAAACTTTTACGCCTCTGCTTTTAGCTGCCTCAGCGTATGGAACTAATTTTCTTATAGGAGATGACGGCATAGCCATCCCTTTGTCTGAAATTTTCGGCATTTTTAAAAGAGTTTTTAAATTTATTTAATTGGTTCTTGTCTTTACGTCTTCTGTAGATTTTTTTAATTCAGCATCTTTCAGTACCTTTTTCTCTGGCTTGGTCATTGTTGCAGGGCTGGTGCTTTTTTGTACATCTGATTGCTGTACGTTTTTCTCATTACTGCTGTCTGAAGATTTTGAGTCAGTTTTTTGCTGATCCCCGTTATTCGGAGAGACTTCACCTTTTATTTCAAGTTGAACCGGGTTATCCTGTCCGTCAACATACACGTAAATTGTTTTTTGAAATTTACCAACACGTTTTGAATCATATGTAACGGTAATTTTGTTTTTTTTCTTTTTGGCAATTTCTTCTCTTGGCCATTCAGCTCCGGTGCAACCACACGAAGTCTTTACATTTGTTAATTTAACAGGTTGTTTGGTCATGTTTTTAAAAACAAAAACAGCAACAGCCTCCGATCCATACTCAATAGTCCCAAAGTCATAGACAGTATTTTTGAATAAAATAACGCCTTGTTTTTCCGTTTTTGCCGGCTCTTTTGATTCCGGTTTCTGAGCATTAACATAGCTGAAAGTCAGCAAAGCAACAATAATTAAAACACTTGTTTTCATAGATTAAATTTTTGTAAAATTAAAAAAAATAAAGTTCTGATTTACAAGATTTATTCCCTTTTTAGTTTTTTATGTTTTATATTATATTATTTTAATAATTTTACAGCACTTATGGCAAGAAAAGCATTAATAATAGGGGCAGGACCTGCAGGGCTTACTGCAGCACTGGAATTGCTGGAAAAGACTGATGTTGTTCCGGTTATTCTGGAAAAGACAGGAGATACCGGTGGGATTTCAAAGACTGTGAATTATAAAGGAAACCGCATTGATATAGGAGGACACCGGTTCTTTTCAAAGTCAGATGTTGTTATGGATTATTGGCAGAATCTTTTTTCTGTAGCACGTGCACCTGAGAATATTGCAAAAAATCAAAAGTGGAAACTTGATGACAATAAAGTTTTTTTAGAAAGAGACAGACTGTCAAGGATTTATTATTTGAGAAAGTTTTTTGATTATCCTGTCAGCCTGAATGCAAATACCATTAAAAACCTCGGAATAGTAAGGATTACAAAAATAGGCGTAAGCTATGTTTTTGCCAGATTGTTTCCGAGACGAAAAGAGAAAAATCTTGAAGACTTTTTTGTTAACAGGTTCGGGAAGGAATTGTACCTGACTTTTTTTAAAGATTATACGGAAAAAGTCTGGGGAAAATCATGTTCAGAATTGTCTGCTGAATGGGGTGCACAGCGAATAAAAGGATTGTCTGTGACTAAAGTTATTCTTCATTACCTTAAAAGCATTTTTAAATCATCAGATAGCAGTATTTCACAAAAAGATAAAGAAACAAGCCTGATAGAAAGATTTCTTTATCCCAAGTACGGGCCGGGCCAGTTATGGGAGCATGTTGCCGGACTTATAACTGCAAAAGGCGGACGTATTTTGTATAACTCTGAGTTTACAGGGCTTGTTTGCCATAATGATAATAAATTTACCGTAAGCTGGCTGAACAAGTCAGATAACAAAAAGTCAGAGCTTGCTGATATTGATTTTGTTTTTAGTACAACTTCTGTAAAAAATCTTGTAAATTCCATGAGCCAGGTGCCGGAAGATGTGAAGATTATTGCAGACGGACTGTTACACCGTAATTTTATTACTGTAGGATTACTGCTTGATAAACTGACAATTGAGAATAAAACCAAAATAGACACAATTAATAATCTTGTTCCTGACAATTGGATTTATATGCAGGAACATGATGTAAGGATGGGTAGGATACAGATTTTTAATAACTGGAGTCCTTTTATGGTGGTAGATGAGAGCAAAGTCTGGATAGGACTCGAATATTTCTGTAACCCTGATGATGAAATGTGGAACATGTCAGATCAGGATTTTATTAATATGGCAGTGGAAGAGTCCGAAAAGGTGGGTGTTCTGAATAAAACAGATCTGGCAGATTCAACCATTATAAGAATGGAGGACACTTACCCGGTATATTTCGGAACTTACGAAAAATTTGATGTTGTGCGTAATTATCTTGACAAAATTCAGAATCTTTATTTGATAGGTCGAAGCGGAATGCATAGGTATAATAACTCTGATCATTCAATGCTGACTGCAATCACTGCTGTTAATAATATCGCTGAGGGACGTACTGATAAATCAAATATCTGGGATGTAAATACCGAACAGGATTATCATGAGGAGAAAGAGGAGGGGAAAGTGACTGAAGTGAACTAAAGTACCTGAAGTTATTGTTTTAAGTTTTCATTACAGCATTTAAAGAAATTCAGAATTGCATCAGTTTCGCTTTCCCAATAGTCATAATTATGTCCGGAGTATTCGGGGAAATTTCCAATAAGTTTTAATTCAGGATTGTGTAGTTTTATAGAATCGAACATGGCTGTGCTTTGTGTAACAGGCGAAACATTGTCTGCCTTGCCATGGCCTATATAAGTGGGTACCCTGTAGTTTTCGCAATCATATGCAAAACATTCTTTCTTCCAGCGGTCAGGAAAGTCGCTGTAGTAACCCAGAAATGCATAATACAGAAATTCGTCCTGCATTGAAGTTATATCAAAATCGCCGGAAAGGCTTGCTGCAGCTTTGAATATTTCAGGCATATAATAAGCCAGTAAAGTTGCACCTCTGGCTCCGGTAGAAATGCCGGCAACCATATTATTCTGTCCTTCTTTCAATAGTCCGAATTGTTGCTGCAAATCAGGAATCTGAGTTTTCATTATCCATGTAATGGTAGGATATTTCTGATATTCTGCACGTGTCTGAGGGTATATTTCCAAAGTGTAATTACATTTTTTATAATCCGGTATTATCAGAACATATCCCTGCTTAAGGGCTTTGTCACAGAAAGAGGTCTTTTCGCACCATTCGCTTGCCGGCAGATTCCATCCGTGCAGCATAAGTATTGTTCCCTGTATTTCCGTTTCAACATCAGGGTATTTGATTTCGGTTGTTACCACAAAACAACAGTCATATTTTGCCGAAATTATTGTGTCGTTGCCACGCGGGATAGAAAATTCAGTATTTTCTTTGTTTTCCTTTACCGTATTTTCATTTTTATTGTTTTGACTTTTTCCTGTACACGACGCAACTATCATTATTATTAAAACGGAAACTGTCAATATCTCTTTCTTCATTTTCTTTAATTATTAAACTTTTATTGCTATAATTGCGGCTAAATTAAAAAAAATAATCGTGAAAAATAACGGAACAATACAAAAGATTGGTTTGCTGACTGCTATATCATATGTTATTGCAAATATGGTAGGAACCGGAGTCTTTACATCGTTGGGATTTCAGCTTGCAGGAGGAGTGACAGATGTTGCTGCAATTATGATTTTATGGCTGATGGGTGGTGTTATCGCTTTTACAGGAGCTCAGGTTTATGGGGAATTGGGGTCTGTTATGCCACGTTCCGGAGGGGAATACCATTTTTTAAGTGAACTGTATCATCCGGCATTTGGATTTATGTCCGGGTTTTTCTCGATGTTCGTTGGTTTTGCTGCACCTATTGCATTGGCAGCAATGGCTCTCGGAATTTATTTTTCAAATGTTTACTCGGGAATAGATCCGAAATATATTGCTGCAGCAGTTATTGTTCTTATTACAGTGGTTCATTCTACAGGAGTAAGATCCGGCGGAGCTTTTCAACTTGTCTTTACAATAATCAAGCTCGTGCTGATAGTCGGATTTATTATAGCCGGTTTTTTCTTTGCTCCTGAACATCAGAATATTTCTGTAATCCCTACTGCAACAACCTGGGAGCAAATTCTTAGCGCAGGTTTTGCTGTTTCGCTGATTTATGTTTACTACTCATATTCAGGCTGGAATGCCTCGGCATATTTTGTGTCTGAAATGAAAAATCCTTTAAAGAACCTGCCACGTTCTTTAATTATAGGAACATTTATCGTCACAGTTTTGTATCTACTCCTTAATTTTGTTTTTATTTATGTCACACCTCTGGCAAATTTATCAGGACAGCTTGATGTAGGAGCTGTTGCTGCAACGGACATTTTCGGACATCAGGGAGGAATTATTATGTCGGGTCTTATTAGTTTATTGCTGATTTCAACAATAAGCTCAATGGTTTTTGCAGGTCCCAGAGTAATTCAGGTTATAGGAGAAGATTATCCGGCTCTTGGCTTTATGAGCAAAAAGAGACCTAACGGAGTTCCGCTTATTGCAATTCTGGTTCAGAGCGCTATAAGTCTTACACTTTTATTTACCTCAACATTTGAAGCGCTGTTAACATATTTGGGATTTGTAATGAATATATTTGCATTTATGACAATTCTCGGAGTATTTGTTCATAGAAGAAAACATCCAGATATGGAAAGGCCATACAAGACGAAAGGTTATCCTGTTGTGCCGGTAATTTTTATGCTTTTTGTTATCTGGAATGTATTTTACCTGTTTAAGGAAAAAACAGCAGAGACCTTGATAGGTCTGGGAACTCTGGCAGTGTCGCTGTTGGTATATTTTATTGTTAACACACTTTCAAAGAAAAAATAATTTATGAAGAATCTTATTTGCTTTTTTATTGCAATAACAACTTTTACTATTGTCTCGGCATGCGGTGGAAGTTCTACCGGATCAACCGGTTCAAATAACGATACAGTTAAAATAAATCCTGCCGATACATTTTCATACTCTGATTATAATTCTGTAGCCTGTATTCTTGCAGGTAAAGATGTGAAAGATAAAGATTTTCTTAATGAGCTTGTAGAAAGTGAGGCCTTCCGGTCTCATAAATCATCATTTGAGTCTGTATGGACAGCACATGCAAAGAATCTTAAAACCATTACTGACTGGAGTAAAGAAAATACGAAATCTGCCGATACTGTATTCTATCCATTTGGTGGGCCGGATTTTAATTACATGGATGCCTTTTTCCCGGACTGCAGATTCTCTTTGTTGATAGGTCTTGAAAAAGGCGGAAAGATTCCGTTTTCTGATTCGTTGTCGATTGCAAATGCAACCGAAATATTAAAAATGGTTAACGAATCTGTTAAGACCAATCTTAATTACAGCTTTTTCAGAACAAAAAGTATGAAGAGAGATCTTGCAGGATATCTGGAAGGAACTTTACCTATTATTATGATGTTCATCTCCCGTCATAATTATGAAATTCTCAACATTAATCCGGTTTTTATTAATAATCAGGGATATTTTGAGTATAAAAACAAGGATGAGGTTTATTCGCACACACTTCAAAAAGACTTTAATGACTCATACGAATTAATTTATAAAAACCCTGATGATACAATTATCAGAAAATTATATTATTTCTCAATGGATGTAAGTGATACCGTCGTTAATCAAAAGAACTTTGCGCTGATGATGGATAATTATTTTAACGGACAGACAACATTCCTTAAGGCAGCATCATACCTGTTGCATTGGCAGGAATTTAGTTTTGTACGGGAACAGATACTTAAAAACAGTTCTCAGATTGTTTCAGGCCCGTCAGGAATGCCATACAGATTTTATGACGATAACTGGCAGCTTAAATTATATGGAAATTATGTTGAACCAATTCCTTTGTTTGCAGGATTTATGCAGAAGGATTTAAAGAAAGCCTATGAAGACGGAGAACCCGAAAAATTGCCGTTTAAATACGATTATCATCAAACAATTTATAGCCTTATTGTTGCAAACAAAAAATAAAGGATATTAAAATATTTTATCTTGTTAAGCCGTTATGAAGTTTCTTATAACGGCTTTGTTTTTTCTACGTTTTCAAACCGGATTCATACGGATACAAATTTTAAACATTGTGTAATTGTTTTATTATTATTTTTGTTCTGTAATTTAAAATTTAAATAAATGAAGAAAAGAATTGTTTTTTTATTGCTGGTAGTTGGTCTTTCCGGCAGTATCGTATTTGCTCAAAACAGTGTGGATGGCCGGGCTTTTTCGGGTTCACCAAACGTATCAATGGTTAATAATAAACCCAAGGTTCATATTCCCGAAACTGTCATCGAAACAGGGGAAAACGCGTCTAAGCAGGTTGTTGCAGAAAACCTTTTTGTAGCTGGCAAACTTGGTATCGGTTTCGACATGACTGATGGAACAACAGTTCCGTTTACTACTATGATATTAAAGGAAAATAATATCAGAATTTTGTTTGATGATTCAAGTTCTACAGGAACTTTCCCCAGCAATGACTGGGCTATTACAATTAATTCTGTTAGCGATGGTGGTGATTCATATTATGCAATCGAAGATGTTACAGCATCAGCAACTCCTTTTAAAATAATGGCAGGAGCAGCAGACAGTTCTTTTGTAATGGGAAGTACCGGGAGAGTCGGTTTGGGAACTGCTACTCCTTTAAAAGATGTGCATTTAAACAAAGGAGATACCCCAACTTTAAGGTTAGAGCAAAACAACAACCTGGGGTGGAGTGCCCAGATCTGGGATATTGCAGGTAATGAAGCTAACTTTTTTATCAGGGATGTTACAAATTCAAGTAGTTTGTCGTTCAGAATACAGGCAGGAACTCCTACAAATACCCTGACATTAAAATCAACCGGATATGTAGGAATCGGAACATGGGATCCGGAAGTTAAGTTGCATGTGGCCGGAAACATTAAGTCAGACAGCACTCTGGTTTTAAATCCATTGACAGAAGCTCCTGCTTCGGACGAAGGCAAAGTTTATATGGATGGCAATGACCATTTGTTAAAATACTTCAACGGAACAGAATGGCTTTCATTTGATGATAGTCAGGATCTTTTGGATGCAACTTTAACCGGAACTGTTTTGCAAATAGACATTGAAAACGGAACTTCTGTAAGCGTAGATTTACAACCGCTTATTGCAGACCTTGAAGCAAGAGTAACAGCTCTGGAAGAGATTGTTACAGGAAAAGGAACTGTTAAATATTCCAGCACAAGATTATTCCAGAATGCTCCGAATCCATTCATGAATCAAACTACAATCGGATTCTATATCCCGGAAACAGTTCAAAATGCAAAACTGCAAATAACCGGAATTCAGGGAGACATAGTAAAAGAGATTATAATTTATAATCGCGGAGAAGGAAGCCTTGTTATTGATACTAATGATATTGAAAACGGAACTTTCTTTTATTCTTTGATAATTGACGGACAGAAACTGGACACTAAAACATTAATTAAGATAGACTAAAAGGAGTAAGTGTTAAATTATTTTTCAGCGCAAAGCTTTTTAATAAGCTTTGCGCTGATTTTTTTATTGTCACGCATCCTCGTCTTTTTCCCCGAAACAATACAGATATCCGTCGCGCGAAGCTACATAAATTTTTCTGTCATGCACAATGGGCGTTGCTTCTCCGCGTATATTTTTGTTTTCTGCGAGTAATCTGAAAACACAATTTTCTTCCTGTTCAAAAAGATAAAGTCCGAAATAGGTCAAAACAATTAATTTATTCCCTACAAATATGGGCGTTGAAATTGATGCTCCGGTTTTATATTTAAAAACAAGTTGCGGCTGATAATAATTATTAATTTTATTCGGTCCCGGGACAAGTTTGTCGTTGTCAATAAACTCATTCTCAACTACATACAGATATCCGTCAATTCCTACAAATGCAGATAACGAATTCTGTCCGGCTTTAATGTACTTGTCGTTTGTAGCTACCGATCCTATAATCCCGCCTTTCCAGTCTGCAAATACAGTGTCTTCTACAGGCATGAACCATTTTACACAACTGTCTTGATGCCGCAAAGGATCTATAAGCATAGCGCCACCATGTCCGGCAATATATTGTTTCTCAATGGCTATCAGCAAACAACTGTCTCGTGTAACAACTGCCGAACCGTCCATATCAGATCCTGTAAAGAAGTCAAAGTCAATAATTCCTTTAAGTCTGTTGTACCCGTAAACATGACCAGATCCGGAGGTTATGTAAATGTGATCCCTGAGCAAGGTAGGAGAGGATTCGGTAACAACGTTTGCGTTGTGATCAGTTACATCCTTTTGTGTGTAAAGATCCAGTTCAAGATATTGCAGAGGTTGTTTTATCTTATCGATAATTCTTGCACTGTCAGGGTTGGGATTTATTTTTACAAAATGCCCCGTTTCAAGACCCAGAAAAATAGTGTCATCAACA
Source organism: Bacteroidales bacterium (assembly GCA_003249955.1). Lineage (GTDB taxonomy): Bacteria > Bacteroidota > Bacteroidia > Bacteroidales > ML635J-15 > Bact-19. The sequence goes on along the minus strand of QKHS01000006.1, from coordinate 162,586 downwards.
ATTAGTGCAGTTCCGTCAACATCTCTGCTATACGATCCTGCTTTAACGGAATTATACTCCCAAAGTAATTTGCCTGTTCTGTATGATATGGCTTTATAACTGGGAATTATTTTCTGCCATGCATCGGTTTCAACTCCAATACGTGCCCCCTGAAAGATTACATATTTATCCGGATGGTTTAATGTTTTAAAAGGATTTGTCCAGATACAGCCTGTCCCTTTTATAACATCGCCAAAATCGTATTCCCATATTAATTCCTGAGTTTTTGCATTAATCTTTTTCAGCATATGATCGTATGCTCCCTGAATCAGAAAAAGCTCCCCGTTTTCTTCTACCAGCAAAGGTTGTCCTGTCCAGCCGGCTCCGCACATTTGTACAGTATCGGGAATTTTTGTAGGAATTATTGTTTCTCCGCAACCTAAGCCATATTTCCATATTATGTCCAGTTTTGATGGTGCTTCGTTTCCGTAATAATTACGGGTTTCGTTACCAAGAAAGGTCGGAATAATAATTTTAATGCTGTCTTGCGAAAAGCAAATAGTATTAAAAAGAAGAAGAAATGATATAATTTTAATCGAACGATACTCCCGGATATTCAGCGAGTTTGATGATCTGCTCATATTCATCTGCGGTTGGTGTTATCATGTATCTTAACGGATTTATAGTTGCTCCGTAAATCATAATTTCAAAATGTAAGTGCGGAGCAGTAGATAATCCGGTAGATCCGACTTTTCCTATTAATTCGCCTCTTTTTACTTTCTGGCCTTCTTTAACCTCAATAGAACTTAAATGGGCATATCTGGTCGAAAGTCCGTTAACACCATGGTCAACAACAATTGAATTTCCGTAACCGCTTCTGGTATTATTTCTTTCAATACCTGCAATTGTTCCGTCTCCTGCGGCATAAACAGGTGTGCCTGATGGTGCAACAAGGTCAAGTCCTGTATGCATCTGAACCACACCTAAAATAGGATGGGGACGATAGCCATAAAAAGAACCTATTCTGGTAAGTTCATTTGTCTGTATAGGCTGTAAAACCGGAAGAGAATGAAAAATCTTTTCTTTTTTCTTTAATTCGGTTATGATTTCATTGTAAGACAAAGATTGAATATTCAGTTTGTTTTCAATCTGGTCAAGTTTCATTGAAACGTTTTTTACAATTTCAGTACTTTCATAACCATCCAGATGTTTATATCTGTCACCTCCTCCGACTCCGGCATTTCTTATCGTGTAAGGTATTGTGTCCTGTTCAAAAGTTGTTCGGTAAATGTAGTTGTCCCTTTCTGCAATATTGTCTAAAATACTGTCATTAACTTTTAACCGTTCATTTATCTTTGCAAGGTTTTCCTTCAGATATTTATTTTCCGAGCGCAGGAGTTGTTCTTCCGGCGAATCAAAAATCAGAATATAAGCTACCATCAGAACAGCTCCGAATACTGCCGATGCAATAGAATGAGGAAGCAGCCTTAAAATGAATCTTTTAAAACTAAACTTTATTTTCTCGTACTGCAGAGTATCGGGGTTAAATTTATATTTTGACTTAAATAATTTCATTCATTAAGAATATTTTGTCTCTAATGAGATAAAATGAGCTGCAAATTTAAGAATTTAATCTAAATTTGCAAGCGAAAAAAAAAGATAATATACGTAACTAACAGATTCAGACATATTTACATGGATTCAAAACAGATAAGACTACAGTTTAAGGAGTTTTTTGAAAAAAAAGGGCATAAAATTGTCCCAAGTGATTCGATGGTAATAAAAGGCGATCCAACCCTTATGTTTACTAACGCGGGGATGAATCAGTTTAAAGATATTTTCCTGGGTAGCAGAAAACCTGATTCGTTAAGGGTTGCAAACTCTCAGAAATGCCTCAGAGTTTCGGGTAAACATAACGATCTTGAAGAAGTGGGCAGAGATACTTATCATCATACTATGTTTGAAATGCTCGGGAACTGGTCTTTTGGCGATTATTTTAAGTCTGAGGCCATTGATTTTGCATGGGAATTACTTACAGAAGTTTATAAAATTGATAAGGACAGATTATACGTCAGTGTTTTTGGCGGAGATAGTAAGGAAAATATGCCTGTTGATACCGAGGCAGAAGAACTTTGGAAGAAACATGTGCCGGCTGACAGAATAATTTACGGTTCTAAAAAAGATAATTTCTGGGAAATGGGAGATATGGGACCGTGCGGCCCTTGTTCAGAAATTCATGTGGATATTCGTGATGATAGCGAAAGAAAACTTGTTGACGGAAAAACACTGGTTAATAATGATCATCCTCAGGTAATTGAGATCTGGAATCTTGTGTTTATACAGTTTAACCGTAAAGCAGACGGCAGCCTCGAAATGCTGCCGTCAAAACATGTTGATACCGGTATGGGATTCGAAAGACTTTGTGCTGTCCTTCAGGGAAAGAAGTCGAATTATGATACCGATGTTTTCCAGACAATTATTAAAGAGATTTCAAAAATTTCAGGTGTAGAGTACGGGATTAATATTAAAACTGATATTGCATTAAGAGTAATTTCAGATCACCTTCGTGCTGTTTCTTTTGCCATTGCTGACGGGCAACTTCCGTCAAATGTAAAAGCCGGTTACGTTATACGTCGTATCTTACGCCGTGCCGTTCGCTATGCATATTCATTCCTGGAAATTAAGGAGCCGTTTATTTACAAATTGGTTGACTCTCTTTCCGGATTAATGGGAGAATCTTTTCCTGAGTTGATATCTCAGAAACAACTTATTGAAAAAGTTATAAAAGAGGAAGAAACAGTCTTTCTGAGAACTCTCGAAAAAGGTATCAGATTGCTTGAGAGTGAAACAGATAAACTTAAAGCTGCCGGTAAAACCCAAATAGGAGGAAAAGAAGCATTTATTCTTTACGATACTTACGGCTTTCCTCTGGACTTAACCGAACTTATTGCAAAAGAAAACGGGTTTAGTGTTGACTCAAAAGGCTTTGATGCAGAAATGCAAAAGCAAAAAGAAAGAGGAAGAAATGCTGCCGAAGTAGATACTGACGATTGGACAGAACTTATTGCTGTTGATAATTGTGAGTTTACAGGTTATGATACATTGGAAAGCAAAATAAAAATTGCGAAGTATCGTAAGGTTCAGCAGAAAACAGGTAATTTTTATCATCTTGTTTTTGATAAAACTCCGTTTTATGCAGAATCAGGAGGACAGGTTGGTGATAGCGGATATCTCTTAAACAATTCAGGGAAAACAGAAATAATAAATACCATAAAGGAACACAACCAGATTATTCATATAAGTAAGGAATTACCTAAAGAAATAAACTCAGAATTCACTGCTGTTGTAGATGCTGAAAAACGTACCGCGATAACCAATAATCATTCGGCTACCCACCTTTTGCATTATGCACTCCGTAAAGTATTGGGAACTCATGTTGAGCAAAAAGGTTCTCTGGTTGACAGTGAAAAACTGAGATTTGACTTTGCTCATTTTAATAAACTTAGCGACGAGGAAATACGTAAAGTTGAATTATTGGTTAATAGTTTGATAAGGTCAAATGTGAATCGAGATGAAACCAGAAATATGCCTGTTGCCGAAGCTCAGAAAACCGGAGCAATGGCGCTGTTTGGAGAAAAATACGGAGATTTTGTACGTGTTATAAGATTTGGCGATTCTGTGGAACTTTGTGGCGGAACTCATGTTGAAAGTACTGGTCGTATAGGCTTCTTTAAGATTATAAGCGAAGGAGCTATTGCTGCAGGAATAAGAAGGATAGAAGCAGTTACAGGTGTAGCATCAGAACAAATGCTTTTTTCAAAGATTGACAGTCTTTCTGAATTATCTGCTATACTGGGAAATCCAAAAGACATAATACTTTCTGCAGAGAATCTTGTCGCTGAAAATGCCAAACTGAAAAAACAATTAGAATTATATCATCTTGCCGAACTTAAAACTGTAAAAAAAGAATTGATTTCAACAGCAGAAAATCATAACGGTGTTGTTTTAATCAGTAAAGTTCAGGAACTTACGGATAGTAATGATCTTAAAGAATTGTGTGCTCAGATCCGTGCAGAAGTAAAAACATTTGCATGTGTTCTCGGAACAGTAATAGATGATAAACCTTATCTCGCAATAGCATTCTCTGAAGATCTCACAAAAGATAAAGGACTGAATGCCGGTAATTTAATTCGTGAAGCTGCAAAACTAATTCAGGGTGGTGGCGGAGGACAGCCTTTTGTCGCCACAGCAGGAGGTAAAAATGCTGCCGGAATTAAAGATGCTGTTGAGTTCGGGAAGAAGGAGATTGTGAAGGTATTGTAGAACGGTGCCTTCGGCTTCGCTCAGTCACCTGGCAATGGTGCCTTCGGCTTCGCTCAGTCACCTGATATCAATCCTGAATAATGTTAGTGTTAATTTTGGGATTTAAAAGATGTTTCCAATAATTTGATTTATTACAAAATTTTTGGAAAAATCAGTCTGGTGACTGAGCGAAGCCGAAGGCACCGTTACTTACTTTAATTTTTAATTCCTAATTCCTAATTCCTAATTCCTAATTCCTAATTCCTTGCCTTTTTCAATCATAAACTCCCATGCCTTTTCACGCTCATTAGGAATAATGCCTTCAAGAATAGCTTCTTTTATTGCATTTTTAATATCTCCAACTGTTTTGCACGCAGGAATTCCGAAATATTCCATTATTTCTTCTCCGCTGACAGGTGGTTGGAAGTTCCTTAAAGAATCTCTTTCTTCAACTTCCAGAATTTTTTTGCGTACCAGCTTGAAGTTTTCAATAAACTGAGCTACTTTCTTCTCGTTTTTTGAAGTAATATCTGCCTCACACAAAGTCATCAGGGCATCAATATCTTCTCCGGCATCAACAAGTAGCCTTCGTATTGCCGAGTCTGTAACAATATCCTCAACCAATGCAATAGGCCTCATGTGCAGGTCAACAACTTTTTGCACGAATTTCATTTTCTCATTCATCGGCAATTTAAACCGGGCAAAAATTTCGGGGACCATTTTGGCTCCGACAAAATTATGAGAATGAAAAGTCCAGCCAATACCCTCAACAAAACGTTTTGTCCTGGGTTTTGCAATATCGTGTAAAAGGGCAGCCCACCTCAGCCACAGGTCATCGCTTAATTGTGCAATGTTGTCAACAACCTGCAGAGTATGCAAAAAGTTGTCTTTATGGCTTATGCTTTTCTGAGTACTAATACCGGATAAATTATAAAGTTCCGGAAAAATTATTTCAAGCAGTCCTGAATCGTAAAGCAGTTTAAACCCTATTGAAGGAGTTTTTGTCATCAGAATTTTGTTCAATTCAGTATGGATACGTTCTGCTGTAATTATTTTTATCCGGTTTTTGTTTGATTTTATCGCAGCAAAACAATCATCATCAATCCTGAAGTCAAGTTGTGCGGCAAACCTTATGGCTCTCAGCATCCGCAACGGATCATCAGAGAATGTGATATCAGGATCAAGAGGAGTGCGTATCGTACGGAAATGCAGGTCTTCAATCCCGTTAAAAGGATCTGTTAACTCCCCGTAAGTTTCTGTGTTGAGGCTTATTGCCAATGCGTTAATCGTAAAATCACGTCTTTTCTGGTCATCTTCAATTGTTCCTGATTCAACAACAGGATTCCGGCTGTCAGGGTTGTAGGATTCTTTTCTGGCTCCGACAAACTCCAGTTCGGTACCATCATATGTAAACATTGCAGTTCCGTAGGTCTTAAAAACACTTACTTTTTTTATCCCTACATAATTTGCAAGTTTACGGGCAAACTCAATTCCGTTCCCTCTTACAACAATATCAATGTCTTTTTTTTCGCTTCGGGCAAGAAGTTTGTCACGAACAAAACCTCCGATAACATAAACTTCTGTGTTATCCTGTTCTGACAGCCTGCGAATAATCTCAAAGATTTTATGAGTCAGAAATTGTGATATGTCAATATTTTTATCTGTCAATTGAACAAATTTTATTTTTTCCTGTTTAGAAAAAAGAATTTACAAAAATATTTAAAAGAATTTAAAAATGGCAGAACATCTTACAAAAGAAACATTTATCGAGAAGATTTTCGATTACGAAAAAGAAACAGAGTGGAAATATAAAGGTGAAAGACCTGCAATAATTGATTTTTACGCTGATTGGTGTGGCCCATGCAAAATGGTAGCTCCTGTAATCGAAGAATTAAGCACAGAATACAAAGGTCTTGTTGACGTGTATAAAATTGATACAGAAGATCAGCAGGAACTTGCCGGAGTATTCGGAATAAGAAGCATTCCTTCATTATTGTTCATCCCTGTTGGTGCACAACCACAGATGGCTGCCGGTGCAATTCCGAAAGATGGTTTTATTCGTGCATTTGAAGATATCTTCGGAATAAAAAAATAAAGAATTTGTTTTAGTGGTTTTTGGTTTTGGGACTCAAAAATTCCTTTACATGGTGCTCATTGTAAAGCTTTTTTGAGTCCTTTTTATTTTTCAAAAATTCATTTATATTTTCACGACAATAATAATTTGATTACTTTTGCATAAAGTTTTTAAAAATGATCTGGTTAATTAATTATCTGATAACCCTCAACAGAAAAGCATTGTTTACAGTGTTATAACCGCATTTTACGGAATCTCCGGAATTTTTTCATATTCATTTATTTAAAATTATTTTGCCATGAAGGTACATTATATTAATAGTGCTAAACTTAGTTTAAGCAAGATCGAAGAAATTATTTCACAGTCATACAAAATTGAATTGTCTGATGAAGCAAAAGCCAACATTATCAATTGTCGTTCATATCTCGACAACAAAATTAAAACACACGACAAACCGATTTATGGTATTAACACAGGTTTTGGTTCCTTATGTAACACCTCTGTCTCCAACGATGATCTTGAGCAGTTACAGGAAAATCTTGTAAAATCTCATGCCTGCGGAATGGGAGATGAGGTTGACAGCAGTATTGTAAAGTTAATGATGCTGCTGAAAATTCAGGCTTTGTCTTATGGCAAATCAGGAGTCTGTCCGGAAACAGTCCAGAGATTGGTCGATTTCTATAATCTGGGGGTAATTCCGGTTGTTTATCAGCTTGGATCTCTCGGAGCTTCAGGCGATCTTGCTCCGCTGGCACATATGACCTTGCCGTTAATAGGAATGGGAGAGGTGTACTACAATGGTAAAAAGCAAAAAGCTGAAAGTGTTATCAAAGAATTAAATTTAACAGCACTTAAATTAAAATCAAAAGAAGGTCTGGCCCTGATGAACGGAACCCAGTTTATGCTGGCTCATGCAGTTAATGCAGTGTTGCGCGGACAAAAGATAATGCTTGGTTCTGATAAAATAGCCGCTTTATCTGTAGATTCATACTTAGGCAGAATTGACCCGTTTAATCAGAATCTTCATATTATCCGCCCTCATAACGGACAACTTGAAACTGCCAAAAACATTCGAGAGCTACTGGAAGGTTCAGAGATAGCCGGTCAGGAGAAAAAACATGTTCAGGACCCATATTCTTTCCGTTGTATTCCTCAGGTTCACGGAGCATCCAAAGATGCTCTGGCTTATGTGAAATCAGTGGTTGAAACAGAACTGAATTCAGTAACAGATAATCCGACGGTATTCCCGGATGAAGATATGATTTTAAGCGGAGGAAATTTCCATGGGCAACCACTGGCTTTGGCAATGGACTTTCTGGCAATTGCCATTGCAGAGATAGGAAGTATTTCTGAACGCAGAGTTTACAGGCTGATTAGCGGAGAACGCGGATTGCCACCGTTTTTGGTTGCAAATCCGGGGCTTAACAGTGGCTTTATGATTCCTCAATATACAGCAGCTTCAATTGTTAGTCAAAACAAGCAGTTGTGCACACCTTCGAGCGTAGATTCAATTTCTTCGTCCAACGAACAGGAAGATCATGTAAGTATGGGAGCAAATGCAGCGACAAAACTTTTGCGTGTTGTTGCCAACGTTGAAAGAATTCTGGGAATTGAGCTGTTTGCAGCAAGCCAGGCTTTAAGTTTCCGGGAACCTGTAAAAACTTCTCCGCAACTTCAGAAGCTTGTTGACGATTTTCGTAAATCAGTTCCGCTGGTTAAGGATGATATCGTTATGTATGAAATGTTGCATAAGGCGGAGGAGTTTGTGAAAGCGGTTTAATTTTTTGTTGAAAATCCGGTGTCAAAATATCTGGGTAAATATAAAAATGATTCTAATCGTCTGAGGTCATGGAATTATTCATCACCAGGAAGGTATTATATCACAATTTGCACACACAATCGTGAACATTTGTTTGGTCAGGTTGAAAACGGCAATATGATTTTATCCGAATATGGAGAAATTGTTCGTTCCGAAATATTAAAAATTCCTGAATATCATAAACGTGCAATATTGGATGAATGGATTGTAATGCCGGATCATGTTCATTTGTTAATTGAATTAGGGACATGGAATTATGAAAATGGCATTTCGTCCATTGGGGATACCGATGTTGTAGGGAAAATTCATGAAATTTCCCTACAATCGTGTTCCCCTAATGACCAGATTAAACAATACCGTGCCGCACGCCGTAAAATGATAATTTTCAAAATTGTTGGGAAATTTCAAATGTTAACATCCAAACAAATCAATATTTTACGAAATTCTCCCGGAAATACAAATTGGCAACATGATTATTATGATCATGTAATACGAAATTATGAATCATACATTCGAATCAAACAATATATAATTAATAATCCGAAAAATTTTAGAAAAAATTAAATTCATTGCGATTTATCAAAATCATAAGGAGCAGATCAAATTAATACACGTAAAGATTACGAATTAAGTTAAATTTGCCGGTTAGAGTTCTGGTAAAGGATTATAATCTGGCAGGGTAGATAAGGATTATTTTGACTTATAAAATTTTACAACAATACCTGCCCTCCAGTTAAAACTTTTGCGAATAAGATTACCATATGTATATTCTCCGTAAAGTCCGAAATGTTTTCCCGGAAAAATTGCAAGTCCCAGCCCTGCATTATATTCAAAATTGTTTTTCTTAAAGTAGTATCCTCCTGCTTTGGCAGTTGCATAAAAATCAAATCTTGAATCTTTTTGTTTTCTTATCAGTGCGAGTATATGGAAATTTACTTTGGCATTGTAACTTATAAGTGTTGCATTATCATTCCACCATTCAAGTTGTTGTGTGTTATAATTAAAATTGTAATTTGTAAACTCGAAATCTGAATAACTAAAAAATAGTCCTCCGGTAAAATATTTTGAGAACCCATAATTGCCTTCAAGCGAAAAAACATTAGGGTTTGGTGATGACAAGTTGTAATTATGAACGTAATAACCGATTTGCGGTAATGCATAGCCTAGTTTTATATCCCATCTGTTTTTGATATATGATTCCTGAAATGTTCTTTTCCCTTTCTTTCTTTTTATTTGTTTTTCATTTTTCAAAGTTTTTGAATTAAAATAAACCTTGTACGAAAATGAAGGAATAACCGGCAAATAAGATCTTTGCCACAGGTAAATTCTGCCGGGGTCTGATGATGTGGCAGAAATCCCATAACCTCTGGCTCCGCTATAGAAATAATTGTAAGGGTTTTGCCGGTTGTAAACATTGTAAACTGAAAATGTCCATTCACATGGCAGTCCCCGGCGTTTTGTAGTTTTTGAATATGTGAGACCTAAATCCAGGCGATGGTAGTCAATCATCTTTTCGCTGTTTCTTTCACCGTATTCATAAACCTGAATGTATTCGCCAGTATTTTCATCCGGAACCAGATACCTTCCGGTTATCGGTGTATATGGCAATCCGGTTTGATATATCCATGTTGCATTAAGATTCAGCTTCTCGTTTATACGGTAATTCAGATTTATTGAGAATGAGTGTAGCCTGTCAAAATCATAAAGATATTCTTTGCCATAATTTATGTTTTCAAATTGCCGTGTCGAATTTGACAAAGTGTAAGACATAAAACCTGTAAAGCTACCGGCAGTCTTTTTTATCATAAACTCTAACCCCTTTGATGTGCCGGTGCCTCCTGTTTCTATTTTTGACATCCAGTTAACATCTCCCAGAATACCGTTATATCCTTCTTTAATTGTTGCCAGATTTGTCATGCTTTTATAATAAGCATTAATTTCTGCACTTAGTTTATTATTGTAAAAATTGCCTTGCCAACCTACAGTGTATTGATCTGATTCTGACGGATTAATAGTACTGTTTGAGGGAACCCATAATTCGTTATTCATAATGTCTCCACTGGTGAAAATCAGGTGTGAAAACTGGCTGGTTTTCATGTATGACAGATTAATTGTATGGTTTTTTGTAAGCATATAATTGATATTGATTCTTGGTTCGACGGAGAAATTACTAAAACCTTCAGTAAAATATCCGACTCCACGAATACCAATGTTGCCGTTAAGTTTGTTCCACAATGTGAAATTATTTTCAAGATAAACCGCATTTTCCGATGAGAAAACGGTATTTGGTTCAGGTTGAATAGTTATATCTGACCTGTAAATTATGCTTGGTGAGTGAATAAACTGAGATGATTGCAATCCAAAATCAAGAGACCAGTTTTTTAAAAGCTTGTATTGCATTCCTGTACGTAAAGAATAATCCTGAACTCTTGCCTGCAGATTTTCCGAATAGCTTGTCGGATTTGCAGTATCATTTACTTCTGCATCTAGTTTATCTCTGAGGCGGTAACGGGTATAAGATATTGTCGTAGTTGCGAATAGTTTTGAGGAAATAACTCTGTTCCATCTGAACGAAGTCAGCCAGTTGCCCCAATTTACCCCGCTATGCGATTTTGTATCATGAAAATCCACCCAATGGTGCAGGTAATCATCTCCCTGATAAAAATTAATGTTGAAACTGTTTTTATTATCCGGCTTCCACGAAAATTTGCCGTTTATGTCGTGAAATCCATATAGCAGCATGTAATCCCCTCCAAGTTTTGTAAATGGAGCCAGCAGGCCTTCAATCAGAGTTTTTCGGCCGGTAATGATAAAACTGGAATTTTTAAGTTTCATTGGCCCTTCCAATGTAAGTGCAGCATCGGTTAACCCAATGCAAAACGAGCCTTTAAAAAGAGAATTATCTCCTTCACGTTGCGTAATGTTAACTATCGAAGATAAACGGCCTCCGTATTTTGAAGGAAATCCGCCTTTGTAAATTTCGATATTATTAATTATATCAGGGTTGAAAACAGAGATAAATCCTCCGAGGTGATTTACGTGGATTACAGGAACATTATCAAATAAGTAAAGATTTTGTCCGATATCTCCTCCCCGAACCAGCATAAGGCTTGAACCTTCGTTAGGAGACAGAATGCCGGGCATAAGCTGCAGTCCCTTTGCAATGTCAGGTTTCCCGCTTAAAGAAGGAATTAAGCTAAGTTCTTTTAATTCAAGATTTGATACATTAAACTTTGGATTAGCCTGAGATTTTATTATTACTTCGTCCAATTGATTCCCCGGTTCAAGATTTATCCTGATAAGAGTATCTTTATAGCTTGTTATGTTTATTTCCTGTGTCAGATAACCAATAAAAGAAATTTGTATAACTGATGGGATTTCCGGCATGATACTAAAAAATCCGTTGTTGTCGCTGGCGGTTCCGTTATGAGTACCTTTTTCAAGAACATTAGCTCCGATCAATACTTCTCCTGTAGTTTTATCTGAGACAAAACCTGAAATTCTTATCTTCTGCTGCGAATACAAAAAACTAACAGCCAATACCAAGCCTGCAAACAAAATAATCTTTCTTCTCATAGCATTAATATATTTGATAGTTTTCGGGAAAAACAGTATCGGTAGAAAAGGAGGAGTAACCGGCGAAAATTCCAATACCCTCCGTGACGTTTGAATACACCGGCAAAGGAGCCGTTGTGCCTGAAAGATTGTTGTTCTCTATTCCCTGTTGGAAAAGGTATAGCGATTTTATATAATTGTAATATTCGTAACTTACAGTTCTTAATTCAACTATTAACGGGTACAAATGTGTCATATTCCAGCTAGCTCCGCCTGTAAAATAATTTATTGTCATTGTATATTCATCTCCCGAAATCATTTCATTGCTGAATACCCCAAGTTCCAGGCCTTCGTTTAACAGAACAGGATCTTCTATCCCGACAAGCCAGGCTTCTCTTATGTCAGATATTTCGTTAGGATAATCGCCTTCAAATAATTTTATTAATACTTCAAAGTAAAGTGTAGTATCAGGATTATTGTCAAAAGTAATTGTCAAGGATGGGCAAAGCGTCCCTTCGGCATCAACATATGCAATATTTTTATGCTCTACTGAGCTTATTTCCATTGGAGCCGGAATGTTTGTAGAACAATTAAGAACCTCATAACCAGGAACTTCAACTTTACACGAATACTTTTTCCCGGGTTCAGCTATTATCGAAGAGCGATACATTCCTTTTGTGTCATATGTTAATGTTTCTGCAAAATATCCATCAATGAAAATTGTAACAACTGCATTATCTACGAATTCTAATTTCGTTTCGTCCAGTTTTCCGCTAAGTGATACATTGACGCTTATGGTGCTGTCTGCTTTAATAATGCTGTTTACAACAGGAGTCTGTACAATATCAGGGAATTCATTCTGAATAACTTTTTTGCATGAAAAGGAGAGTGTAAGCATCAGCAAAAAGCAAATGAAAATACCAACTTTTATTTTGGGCATAGTTTATAAATATGTTTTACTAAAATCAAGACAATAACGCATCTTTGTGTTAATAATTGTATAACAAATGTAAAAATATTAAATTACAGTATAAAAAAAGACTACCTGATGGTAGTCTTTTTTTTGTAATATTTGTTTAGGTAATACTAGTTACCTGCAAGTTTTTTGTAGTAGTTGTATCTCCATTTTGCATTCTTTTCTGCTTCCTGGAATAATACTTCTGCTGATTCAGGGAACAATTTTTTGAGAGAATTGTAACGAACTTCACCCTGAAGGAAATCCTGGAATTTAGACCAATCCGGTTCTTTGCTGTCGAGTTCGAAAGGATTTTTACCTTCAGCTTCAAGCATTGGATTGTATCTCCAGTTAGCCCAGTATCCGCATTCAACAGCCATTTTGGCTTCTTCCTGAGTCCTGCCCATACCTGCTTTTAGTCCGTGGTTGATACATGGAGCATAAGCAATAATGAGAGATGGTCCCGGGTAAGCTTCAGCCTCTTTAATTGCTTTGAAGTATTGATTCTGGCTTGATCCCATTGCAACCTGAGCAACATAAACATAACCGTAAGTCATTGCCATTGCACCAAGGTCTTTTTTGCGGGTTTTCATTCCTGAAGCAGCAAATTTAGCTACAGCAGCAACAGGAGTTGATTTTGAAGCCTGTCCTCCGGTGTTTGAATAAACTTCTGTGTCCATAACCAGAATATTTACATCTTTACCTGAAGCAATTACATGATCCAAACCTCCGTAACCGATATCATAAGCCCAACCGTCACCACCGAAAATCCAGACTGATTTTTTTACCAGATATTGTTTTTTAGCAATAACTTCTTTTGCAATCGGATCATTCATGTTTTCAATTGCAGCAATTAATTTAGCAGAAGCAACTTCAGAAGCTTCAGCGTTGTTCATTCCGGCAATCCATTCCTGAGCAGCTTCTGCTGCAACACCTGTCCATTTTGCTTCAGCTAAAAGGAATGATATTTTTTCTCTTATTTTTTCAACAGCAGCAGCCATACCAAAGCCATATTCTGCGTTATCTTCAAACAATGAATTTGCCCATGCTGGACCTCTTCCTGTTTTGTAGTTTTTGCAGTATGGAGTGGCCGGAGCAGATGCCCCATAGATAGAAGAACAACCTGTTGCATTAGCAATCATCATTCTTTCTCCGAACAACTGAGTGATTGTTTTAATGTAAGGAGTTTCTCCGCATCCTGCACAAGCACCCGAGAATTCAAATAAAGGCTGTGCAAACTGAGAGTTTTTAATGGTTTTTTCTTTTGGTAAAACGGTGTCTTTATAACCAACAACTTCGTCCATATAATACCAGCGGTCAACTTCTTCCATTTGTGTTCCCAGTGGTTTCATAACCAAAGCTTTTGTTTTTGAAGGACAAACGTCAGCACAGTTACTGCAGCCTGTACAATCAAGAACACTAACCTGCATTCTGAACTGATATTCTTTTGTTCCGCCTATACCGGTTACAGTTTTTGTTCCGGCAGGAGCATTTTTAACTTCTTCATCAGTCAATAAGAAAGGACGTATTGCAGCGTGAGGACAAACCAATGAACACTGGTTACACTGAATACAGTTTTCAGGAATCCATTCAGGAACATTTACAGCAATACCGCGTTTTTCGTATTTAGCAGTTCCGTTCGGGAAAGTACCGTCTTCGCGTCCGTTAAAAGTAGAAACAGGTAAAGTATCTCCTCTTTGTGAATTGATAACATCAGCTACATTTTCTATGAATTCAGGAACTTCGCGGGTTCTGATTACTTTGAATCCTTTTGATTCAATTTTTGCCCATTCTGCAGGAATTTCAATTTTTGTAACAGCATCGCCTGCATCTACAGCCTTGTAGTTCATTGCTACAACGTTTTCACCTTTTTTACCGTATGATTTTACAATCATTTTCTTCATTTGCTCAACGGCTTTTTCGTAAGGAATTACATTGGCAATTTTAAAGAACGCTGCCTGCAAAATTGTATTTGTTCTGTTTCCAAGACCAATTTCTTCTGCAATTTCTGTAGCGTTGATAATGTAAAATTTAATGTTCTTTTCAGCAAGAACTTTTTTCATATGGTCTGGCAAACGTTTTTTTGTTTCTTCAACATCCCATATTGAGTTGAGAAGGAAACTTCCGTTTGGTTTAATGCCTTCCAGTACATCATATTGCTCAAGATAAGCAGGAACATGACAAGCCACAAAATCAGGAGTTGTAACCAAATAAGGAGCTCTTATCTGTTTGTCGCCGAATCTGAGGTGAGACGCTGTAAAACCTCCTGATTTTTTTGAATCATAAGCAAAATATGCCTGACAATATTTATCTGTAGTATCACCGATAATTTTGATTGAGTTTTTGTTTGCCCCTACAGTTCCGTCAGAACCTAAACCATAGAATTTACCTTCGAAAGTACCTTTACATAAGATAGATATATTTTCTTTTACCGGTAATGACAGGAAAGTAACGTCATCTTCCATACCGATTGTGAAAGTTTCTTTAGGTTCAGCAGCTTCGAGGTTAGCGTAAACTGCCATCATCATTGACGGAGTGGTGTCTTTTGAAGAAAGACCATATCTTCCGCCTATAACCATTGGTCTGTTTTCCTGATTATAGAATAATTCTTTTACATCAAGGAATAAAGGTTCTCCGTTTGCACCTATTTCTTTTGTTCTGTCAAGAACTGCAATTCTTTTTACAGTTTTAGGAAGAACCTTCATGAAATATTTTGCAGAGAACGGACGATATAAATGTACTGTAATTAAACCAACTTTTTTACCCTGATCATTCAGATAATTTACTGTTTCGATAAGAGTGTCTGTGATTGATCCCATTGCAACAACAATGTTTTCAGCATCTGCAGCACCATGATATGTGAACGGGTGATATACACGGCCTGTAAGATCAGTAATCTTCTGCATGTATTCTTCAACCAAATCAGGAATACCTTCGTAAAATTTATTTGCAGCTTCTCTTGACTGGAAATAAATATCAGGATTCTGAGCAGTTCCGCGGGTTACAGGATTATCAGGATTTAAAGCATTTTTTCTGAAAGCATCAACAGCATCCCAATCAAGTAATGCAGCCATATCTTCATTTTCAAAATATTCTACTTTCTGTATTTCGTGAGATGTTCTGAAACCATCGAAGAAATGCATGAAAGGTACGCGGCTTTTAATTGCAGCAAGGTGAGCGATAGGAGCAATGTCCATAATCTGTTGAACAGATCCGGTTGCCAACATGGCAAAACCTGTTTGTCTTGTACTCATTACATCGCTGTGATCTCCGAAAATTGACAATGCCTGGGCAGCTAAGCTTCTTGCACTGACATGAAATACACCGGGTAAAAGCTCACCTGAAATTTTATACATGTTAGGAATCATAAGAAGTAATCCCTGAGATGCTGTATAAGTTGATGTTAATGCGCCTGCAGCCAAAGAACCATGAACAGCACCGGCAGCACCGGCTTCTGATTGCATTTCTTCAACTCTTACTGTCTGACCGAAAAGATTTTTTCTGCCGTTAGCAGCCCATTCGTCAACATTTTCTGCCATATTTGACGACGGGGTAATAGGATAGATACAGGCCATGTCACTGAACATATACGCTACATGAGCAGCAGCATGATTTCCATCACATGTAATAAATTTTTTTGTCTTTGTCATATTCTTTTTATTATTAAAAATTTTGTGTCCTAAAAAGTAACTTTATAAAAGAGTTGCTAAATTAATATTTTTAATTATTTCACCACCTGATTTTTATGTGTTTTACAAAATAACTTAACAAATTAGAGCCGGTCTAAATAGGTACTTTTAAATCAAAAAAGACATCCGGATATTCCGCATGTCTTTTTTGATATTTTGTACAGTCTGAAACGCTCTGAACAAATAAAAAATACCTGTCTAAGCCTGAACGGACTGATTTTTACAAACCTTTATCCATTGTCCATAAAAATTCTTCATTGTTTTTTGCCTGCATCAGTCTTGTGCGCATAAATTCCATAGCTTCAATAGAATTCATGTCTGCCAGGAATTCTCTTAAAATCCACATTCTGTTAATCAGGTCGTTGTCAATGAGAAGGTCTTCACGTCTTGTGCTTGATGCAACAATGTCAACAGCCGGGTAAATTCTTCTGTTCGACAGTTTTCTGTCTAACTGAAGCTCCATGTTACCGGTTCCTTTAAATTCTTCGAAGATTACTTCGTCCATTTTCGAACCTGTTTCGGTAAGAGCTGTTGCTATTATGGTTAAAGAACCGCCGTTTTCGATATTTCTGGCAGCTCCGAAAAATCTTTTTGGTTTATGAAGTGCATTTGAGTCAACCCCTCCGGAAAGAACACGGCCGGAGGCTGGAGCAACTGTGTTGTAAGCTCTGGCTAAACGGGTAATTGAATCGAGAAGAATAACAACATCATGTCCGCATTCTACCATACGTTTTGCTCTTTCAAGAACAATATTGGAAATCTTTACATGTCTTTCAGCCGGTTCATCAAATGTAGAAGCAATAACTTCTGCATTTACATTACGGGCCATATCCGTTACCTCTTCAGGGCGTTCATCAATAAGCAAAATCATAAGGTAAACTTCAGGATGATTTGCTGCAATTGCATTGGCTATTTCCTGCAAAAGTACTGTTTTTCCTGTTTTTGGCTGGGCAACTATAAGCCCGCGCTGACCTTTCCCTATTGGTGCAAATAAATCTACAATTCTTGTTGAAAGAGTCGCTTTACCATTCCCTGTAATGTTGAATTTTTCATCAGGGAAAAGAGGAGTAAGGTGATCAAACGGAACCCTGTCACGCATTAAAGCAGGATCTATCCCGTTTATTTTAACAACTTTTATAAGCGGAAAATATTTTTCTCCCTCTTTTGGCGGCCTTATTGTTCCTTCAACAGTATCACCGGTTCTTAATCCGAATAATTTTATCTGTGATTGTGACACATAAACATCGTCCGGAGAGTTAAGATAATGATAGTCAGAAGATCTCAGAAAACCATAACCATCCTGAATTATCTCCAATACACCTGTAATAGTTATAATGCCCGAAAAATCATACTCTTCCTTTTTAGGTTTTATTTCCTTTTCCGGTTTTGCTTCCTGTTCAGGTGCTTTGCTTACTTCTGTTGCAGGCGGTTCTGAACCTGATTCCGTATCAGCAGCAACTGATGATTTTTCTGCATTAACATCAGATTTGGTTTTTTCTTTTTCTGTAGCGGCGCTTTTCTTCAGGATTAATTTCTTTTCAGCGGCGCTGACTTCCTGAGGCTGGCTTGCAGAAATTTCAGGTTTTTCTTCTACAGTAATTTCTTTTTCCGGTTCAGATGTTACAGGAGCAACAGGTTCGGTTTCTTTTGCTTTATTTCCCGATTTCTGATTAGGATTATATTTTTTTGTGTTTTCTTTCTTTACCTGAGCATTTTGTTTGAATTGATTTTCCGGTCTTGGCTCGTCGCTAATCGGCGGAATCTTTTTTTCTTCAACAGGAGTAGCAGGAGTTTCTTCACTGCTGGTAAATAAATTAGTCGGAGTATTTGCAGTGCTGTATGCTACTTTTTGAGTCTTTATTTTTGTTCTTGGCCTTTTTTTGCCAGACTGAGGATTTGCTGCTTCCTCGTTGGCAGCTTTGATTGCCTGTAAGTCAAGAATTTTATATATTAAGTCTGTTTTGCGAAATGACTCAACTTTATGTACCCCCAGATTCTTCGCAATTTCTTTTAGCTCCGGTAATAATTTTGAGTTTAATTCTAAAATGTCGTACATGTTTTAAATGTGATTTGTGTTGAACATTAAATTATTTATTCTGATTTTTATTTTTCTGCTGAGTTTGAATAGTGCGCAGAACTTAATCAACGTTGCAAATTTAGTTATTATTTTTCAAACAGTGAAATATTTTTAAAAAAATGTGAATAATTTATAAAAATATTAATAAATCCGGCAACCAATGTACATATAAAAACGTTTAAAGATAGTAAGTAATAAAAAATTACTGTTATGAGACAGCTAAAAATAACCAGACAGGTAACTAATCGTGACACTCCTGCTTTTGAAAAATACCTGCAGGAAATAGGTCGCAAGGAAATGATTTCACCTGAAGAGGAAATAGAATTGGCGAGACGCATTAAAAACGGGGACCAGAAAGCTTTGGAAAAACTTGTTTCAGCAAACCTGAGATTTGTGGTTTCTGTAGCAAAACAATATCAGAATCAGGGCCTTACTTTGCAGGATCTTGTTAACGAAGGTAATTTGGGATTGATAAAAGCTGCGAAAAGATTTGATGAAACCCGTGGATTTAAATTTATATCATATGCCGTATGGTGGATACGCCAATCTATTCTGCATTCACTTGCAGTGCAGGGACGAATGGTTCGTTTACCACTCAATAAAATCGGGATGATAAATAAAATAAATGTTGCATCTGCAAAATTGGAGCAAATGTTTGAAAGAGAACCAACTACTTACGAGATTGCAGGAGAAGTCGATGCTGATATTGACGAAATAAGGGACACAATGAAGTCCCAGTCAAGATTTATGTCAATGGATGCCCCGCTTGGAAATGAAAGCGATGATGACTTTACCCTTTACGATCTTATGGGAATGAAAGACAATGTCGCTCCAGATAACTCTCTGCTTAAAGAATCTTTGATAAAAGAAATTAACAATACTCTTAAAGTTTTGGGAGAAAGAGAATCTCAAATCCTAAGAATGTATTATGGTCTTGACGGTCAGGTTCCCAGAACTCTCGAAGAGATCGGTGAAGAATTTGAATTGACACGTGAAAGAGTAAGGCAACTAAAAGAAGCTGCAATCAGAAGACTTAAACAGTCAACAAAGCACACCAGGCTCAAATCCTACTTGATATAATTAAGTCAGATTTAGGGAGGTTTTTTTAACCTCCTTTTTTTTATTTATGGGAAATATTGGACTCAGACCTATATTTGTTGTGCCGCGTGCGAAAAAGTGAATGAGATTTTTACAAATATTCCATATCTTTGTAAAATCATTTTTAAATGTAATTTATGAAAAACATCATTCTTGCTCCTTCAATGCTGTCTGCTGACTTTAACAATTTGCAGAAAGATATAGATATGATTAATAACAGTGAAGCTGACTGGTTTCATCTTGACATTATGGATGGTGTTTTTGTTCCTAACATTTCATTCGGGTTCCCGGTTGTTAATCACATAAAAAAACTTGCAAAAAAACCTCTGGATGTTCACCTTATGATTATTCAGCCCGAAAGGTATATTCAGGAGTGGCAGAAAGCAGGGGCAGATATTCTGACAGTGCATTATGAAGCATGTACTCATCTGCACCGGACTGTTCAGGAAATAAAAAATGCCGGGATGAAGGCAGGGGTTTCTCTAAATCCTCACACTTCTGTCTCATTGTTAAAAGATATACTGCCCGAAATTGATATGGTATTAATAATGTCTGTGAATCCAGGCTTCGGAGGACAATCCTTTATTAAACAAAGCCTTTTGAAAATTGCAGAGTTGCGCGAAATGGCAGATGTTTCCAACCCGACTTTAATAATACAGGTTGACGGTGGCGTGGACATTACAAACCATAAAGAGATTATTCATGCCGGGGCTAATGCTCTGGTAGCCGGATCGGCAGTATTTGGATCAGAGAATCCTGAGGAGACTATTAAAATCCTTAAATCTGTTTAAAAATTAATATCTGATTTAAGACTAAAACAGTATTGCAGAGGTTTCTGCAAATACCTTGTTGGCAGGCGGCGACAAAATATTTTGCTTTGTGCAGTTTGCTTGCTATCATATTGCTTGAGAATCTGCTTTATGATTCTTTAATTTTTTATCCTCAAATTATTTTGTTTTGTATTGTATTTTGTGTTGAAATATTTATTTATTGGTACGATTTTTGTATAAAAACAGCAAGCATTTTTATTACTTATCTTTAAAATATACTGCTATGAAAAACATTTATCGGAGTTTTTGTTTGTTGTTGCTTATCCCGCTTTCACTTGTTTGCAATGCCCAGACAGAGCTGAACGGAAGTTACCTGAATGTGAATAATGTTAATGCCCTTATCCAGCCTGTCGGGAATCAGTTTTGCGATATGCATGGCAATGCAAGATTTGAAATTCCGTCCGGAAGCGGTACAAATACAATCTATAACAGCGCTTTATGGATAGGAGGAGTTAATGAAAACTCAGAATTACATTTGTCTGCCGAAAAAAGCCGGCAAAGCGGAGAAGATTATTTCACCGGGCCGTTAACTGTTGATGGTTTGGCAAGTACAAATCAGGATGTTGTCGATGCATGGAATCGGGTATGGCCGGTGTCAAGACTGCAGATAGAGGAGTTTTTATTATGTCATAATAATCCCGAATATCCGTTGTATGTAATTCCGGACGAAATATTAAACTGGCCCGGTAATGGAGATACGGATGCAGGACAGGCGCAAAATCTTGCCCCTTATGTTGATATAAACCATGATGATACATACAATCCTGCCGATGGTGATTATCCTCAAATCCCCGGAGATTATGCAATATTCTTCATTTTTAATGATAATGCCGGAGTTCATACCGAATCAGGCGGGAGTGCTTTGGGAATAGAAGTTCATGCTCTGGCATATGCTTTTATTTGCGATGTAGAAGAAGCTTTCCAAAATACAGTTTTTATAAAATACTCGATAATAAACAGAAGTACCGCTACTTATACAAATGTTTATGTCGGATCTTTTACAGACTTTGATATTGGCTACGGGCTTGATGATTATATAGGCTGCGATGTAGAAAGGGGTTGCTATTATGCATATAATGGTGATGATTATGATGAGAGTGCCGGAGGCATTTCAGGATATGGGATTTCTCCGCCAGCACAGGCAACTGTATTTTTGGCAGGACCTTTTGCAGATGCAGATGGAATTGATAATCCTACAAGTTATGATACTGTTGATAATGTACCTGTTTTAAATTGTGCCAGAGGTGATATTTTAAACGGAAATATAAATGGAGTTAATTTTGAAGATGGAGTTGTTGATAATGAGAGACTGGGAATGACAGGATTTATGTATTTTAATAATACAGGCAATCCGGCTACTTACGAGCCAGGTACTGCAAGTGAATATTATAATTATTTAAGAGGTCTTTGGCTGGATAATTCTTCTTTATGCTATGGAGGAACAGGTCATACTTCAGGTGGCGCAGATCCTTCAGTCCCTGCAAGCTTTGTGTTTCCAGGGTATCCAACAACCGATCCTTGTGGATGGGGGCTTGGTGGAATCCCACAACCAAGTCCATGGTCAGAAGTGACTGAATCTAATTCTCCATATGATAGAAAAGGTCTTGGCGTTTCAGGCCCTTTTACATTTTCATCAGGAGATACTGTTGATCTGGATTTAGCATTTGTTTACGGACGCTCAACTACCTCGCCGCAGGCTTCGGTAGAACAAATGCTTCAATATGTGGATGTAATCAGAAACGGATATTTAAATAATACAACTCCATGCGGAACACCGTTTTATTATTCAGGAATAAAATCAACTTCAGGTTTTGCAGATTTTTCTGTAAACATTTTTCCGAACCCTGCAAACAACAATCTTACTATCGAACTTAACTCAGATAAGAACACTTCAGTTTCTGTTAAAGTAACTGACATAAACGGCAGAGTATATCTGAGTGAAAATATTCCGGTTAATTCAGGCATGAATAAATCTTCAATGGACATCAGTGCTTTGTCTTCCGGAATTTATTTTGTATCAATTGACAATGGCGAAATTGTTACTAACAAAAAGCTTGTTGTGCTCAGATAAAATATATTTTAAGAAACATTAAAAAAGTGTTGCAAAATTTTGTAATTTTGCAACACTTTTTACAATCAGGGGCTGACCTGGTTTTGACAGCAAGGTAAATGATTGTGTAAGCATGTCGGGCAACGTGGAAAAACCCGTTAAACTTTTTCACAGACAATTACAAGGCGCAGATAATTATGCTCTTGCTGCGTAATCGAATAAAGTAGATTATGCTTAATCCCGGTGCCAGGCATTGGGACGAGATATCCCTCGATTGGACCGTCCGGTTCCGCTTCGGCCAAGGGGTAGCAAAAAATACCGGAATAGTTTTCCCGAGGCTCCGGCGGGCGAGCAAAATTAAGGAGATAAGGATCCGGTTTGGGTGTCTGTTCCCGGATTTGGTCCCGACAATTAATAGCAGAATAAACATGTAGAAAGCACCTTTGTTTCTTGTTTGGACCCGGGTTCGATTCCCGGCAGCTCCACCTGAAAATCTCCCGTAATAATTTATTATCGGGAGATTTTTATTTTAAAAACAAACCCCAAGGCTTAAATATAAAGTATCCGGTACACCGACTCCGGCTCTGAAAACTAAAAATTCTCCCGGCTTTTGGTAACGATATCCTGCGTGTACTGCCGGCAGAAAACCATAGGTTTCGTCATATCCGGGTGAAAATGCTATGCCAAATCCCATTTCCATGTGGTTTCCGCCTGATCCGCTCAGGTAGTTTACAGTTCCTGTAATATCGTATCCTTCATTACCCCATGAAGACCAATATCCACCACCAATTCTCAAACTCATGGTGCTGAAAAACTTATCAGGATTATATGAAATTTCCTGTTCAATATTTCCTGAGATATTGCTGTAAACGAATGCTGTTCCCAGACTGCCGTAAATACAACTTTTGTGTCTGTTTTCGTACCGGTTGGATATGTCACTTTGTGCCAACAGAGAAAACTGTATCATGAACAGGTTAATAGTGATTAAAAATATAATTTTTCTCATATCTTTTTAATGTAAATTTTTTTATAATTTCATTCTTCCATAGCATCATAAATTACCTGATGAACATTCTGCAGTACTTTTTGCCCGAGTATTTTCCAGTTATTAACGTCAGGATGAAGTCTGTTTGACAAAAATACATATACAATTTCGTTTTCAGGGTCAATCCACATAACGCAACCTGTAAACCCGGAATGTCCATAAGTTGAAGCAGGGGCAGAAGGAGCGTTTAAATTTTTAATTGCTGCTTTGTCAAAACCTAATCCGCGATGATTTTCGGGCTGTGTCGCTGCAAACATTTTTATTGTTCCCGGATTTAAATACCTGTGGCCACCGTAAGTACCTCCGTTAAGCCACATCTGGCCAAGAATTCCTAAATCAGAAGCAGTGGAAAACAACCCGGCATTTCCCGAAATTCCTCCTAACATAGCCGCAGACGGATCGTGAACAGTCCCGTGAATTACCTGTTGCCTCCAGAATGTCTCATTTTCGGTAGGCGCTATCCTGTTTTTCGGAATATTGAAATTCAGTGGTGTGAATGTAGAGTTTTTCATACCCAAATCTTCGTAAAATTCATCTTTTACAAATTTGTCAATACTCATTTTGTTCACAGTGTCAATAATGGTCTGAGCCAGAATCATATTTACATCAGTATATTGATATGTGCTTCGGTTAAATGTTCCCAATCTTTTTACATCCTCGTAAAGAGTGTCTCTCCATCTGTTTTGCAGGTACATATTATCAGCAATTTTTACTTCGGCGGAATCTTTTATCCATTTATTACTGTAGTAATAATCCCATGCTTCCTGTCGCGGATACGTTTTCTTTTCAGCATCAGGATTGCCGGATTTTATTTCTTCTTCATATTTCCAGTCTGAATATGATTTTTCATAAAACATGTAAGGCAGGACCGGTAGAGACGGACTAATCCCGCTTTGATGAACCAGCAAAGATCTTACAGGCACCTGAAAAATATTTGAAGAAGGAGTCGTTTTTGTGATAAAAACTTCTTTTAATTGCAACATCGTGTCATTTATGTAAACAGTATCTTTATTTATGACCAACTCATCTATTTCCGTAAGTGTTTTATTTTTAATGTTTATAGTGTCAATAATTGTTACAGTATCAGGTTTTATCTTGCCATAATCTATTTCTGTGTTTTTAAAATATTTTTCAAGTTTGTCATCCAGTTTTATTTTCCCGGTTTCTACCATTTTCATCATCGCAAGTGTTGTTGCACAGATTTTTGTAAGAGATGCCACGTCGTACATGTCGCTGTTATCCACGGCATTTGTATGAGAGTAATCCATATATCCGAAAGATTTATCATATACTACAATCCCGTTTTTTGCAACAAAAACCTGGCAGCCGGGCATAGCTCCGGTTGATATTGCATAGTTAACAATGCTGTCAATGTCTTTTAGCTTTTCCGGGTTTAAGCCTGCATCTTCGGGCAGTGAATATTTTAAACGGGTTTTTGCGGTACGTATTCCATATCCGTATGATACGGTATCGTTTACTTTGGTTGTAAGCGTTCCGCCGGCAGCAATTCCACCATAAATTAATTGAGCGGAAAAGGAGAGGCCGGTATTGTTTACATTGTAAACCTGAAAAATGGCCGGATGGTATCTCTCCGAAGTTTATAAATATTTTGTTCTTTGAAAAAGCTGAAAGACAGTTTTGCAGAGCTTCAGGAACCGAATCCTTGGATTCGCTTTCATACAGGATTATCAGGGTTCCCGCCACTGAAGATACAGAAGGTGTCTTTCCTGACATTAAATCGAAATAAGAAATGGTATAGTTTGTACTGTATTCGGAGATAGTGTTGATAAATTCTTTAGGGTTTTCTTTTGTCGCAAAAACAATGTGAATTTTTTGATTGATATCGTTTAGCGGGATAAGGCTGTTTTCGTTTTTCAGAACGGTTATTGAAGCCTCTGTTATGTTGCTTTCCAGAAGTTTAATATTCAATGTTCCTGAAAGACTGTCATTGCTGGCCGGGATTGTGTTTGCCCATAATCCGGCACGTACAACTTTTGAACTTTTAAGAAAAAGATCTTCTCCGGTGTTGTGTTTTTTTATGAGTCCGGACAGTTCTTCAATCTGAGAGTTGTCATTATTGCTGCAGATAAAAGCATCTGCTTTGCTGATAATATCTTTATCCGGCAGCATTCCTTTATCCAGTTTATATGAAATTATTCCGTCAAATCCGCTTTCATTAATCAGGTTAAACATATCAGGGGAAGACGCTATTATTCCGCAAAGTCCGGCTTCGCTTAATTGTGATATCAGTTCTTTCAGATTTGTTTTGTCCTGATCTTTATAGTTTGAAGGTACTTCTGCAAAGCTGATAAAGCTTAATATTTTATTCCGATGTAAAATCTCCAGTTCTGTTTTTAGTTTATTGAGTATAAGCATTACGGAGGTAGAGTCTGGAGATTCGGGCAGGTGTATTTCGCTTACCAGAGCATTAATATTGTTTGCAATCAGCAAATTTGTCTGATATCTGTAATATCTTGAAAGAACAGTACTGTCATTAATTGTTCCCAGCAATTGAGGAGCAACATACATTATACTGTCATTTGAAAAACCGGTTAGTAAATTCTCGTTTATTGCCTTTATAAACCTGTTGCTGTCTTTTATTTTGCTGTATTTTCCGGATATCTCAGGATTGTTTAATTTTAAGTAAAAATATCCTGACAAGCCGGAACCGGCATTACATAAATTTAATGAACTATCCTGCATGTTTGAATTAAAAATAAGCGTTAAAGCTCTTTCTTCAGACTTCATTAAATTTAATATTGAGTCGGTAGCAGAAGCGGAATACTCATAAAACGCAGCATTCCCGTTTTCAGGGCTATTAAAATTTCTGTTTCGTAAAACTAAAATTAAAACCGTTGCAGTCACCAATGTTCCTATAAGAACAGTAATCCAAAATTTCTTTTTGGTAATTAATTTTTTAAATTTCATTTTTCATGGTTAGATGAAAGCAAAAATACAGCAAACAATTAATAAACGATAATAAAAATAAAGTTTTTTTGTGATCGGATTTTAGATAAGACGAATAGACTATTTTACAAAAAGCGGGGATGATTCAGGAATGTCTTTATTTGTTTTTCTATATTCATCCATCAGCTTTTCAACGGATTTTTTTCCTTCATAACCTAAATCAACAGAAAAGTTGTTGACATAAAGAGCAACGTGCTTATTGATGATATCTTCGTTGAGTTCAACAGCATGGCGTTTCATAAAATTCATTGCAGATCCTGGATTTGCAAAAGCAAATTCAATACTTGATTTCAGAATATCATTAATATCCGATTTTACTTTTTCGGACAGATCTCGTTTAATAGCAATTCCTCCCAGCGGAATAGGCAAATTGAATTTCATTTCCCAGAGATTTCCCAAATCTGCGATAAGCTTAAGTCCTCTTTTTTCGTAGGTAAATCTCGTTTCATGAATTACCAGTCCTGCATCACATTCGCCTGATAAAACCACATCTTCAATGTCCGAGAAAAGATAAGCCTTTTTGTTAGTCGCTTCAGGAAAAAAAATATGCATCAACATGTTTGCAGTGGTATTTTCACCCGGGATGGCAATTTTACAATCAGAAAGCTCATCCTGATATATTTTACGCTTACTGATAATTAACGGGCCGCAATTTTTACCAAGTGCCGAGCCGGAATTCAGTAACTGGTAATTTTCAATTACTTTGAAAAATGAATGGAAACTGATTTTTGAAATATCACTTTCTGCATTAAATGCCATTTTGTTAAGTTGTTCAACATCAGCAATATGCAAATCAAAAGAATAGTTTCCGGTATCAATTTTTTTGTTGATAATCGCATCGAACATAAAAGTGTCGTTCGGGCAGGATGATATTGCAAGTTTTAGTTTCATTTTTTTTATTTTATGTCGTACGATGATCTGTCTGAAGTTCAAGGTATAAGATTTCTAACCACCTTACTTCAGACTTCGGGCTTCAGTCTTTTTACAAATTCAGTTATCAACACACTATATTTACTTATAGGGAGCTTAATATCCCAGTCCTCACGTTTTGTCAACCCGATAATATTAGATATCCCTCTTATCTGAATGAAATTCTTCTTAAAATGTTTACAGACAAGCATAAAAGCAGATCCTTCCATTGTTTCAATGTCAGTGTCAGCGTAGGTTTTTATCTCAGGAATATTTACCGTTACGGCGTTTACTTTTTGCAGGTTTCTGAAAAATGCAGGATAGTCCGAGGTGTTGTAAATGCATCCGTTATTTACCAGATTTTTAAACTGATCGTTGAATTTAGATTTAAATATTGGTAAAAATCCGTTTTCGGAGTTTAACCCGATATCTCCAAAGAAGTCTGAATAAACATTAATGACAGTTCCGGTCGGGATTGATTCTGAAAAACTTCCGGCAATACCGGCATTGATAATAAGATCGTAAGTTCTTATTTCCACATTTGCAAACATTGAAAATATTGTAGCCGGAATACCTATGCCTGTTATCAGCAAATCGGTTTCGGTTTCCTTTCCGGAATAGAAAGCAGTGGAAATTTCCCGGAGGCCTAAACCTGAGATAAACTCTTCTGCTTCAATCTTTGTAGCCGTTACAATCAGTAATTTCATAAAAGATGTTTCAACAAAAATAAACTTAATTTGAGTAATTTTTGTTTAATTTGCAAAAAATATTGAAATGGAAGATTCTTTAAACAATCCGGAAAACGGAGGATATGTAAAGACAGAGAAATATAATAAAGAAAAGACAGAGAAGATTGCAGCGCATTATGCCGGAATAATTTCACTGCTTGGAGAAGATATTAATAGAGAAGGATTGTTGCAAACCCCCAAAAGAGTTTCTAAAGCAATGCAGTTCCTTACACAAGGATATTCTATGAGCCCTGAAGATATTCTTAAATCTGCAATGTTTCGTGAAGATTACCGCCAGATGGTAATTGTAAAAGATATAGAACTGTACAGTATGTGCGAGCATCA
This sequence comes from Bacteroidales bacterium, assembly GCA_003249955.1. Lineage (GTDB taxonomy): Bacteria > Bacteroidota > Bacteroidia > Bacteroidales > ML635J-15 > Bact-19. The sequence goes on along the minus strand of QKHS01000006.1, from coordinate 134,164 downwards.
TATGTTGCCTTTTTACGGTAAAGCGCATGTTGCATACATTCCCAATCATTATATTACCGGGTTAAGTAAAATTGCAAGAGTTGTTGATGTTTATGCACGCCGCTTACAGGTTCAGGAAAGATTGACGACCCAGATAAAAGATTGTATTCAAAATACTTTGAATCCTTTGGGAGTCGCAGTTGTTATTGAGGCTCATCATATGTGCATGCAGATGCGTGGAGTACAGAAACAGAATTCTATTACCACAACTTCAGATTTTACAGGGGCATTTCTTAAGGATGCAACCAGAAAAGAATTTTTATCACTGATAGACAGAAATAAACTATAAAAACAAACAATTATGAAAGCTTATGTATTTCCGGGACAAGGGTCTCAATTTGTTGGAATGGGGAAAGAATTGTATGATTCAAATCCAAAAGCAAAAGAATTATTTGAGAAAGCCAATGAAATTTTAGGTTACAGAATTACCGATGTCATTTTTAACGGGACAGACGAAGATTTGAAACAAACCAAAGTAACACAGCCATCTATATTTTTACATTCAGTTATTACCTACATGTGTATGGAAGAACCGCCACAACCCAATATGGTTGCAGGTCATTCACTGGGTGAATTTTCTGCTTTGGTTGCTGCCGGGGCACTTAGTTTCGAAGATGGTTTAAAATTAGTTTACAAACGTGCATTGGCAATGCAGAAAGCCTGCGAGAAAAATCCTTCATCAATGGCCGCAATTCTTAATCTTGATTTTGATGTAATTGACAGAATATGCGAAGAAATAGATGAGGTTGTTGTTGCAGCTAACTATAATTCACCCGGACAGGTTGTTATTTCAGGCTCAAATGCCGGTATTGATATCGCGATGGAAAAAATGAAGGAAGCCGGAGCAAAACGTGCAATAAAGTTACCTGTTGGCGGAGCATTTCATTCACCACTTATGGAACCGGCACGTGAAGAATTAAGTGTTGCAATTAACGAAACTAATTTTAAAACACCGGTTTGCCCGATATTCCAGAATGTTGACGGAAATCCTAATACAAATCCCGAGTCTATTCGTGAGAATCTTATTAAACAGTTAACAAGTCCTGTAAGATGGACACTTTCTGTTCAGAATATGATAGCTTACGGAGCAAAGCATTTTATCGAGGTAGGACCCGGAAATGTATTGCAGGGTCTGGTAAATAAAATTGACAGAAACATGACAACAGAAGGAGTTCAATAATTAAAAATATATTGTAAAAAAAAGCGGGTTAACCCGCTTTTTTTTATTTAATTTCAAAAGTCTTGCCGCTATTCAGCAAATCTTTCACATTCTTAATATTGGTGTTTTCCATTGCATGCTCAACCTGTTCAGTTAACATAGAGTCATAAGTTGCCTGTTCCACAGCTCTTATAACACCTATTGCAACAGGATGTTCAGGGTAAGTCATTCTTGCAAGCATGTAATGCATATTCGGATTTTTTGTAGTTTGATTATGAACAAGAATATCGTCCATACTTACTCCGTTTTCTCCGATTGTTACAACTTTAATTTCTTCGCCGTCGAATACTAATCCTTTGTTGAGATCCTTACCGAATACCATTTTTTCACCATGCTTAAGCAAAATAATTCTGTCATCTCTGACTTCTTTTCCGACAATGTTTTCATGAGTAGCATCATTAAAGATCACACAGTTTTGTAATACTTCAATTACGGAAGTCCCTTTATGTAATGCAGCATCAATAAACACTTCTTCCATACCTTTAGGTTCTTTGTCAATTACACGGGCAAAGAAAGTACCCTGTGCTCCCATAACAAGTTCTCCCGGTTCGAAAGCTTTTTCTATAGTACCGTCCGGAGATGTTTTTGTGACAGAGCCAAGTGGTGTGGTAGGAGAGTACTGACCTTTTGTTAAACCATAAATACGATTGTTGAAAATCATTACGTTCAGATCAATATTTCTGCGAATCATGTGGATAAAATGATTTCCGCCTATAGCCATAGAGTCGCCGTCACCGGTAGCAATCCATACATGAAGATCAGGACGAGCAGCTTTTAATCCTGAAGCTATAGCTGCTGCTCTTCCGTGAAGTGTATGAAAACCATATGTTTCCATGTAATAAGGAAATCTGGAAGAGCATCCGATACCGGACACAAAAACTACATTTTCTTTTGTTACACCTGTTTCCGGTAATGCTTTCTGAACGGCTGCAAGAATAGGATAACCACCACAACCGGCACACCATTTAACCGGACCGTCAATCTGAAAATCTGCTCTGGTAAGTTTTGTATTTGCCTGTGTCATGATTATTTCTCCTCTAATATTTGTTTGAATTTGGTTTTTAACTCACTGATAAAAAACGGAAGGCCCTGAATTTTGTTAAACTGATCATAAGAATATTGCGGTAACTGAGAACGCAAATATTCAGCAAATTGTCCCATGTTTAATTCACAAACCAAACGTTTTTTAAATTTTGCGAAAACTTCCTCAGTGTTTTTGGGAAGAGGGAAAATATAATTGAATTGTGCCAGACTTATATCGTAACCCTCGTTGCGTAATTCTTTTACTGCAGAATTCAAAGCTCCGTAAGTTCCGCCCCAGCCAATAATCAGAAGTTCTCCGCCATCTTTATTCCCGATTATTTCCTGTTCAGGAATATAGTTCTCAACCCGTTTTATCTTTTCGGCTCTGTTGTTACTCATAACCTGATGATTATAAGGATCATGAGAAACCTGTCCGTAAATATCTGATTTTTCAAGTCCGCCTATTCTGTGTTGCAATCCTTCCTGACCCGGCACAGCCCAAAAACGGTTTAGTTTTTCAGGGTCTCTGCGGTATGGCTGATAATCAGGATCATTGTCTTTTACCAGAGGCGTATTTATTGAAGGAATTTTGTCAAAGTCAGGAATTTTCCATAATTCAGTTCCGTTAGCCAGATATCCGTCAGTGAGTAAAATTACCGGAGTCATATGCTCTACCGCAATTCTGCATGCTTCGTAAGCATAATTAAAGCAATTTCCGGGAGAACTTGCTGCAATTACAGGTAACGGAGATTCTCCGTGACGACCGTGAATTGCCTGCATTAAGTCGCTTTGTTCTGTTTTTGTAGGTAATCCGGTTGATGGTCCGCCACGCTGAACATTAACAATAACCAACGGTAATTCTGTAATTACTGCAAGACCTGCAGCTTCGGTTTTCAATGCCAAGCCCGGGCCGGATGTTGAAGTAGCACCTAAAGACCCTCCAAAACTGGCACCAATAGCGGTACAAATACCAGCAATTTCATCTTCTGCCTGAAATGTTTTTACACCTAAATGTTTACGGTTACTAAGTTCCTGTAATATTTCCGTTGCCGGGGTAATTGGATATGAACCAAGGAAAAGATTTAATCCTGCCTTTTCTGCTCCGGCTATCAATCCCCATGCAGTAGCAACGTTTCCTGTTATTTGTCTGAATCTTCCTTTTTTGTTTTTTGCCGGATTAATGTGAAATTGAGTAGCAATAGCTTCAACAGTTTCAGCATAGTTATATCCTGCATGCAAAACCGCGTGATTAACTTTTATCAGGTCTGGTTTCTTTGAGAATTTTTTATTGATGAAATCCTCACCTATAGTTACATCCCTGTTAAACAACCAGAAAAGTAATCCCATTACGAACTGATTTCTGGTTTTGTCAGCAGTTTTCTGATCAATTCCCATGTCAAGAGAATTTACAGTAGATCTTGATAATGAAGTAATAGGAGCCTTAATAACTGTAAACCCGCTAAGAGAGCCATCACTAAGAGGATCTTCAACATATTCAGCTTTTTTGTAATGCTTGTTATCAAAATTATCAATATCAATGATAATTGTTGCTCCCTGCTTTACCCATTTCATGTTTGTCTTCAGGGCTGCCGGATTTAGTGCTATAAGTACATCCGCCAGATCTCCCGGAGTCTGAATCTCTTTTTGCCCTATGTGTACCTGAAATCCCGATACTCCGGCAACAGTTCCCTGAGGGGCTCTGATTTCCGACGGATAGTCAGGAAAAGTTAATAAATCGTTGCCTAATGAGGCTGATGCATCGGAAAACTGGGTCCCGGTCAATTGCATCCCATCGCCGGAGTCTCCGGCAAATTTTACAACAACATCTTCTAATTCGATTACTTTCTTCGGATTATTACCCATTATTTTTTAAGTTATGGTTTTTCGGGACAAAATTAATGACTTATTATTAATGAAAAACAATAAACTAACAGTTTTTTAATTGTTTAATAACATAGATATTGTAATATTAAAGATAAGATTTGATAAAAACAGGCATTCCTATATTCAAAGAATGATATTAGTCATGTTTTTATTTTGTGTGTTTTGATCTGTCAGAAGGACCAGATTCGTCAATTGCATTGTATTGAAATCCTAAACGTTTTCCTGTCTGAACCTGATGCTTGTTTATTTTTTCCTTCATGTATTCTACAGATATTATTTTAATATCATTGTACGGAGGAACCAGCAAGTCAAATTTGAGAGCATATGCAATTGTAGATTCAACAAGTTCACGCATATTTTCAGGAGTAACCTTGTTCTTCCCGAATGACGGGAAGTTAAAGCCCAACTCGCGTCTTCCTTCAATGAAAAACGTTGCATCTTTATTAATAAACATTCTTCCTATAAGGTAGCCTAAATCGTCCAGTCTGTTGTACTTGAACGAATCCGCAAGAAAGTTGTAGATGTTTATAATTCCTGAATACGTCATAAGAGGTTCTTCCACATAATAATTGTCTTTCCATATTTCATGATTTCTTGGAAATTCAAAAATATTCGAATGCATATTGAAGATTATAAGGTCTCCTGCGATTTTTACTTCAGCTTCGAAAACCCCACGATCACGGAATTCCAGCAGAACTCTTTCGTCTTCGCTTGAAATTTCTTCATTATACTCTAATACAATATCCTGCAAAACCTTTTTCAGTATTCTGAAAGTCTCTTTTGTCTGGTCATAGACAACTTGTTTTAATACAGATTTTTCTTTAAGAGTGTCAATAATATGTTGTTTTGTCGTTTTTTGATCGTCCATAATTTATTTATTAGTATGATTTTGCAAAAATAACTCTGAATTTTGATGGTTTCCCGGAATAAATACATTTACCTTCTTCCATAACCGGGTTTTGAGGAATAAGCCTTATTGTAGCTTTGGTTTCTTCTTTAATTTTTTCCTCAGTCTCGCGTGTTCCGTCCCAATGAGCCTCAATAAAACCAGGATTGTTTTCCAGAATATTTTTGAACTCTTCGTATGTGTCAGCTTTAAAAGTATGCTCTTTACGGAATTGAAATGCTTTATTGTAAATGTTTTCCTGAATATCAGTCATCAAAAACCCGATTTTTTCAATAAGATCAGCATCAGCAATAATTTCTTTTTCAAGAGTATCCCGGCGTGCTACTTCCCATGTGTTGTTTTCGTAATCCTTAGGTCCGATTGCAATTCTCACAGGAACCCCTTTTAATTCCCATTCCGCGAATTTAAATCCCGGACGCTGGGAATCTCTGTCATCGAATTTATACCTTATGTTTTTTTCTTTTAGCTTTTCGCACATTAATTTCACGCGTTCAGAAATTTTTGAAAATTCTTCATCGTTTTTGTAAATAGGAACGATAACGACCTGGAAAGGTGCAAGTTTTGGAGGTAATACAAGTCCGTTATTGTCAGAATGTGCCATCACCAAAGCACCCATCAATCTGGTAGAAACGCCCCATGAAGTAGCCCAGACATATTCCTCTTTGTTTTCTTTATTCAAAAACTTAACATCAAAAGCTTTTGCAAAATTCTGAGCCAGAAAATGAGATGTGCCGGCCTGCAATGCTTTGCCGTCCTGCATTAATGCTTCTATACAATAAGTTTCATCTGCGCCTGCAAATCGTTCATTCTCAGACTTTGTTCCGATCATTACCGGCATAGCAAGATATTCTTTTGCAAATGTTGCGTAAACATTTATCATTTTTTCAGCTTCAATCAGAGCTTCTTCTTTGCTGGCATGTGCAGTATGCCCTTCCTGCCATAAAAATTCGGCAGTTCTTAAAAACAGGCGGGTACGCATTTCCCATCTTACAACATTTGCCCATTGATTTACAAGTATTGGCAGGTCTCTGTATGACTTAACCCAATTTTTATAGGTATTCCAGATTATTGTTTCGGATGTCGGACGAACAATCAGTTCTTCTTCTAATTTTGCGTTGGGATCTACCTCAATACCACCTTTTTCACTGTTTCTTAACCTGTAATGAGTCACAACAGCACATTCTTTTGCAAACCCCTCAACGTGATTCGCTTCTTTGCTGAAAAATGATTTCGGAATAAACAGAGGGAAATATGCATTAACATGACCTGTCTCTTTAAACATGCCATCCAGAACGGACTGCATTTTTTCCCAAATGCTGTATCCGTAAGGTTTTATAACCATACATCCTCTCACTGCAGAGTTCTCTGCAAGGTCGGCTTTTATTACTAAATCATTGTACCATTGTGAGTAGTTTTCTTCCCTGTCTGTAAGTACTTTTGCCATATTATTTGGTATGAAATTTGCTGTAAAACTGTCAAGTTCTTTTAAAAAATTTTGGTTCAAAACTATAAAAATTCATAATATCATGAAAGCTTTATTTTATTTATCGTTAATTATTTTGGTTGTGGCAAGTTCCTGCACAGTAAATCTGTACACGACAGGCGGCTATGACGATGTGTATTATTCGCCTGATGAAGTCAAAATTCAGGCCGGTACAAACGATGTTTCCAAGGTTGATGCCGACAAAGCAACTTATGAGGAAACATATAATTCCGAATTCGGAAATGAGAATCCGGAAGAAACGGCTTATTACCAGGATGGTTCCGGTAATAATGACGGCTATTATAATGATGGCTACTACACAGAAGAAGGTAGTTACGAAAATGATCCTTATTATGACGATAACGGAAATTATATCGAAAATAATTATTACTACGGAGACTATTATGACGATGGCGGATATTACGGATACTCATCTTATTTCCATAATTTCGGACACAGTTACGTTCCATATTATTATTACGATCCTTTTTATTGCTGGGATTGGGGATGGTCCTGGAACGGTGGCTGGTACGTAGGTTATAACAGATGGTACACTCCTTATTATTCATGGTATTCTCCTTACTATTCATGGGGTTACCCTTATTATGGTTACGGTTACGGAAATTATTGGAACGGTTACTGGAATGGTTATCATGACGGTTATTATGATGGCTACTGGGGTAACAACTGGCATAGTAACGGTGGCGGCGGATATGCACACAATGATGGCTTTGATAACACATACTACGGGCACAGAGGTTCTTCAGGAGGAAACGGATCTTCATCAAATGACACTCCGCGTGTTCCTGAATCCAATACAATTACTACTTCAACTTACAGCGGAGCAAACGTTTCTGTACAGGAAACCACAAAAGACGGAAGAACTCCTGATAATATAAGTAACGGTGTTGTGTCTTCGGAAAAAAGACCTGTCGCAGTAGAAGCAGTTTCAAACTCAGGAAGGGATGGCGGAAACGTATCAACAGATAAAAACCCTTCGGGAGATAAGGCTCCTTATAATTCTTCACGTGTCCCGGCTGCTTTAAATGATAAAAAACCTGCTGCTGATAAAATACCTGATAATTCCTCACGTAATCAGGAACCGTCAAAAGTTAATGTGAATTCTTCTTCAGCAAAAACCGACAATTCAGGAAATTCAGGAAGAAGTTCATATTCAGGATCATCTGTTCAGGTTGACCCGTCCGGACGTACAGGAAACAACAGCACATCAACACAAAAGCAACCCGCAGACAATTCTTCGTCAAAAACATACAACAAACCTGAATATAATTCAAGAACCAATTATAATGTAAACAAACCTGAGAATTCGGGAAGCAATAATAGTGGCAGAACCGGAACCTCAACTTCGGGAACAACAACAAGGCCTGCTACAAGCAGAGGTAGTTCAGAGTCAGGTAATCACAGCTATACCAGACCATCAAACAGTTCAGGCTCTTCTAATTATAATGGTAACAACAGTTATACAAGACCATCATCCAGCTCGGGCAGAACATCCGGCAGTTCTTACTCAGGAAGCAGCTCTTCCGGTAGTTCAAGAAGTTCAGGAAGTTCTTATTCCGGCAGTAGCTCTTCGGGTAGTTCAAACAGAAGCTCAGGTAGTTCATACTCCGGTAGCTCAAACAGAAGTTCCGGCAGTTCATCTTCCGGCAGCTCAAACAGAAGTTCGGGTAGTTCTTACTCCGGTAGTTCAAGAAGTTCAGGAAGTTCTTATTCCGGCAGTAGCTCTTCCGGTAGCTCAAGCCGAAGCTCAGGAAGCAGTTCTTCAGGAGGATCAAGAAGTTCAGGAGGTAGTTCTTCAAGTAGTAGTTCATCAGGTGGAAGAAGATAACTTTTAAATTTTAAGTCATGAGAAAAGCAATTATATTAATAGGTATGGCATTGTCTGTATCAGGATGGGTTTACGGACAGAATGAGGTGGATGCTCTAAGGTATTCATTACTTAATCCTGGCGGTACAGCCAGATATAATGCCATGGGAGGCTCATTCGGAGCGTTAGGTGCAGATCCGTCTGTTTTGTACTTTAATCCTGCAGGTATGGGGGTTTACAAATCTTCAGATTTTTCTTTTTCCACAGGTTTTGTTGTAACAAATAATTATGCAACTTTTAACGGCAGTGAAGCATCTGATTATGATTTTAATTTTAATATAAACAACTTGTCATATATCGGGACAATTCCTGTTAATAATGAAAACGGGATAACTTCAATAAACCTGGGAATATCATACAACAGGTTAAATAATTTTAATGAGAATATCTACATAAAGGGAACAAATGATTATAATTCTATGACCGATTGGTTTGCTGCAAGAGGAGATGGAATTTCATACTCATATCTTAACAGTGAAGATAATTTTTATTCAAATCTTGCATGGGAATCCTGGCTTATAGATCAGAACCTGCCGGATACTATGAGTTATGTAAGTGTTTATTACGGAAAATACGGACAGAGCCAGGAGCAGATTATTTATCGTAACGGCAACCAGGGAGAATATAACTTTGCGATGTCAGCAAATGTAATGAATAAAATATTTATAGGAGCATCAATGGGCATTCAGGCAATAAACTACGAAGAGGTAAAAATATTGCAGGAAAAAGATGAACTTGATTCTATTCCCGATTTTAATTCTTTTAGTTTTAAAGAATATCTTGAAACAAAAGGTTCGGGTATTAACTTTAAGATAGGATTATTGTATTCACCTTTGCCATGGGTAAGAATAGGTGGATCGGTGCATACTCCTACATTTTACGACTTGAGGGATAGTTATTATACATCTGTTACATCATCTTTTGAGGACCCTACAAAATCAAAATCAGAAGATTCTTATCTCGGTAGTTTTGATTATGAACTTACTTCTCCGTTCAGAGCAAACGCAAGTCTCGGGTTTATTATTCAGAAAATTGCTCTGGTAAATATTGATTATGAATATGTTGATTATTCTTTAGCAAGGTTAAGAAGTTATGATTATGTATTTTCCGGTGAGAATGAAAACATAAGGACAGAATATAAGCCTTCGCACAATGTGAAGTTAGGTCTGGAATACAGATTCGGACCATTGGCATTCAGAGCAGGTGGGGCATATTATGATACTCCTTATAAAACAGATCATATTAATAAAGATGCATATACTCTTGTTTACAGCGGAGGTTTGGGGGTAAGATCCGACAATATGTACTTTGACGTTTCATACTCTTACATTACAGGAAAAAGCGGATATTTTATGTATGAAGGATATAATAATACCAGTCCTATAACAGACATAATAAAAGATCGCAGCAGAATTGTAACAACCCTCGGATTTAAGTTTTAGTTAAACTCTATATACATTCCAACTACCTGATAATTAGTAAAATAATTGTCAGGTAGTTTCGTTTTATTAATGGATGGAAAAAATGTTGTAAAATTTTTATAAAAATCATAACCTTTTTGTTTTTAATTCGTATTGAGAACGAAATTTACAAGTAAATACACATAAATAAAGATTGGATTAGAAAGAAATGAGACAATTAAAAATTACAAAATCAATTACCAATCGTGAAAGTGCTTCTCTCGATAAATATTTGCAGGAGATCGGAAAAGAGGAACTTATTACGGTTGATGAAGAAGTTGAACTCGCGCAAAGAATCAGGCAGGGAGACAGAATTGCATTGGAAAAACTTACAAGAGCTAATTTAAGATTTGTAGTATCAGTAGCAAAACAGTATCAAAATCAGGGTTTAAGTTTACCCGATCTTATAAATGAAGGAAATCTGGGACTTATTAAAGCAGCCGAAAAATTTGATGAAACCCGTGGTTTTAAATTTATTTCATATGCAGTGTGGTGGATTCGTCAGTCAATTTTACAGGCTTTGGCTGAACAGTCCAGAATAGTAAGACTCCCGCTTAATCAGGTAGGATCATTAAATAAAATAAATAAGGCTTTTTCTAAATTTGAACAGGAGAATGAAAGACGTCCTACTTCTGAAGAATTGGCAAAGGCTCTTGATTTACCGGAAGATAAAGTCGTTGATACACTGAGGGTATCAGGTCGTCATGTATCTGTTGATGCACCTTTTGTAAACGGAGAAGAAAACAGCCTTTTGGATGTGCTTGAGAATTCCGACCTGCCTAACACTGATTCAAAACTAATAAATGAGTCACTTGCAAAAGAAATTGATCGTGCATTGGCTACTCTTACTGAAAGGGAAAGAGATATCGTTAAATTGTTTTTCGGAATTTCATGTCAGGATATGACACTTGAAGAAATAGGGGATAAATTTGGACTTACCAGAGAACGTGTAAGACAAATAAAAGAAAAAGCAATAAGAAGGTTGCGCCATTCTTCCAGAAGTAAACTACTTAAAAGTTATTTAGGATAATAAAAAAAAAGCACCATACGGTGCTTTTTTTATTCCTTGATAATTTTCTGATTTGTTGTAAATCCAGATCCTTTAATGTTGAGTATATAAACACCAGGTTTAATGCCTTCAATATTAAGCTCTGTTTCAGGACTTTTAGTAAATGTATTAATAAGCTCTTTGGAGTTTAAGTCGTAAAGTATAATTTGCAAACTTCCGTTCACTTCAGATTTTACTGTAAGTATGTCCTTTGCAGGGTTTGGATATATATTTACAGACATTTTGTTTTCCACAGAGGTTTGTACTGAACTGAAAATTTCAACAGATCCTGTATGTGTGCAGTTTTCGTTGTCTGTAATTGTATAGCTGTAATACCCCGGAGCCAGATTTCCGATAACGAAGTCTGTAGAAGAATTGCTCCATATAATTTCGTAGGGTTCGCTGCCGGAAATAATCTCTATTTCTATACTTCCATCGTTGCTGCCAACTGCAGAAGGATGCTGGACATACTCGTTTAATACAAGCTCTTCAGAAACAGTAATATTTACAGATCCGTCTGCGGTACATGAATATTCGTCAGTTACGGTTACAAGATAGTTTCCAGATTCACTAATTTCAATTGAAGGCTCTTCTGAACCCGTATTCCATAAATAACCGGAATATTCTGTTTCCGGGCTAAGATAGAAACTGTTTCCGTTGCATATGGTTGTGTCATTTCCCAGAGAAACAGTTTGCGGAGACATTATTGCTGTTAAAGGAGTTCTTGCTGTAATACAAGAGCTTCCGGAGCCGGCCTGGACTTCTATATTATAAAAGAAATACCAGAAGCTGTTGCTGTAGTTATTTCCTGTAAAACTTATTAAATCGGGAACAGTGAAAGGATAACCTACGTCAGGGCCTCCGTAATCGCCTGTATATGACAAATTGTTGGCAGTATTGACATGTATTGCATAATCTTCTCCTGCAGGAACCTGAAAATCCAGATCTATTATGCTTTCCCCGTCAGGAATGTTTATCACCCTTGTGTCCAGAACTGTCCCTCCTGAATTTTTAAGGGTTATGGTTCTTGTTGCTGCCCCGCTGGCATAAACAGTGGCTGATTTTATTGTTACTTCACTAATGGCATCGAAATAAACAGCTCTGTCAATTGAAAAAGAAAAATATCCTCCTGCTCCGGTATTGTCAGTAAGACCTACGTTGGATATTTGAGGTTCGGAGCCAGACTCATAATAAACAATAGTATCGTTTGTAAGATTTGCAAAACTGATGTTTGATCCTATCTGCAAAGGAGTTTCAGAATAAGGCGTTGCATACCAATATAGCTGATCAGTACCTTCTGGGGCAAAAAAGCTTACATTTTCTCCGTAACAAAAGTGTTCATCTGCAATGAAAGGAGACGCTTCTTTGTTTATCAGAACAGAATTCGGAATGGTTAATGAAGATGTTCCGGATGAGTTAGTTACCTGCATGCTTACATTATAAGACCCGTTCATTGCATACGTGTGAACCGGATTTTGTTCGTCAGATGTTGTTCCGTCACCAAAATTCCATAACCATGATACTGCAGCAGGGTTACAGTTGCTGTTATCATAGAAATTTACAGTTCCGGTACAATTGTTAACATCAGAATGGGAAAAGTTTGCAACCGGAGGTCCGGGAGGTGTTTCTATACAGAAGTTTGCGGTAGCACTTGTGGTAAAATCACAACCTGTAATAATGATTTCTTCTCCGTCAACATCTTCTATTTTGTAATATCCGGTACCAAAACTGCCGCACATGCCATCACCATATGAATCATAAATTGTGAACGTAAAACAATCTGCACTAAGGCATAAATTGTGTTCATACAAAGTGTTGGAGCTATATCCTGATCCGTGAGCTATGAGTTGATTCATGGAATTTTTTAAATCCCATGAGGTTTCACTTCCAAAGTTATCGGTTAATATTGATATGAGTATATGTTTTCCATTGGAGTAATCGAATGACAGGGACATAGAGTTATTTGCAGTATTTGAGTCCTGGTTACCGTTAGGGGCAGAACAAATGAACTGGATTGCATGGTTTCCGGAACTGATTGTAACTGCATCGAAAACAACAAGAATGCTATCGCCAGGGGCTATGGTTTCTGTTACATCAATGGAAACAACAGGATAAAAGTCAAGTCTGTAACTTACGGTAAACGAGCTTATATCAATATCTGAATAATTTTTAACCCATACAGCGGGTACCGGCTGTTCAATGCCGCAATAATCTGAATCAGGTCCGGATATCTGACAAATGCCAATGTCCTCACCTCCGAAAGAAAACGTTGATTCCAGAAAATTATCATTTGTAAATTCATCATCTGCTCCAACAATCTCTACTCTTGCAGAAATACTATGTGTACCCGGTATCAGCTCAATTTCGGGAAACAGAACATTACGGGTTTGGCCGGTTTGTAATGCAATATTTGTAAGATTTCTCAGGATTTCTTCGTTTTCGTCAATGCTGTAATAAACATTAATTTCATTAATCTGATTAATTCCTGTGTTTTTTACAGTAAATGAAGGATATTGCAGTTCACTTCCGTAATAATAATTACCGTTTGGACAATTAATTGATAACATTTGGATATCGTTGCCGAATGGTTGTGAAAAGGAAACAACAGACAAAAACAACAACATCTGAAGAGTAAAAAAGTATTTTTTCATGATAGGATGAATTAATTATTCAGCTAGTAAATTTACTAAAAAAATGAATAAAAAAAATATTTTTTTGAAATAGTTATTCGAAACAGAAATAATCAATTTTTTATTTTTGCTGCAACAAAACTTAACCCAAAACTAAGCTTGGTTAATTTAATTTTTATTCCCAATGCTTTTAATGGCTTTGCCGGAGAAATATTAATATTGTGTTTCCTTGCCATTTGATAAAATAATGATTTCTTAAGGAATACAGATTTATTTATTTTGTTCCGTCTCCATTCTTCGTTTACCCAGTGAATTACATACCAGTCTTCAGAAACTGGGTAATCTTTTTGCATCATTAATCTTATCAAGTCCCAGCTATCCGGGTTTGAGAATATTCTTATGTAATGATTTAATCCGAATTTTGATACATTATCAACCAGAATCTGAATCGGTAAATGCCAGTCCCGATTATTTTCATCAACTTTGGCAACAGCTTCTTCAAAACATTTTTTCATCAATGGGCTGTTTTTAGGGCATTTCATAATATTACCGACAAGAGGCAACGAATGATGTGTCCTGAAAACATATTCTTCTTCAAAATCAAGAGGTTTAAGACAGGTTACATCCATGTCTGTCCACCATCCTCCATAAAGATATAATAATTTATATCTGAAAATATCACTGAATCCTGCATAGCTTCCTTTGCCATGTCCGAACTGGTTCGAATATTTGTAACAAAATACATTTTTCCTGGGGAAGATTTCATTGGCATCTTTTAATATAGTGCCCGCCGGAAGCTCTGTCTCAATTTCATCATAAGCCCATAACACAAAGCTATGGTTATTATCAATAAAGGAACGTATTGTTAACAGCTCGGTAGGAGAAAGGGTCTTGCCAATCCACAAAGCATTTACGGTTTTGTTGTCCTCTTTCATTGAATGAAATCTTGTTTTTGTCAGGCAAATATAAGCAAAAAATATAAAATTATTCTGCTGATAATCAAACATTTTTATGTTAAAAAACTATCTGTATGCCAACTGTATATTTTATCTGTTTTATGATTGTACGCGTTGCACAGCAATAAAAACAGCCTTATGTGGTTTTGTTAAAACAGCAGTTTTTAATTCGTGATTTTGACTTTTTGCCGGATTGTTTAGTCTTCTCTTAATAATTCTTTAAACAATTATTATTAAAGTTACAAGCGAAAATTATCAGGAATGTATGTTAAAGAAAAAACAATAGAATGTTTTATTGTTCTCTCATAAGGTGAAATGCCCCGTGCTCATCATATATTTCTCCATCAAAACCTTCAGCGTTGATAATGTAAAAGTAAACCCCGGGAGAAGCATCGCTTCCTCCGCTTAGTTTCCCATCCCAGCCAGCTTCGTAGTTTTCCCAGTCTGACCACTCGAAAATTATTTTTCCCCAACGGTTTACAATAACTCCGTTAAAAGACTTTAATGTCCGGGCTTTTACCTGAAAATAGTCATTAATTCCGTCGGCATTAGGTGAAAAAATGTTAGGGATTTCTATTTTGCTGGCATTGTCAATATTAATACAGGCTTTTAAACGGGCTGTGTCACGGCATTCGGGTAAGTCCCTGTTTGAAATAATCAGAAATGGTTCGTAGCATCCTGCTTTGGTGTACACATGTTCAACGAGTTCATCGCAATTTTTCAGAATTGTTCCGTCATCAAAATGCCATTCGCAGCGTTTGCTTACGTTGTCATAATCGGAGGTATTGAGAAAGACTACGGTAGCGTTTGGTGCCACAAGTTCAGAAAAGATAACATCTGTCGAAACGGATATTTCCGCTTCAAGCATTCCGATTGCAGGAATTTTGTAAAATGTTGTGTCGATGCAGTTTGCTGTGCCGAATGTGTTTATATAGTACGAGTAATTTTCTATGTTTGTTGTGAGATATGATCTGCGGACAGGATAGCTTCCGGTGGGTAAATTGTATATTGAGGTGACGGGTGAGCCGGCTGACGGGCCAATGGTTGTGTCGATCCAGAAAAACGAGTTTTCGGAAGTATCGTTAAATATAATTCCGCCTTTCCCCAAACTACAGGTGTCGGAAATAATTGTAAATCCGGATTCAGGAACAGGAGGCTCATGTATAGTGTCTATGTTTATGGGGCTTGGGCAATCCCATTCATTTGTGACAACCAGACTGATCTCGTGTGAATCGTTTTCGTTATCCCAGTAAACCATATGCTGGTATGATCCTCCGTTTTGATTTGTCAGGCTGCTTTGAATATTCCCATTGTAAAAATTCCATGAATAATGAGCCTGGTTATCATCATTTGCAGAAATAGTGGCCGCTTCTCCAAAACATTTGGGCGGAATTACAGTTATGTCAGATCCCGGAACTCTGGAGAAAACAACTTCAACAGTTGCGTTATCCGTACAATGTCCGTTATCTTCTGTCCATATGAGTGTGAAGGAATCTACATTTTCGGGATCTGTATTATATATGAATGAATTAATTGCGGATGCCGGATTGTTACGATCTGCTATAATTACATTGGTCGTTGACGGATCACTCCATACACCGGTACCCACGCTCGGAATAGCATTGAGCGTGCCAGACAATCCGCAGAAAATTGTATCAGATCCGGCATTTGCTTCAGGAATTTCAAAGAAGCAGATGTTTAGCGGCCCGGCAGTGTCTGTGCAATATCCGGGTTGAAAAGCCGGACCGGTTTGTTCAATCCAGTAAAAGTCGTAGCAGCCGTATGCTGAAACATCTACCCAGGTATTGTAAGAAAACGGATTGCCAAAACTAACTCCTGTGCTTTCGCTGTACCAGTATGCCGAAATATCTGATCCCGGATTCTCGGCACGCAGCCTTGTGAATTGTAATCCACAGGCTAAAGAATCATCTTCGTCTGTAAGAATATCAGCATCCGGGATTTTAAAGAATGTATATACAACCTGATCTATTGATGAGCAGGAGAGTGTACTTGTAACAGCCTGATTGCTTTCTATCCATGAGAATACATATTCTCCGCAGTCCGGAGGAACGCATACTACTGTAGATGTGTCAGTAAAGTCTGTAAAATATGCTCCCGGAGTAGGAAGCCATGTACCGGAAAATCCTGCACTTGTAGCGTTCAGCTCGGTGCAATTACCGCACACATATGTGTCATCACCTGCATAAATAACCGGTATCTCAAGGAACTCTACACTTACTGTATCTGTTGAAAAACAAGAACTCAGGGTTGAATTGTTTTCTCTGAAAACAAATTCAAAGATGCCAAATTCTCCGGCATTGACATAGGTTGAGTCTGAATACGGTGTCTCTATATGAATGAAATCATTTTCTGTGGACCAGCTACCTGATGGAGTGTAATTATTATTTTCTGTAAAGTCGAAGACTGCTCCAAGATTATATTCCGAACCGCAGACTGCTCCGTCAATCCCCGCATTTGCATGTGGCTGGCGGTAAAAACTAACCCACATAGTATCTATGTCGGAGCAGCCGTAATTGTCTAATGTCCATAAAAACGGAACTGTTACATATGCAGTGTCGCCGAATACCCCGTCATTAATCAGGGTTGCTGAGGTATGTGGTTGGGTGCAATCTGCAAACAGACATGAGACTTCCGGAGAAATCCATTCACCGTCTGCCCATTCTGATCCTGTCATGTCTGCACTTAATCCTGTGAATAACATTCCGCACACTTCAGCTTCGTCTATAGCTCCGACACTTGCAACAGGTTGTTTTGCAAAAGTTATAATTGTTGATGCCGTTGTGTTGCAAATGTTATCAATCACCTGATGTTGCTCAGTCCAGACAAATTCCACATTTAGGCGTGCTCCGTTAAAATTCCCGACTACAACAGTCACGTCAGGACTGGTAACTGACGGGAAATACAATGGTGCAGGAGAAATTAAACTGTGATCAGCGGGATTATAGGCAGCCCAGAAACCCGGATATTGAACATTTTCTGCCTGAAGATGGTAACTGTTTGTACAAACAGTATCGGCTTCTACAGAAATAAACGGAGCCGGAGATGTTATGAAGCTGACTGTAATTGAATCAAGTCCGTCACAAACATCATAGGATTCGTACCAATAATATGTATATGTCCCGTACTCATTGGTTATTTCTGTTTCAGGCTGATCCGGATCTGAGATCAGCCCTGAGCCTGTCCAGTAGCCGTTTGAACCGGGAATACTCGGAATGGCTTCAAGACTAATACTTGTTCCGCAAGTAAAAGCGTCTTCTCCGGCATATGCAGGAAGATCATTGTAAACAGTAATGTTCACAGGAATATTATCAGAACAGAACAAATTGGCATCGTAAGCATATATAATCTGAGAATGAGTAACATGAGTATCTATGATGTTGCCCTGTCCGTTTGGCATGGAATAATAGTTTTGATTTCCGGTTAAAAAATTACCTGTAATTCCCGGCAGGTCAACGTAATTGCAGCCAATTAATTCAGGAATATCTGAAATATCCGGTGTGTCATAAATTGTAACGTTAAAGCTTTCTTCATCATAGCATGCACTGTTCCCATCGTAAATATATA
Source organism: Bacteroidales bacterium (assembly GCA_003249955.1). Classification (GTDB taxonomy): domain Bacteria; phylum Bacteroidota; class Bacteroidia; order Bacteroidales; family ML635J-15; genus Bact-19. Next base: position 116,042 of record QKHS01000006.1, on the reverse strand, counting down.
CAAGTTGTGATGCGATAACAGGAGAGTTTACAATGCCTCCGGTTCCGTTTGGCCCGTTATAGTAATTTTGGTTGCCGGTAAGCTGTGTGCCGGTTATCACAGGGAGATCGTAATTGCTGCATGCTGTCTGGTCAGGAACGTCCATAACATTAGGGGAATTGTACGGGTTTACAAAAAATCCTTCCTGATCGAAACAATCTCCGATTGCATCATAAGCATAAACCATCATTGGCTCAGTTACAGGAGAAGTTACAATTTCTCCCTGTCCGTGAGGTTCTGTATAATAGTTTTGGTTTCCGGTAAGATTCTCTCCTGTAATTGGGGGTAAATAAATTTCATGGCATGACGACATGTTATTTATCGGGTAAATGTCAATTTCGGGGGCTATAATTGTTACAGTTCCTGTAGCACAATTTGCAAAGTCAGATACAACAACGGTATAGGTTCCCGGAGGTAATCCGTTTTGCGAAACTTCCAGAGTGTTGAAATACTCATTATCAATTGCAACTCCGTCGAGATACCATTGTACAGTCTGGATGGCATTGGTAGTTACACTAAGTTCAAGATTGTTGGTGCAGTATTCTCCTTCAACAGTAATGGGAATACCCCATAATGATGCATTATTAAGAATCAGATTGTCAACAAAGAAGTAGGGCATTAATTGTTCTCCAACTGGATTTAACAACCCTGCAGAGTATTCCCCCCCTGAAGGGTAATCGCACGGGCCGCCGAGAACTATTGCTCTGATATTTGCAGGTGGACTGAAACTGATTGTAAAATTGTCCCATTCTGCATGTATATCTTCAGGATCTACAGTTACTGTCCCCAACACCTGCCAATTCCCGTAACCTATCGGACAGTTTGTCCCGTCAAAAGGTAAGTAACTGCAACTGGTTGTTCCGTAAATTGTAAATTCAATCGGTGGTAAATCAACCGGGAAAGTAGGATAATGTTCTCCCATATCCGTAATTACCTCAAAAGCCAGATCAAACTGAATCTGATATGTTTGACCCGCCTGCATAACAGAGTTTAAACATGCCCCGATATATTCCGAATAATTATCCGTACAGATTACTCCTGCGCCGGCAGTTCCGTCAGGAAAAGGCAAGGGGGCTGCTCCGGTGAATCCGCAGGTGTTGAAATAATCGCTGGTGGCTTGTGATGCCTGTATCCATGTGTTGGCACAATCTAATTGTGAGTTTTCTTCCGGGCAACACGAATGACCTTCGAATGAAGGATTGGGAATTAAAGAAGGAACATTATTGGTAATAATACTATCACAAAAACAATCTTCAGTGTCATTCAAATCAATTAATCCATCACCGTCATCATCTATTCCGTTGTTGCATATTTCCTGTGAAATTAGTAATTGTGAAACGGAAATCAGCAATATAGTCAGGATTATTTTAATGTGCTTATTCATGTTATATCTTGATAATCAGAATGTTGTTTTTAATATCAGGAATGTTTGCTTTTGGTTGCAAGATAGACAAATTATTAAATAAAAACGTTGCTTTTCTTTTTTTACTACATGTCCTTTTAATGTAATAATGCTGAATGTTTTGATTCATAGTTCTGCAGCGTATAAATATTGACTCCCGGATAAAAAGCCGGTGTATTATAAAAGTGCCTGTTAATTTAATGAATAGAATAATAGTTTTATAAACTATAATCAGAAAATATTCTTTGTTGAAATTAATTTAGTTATATTTGCATTGAAATGAATAACAGCAATCAAAATAGTGCAACCGGAATAATCAACTTATGTCTGATTATTTTATGTTTTGGGTTATTCTTCTCATTTAGCAGTTACAGGAGCAATGATAGGGATAATCTGACTTCAGGCAAATCAGATTATTTTCAAAGTGCTGTTGTAAAGACTTCTCCTGTCCAGGTTGATAATAATGTCTTTCCTGATTACAACAAATATTGGACTGGCATAATCCGGTGTAACAGAAATTATATTTCTGATGTTTTAAACCATGAATGTATATACCATAAAATTGTAGCTGTAAAATTCAGATTGCTTTCAAATAACTATCTGGAACTGAGACGATTATTCGTGGAAGATTTGTCATATTATTGTTTTTTTAATAACAGGCAGGACTATCCTTCATTCTCCTGATTAAATCCGTAAATATTTATTATTAAGCTCCGCAGACGGGGCAAAAGTTATTAATTAAAATTAAATAAAAATTATGAAATCAATTAAATATATATTGTTAGTGGTAATTTTAAGCAGTATTCTGTTATCTGCAATTCCGGTAAAATTTAAAAGATACAAAAAGGAAGTAATTCTCGAATGTGTTAGCGAAAATGCTAAAAAAGAGGATATCGTCAAATCGGTTATTATTTTAAAAAACAGGTTGAATACAAGTGGGGTAAACTATAAGTTAAGGTTAAAGGATGACAACACAATAAGCATTAATTTCAGAACCGAAGCAGATTATAGTATAGCCGGGAGTTTGATTTCTTCACAGGCAAGTTTCGGTTTTTATTTGCCGTACGAAAACAGTGCAGGTATAGATAAGCTTTTAAAGAATGCAAAATTGTCGGAGATTTACAATGGTAAAATTAAAACTTCTGATAATTATGAGTCAACGGTTCTTTTAGTTAGTGATGAAAGTAAGAAAGCTGTTGAAAATGTAATTCAAACTTATATTCTTACAGATTCTGAGTATGGTTCGTTAGTTTCAGCATGGAGTAAAACAAAAAACGAAGATGGTTTATGGGAATTGTTTTTATTGGAGAAGTCCGGTTTTTTAGGCGGTGCAAATATTGTTAAATCATATAGCCAGCTTGATAAAAGGACAAATAACTCTGAAGTAATGATTGAACTTTCTGATGAAGGAGCGAAAATATTCAGTAAGATGACTGCTGAAAATATTAATAAAAATCTTACAATAGTTCTGGATGGCGAAGCTTATAGCTCACCAAAGATAATGAGCAAAATAGATGGGGGGAAATGTGTCATAAGCGGTAATTTTACTAAAGATGAAGCAAAAGATCTGGCAGCTTTAATACAATATGGTGAGTTGCCTCTGAAGTTCAGAATAGCAGAATAATCTTGTTTTTATAAATAGAGATGCCGTTACAGACATAAAGTGTAACGGCATTTTTATGCTCTTATAATTTTTATTTTACCGGTGGATTTGCTTGTTACAACGGGATAGATTTATGTCATGTTTTTAGTTTATTCAAACCGTTTTTATCTTAACTTTGTAAGGAAAAAATAAGGACATGAAAAAAGTAGTATTGATTACAGGAGCATCATCAGGTTTTGGGAAGTTAACAGCGGAAAAGTTGCTTGCAACAAATGAATGGGTTGTTTATGCAGCTTCCCGAAAGATAGAAAAAATGAATGATCTTGCTGAAAAAGGGGCGCTTTTACTCAAAATGGATATTGTTTCGGATGAAGAAGTTAATGCCGGGGTAGCTAAAATTATTGAAGAGCAGGGCAGGATAGATGCACTTTTGGCTAATGCCGGTTATGGCTCGTACGGAATGCTTGAAAGTGTGCCCATGGAAGAAATAAAGTATCAGTACGAAGTTAATGTTTTTGGTAATGCACGGGTTTTAAAAGCTGTTTTACCGCAAATGAGGAAGCAAAAATCTGGACGTATAGTTTTTACAACTTCAATAGTAAGTCATATTTCGATGTTGGGACTTGGCTGGTATGCATCTACAAAACATGCAGTGAAAGCTATGGCTGTGGCTTTACGCCAGGAAGTAAAAAATCTCGGGATTCAGGTTGTGCTTATAGAACCAGGGGTTGTTAAAACAGGATTTGATTCAATTGCTGTGGATACACTGAGAAAAGTTAACCATCCGTCTGATTATAAGCCTTTGGTTGACGGTTTTGATCAATATATGGTTGATTCATACACCGGTTGTCCGGGACCTGAAAGTACTGCAAAATGCATGTTCAAAGCTATAACTCTTAAGAATCCCAGGGCCGTTTACAAAACAACAATGGATTCCAAACTTTTGCCTAAAGTAAAAGCACATGTGAGCAGCAGTTTTTTTGATAAAATGATGCTTTCAATTGTAAAAAAATCTGAAAAGAAATTCCACGGGAATAATTAAGATTAAATAGCAAAGTGTAGAACTATAATTTATATCTTTGTAGCAAGATTGAAGTGTAGCAATGACCCGATTTACAGATTCTCTGAAATATTTTTATCAGAAACTGTCCCGTTTAAGGAGGCCGTTTATAAGCTATCCGGTAAGTAAGGATGGTTATAAATCCGTTGATAAAAATAAAATGGATGAGTTTAATAAAGTCAGATATCACGGTCCAAAGAAGCTGGCATGCTATAATCCGTTTGTAAATCTGTATTTTAACAGTCGTGGTCAGGGTGTGGTTTGTTGCCGTAATCAGAATACTGTTCTTGGAACTTATCCCGAAAATCCGATTAAAGAAATATGGTTTGGTGATGTTGCCAATAAATTAAGAGAACACTTGCTGCATAATGATTTATCGATGGGGTGTCAGTATTGTGAACATCAGTTTAATACTTCAAGATTTTACGGGCTGCCTTCAATGCATGCAGATTATTATTCTTCCACAAAAGTCACTTATCCTAAGATTATAGAACTGGAACTGTCAAATACCTGTAATCTGCAATGTGTTATGTGTTCCGGTATAGTTTCATCAAGCATACGTAAGTGGAGAGAGAAACTGCCTCCGCTTGAAAGTCATTACGATGATGAATTTGTAAGGCAATTGTCGGAATTCCTTCCACATGCAAAAGAAATAAAGTTTTATGGCGGAGAACCGTTTTTAATTGAAACATATTATAAAATCTGGGATAAGCTATTGTCGATAAACTCGAAAGCAAAGTTGCATGTCGTTACAAACGGAACTGTTTTGTCAGATAAAGTAAGAAATTATCTTAAAAAACTTAATTTCACTATTACTGTTTCTTTTGATGCATTGGACAAAAAACTATTTGAATCAATCAGACAAGGTGCTGATTTTGATAAAGTGAAAAAGAATATAGACGAGTATAATGTTTTACTTGGCGGCAAAGGATTATCACTTAGTCTTACCCCGATGAAAATGAATTGTAAAGAGGTTCCCCGCGTGATAGATTACTGCAATTCCATGAATGCAACTATAAACCTTTCGTTTGTCGAAAACCCGGCAGAGCTTGCTTTGTGGACTATGTCATCAATAGAGCTCAAGGAATTGGAGATATTCTATAACTCATATAAGTTTGCCGCATATCAGGGTGTAAATGCAGAATATAATATCAATGCATTCCGTCAGTTTGTAAATCAGATTGGTGTCTATATAAGAAATAACAGGGAAAGGGAAGATGAGTTTTTTCAAAATCTTAAAACAGAAGAGGAATGCCTTTCAATTGTTAACAATATTCTTGATGAAGCTTTGCTGGAGAATGTTATTTTTGAATCGGACAGGCTTATTATTCTTAAAACGATAAAGGATGTGCCTGAAAGCTTTACAAGCTTTGAACAACAGTTGTATTTTGGTAATCTTGCCGGTTTTATAGAAAAGCACGGACTGGAATCAATTAAATCACTTATGACAGATGGTCTTAGTCTTTTTAAGCTTACAGATAAACTGGTGAGTTTTAGTGAAATGAAAGACATTTATTCAAAATCTTATCAGGATATTAATAACCCCTGATTCCGGGAGTTTGATAAATCGTTTTTGTGGCTATCTGTTCATAAATTCAAACAAGCTGAATAATTCAGGAACCCGATAGTTTGCAAGCCATTATATTATTCGGTTACGTTTTGTTTTATTTAATACCGATGCTACAAATAATATAGTCCAACCGCAGCCACTTTTTTGTGGCAAGCCCGACAAAGTCAATCTTTGACGATGTCAAATTGAACTATATTATTTGTACAATCGGTATTTACCATTCTGATTTACAAAATATCTTTGGGATATTTTATAAATAGAATTGGGATAACTTTTTTATGCGTGAACTAATGTTTATATTTGCGCAAAAATTTAGAAATTGGAAAAGTTAAGGAAGCCTGAATGGCTTAACAAAAAGTTGGACTATGCAAGTATGAAGGAGATGGGAGAGATGCTCCGCAGTTTAAATCTTCATACAGTTTGTGAGGGAGCTAAATGTCCGAATATGGGAGAATGTTTTCGTAGCCGGACAGCAACATTTATGATTCTGGGTGAAGTGTGTACCAGGAATTGTAAATTTTGTGCTATCCCGTCAGGAACTACAGCTTGTGTTGATCCTGAAGAACCGAAGCATCTTGCTGAGGCAGCACTTAAACTGAAGCTTAATCATGTTGTTATAACTTCTGTTACACGGGATGATCTGGATGATGGAGGATCGGAACAGTTTGCCAAATGTATAAACGAACTCAGGAACGTATTGCCAAAATCAAGCATCGAAGTTCTCATTCCTGATTTTCAGGCTGACGAAAAGGCTCTTGATAATGTAATTGAGGCAAAACCGGAGATAATAAATCATAATGTGGAAACAGTACCGTCTCTGTATGATATTGCACGTCCGATGGCTGATTACAGGCAATCGTTAAGAGTTTTGAAATATGTAAAACAACAAAACCCTTCAATTTTTACCAAATCGGGAATTATGCTAGGCCTTGGTGAGTCCAAAGAAGAAGTCTATAAATTGTTTGATGATTTGCGCGAAGTAAATTGCGACATGCTTACAATCGGACAATATCTTCCTCCGTCACACGATCATGCAAGTTTAAAGGAGTATGTAAGCCCTGAGGTTTTTGAAGAATATAAACAGGTTGCTTTGAGCAAAGGTTTTAAATATGTAGCATCGGGGCCATATGTTCGTAGCTCGTACAACGCGTTGGCCGGGATTAATGAAATAAAAAATAATAGTTAAAATAAAAAAATGAATGCCACTAAGGCACAAAGAAAATAAAAAAACAAATAATAAATTACAGTGCCTTCGGCTCATTTCGGCAGGATCAGCACAAGCCGCTCAGTCACCTGAGCATCCGTTGACTGAGCGTAGCCGAAGGCAACAGTTAAAAGTAAAATAATAGCCACGAAAGCACGAAAGCACAAAAAAGAGGAATTAACCTTTAGTGTCTTAGTGTTACTTCGGTTTTACTCAGCACAATGCTTAGTGGCAAAAAAGAAAAAATTGGAAATAGAATTAAAATTAAGTAGCCACGAAAGCAACAAAGCACGAAGACACGAAGAAAAAGGAAAGTAAATTAGTGCCGATTCTTACGCCAATCGTCGGACCAGCGCAACGCTTAATGGCAAAAAATTAGTGGCGAAAAAAAAGAAACAAACTTAGTGCCTTAGTGGCATAAAAAAACTATAACTATGAAATACATCGAATTTGACAATCACTGTCGCTGTTCACACAGTTTTGCCGTTGAAGAGTATATAATGAAAAATCCGGAGTTTAAGGATGAATATTTTTTATTCTGGAGAACCCGTCCGACTTTAATGATAGGCAGATTTCAGAATACTATTCAGGAAATAAATCCGGTGTTTGCCAAGGAAAACAACATTGATATAATTCGTCGTAATAGTGGTGGCGGAACTGTTTATACAGATGCTGACTGTTGGCAGTTCAGTTTTATAACATGGAAAAATGCCGGTCAGGTAAAGGATTTCAGAGATTTTACAAAACCTGTGGTTGAAGCTTTGAGAAAACTTGGTGTTAATGCCGAATTCTCAGGCAGAAATGACCTGCATTGCGAAGGTAAAAAGTTTTCGGGTAATGCTCAGTACGGAATGAAAGACCGCTTTTTACATCATGGAACAATACTATTTGATACAAATCTCGAAAATCTGGTACGTTCTTTAAACGTTACGGACGAAAAAATTATTTCCAAGGGAATAAAATCGGTTCGTGAAAGAGTTACCAATATAAGGCCACATCTCACCAAAGATATGTCTTCTCATGATTTTCGTGATACAATGATATCGTTGCTCAGAGCCGATATGGAAGCAATAAAACTTAGTGAGGCGGATTATGTGGAAATTGAAAAAATAGAAAACGAAAAATTCCTTACCTGGGAATGGAATTACGGAAACTCACCGGCATTCAATATTACCAAAAGTAATCGCTTCGAAGGCGGAAAAGTAGAGGTACAACTGGATGTCGAAAACGGGCTGATAAAAACCTGCTCTATTTTCGGCGATTTTTTCTGCAATGGCGATATCTCTGTAATACAGGATGCCGTAACAGGATGTAAATATGAAAAAAATGCTGTTCTGGAAGCGCTCAATTCTGTAAATACAGCAGGAATGCTATACCTGATAAAGACTGAAGAACTTGTTTCCTGCTTTGTAGATTGAGAATCTCTGAATAGCTGTTAATCAGTTTTTGCAGTAATTAATTGCCGGGTTCAAACAGAAACCTTTCGGGATTACTGTTGCATATTTTATACAGATTTTCGTCTGTTAATGCTGAGTTTTCAAAAATCTTCAAATATTCGGTATAGGATTTTATTTTGTTAAGGTTAATATTGAAATCAGATCCGAACAAAATTTTACTTATTATAATTTCCTGATTTTCTTTTGAAAAGCTTTCTGTTTCGGCTCTTAAAATTTTGTAATAATTTTTATTTATTGCACTGTATGATATGTCTGAATAAACATTGGGAAACTCAAGCATAAGTCTGTATATTATGCTACGCCATTTGTGCTGTTTAAGCACTCCGTAACTTCTGTAGTATTGCTGACCCAGATGTGCAAAATTAAGTTTTAATGCAGGGTATTTTTTTAACACTTCAAAGTATCTCTCCGGAGAAGAATATTTCCATGACAATTCCGGTGCTACTATCCGGTATCCGCCGTCATCACAATGCGTGGTAACAGGTATTTTCATTTCTTCGGCAAATTTATACAACAGTTCAACTTTCTCTCTTTCCTGCCCGTCATCAGGCCACGGGTCAAATCCCAGCGGAGGATAAAGTTTTAACCCTGCGAATAAAGATTCAGGAGAGGCGTGTTTTGTTTCGCGTTTTTCCGGCGAATAGTTTCTGAAATATTTTTCCAGATATTCATTTATTTGTTCGTAACTGTACGCTTGAGGATTTATTCCGAGAAACGGATAAATTTCCAGTTTTGTGTCAGGGTTTGTTTTGTAAAATTCCCGAACATTTGAAATCATATTTTCGGCGTAGAAATCCACAGTTTTTGTTTTGTGCGTGTTGTAATAAAGGTTTTGGAAATTTTTAAATGTTACGTTAAAATCCATTACCAGCGGAACCAAACAAAATTTGTCAAAGCTGAAATCTCTTATTTTGAAAATTCCGTCCTGCATAACCGGAGTTTGCTTACCAGTGGTTAAAAACCGCCCTTCCAGATCAAATTCTATTAATTGTATTATTTCAGCCTGAGTATGAGACATTACATTTAGCAAATTTGCCACATTTTCAATAGCTTTCTTATTGCGGATATCAATTATGGAATCAGGTGAAAGTAAGAATTTTACAGCCTCGTCACCAAATTTGTTTTTTAGCTCATTTACAAAGACAAAGAAATCAGGCTGAGACAAGTCCATGAAGTGACAGTGGGCATCATAAAAATACTTTTCAGAAGTTTTCATAATTCTCAGGTTATTTACAATGTAAAATTAGTGAAAAATTGGTAATTATTTAGGTGTTATGTTAAAACTATAATTCTGTTATTGTTCCGTGGCGGCGGATGTAATCTGTAAATTGTAGTAAACCTGAGGTTCTGCTTTATTTTACAAAAGTTAAATTCCAATAAGCGGAAGCGAGTATGCAAAACCCACTGATTACAGATTACAAAATTATACCAGGGACCTAAGCAAATAATCTGAAAGAAATCCAAAATCCCGGATGAGATGCTGTGTTCCGGCGAAGCCGAATGTCAGAACTCTGATTTGATACTGTCCGTCATCTCAGGAGCAAAAAACTTTGTACAGATATCAATGTCAAAATCTATAGCATAAGAGATGAATGGCTTTTCTCCTTTTTTGAATAAAATCATATTCCCTTCAACCTTTTTCCTTTTAAGGAAAATATTCTTTTGTGATCCTGTGAACAAAAGTACCGACTTGTCGCAAAAGAAATTCTTAATATTTACAGCATCCAGTGCCATGGCAGCATCAGAAGCATAATAAATCATATCGTCAAGAATTTCGAGATAATCGTCAGGATATTTTATTTTTAATTCCTCTACTTCAAGACTGTCAGGCCACAGAAATATTACACAATCTTCTGAAATTACAAGTGTGTCAGATTCGCTTGAATAGCTTTTTACTACAGGGTCATTAAAGTATTCGTCAATAACCTGAATTGTGTCATGTGATATATTCCCCGAATCGCCAACATTAACCTTATTGCCGGACGAAGTCTCATCATTCTCTTTTAATCCTCCGGTGTCTTTTTTTGTGCCGGGATTAATACAACTAAGTATTGTCAACGAAATTATTAAATAAATCAGAACTTTCATGGTTGGTTAAATCTCTTAATCAAATATAAAATATTTTGTGCAAAGTTATTACTTATTTTGGTACAATAATGGAAAAAAATCATGCTTTTGAATTATTATTTTAAGTATTTATGTTGAAGATGAAAGTCCGAAGGATGGATGTAACGAGAAGTCAGAAGTTTTGGGAGAATATGTTTTTGCATTTACATTTTAATATTCCTTTTCAGACAAATCATCTGGGTAAATACCTTTATTATACTGTTGTTTTAATGGCTGTATTTTATGTAAAAACAGTGTGAGGAGACGATGCTGTTTATATTTTATGTTTGAGAGCAATAAATCAAAAAAAAGGGCGTGGTTTTATTGCCAATTCAAATTAATGGCTATTTTTGTAAATGATAAAAAAGTGGCAGGAAATGTCAGGATTGAAAATAATATCGATACTTGCGAATTTTGTTTACCTTAACATTAAGGAACGCGATTCTTTTTTGAATTAATTCCATTCATCCTTTTGGCTTATTAGCCTTACAATCAAATTATTTATTAAAAAGTTATTAAAATTAAATTATTATGGAATTACCATTTTCAGAATCGTATAAAATTAAAATGATAGAGCCGCTTAAACGCAGCACAAGAGAAGAAAGAGCAGCCTGGATTGAAGAGGCAAAGTATAATTTATTTAAATTAAGCAGCGACAAGGTTTTTATCGACCTGCTTACCGATAGCGGAACCGGTGCTATGAGCGACCGCCAGTGGGCTGCAATTATGACAGGTGATGAGTCTTATGCAGGAGCACGTAGTTTCTTCGAGTTAAAAAACAGAGTTAAAGAATTGATGGGATTTGAGCATTTTCTCCCTACACATCAGGGGCGCGCTGCCGAAAATGTGCTTTTCTCTGTTTTGGTAAAAGAAGGAAATATTGTCCCGGGAAACTCACATTTTGACACAACAAAAGGACATATCGAATTCAGAAAAGCAAAAGCTGTTGATTGTACAATTGATGAGGCTTTTGATACAACTCTGGATCATCCGTTTAAAGGGAACATCGATTTGGTTAAACTGGAAAGAGTTTACAGCGAATATCCAAAAGAACAGATTCCTTGTTGTGTTGTAACCGTTACCTGTAATTCTTCGGGAGGACAGCCTGTTTCTATTGCAAACCTTAAAGCAGTTTATGAATTAAGCCAGAAATACGGAATTCCTGTACTTTTCGACTCAGCCCGTTTTGCAGAGAATGCGTACTTTGTAAAAATGCGCGAAGAAGCTTACAAGGATTGGACAATTAAAGAAATTGTACGGGAAATGTACAAATATGCCGATATGGCAACTATGAGTTCAAAGAAAGACGGATTGGTAAACATCGGTGGATTTATAGCTTTGAGAAGCGAGGAGATTTATCGTCAGGCCTGCACTTTCAATATTATGTTCGAGGGATATGTCACTTACGGAGGAATGGCCGGACGTGATATGGCAGCATTGGCTGTAGGTCTTGATGAAAGTACCGAGTTCGATTATCTCGAAACCAGAATTAAACAAATTGAGTATCTGGGAAACAAACTTATTGAATACGGAGTTCCGATTCAGTACCCTATTGGCGGACATGCTATTTTTGTGGATGCAAACAAGATTTTGCCTAATGTTCCTAAAGAGCAGTTCCGTGCCCAGACTTTGGGAGTAGAACTTTATGTCGAAGGTGGAATCCGTGGGGTTGAAATAGGTGCAATACTGGCTGACCGAGATCCGGTTACCCGTGAAAACCGTTACCCGAAACTCGAATTATTACGACTTGCAATACCTCGCCGTGTTTACACAAATAATCACATGGATTATATTGCTGCAGCTCTGAAGAATGTATTTGACCGTCGTCATGAAATTACAAGCGGCGTCGAAATTACCTGGGAAGCTCCGATAATGAGACATTTTACTGTTGAGTTAAAGAAAGCATAAGATTTTTTCTGACATAATTATTACGAAAGAGTTCCGCTTGCGGGACTCTTTTTTTATGGCGGGGAGAAGCTTTGTTTTTACTCGCAGGCTCGTGAGCTTCGGTTCCTAGCCTTTTTGTTTCTTTTGTTCACATTAAATAATTATTTTTAATGGTGTTCACGAGTTCACCGCCAAAAGCGGTTCAGTTGTGGCAATGACAAAAGAAAAAGACAAATAAAAAATATTTTAGTGCTTATTTTTAAATGAAATATTTTTATTCTTGTATTTGTGTAACTCCCCAGAAATATTGCTTGATCATAGTTTAACCAGCCGGGGGAAAAATGATTTTAGCTGCTCATGTTGTGCCTGAAATGTATCTGCTTCCATTTAAAACTAAATCTCATACGGGATTGCTACATTTTCTATGTCCCGTCCTTACAGGACTCAGGCGATCATAGCGCATAATGAGCGGACTGAAGTCCGCATTCACTATGTTTCGTCCGTACCGGACTAATTCCGAGCAAAAGCATTCTACAGGACTACGACGATCATAGCTCATCATCTGCGGAGTGAAGTCCGTATTTACTATGCTTCGTCCGTACTGGACTAAGTCTTGTTCCGGAATTGCATAGCAAGAACCAATTGCACAACGAGAGCCATCGGCTCGTAACATAGAAAATACGGACTTCAGTCCGTGTACTATAATGCCAGAACCTATAACCAGAGTCCCGTAGGGACGGAACATAATTATCATGCAGTAATTTTTGTCGTGTATGGAATAATTCCGGAAAAAATATTTAATAATATTTTAATACCTGTTCTTAACTGAACAACATTGGATTATTTTTGTAAAAAATTCTATAATGTACTTTCAGATAATAAAACCTGCCGGAATCTTAAAAAATTATGTAAAGCAATACTGCTTTATGGAATCTTCGGCTTGTGAAGGTAACGTTACAGAAAGGGTAATTCCGGTCGGGGGAGTTCAGTTGATGTTTCATTACAGAAATCCGTTTGTTGTTAGTTTGCCGGGCAATAATTTTGTTAAACAGCCACGTTCGGTTCTTAGCGGGTTAAGCAGTTCTTTTTCAGATGTATCTACACACGGGGAGGCCGGGGTGGTGTTTATTCAGTTTTATCCGGCTGGCGCATGTAACTTTTTTGATTTTCCCTTATATCATATTGAAAATCAAAGTGTTGATCTTGCCGATGTTTTCCGGTTTGAAGTTAGTCGCATTGAAGAATTGTTGTACTTTGAAGAGTCATTGAGCGGGAAGGTCAGAATTATTGAAGATTTTTTGCTGAAACGTTTTAAGCCGGTATCAGTTTCCGATTATAATCTCTTGCAGGAGGGAATCAGGATAATTAAACAAAGAAAAGGGCAGATTGCAGCTTCGGCATTATCCGGGATAATCCCTGTAACACCAAAGAGCCTGGAACGTAAATTTTCTGCATATCTGGGAAAAACGCCAAAGCAATTTATAAGACTGGTAAGATTTCAGGAGATACTTTTAAATTTAAGCAATTATAAGGATGTCAGGTTAACCGAACATGCTTATATGAACGGCTATTTTGATCAGGCACATTTTATAAAAGATTTTAAAGCATTTACGGGATACACACCCAAAGCATTTATTGATAAATATCCTGATTATAACGTGAATTCAGAGAGCTGTTAGTAATCATTTTGTCTGTTTTTTACAATTTATTGCTGTCATAGCGGAATACTTTTGCTGCATATTTTAAAAATTATAATATGGAAGCAGAAATTCAGATTAAGCAGCTTTTTAAAAAGTATCCGGATGGCACAGAAGCATTGAAAGGTATAAATCTTGAAATCGGCAAGTCCCGGTTTTTTGCATTGCTCGGGCCCAATGGCGCGGGAAAATCAACTTTGGTCAGAATTTTAACAACACTTATCCGCAAAGACTCAGGCGAATTTTTTATTGACGGATTTAATCCTGAATCTGACTTCTCGAAAATTCAGGGGACAATAGGAGTTGCCTCGCAGGAAAATGAAATTGACCCGTCCGAAACGGTTGAAAATACTTTGGTTTTTCAGGGCAGGTTGTTTGGAATGACAAAGTCTCAGGCTGCCGGCAGAGCCAGGGAATTAACCGGAATGTTTCAACTTGATAGTGAAAAGAATAAAAAGGCCGGGATACTCTCGGGTGGAAATAAAAGACGTTTGCATTGTGCTCTGGCACTTGTTCATAATCCCAAAATACTGTTTCTCGATGAGCCTACTGTGGGCATGGACCCTGAGGCAAGAGCAAACTTCTGGGAAATCATCTCCAGGTTAAAAAGGGATAAAGGAACCACGGTTTTTCTTACAACCCAATATCTGGATGAGGCAGACCGCTATGCAACAGAAATGGCTTTGATTCTGAACGGGGAAATCCGTTATTCGGGAACCATAAGCGAGTTTAAGAATATGGTGGCACCCGGAAATAATATGACTCTGGACGAAAGTTATTTACACTACATAAAGACATTGAATAATAATGAGTTAACAAAAAAATATGAGGAGGCATAATATGAATTCAGCAAGTGTTATTTTAATTAAGCGTGGAATCGTTAAGTTGCTTAAACAACCTTCGGCTCCCTTAACAGGATTTGGGATGAGTTTATTTTTCCTGTTGGTTTATAATGCAGGAATAGGAGGGATTGGAGATATGGAAGCTTTCGGTACCGGAGGCTACCTGTCATTTGTTTTCCCGATAACAATAATTTCGCTGGCAATGGGATCGTCGTCCGGAGCAGGGCAGACTCTTAATGCCGATATGCAGTCAGGTTATTTCAAAAGGTTGTATCTTAGTCCGGCTCCGCGATGGATTTTGGTTATATCACCGATACTGGCAGATACTGTTTCTTCTTTGTTTTTTACAGTTCTACTTATTGCTATAGGAGCATTATTTGGTGTCAGTTTTCAGTTCGGGTTTGTTTCGGTACTCGGAATTTTGTTATTGTCATTTTTGTGGTCACTAACACTTTGTGGCTTTTCTGCCGGCGTAATGCTACGTACCGGCAAGTATCAGAGTGCTGCCATTATAACAAATGCTGTTTTTCCTTTACTTTTTTTAAGTACCACATTTCTTCCGCGTGAATTAATAAAATCCGGCTGGCTACTGGCTGTTTCGTGGGGAAATCCTGTAACATATATACTTGAAGGAAACAGATATCTGCTTGCAGGAACATCATCACCACAGTTTTTTATTATTGCTTTGATTATTTTTGTATTAACTTCGGTTCTTTCTGTTGCTTTCGCATTATCAAGTGCAAAAAGAATAAAAATTTAAAATTATGGAAAGAGATAAAATAATTGTCAAAAATGCTCATGCCAATAACCTTAAAAATATTGACGTTGAAATCCCCAAACATAAGCTGGTTGTATTTACCGGTGTTTCAGGCTCCGGTAAGTCATCACTGCTTTTCGATACCGTTTATACAGAAGCAAGGAGGCAGTTGATAGAGACATTTTCAACTTTTGCCCGTACACGTATGCCGAAGTTATCACGTCCCGATGTTGATGACATTCTCAATCTTTCGACAGCAATTGTAATTGACCAGAAAAGAATGGGAAATAATTTGAGAAGTACTGTCGGGACTGCCACAGAAATAAACACATACCTGCGTTTGCTTTATTCCAGGGTTGGAGTACCGTTTATCGGGCCGTCGTTTTATTTCTCGTTTAATCATCCCGAAGGAATGTGTCCGCATTGTAACGGTCTGGGAAAACAGGTTAAAATTGACATTGATCTGTTCCTTGACAGGGAAAAATCTATACGTGAAGGAGCAATTACGCATTCGCATTATAAACCGGGTGGTTTTCTGTGGAAAGAACTTATAAGCCTTGGTGTTGTTGATGCCGATAAACCTTTGAAAGATTTTTCTGCTCAGGAATCGGATTTGTTGCTTTATTCCGAACCTTTTGCGGTAAAAGGGGCAAAGGAAAAACTGTCCTATAACCGGAACTTTGAAGGCATTGCCCGTAAACTTGAAAAATCGGTAACTGCCAGAGCCGACGACGAAACAGGAGAAGAAGATAAAAATGCTTACACTAAATATTTTGTTTATCAGACGTGTTCGCATTGCAACGGAACCCGTCTTAACGAAAGAGCAAGAAGTGTAACAATAAACGGGTTTACAATTGCAGATGTCTGTCGTATGGAATCTGTTGATGTGTTACAGTTTTTGCAGAATATTAAAGATGAAATATCCACTCCGATTATCAGGAAGGCTCAGTTTCTTTTGCAGCAACTTATTGAAACAGGGGTAGGGTATTTGTCGCCCGATCGTGCTACAGGAACACTTTCCGGCGGAGAAGCACAAAGGGTAAAAATGTCGAAACAACTGGACTGCAATCTGACAGATATGCTTTACGTGCTGGATGAACCTTCCATAGGTTTGCATCCACGCGATACGGAAAATCTGATGAATATTTTGTTCAGGCTGAAAGAAAAGGGAAACTCTGTATTTGTGGTAGAGCATGATCCTGATATTATTAAGGCAGCAGAATGGATTGTCGATATGGGCCCCAAAGCAGGAAAGTTCGGAGGGAATGTGGTATATAACGGCGAACCTGCAGGACTTTTGTCTGTTGAAAGCGTTACAGGAGAATATCTGTACCGGAAAGAAAAGCCGGAATACCGCAGGAAAAAAGCAAATGACTTTTTTGAGATAAAAAATGCACAAGCCAACAATCTGAAAAATGTTTCGGTAAAAATTCCCAAAGGAGTACTGACATGCGTTACAGGTGTGGCCGGAAGCGGGAAAAGCAGTCTGATACACGAATGTTTTGCAAAGCAGCATCCCGAAGCAATTGTTATTGATCAGTCACCGGTCGGGAAGTCGTCAAGAGCAAACGCGGCTACTTTTATCGGTGTGTTTGACTTAATCCGTAAAGAATTTGCAGAGGTAACCAATACAAACGCGTCACTTTTCAGTTTTAACTCTAAAGGAGCCTGTCCTAAATGTAACGGTCAGGGAACACTTTCGTTTGAATTACATTTTCTTGATTCGGTTAAAACCGTTTGCGACGAGTGTGAAGGAAAACGTTACCGTCCTGATGTTCTGGAACTTAAATATAATGGCAGTAATATTGCCGGAGTACTTGATATGACGGTGAATCAGGCCAATGAATTCTTTAAATCGCCGAAACTCAAATCGCACTTGCAGATTCTGCAGAAAGTAGGGTTGGGATACCTTAAGCTGGGGCAGTCTTTAAGCTCACTTTCGGGTGGGGAGGCACAACGTTTAAAAATAGCAACCGAGTTGAACAAAGAAAGCAACATATATATAATGGATGAGCCGACAACAGGTCTGCACATGTCGGATATTGACAACTTTTACGGGATAGTCCGCTCTCTTGTTGATAAAAATAACACGGTTGTAATAATCGAACACAATCTTGACATAATAAGGTATGCCGACTGGATTATTGATTTGGGGCCGGAAGGAGGGAAGAATGGCGGTGAATTGATTTTTCAGGGACTGCCGGAAGATATTATAAATTGCAAAAACTCTGTTACAGGTCGTTATTTGGGGAAAGTTATGTGATTGTTGCTTAAATGTGTGAAATTAATATGATTATCTGTATTCATACCCAAATGTGTTTTTGTAACTTACACAAGTTACGAGTAGCCTGTTAAATATAGCCTCCCAAAAATATTTCCGGTTGAATTTGTAACAGAATTCATTGTATTTTAAAGAAGCACTTAAACAATAAAGAATTAGCTGAAATATTAGAAGATATTGCAAGTGTATTGAGGGAATAGAAACAACGTAAGTATTGTATGACTCTTTTCCATAATGTATAAAGTTGGTAATGTGTGATAAATTTAGAAGAATTTCCGGAAAGCGAAGAGGCATACGTATTTTCAACATTACTGTATTGCCCCTTAGCAAAAAAAGTTTATCACAGCGAACGCATTTTTGTTATCATTCATGTATTTTTCATACTTTTGGGATATTGCATTTTTGATATATTGCGATAATAATTAATCAAAACATTATGAAAATAACTATATTAACTTTAATCCTTTTCTTTGCATATCATTTTGTAGCCTTATCTCAGGATTATAAGCAATCTGTAATTGAATTTCAGGAGAAACTAAATGAAGAATTTGGAAATTCTGACGAATCGCCGTTAACACCGGAAGACCTGGAGAAATTCGATAGCCTTTCTTTTTTTCCTGTTGATGAGAAATTCAGGGTTGTTGCAAAATTTGAAAGAATTGAAAATGCAGTGCCTTTTAAAATGAAAACTACTACAGACAGAACCCCTGTTTACGAGATATACGGAGTTGCAACATTTTTCCTTGATAATAAAGAGTACAGGTTAAACATTTACCAAAGTCATTCACTTAGAGAAAAAGAAGAATATAAATCATATTTGTTTTTACCATTCACAGATATGACAAACGGAGACGAAACTTATGGCGGAGGAAGATTTATCGATTTAAAAATTCCTGAAGGAGATCAGATTGTGATTGATTTCAATATGGCATATAATCCATATTGTGCTTATAATCATTCCTATTCATGTCCAATTCCGCCGGAAGAAAATGATTTGAATTGTGAGATAAGGGCAGGGGTGAAAATGAAATAATGCCTGGCAATAAAGTGCTAATACGGATAAAGTAGATTTCGCACTTGCCATAAGACTTATTTATGCTTTTTATATCAGGCGAAAAAACAGAATCGCAACAGATATGAGGGAATTACATATTTTAATATTTTTTATTGCAACACTTTGTTCCTGTTCCGGCCAAGATTATCCGATATAGTAATTTTTTTAATCATATAATTTTTTTAATCATATAATTTTATTTTTCATAAATTAAAATATTAGATTATTTTTGTTCTGGATAATATTGGTGTGTAACTGAATACATAAAGTTAACAAATATTGTATTTAACGGAGTAATTAATAATTGAAATCAAAACTATGAAAACTAGAAAGTTCTTATTTGTTGCAATAAGTTTATTGTTGGGAGCCTCTTTATTTATTACAGGATGTAAAAAAGATGATCCTGAAGTTACAGAGACTCCGGAAACTCCGGATGTCGAAACTGTTATTACAATAAAATCCACGCCACGATTTGTGGGTACTGTTGACGGCGTTAAAGTTAGTTATATTGAAGGGAATAAATATATTGATTATTGCTCAAGTTCTTCAAGTACCGGGGAAATTACCAGCACTTATAAGTATGGTTCAGGAATGACAGATATCCGCAACGTTGATCAACCTATGCTGGATATGACTTACGGAACTTTTTCATCTACAGGAGGGGCTCCTTCAAACGAAACATTTTCCGGTTTCTTTACTACAGGAAGCAAACCATATTCTTTTGAGGCAGAAAACGGATTTGAGGTTCAGATGTTTGACAGTAACGGATTACTATGGAGCACATCTTTGGGAACAGCAAATCAGGATGGCTCTGTTTTTACTATTGATGATCTGGAAGATGCCCCGTCTGCTTATGAGTTCTGCGTTAAGTTTAAATGCTCTTTCAGTTGCAAACTTTACAATTCTGAAAATGCTGATGTGAAAACAATTGAAGATGCAGTATTTGTAGGATATTTCAAAAATATGATGTAATCCGGGCCGTATTTATAAATTAAGTTTTTTACCGGGAATCTGTCAGAGGATGCTTTTCATGTTTATAAACATTACAAATTTACCCGTATGGAAATAATATTGAAAATAGTAAAATGGATTTTAATTGTGGCGTTTTTTCCTCTGTCATTATTGTTTGTAGCCTATTTCAAACAGAGAAAAGCCAGAGCTGAATATTACAAAAAAGGATAAGCTCAGGTTTGTGGCCTATGCAAAATCTGGCATGAAGAGTTATCTTATTTCCTGTAGATTTTATGGAAATGCTAATTTGTCAAAACGGAAAATTTATTAAAACATTGGCATCTGACATTTACAATTTAAATGTTGCAGTAGCATATCGCACAGTTAAACATTGGTGGATGCGGAAACAACAATTGTTTTTATAATCTGCATTGATAATCTGCCAGAGGCTCATCAATATGTTGAAAAAGGACACAAAAGAGGAAATGTCGTAATAGAAATAAACTGAAAAATAATAAAGAACATCCCGCAACCGGGTATTACCTCTGTCATATTATTTGTATCTTCGCAACCAGAAAAATTAAGTAAAAATATAAAATCAATTCTATGATTATAAATTGTTTAAAAGGAGTAAAAAAAGCGGGACTGTTTACTTTTCTTATTGTCGGATTACTGTTCTGGGCTAACAGCTCGTGGTCACAAAACAGTAAAGAAAAATCAATAGTTTATTTTACAAAAGATATTTCGCCGGAAGGAGTAATGAGAATATTTGAGTTTGTAAAAGACAGTGTGAAAGGTAAAGTCGGGATTAAAGTACACTTCGGCGAAGACGGTAACAGCTATTTTGTACCCGCAACTATGGTTGAGCCGCTATGCAAAGAACTTAATGCCACACTTATTGAAACAAATGTCGCTTATAAAGGCCGCCGCCGCGAAACTGCCACACACATAGAACTGGCACGCGATCATGGGTTTACATTTGCCCCGATAGACATTCTGGATGAGGGCGGAACTTTGAGTTTGCCTATCGAAGGAGGTACCCATTTTAAAACAGCTTTAATCGGTAAGAACCTCGAAAATTATGAAACTATAATTTATTTCACTCATTTTAAAGGACATGGATCTGCAGGCTTTGGCGGTTGTATCAAAAATGCTTCAATGGGAATGGCTACTCCTGAAGGGAAACGGGATATGCACTTTAATGATTTTCCGAAAACTGACAGTACAAAATGTATAGGTTGCGGTGCCTGCGTGAGAGACTGCCCGGCTAATGCCATTACACTTAATCCCCTTACTATTGACAAGGAAAAATGTATAGGTTGCGGAAAGTGTATATCATCATGTCCTGTCAAAGCAATAACAACTCCCGATGATGCAGAACAGACAAAACGTTTTCTTGAAGGATTGGTTGAATATGCAAAGCCTGTAATCGAATTGAAAAATTCAATTTACTTCAATATTGTCATAAGTGTTTCACCAAGTTGCGACTGCTCCGGTAATCCCAAAAAACCATTTGTTCCGGATATCGGGATTCTGGTATCTACGGATATTGTTGCTATTGAAGCTGCTGCTCACGATCTCGTGGATAAAGCACATCATTGTGATGATGCTTTTCTCGAAGCCAACTCAGTTAGCGGAAAACATCAGATTGAGTATGCCGAACAACTGGGAATGGGGAATTCAGATTATAAACTGGTTAATATCGATAAAAGAAAGTACAGGAAAAAATAACGTAATTATTTAGGTGGTTTTAGAAAACGATAGTTTAATAAGAGAGGTAATAAGGTTGAACTTGTTGCGTTAATTCTTGTGCTATTAAGGTTTAACCGAAGGAAATAAGGTTTTTATTCCTTATTAAACCTTATTATTTTTCGACCTCAATAGAAATGTAAGACATCGTAGAAATGAACCTTTATTACCTTACTTTTTTTGAAGAAAAGGAACTGATGATAAAATGTTGTAGTATTCGATGTTTTGCTCAAAGGAGATGACAATAATAAGAGAAACACAGATAACACCTAAATAGTTACAAAATAACAATATATTTCCGGTTACGATTCTGAAGAAATCAAAAAACTCATACTTCTGCAAGCCATCGCTCCGAACTCCGCACTCCGAACTCCAAAAACCCATCTGAACAATTACTATCATTTTCGTGTTAATAAAACAATAATAAATACCAAACAGCATGACAGGAACATTAAGAAACACCGGAAAAATGCCGGTTCTGTTTTTAGGACACGGCAGCCCTATGAATGCAATTGAAGAAAATGAATTCGTGGACGGATTCAGAAAAATCGGGAAAGAAATTGTAAAACCTGATGCTGTGCTATGCATTTCTGCGCATTGGGAAACCAGGGGAACGTTTGTTACTTCAACGTCGAAGCCATCTACTATACACGACTTCGGAGGTTTTCCACGAAAATTGTATGAAGTGCAGTATCCTGCTCCCGGAAGCCCGGCATTAGCTGAGGAAACAAAAAGTTTGATTACAGAACCTAAAATCGGGCTGGATCAAAACCGCGGGCTGGATCACGGGGCATGGAGTGTAATAAAACATTTGTATCCTGATGCAGATGTGCCTGTAATACAAATGAGCATTGACTTTACAAAAACGCCGCAATACCATTATGAACTGGCAAAACAACTTTCTGTTTTGAGAAATAAAGGAGTATTGATAATAGGTAGCGGTAATATGGTTCATAACCTTGGGATGGTTGCCTGGGAAAGTCTTGGTGGAAAACCTTTTGCCTACGACTGGGCCATTGAGGCAAATGAGAAAATGAAAAACTATATTCTGAGTGATGACCATAATAATCTTATAAATTATAAGTCACAGGGAAAATCATTTGAACTTGCTGTTCCGACACCCGAACATTATTTACCATTGATTTATGCACTGGCATTAAAAGATAAAAATGACAGAATAAGTCTGTTTAACGATAAACCGGTTGCTGGTTCTTTGACAATGACATCTGTTGTAATACAGCCTGAATAGCTGTTGCAATGAAATAAATTCAGACTATTAATCTTACTGAATCCATAATGCCTGATATGAAGTTTTCAGTGGAATTATTCAAAGACTTTATATTCCGGATTTGTAATTGTGCCTCCGATTCGCAGCAAATATGTATTACGTTTTTCTTTTTCCGGAATTCTCTTCTCTGAACTTTCAGAGAACATTGATATCGCGAGTTTTATTTTTGAACTCAGGTATTTATCAGGGATATCAAATAACACAGGGACTAATATGCTGTTGTTAAGGATGTTATATTCTCCTTTCAGATTTATTGAGGCATCGTTTATTTTAATGTCTGCCGGACTAATTGAAAACATATCAGCATTTAATTCAGCATAAAGCTCAGTATCTTCGATTTTTATGTAGTCTTCATCAATTTCATATTCGCGCAAAAATCCGGTTTTAACATGGAAACCTTTAATTTTCAGGCTGTTGCTACCTTTGTTTTTTCGGTATATTGTTGTGTCCGGACCTTCGTAAACGGTATTCTGAAAGTCAAAACTGATAATTCCTGCAATATCAACACTGTCGTTGGCGAAAAAACTTAAATCAAGATCCAGCAGTTTAAAATCTGTAACAAGTTGCATGTTATCATTCATTTTCGTATAACTAGCTTTTCCGCTTAAAATGCCGCTGCCGATATTGAGGTTGAAGTTTGAGATCTCTGCCAAACCAGGGCAATACTTCAGTTCTGCATTAATATTTGTAATAGCTTTTTGTCCCAAAACTAATGAGTCAACCGAAAGCCTGAAAACTGTTTCTGTTTTTACCGGGAACCGGAAGTCGGGACTCTCGTTTTCAAGTCCGGTAATATTCCCCGGGTCGGCCATTCCATTTGTCGCTGGAATATGGATACTGCTTATGTCTGTATTTATAAGTTGCTTAAGTGTGCCGGATTTAAATATATTTTCAAATCCGGATAATTGGTAATCAAAACGTCCGGTTAACAAATCCGAACATATAAAAGTGTTTAATTTAAAATTGTCTTTGTTAAAAGCGACAGTAAATTCAGGAATTTTAGCCTGTTTGCTGAAAAAAGAAATATCTGTCAGAAATTCACCGTTTAGTTTGTTTTCTTTTGCATTCAGGTTACCTTTTATTCCTGACGAAACATTAAGATTTATAACCGGCAGGGATGTCACGTCCTCGAAAATTTCATTCAGGACACCGGTGCCGAAACTTCCTGCTATATCCGAATCTGCAGCTAGAACAGAGTCGTTGAGACAAAAGTTTATAAATCCTTTTATTTGTTCATCCCCGGATGACAATAGCATTTCATCTGAATAAATTTTTATATCACGGTGTGTGGAATTATAGTAGTTGAATGCGATGTTAAAATCAGCAAAAAGTTCTTTGTTACTTGCTGTATTTAGCAGTGTTAAACTGTCGGCAGAAAAAACAGCGTTTATACTTTTTACAGGATTATTGTCAAAAATTCCGGATGAACTTATTTTAAGTTTAAGCTTACCTTTGCTTATAATATCTTCTGTTACAGGCAACTCGGAAAAATCGGCATCTATGTTCAGTTCCGATGCTATAAGAGATACACTGTCAACATTAAGTTTAAGGTTTATATTTAGCGGGAAATTATCCGCTTTCAGTACTGCGGCAGCATCAATAATGTTGTTTTCATATTTCAGGTTTCCGCTGACAGAAAAACTTTTTTCTCCTAAGTAATCAGTTACTGAAAGGCAATCAGAGCTAAAATCAGAAATTATTTTCCCGGACTCTTTCTTCGAGTTAATCCTGACATTTATTTTGCGGAAATATTGATTTTTATTCGTTTGTCTGTCTATAACTTCAATATTTGCATTTTCAAGAGTAAAGTTTTCCACGAACAGTTTTAAATTTTCGTTTTCGGCTTCTTTCCGGGCGGTAGAATCTTCCTTGATTATATTTTCCCAGCAGTTGTTTCCGTTCTCAGAGATTATGCTTTTAACATTAAGTTCTGATATTGTTATGTCTCTGAAATCAAGGCTCATTGTTTTGCTGTCGTACGATAATGGCTTTAGCACCAGCTTTTCCAGATAAGCAATAGTGTCGTTTTTGAAATCTTTTTTTCCGGTGATTGAAAATCCGTAAATATTTACCGAGCCGGTAAAGAAGTTTACTTTCAGCTTTTCGATATTTACTTTTGCATTAAGCACGGAGTTAAAGCCTTCTTCAATATTCTTACGAAGGAAATTGTTTAGCCAGATATTAAAGAAAATCAGTACTGCAAGGATGCCTGCAATACTGATTAACGTAATTTTTTGCCAGCGTTTAAGCTTAATGCTCATTATATTTTAGTAAAAAAGCTGTTTTTTTGAGGAGTTTCTCCATTCTGCATCATATTTTGAATCGCAGAAATAAATAATTATATCGGCATCGTATTTTGAGTCAACAAAGTAAATTACTTTATCTGCATCATACTTTGAACTTGTAAAATACCATAAGCCTTTATTGTCTGTTGCGTCGTACTGAGAATCACATTTGTAAACAACAAGGTCGGCATCGTATTTACTGTCAGCTACCCACACTTTAACATCTGCGTCATATTTTGAATCGCAGGAATAAACTTTCTGTCCGAAAGATGTGTATGCCAGAAACATAAATCCTGACATAACAATAATTTTGAAAATGTTTTTCATAGTTTCTTTTTTTTTAAGTTTAACACCGAACTTTGCACTTAATACATCAAAGACTGTTTGGATGTATTTCTCCAGCCTGCATCACTTTTGTAATCAGAGAAATAAATTACCAGATCAGCATCGCTTTTGTAATCGCAGAAATAGATTTTTTTCTTAGCATCGCTTTTGTAATTGCAGAAATACCATAACCCTTTGTTGCCTGTGGCATCGCTTGAATAATCACATTTATAAACAACCAGATCGGCATCGCTTTTGTACGAAGCTACATAAACTTTAACATCAGCATCGCTTTTGTACTCACAACTGTAAACTTTTTGCGAGAAAGCTGAGCTACCCAGAAAAAGCATTACTGATACAAAACTTAAGAATAATAATTTCTTTTTCATGTTATAAAATTTTAGTTAACGGTTTTTACTATCAAAAATTCTGCCTAATTTTTTGCTAAGATAATGTTTTTTAGAGTATTATAGTCCCATCTGTAAAAAATATTATAATTATTCAGGTGGTTTTTTGAAGAAAAGGAACTGATGATAAAATGTTGTAATATTCGATGTCTTGCTCAAAGGAGATGACAATAAAATAAGAGAAACACAGATAATACCATTTTAAAATCAACGGCTTTAGCCCTCGCTTCGGCACAGCTCAGTGCGACGCACGCAAGTAAAACTTCCGGTATAACACCTAAATATTTACCAAATACTGAGATTGATTTCAGGGTATTGGGAGATAGGACAGATGTAAGTATTTACCGGTCTTGTGATTAAGAAAAGAAGCTGATTAGCACAAAGTTTACTCCAACAGTATAACCATGCTGACACCTCCGTTGAGAGATTGCAGCAAAAGTGGTTGCACATAACTGCCGAGGAAATCAAGTCCTGTGTAATTATCATAAGTTCCTCCAAAAATTTTGTAGTTGACTTTTGCCTTTGCAAAAACATAGTTTGCAAAAATTTTCAAAGAAATCTTTTCATCAAGTTTAAAACTCATCGAGAGTTCAGGCATAAAACCAAGCCCTAGTCCATAGCCTCCTGTTAATGAATATTCATTGGTCAAAAGTCCTGACAAGTCAAAATATCTATAGACAACCTTAGGCCTGGTGGAAGAAATAAAACCTGCAAGAATGTTAAACTCAAAAAGTACACTCTCATTTGATGCATAAAAAACAGGCCCGAATCCGTACAAAACATTTATCCATTTACCCATTTTTTTTGTGATGTCATACGATACGTTTAATCTGGTATGAAATGAATCATCAACAGGATTAATCATTCCTACTGCCCCGTATTTAAGACCGAAGAATTTATTTTTATAAGTTTTTGCGCTTAAGATAAAACTAACTCCATTAAAGGCATATCCGTTGTTTTCCCCACCATGAATATATTTGAATGTTCCGTAAGGTATGGCTGCTCCGATTCCTGCTTCGGCATAAAATACATGCGTGCTGTCATGTTGTACGGGATATGGTTGTGCAAAAGCATTTATGAAAAACAGAATTAAAATTGAAGAAAGAACAAGTTTCATAAAATAGTTTAAAATCCATTAATATTAAAATACAAAGTTGGTAATAATAATAGAAATCCCAAAACAAAAAGAATAAGAATTAACTTCCAGATAAATTTAAACCAGACATTATACGGTATTTTTGCGATTCCCAGACAGCCGATAAGAACCCCGGATGCCGGAGTAATCATATTGGTAAACCCGTCACCAAACTGGAATGCCAGTACTGTTGATTGTCTTGCAATTCCGATAAGATCGGAGAACGGAGCCATTATAGGCATTGTAAGTGCTGCTTTTGCTGACCCCGAAGGAATAATAATGTTGAGCATGGTTTGTATTCCGTACATTGATCCTAACGAGGCTTCCCTTCCGAAATTCTGCATTGCAACAGACATCCCGTACATTATGGTGTCAACAATCTTTCCGTCGGTAAGTATAACTATAATTCCTCCGGCCAGGCCAACTATAAATGCCGCAGAAAAGATGTCTTTAGCTCCTTCGATAAACAACTTTGTTATTTCGTTTGCCGATTTGTTCATTGCTATTCCCGATGCTAAGCCCATGGCAAAAAACAATGCTCCGATTTCCATAACATACCAGTCATAACCCATTACCCCGACAATCAGAAAAACAACAGTGAAAGCCAGCAGTGTAAGAATATAAAAATGAACAGACTTTCTTAACGAAAAATATGAAACAAGAGCAAACGCGAGAGTTGAAACCGGTAAGGCCGGGAAGTGGAAGTTTGAGTTCCCAACCTTAAGAACCGAATCGGGGTAATATGCCGAAAATAAAACCAGAACTCCCAAAACCATAATGAAACTTATCCAGGCACTCAGCGGAGTATAATATTCAATTTTTTCATCTGCTTCAACTTTGTTCTTTTTCCAGTAATCATCAACTCCGAAACTAAGGCTTTTTTCGGGATTACGCTTAACTCTGCGGGCATAAAGTAAAATGAAAGAGAAGCCAGTAATGTTGATAACAAGCCAGCAGATTAACCTGTATTCCCAACCGCTGAAAACAGGCAAATCGGATAATCCCTGAGCTATCCCTATTGTAAAAGGATTAAGAATTGCTCCTGCAAACCCCAAATGGGCAGCAACGTAAACAAGACATACACCTACAATTGAATCGTAGCCCATGGATATTGCCAGTGGAACAAGAACAATCACGAAGGCAATGGTTTCTTCACTCATTCCGAATATTGCTCCGAATAAACTGAACATGGTCATAATCAGAACCATAACAATATTGTCAACACCTATTTTTCTCAAAAAACGATGTTTTTCCAGTTTTTTCGTGGCAACAATAAAAGTTATAATTCCGGCATCCAGAGCTTTGCTGGCATTTAAAATCCAGAATGCCCCGCCGATTAAAAGTATAAATACAATTATGTGGGATTGTGCAACAAAACCGTTATATATTGAAGTGAAGACCTGCCAGGTCTGAGGCTCTGAATCAACTTTGTGAAAAGAGTTTTCCACGATAACGGTTTTCTCTTTACCGTTCGACATGGTTTTCTGAGTCCTTTCAAATTCTCCAGAAGGAATAATCCAGGTCATTACAGCAGAAACAATAACTATAAGAAAAACAATTACGTAGGTATGAGGAACTTTCTTAAACATGCTTTAAAATTTTGCGCAAAATACAAAAGAATTGTTAAATGAGAAAGAAAAAAGACAGGAGACAGAAGTCTGAAGGCCGAAGTCAGGAGGTAAAAAAAAGACGGAAGACTGAAGTCAGGTGGTAAAGAAGTGTGAAGATGGAAGACCGGAGAGGAATTCTGTGCAACATCAGACAGAAACAGATACTTTCCGTCTTCCGTCTCCGGTCCCCGGTCTTCCGTCCTCCCGTCTCCGGTCTTCCGACTTCAATCCCCAATAAAAACATTTTTAACAACACAAACACCTATTTTATATTCTTTAACACCTTTTTCGTGCTTTATTTTTTAATATTTTTGCCACATCAAAACAAACCGGCGATGGATACTATAAATTTTAAAGAGACACACAAAAAAGTAGAAGAAGTTCTGAACGAGTGTAAGAACGTAATTGTAAATGCTGAACGCAAACGATTAATCGGAGATGCTGTGAGCAACAGCGAATGCCTGGTAGCAAAATCGGGAACATTGGCAACATGGACAGATCCTGATTCAACAGGAAGAAGCCCTAAAGACACTGTTATCGTTAAACGTCCCGAGAGCCAGATTTATATAGACTGGAATTCTCCTAACAATCTGCCGGTTACGGATAAGGTTTTTGACGAGGTTTTCGAAGATGCTATGGATATGATGAGCAAGCATAACCGCATCTATGTTAATGACCGTGTTATCGGAGCCGACTCTGAATATGCGCTTCCGGTAAAGGTTATTACAAGTCAGGCATTAACTTCCGTTTTTGTAGATAACATGTTCAGAAGTGTTCCTGAGGATTTGCACAAAAGTTGTTTCTCAGACAAACCGTTTTTCCTGATAGCTTTACCATTTAATAAACTGGATCAGTCAAAATACGAATGGAAACTTCGTAAGTTGCCGAATGGTAAATCAACAGATAAGATCGTTGTTATGGATTTTGACCGTCGCATCGGTATTGTAATCGGAACAGCATATCTGGGCAGCGTTAAGAAGCTTATGTTTACAGTAATGAATTATTATCTGCCTTTTGAAAATGTGCTTCCTTTACATTGTTCCGCAAACGAAGGTGCTGATGGTAAAACTGCACTTATTCTCGGATTGTCGGGAACAGGTAAAACTACATTGTCTGCCGATCCGCGCAGAGCTTTACTTGGCGATGATGAACACGGCTGGAGCGAAACCAGTGTTGCAAATTTTGAAAATGGTTGCTATGCAAAAATGATAAATATTAATCCGGAAAAAGAACCGGAAATCTATCGTGCGGTTTTGCATCCTGACTATTATTTAAATCATGGGGCAATTGTCGAAAATGCCATGATTTATCCGAATGGAGAATTCGATTTTAATGACGAAAGATTAACACCTAATTCAAGAGCTTCGTATCCGCTTTCATTTTTGGATAATATTAAGGAATCAAGTGTAGGCGGACATCCGTCAACAATATTATTCCTTACTGCTGATGCTACAGGCGTTTTGCCTCCGGTTTCAAGACTTGACAGAAATCAGGCAATGTTGTGGTTCCTGATGGGTTATACTTCAAAACTTGCAGGAACAGAAACCGGTGTTGTTGAACCACAATCAACATTTTCAAGATTT
The DNA here is from genome assembly GCA_003249955.1 of Bacteroidales bacterium. Lineage (GTDB taxonomy): Bacteria > Bacteroidota > Bacteroidia > Bacteroidales > ML635J-15 > Bact-19. The sequence continues at coordinate 85,751 of QKHS01000006.1, read as the reverse complement.
TTCGGAGCTCCGTTTATGCCGTCGCTCCCGAAAATTTATGCTAAAATGCTTGGCGATAAAATGGAAGAACACAATACCTGCGTTTATCTTATCAATACAGGATGGTCAGGCGGAAAATACGGTGTCGGAAAACGCATAGATCTTAACTATACCCGTGCAATGGTTGAAGCTGCACTTAACGGTGACCTTAAAAATGTGGAATATGAATATAATACTCTTTTCCATGTAAATGTTCCCAGAACTTGTCCGGGAGTGCCTTCCGAAATGCTGATTCCCGAAAATACATGGGCCAGCAAAGAAGAGTACCGTAAAACAGCAGAGAATCTGGCTAAACAGTTCTCGGATCACTTCGACAATGCATACGGACGTAATGATATATCTCCCGAGATTAAGAAAAATTGTCCGGGTAAATAATATTAGATTTTTTTTACAGGAGGCTGATATCATTATCAGCCTTTTTTGTATCTTGCCGGGAGATTTGTCATGAGATTATGCAGAGATACCCGGGAAAGATAAAAAGATATCCGGCTGTTTTGTCCGTATTGTTGTTACTGATAATTGCCGGTATTGTTTTATCGGTTTATTTTAGCAGGATTAACATATACGGGGAATTCAGAGTTTATGTAACCCAAAATCTAAAGTCAATATCTGAAAATACAGAATGTTCCGGCGTTAGTGTTTTTAAAAGGGAGAACCGGTTGGAAAGGCATCCCGGATTTTTTAAAAGCTGTGATTATTGGTATTTTAACAATCTTGTCATAAGTTTTAATGATGTTGATACGGCTTTACCGGTAAAAATCAGGATTATTAACAAAAATGAGGATGTTCTGCTGGATACAACTGTGTTGAATAATAGAGAAGTCAATGTTTGCAATTTAAACTATAAGCATGACTTATGCGGAAAATTATCAGCACTGCGTTTGTTTTCATCACTTAAATTAAGAATTCTTATTTTTTGTCTTGTCATTGCAATCATACTGTTTTTTCTTGTGGCTTTGAAAAAGCACAGTAATAAAGCATATGTTACAATTACTATGTCTGTTTCAGCTTTATTTTTCAGTATATTTTTATTCCATGTTTTTGTTTCCGGGAAACTATTTTTGTGGTCTGGAGTCTGTCTCCTTGCATTTTTATTTACAGTGATTATTTTAATCATAAATAAGCTTATAAAAACAGATTTAAAGCTGAAAGAAAACATAATGACTGTAATTGTAAGTGTATTTGCAGGTTTGTTTCTGGCAGAAATACTGCTACGATTAGCCGGTGTAAATGTCAGCGCGTTTGAGAAACGTTTCGGCTATTACGAGTCTGTTCAGTATCAGAACAGGATAGAGGCATATCATTTAAGGCCGGAGAACACAGCTTATATCTTGAATAATTCTGAGTTTGAATACAAAAGAGTTTCAAATTCCATTGGATTGTCAGGAGAAGAAATAAATCCGGATAAAAAAGAAAACGAATACCTGATTCTTGCATTGGGAGATTCATTTACAGAAGGAGATGGTGCTCATTCAGATTCAACATGGCTGAAATTTTTTGAGCGAAAAATACCAGATAACGACAGTATTGAATTCAGGTTTATAAATGCAGGAGTTTGCGGCAGTGACCCGGTTTACGAATACAGATTGCTCAAAGATAAATTATTGGATTATAAGCCAGATCTGGTTATTGTTTCTTACGGTTACGAAATGACAGATATGATAACAAGGGGAGGCGAAGAACGGTTTGAGAAAATGAAGCCTGCTGTTGAAAAACATTGGTGGCATGCATTTTATTCGGTATCTTTTGTGTGTCGTTTAGTGGTGCATAACTTATGTGGTTACAATGATTTACTTTTGACTGATGCTGAATATAAGGCTGCTACAGAAAAAGCCATATCAGACCTTAAGAAAAGCCTGATACAATTCAGGGAATTGGCAAAAAACAATGATTTTGAGTTACTTATAGTGTTTTACCCGCAGAGAGCCGAAGTTGACGAAGATAGGTTCTTTTTTAATTCTCCGCTTGTTAAGTTTGCAGATGAAGAAGGGATAAATAATCTGAATTTACTGGAATATTACCGCGATGTTGAAAATATTACCGTAGATAATTCCCAGGAATACTACTGGAAGTATGACGGACATAATAATGCTGCCGGTTACGAAAAGTTTGCAAACGGAGTGTTGTGGAAACTCAGGCAAACAGACAGTACAAAATTTTAGATATTGTTTAATTGTATTATATCTGTATCAGAGGCAGATTCAAAATCGACATCAAGTTCAATTGCTCCGTTATTACCGACATTTACATTTAAAGGAAAGCCTTTAAGCATTGCACCCAGTTTTATTCCGGCATCATGTCCCACGCGTATTCTCATACGTTTAGCCCCGTTGTCCCTGCCTGCCTTAATCATATTTATAGCGGCATCAACCTGCTTTTCGGTAGAAACTTCGGGGCTTAATGCTTTATAAATAAGCCATGGTAAAGGGCTGATAATCCATCCGTATTTTTTTACAAGTTCGATAGCCGTGTTAAGGCCTTTATATGTGGTTAAATCATAAGTTTTTTCCATAAAACTGTTTTTATTTTCACAAATATAGAAATAATGATGTAAAAACATGAAAACCGTTTTTTATTTCCCTTATTTTTCATTACCGGAAAATCGTATTATATTTGCCATAACCATAATCATATGAGATGAAAATAAAATATGTTTTTTTTCTGTATTTTTTGATTTGTAGTTTTTGCGTTACAACAGTACAGGCTCAGTTTAAAATTGACGTTTTTGCCGGAGTATCAAGCAATCCTGTTGATAACCCTCCATTAATTACAATTGGACATTCACCGCAATTTGAGTATCATAATTTTTTTGTTTCATATGCCATGGATGTTAATTTAAACAACAGGGATAAGAAAATTATAAACGCGTTCTCGACAGGACTGGGTTATAAATTTGCAGTAAAGAACCATCCTCTTAAAACTTCTTTGTTCTATTGTTATAAACCGGTAAGCAATATTCTTAATGTAAATAATGCCGGTCTAAAAATAGATTACACTGTCAGAAAATGGTATTTTGCACTAGGGAACAATTTTAATTTTTATAAATTTAACAATAATGCTGCTGAGATTTACGGGATAACAGACAATGATGTTCTTGTTGAAGCAGCTAACCTTATGTATTCGGTAAAATACCATTTAAGAGAGATTGGCAGCGATTGGAACCTCTTTATAAACCTTACAAACTTTGAGTTGTTTATTATTGAGCAGGAGACAAACCCGATGCTTGACCTGGGTTTTACATATAAGCGAAGAGAAAACAGCCCGAAATTTTTTGCAGATTTGTGGTATCAGACTGCGGGGTTTAATAATATAAGGGTTAATTATTTTGGTGTGTTTTTCAGAACAGGAGTATCATGGGAAATAAAATAAAGATATTTGTATTATTAAGCCTTACCGGCTTTTTCGGCGCATGTGAAGCTGATTTTTCAGGTTTGATAAGATCTACAGACAGAGTCGAAAAAAGATTTTCACAATCTGTGGATTACAACCAGTCCCACCCGTATCAGAACATCAGCACAGCATCAGAAAATTATAGCCTTCTGATAGCCTCTGACCTTCATATTGGCGGAACGAAAAATACCAGGGAATTATTTGAAACTTACGAATCGTCGGATAATCTTGCTTTGGTTCTTGCAGGTGATATTGTTACGGGACAAAGAGAAGATTACGAAGTTTTCAGAACATTGAAAGATAGTGTAGAAAAACCTGTATTTTTAATTACCGGTAATCATGATTTGTTTTTCGACGGATGGAAAACATTTTATGAGTTTTTCGGATCTTCAACATATTATTTCACCGTTAGTACTCCTGAAGTCCCCGATTTATACATTTGTCTCGATTCCGGCGGGGGAACATTCGGGAAAAGCCAGATTAAGTGGCTGGAGGATTTACTAAAGGATAACCGGGACAATTACAGATATTGTACAGTGATTTCACATGTCAATATGCTTCGTACCCGTAGAACTACCAGTGCAAATCCATTGGTTGAAGAAGTTGCATATCTTATTAATTTATTTGCAGAATATAAGGTGAATCTTGTTGTAAACGGGCACGATCACGTTCAGGATGCTGCACAATTAGGCAATACAACATACCTTATAACAGATGCAGTTGTAGATTCATATGAAAATGCCGGTTATGTCAGGATTGATGTTGATGCAACAGGTTTGAAATATGAGTTTAAAAGGTTCTGATTACTTTAAACCGTCAATTTTCTTCAGTTCTTTTTCGTCAAGCTTTTGACAATTATTAAGCACAAGAGTGTTGAAATACATATGCGCGGTAAATTCCAGAACTTCCATTCTGTCAAAAGCCCCGAACAGGGTTTTGCCTAGGCAGATAGCACCGTGATTTTTCATAATTGCAGTGTCTGAGTTTTTTAAAGATTCTGCACAAGCTTTTGCAAGATCATCCGTTCCCATCAGTTTATAATCAGTAACAGCAATTTCTCCGAGAACAAATCTGGCTTCTCCTGTCATGGAAGATTCCGGTTTGTAATCTGTAACCGCAAATGTTGAAGCATAAACCGGGTGAGCATGAACTATTGCAAAAACGTCGGGCCTAGATTTGTAAATCTCTGTATGCATAGCCGACTCCATGCTTGGCTTTAAATCCGGGGTGAGATTGTTACCGTTTACATCAAATACAATTATATCTTTCCATTTTATACAGGATTTATCAGTCTGGCTTGCAGTAATAAAAACAATGCCGTCTTTGTTTCTCATGCTAACGTTGCCTCCGCTTGAAGTTGTCAGTTTTTGTTTATATAGTCTGCGCATTATTTGGGCAACAGATTTTCTTTCATCTTTAAATATCATTGTCAAAAAGTTTTTTTATTGATTCTTTGTCAGCTTTGATAATACCTTTTTCGGTTATAATTCCCGAAATAAGAGATGCCGGAGTTACATCGAAAGCCGGGTTTAACGCTCCTGATCCGGGACTTGCAATACGCATTTCTTCTATTTTCCCGTTTTTTAGCTTTCCCGAATAATAAAGAACTTCATCGGCACTTCTTTCTTCTATAGGAATAGATTTTCCGCTTGCCGTGTTAATATCTATCGTACTTGTAGGTGCTGCAATATAAAAAGGAATTCCGTAATATTTTGCAGCAATAGCTTTTTCCAGTGTTCCTATTTTATTTGCAGTATCTCCGTTGGCAGCAATTCTGTCTGCTCCGGTAATTACAATATTGATATGTCCGGCAGCCATATAATGAGCTCCGGCATTATCGGGTATTATGGCATGCGGAACCCCGTGCTGGTTAAGTTCCCAGGCAGTTAATCTTGCACCCTGGCTTCTTGGACGTGTTTCGTCAACGTAAACAAAAATTTTCTTGCCACAGTCGTGAGCTGTGTAAACGGGGGCAAGGGCAGAACCATAGTCAACCAAAGCCAGCCACCCGGCATTGCAATGTGTTTCTATGCCAAATCCATCTTCAATCAAAGTGTTTCCGTATTCGCCTATAAGCCGGGAATGTTCCACACATTCGTCGGCAACAGCAAATGCTTCACTTATTGCAAATTCTTTTGAAATTTTTGCTGCATCAAGAACCCTTTTTGTGGCGTAAGATAAGTTTACTGCTGTTGGACGCGTCGCGTCTGTTTTAGCCTTAGCCTTTTCAAGTTCGGGAATGAGATTATTTTCAGAACATGAATAAATTGTCTGAAGCATTGCATATCCTCCGGCAGCACCTATTGATCCGGCTCCGCGGGTTATCATTGTTTTTATTGCATGACAGGTTTCATCGGTAGTTTTACAATAGTGTATCTCAAACTCAAATGGCAGTTTGTTTTGCTCAATCATGCAGACTGTACTGCCTTCCATCCATATTGCACGATAATGCCTGTTGTTGACTTTCATATTTTTTTTAATCAAGTAAAAATTCTTCGTAATTTTCAGGACTTATTATTTTTTCATCTAACGGAAGGTATGCTCTCAAAAAAGTTAGCGGTATTTTTGCTTTTCTTTTTGCATTCCATTTGAATTCAAAAGCCTTTATGTTTTCATTCTCTGCTTCGATATAATCAATCTCCTGCTGCTGTGTTGTACGCCAGAAAAATGATTCAGAGTTTTTCCCGGAGTATGAATTAGCTTTCATTTTTTCTGAAATCAGATAGTTTTCCCATAATGCTCCAATGTCGGATCTCTGGTTAACGCCGGAATAATTCCCGATTACAGCATTTCTTATTCCATTATCCCAAAAGTATATTTTCCTGCTTTTCTTAAGTTCATTTCTTAAATTCCTGCTAAAAGATCCTAATCGGAAAATGATAAATGATTTTTCAAGAATATCTATATATTTTTCGATTGTTGATTTATCCGCGTCCAATAAATTTGCTAATTCGTTGTATGATACCTCATTCCCGATTTGCAGTGCCAAAGCCCTTACTAGCTTTTCTACCAAAACCGGTTTCTTGATGCTCTCAAGACTAAGTACATCTTTGTATAAATAATCGGATGTTAAAGTTTTTAGTAGTATTTTCGCGTGATCAGTGTTTGTAGCAATATCAGGATATGAACCAAAGATAAGCCTTGTTTCCAGCATTCTTTTTTCATGGAGCAATCCATGATGATTTACTAATTCAGAAAAACTTAAGGGATAAAGGATAAACTCAATTTTTCTGCCGGTCATTGCTTCTTTTGTCATATTTGCAATGTCAAAAGATGATGATCCTGTAACAAACAGTTTAACATCTGTTATATTATCACTTATTAATTTTACAATATTGCCGATGTCCGGGATTTTTTGAGCTTCGTCAATAATTACGAATTTTTTTGAGCCGATTAATAATTTTAGTTTTACACTCCCGGCATTCTCAAACATGTTTCTTACATCTGGTTCATCTCCGTTGAAAATAATGGTATCATCAGCTTTATCTTTTAATATTGAATTTGTAAGTGTCGTTTTTCCAACCTGTCTGGCTCCGTATATTATTACAGACTTTTTAAGGTTTAATAGTTCTGTGATTCTTCGTTCGATAATTCGCTCAATCATAACCCGAATATTTTTAGCAAAAATAGTCAATATTTTTCAAATAAGCAAAAAAACATAATAATATGTGATTTGAATCATAAAAAAATATAATAATATGTGATTTTAAACGCGAAAAATTATAATAATCAAGGAATGTGAAAACTCTGTGCTGTCTGAAGGCTGCGCCTTAAGACTGACATTCAATCGCGTACATTGAATCGTCAACACGAAGACGGGGAAAAATATATGATTGTAATTTTAAATTCCGGTAAAGCGATAAATAAATTTTTTTCTTAGTTTTGATAATTATTTAAAATGAAAAAGAACATGAAGAAACCCTCGATAATTGCACTTTTTATTTTAAGCTCATTTTTGTCTTTCTCCCAGACAAAGACTTATGATGACTTGTTGAAGGACGTTGTGAAACAACCTGAACTGAAAAATGCTTCAATTGCTTTATATGCCGAAAATATCAAGACCGGAAAAACAGTTTTTGATTATAATTCACAGGTAAGCCTGGCTCCGGCATCTGTTTTTAAGATTATTCCCACATCAATTGCAATTGAATTACTTGGCAGCGATTACAGGTTTAAAACAGAACTTGCTTACAGCGGCACAATTTCACCGGACGGGGTTCTAAACGGAGATATTTATATTATCGGCTATGGAGATCCGTGTCTGGGATCGCAAAATTTTGCAGCACATTATAATTCGGGTGGCGAATTACTACAGAAATGGGTTGCTGAAATAAAAAAGCTCGGGATAAAAAGCATTAATGGAGATGTTATAAGCGATATTTCTTATTTTGGCGAAATTCCTGTTCCTGATACATGGATTTGGGAGGACATTGCAAATTATTACGGTAATCCGGGTTCATCGCTTAACTATATGGATAATCTGTATTATGTTCATTTTAAAACCGGGGCATTGGATAACAGTCCTACTGTTATTACCAAAACAGAACCTGATGATACCGGAATTAAGTTTGACAATAAGGTAAAGTCTTCAGCCACAACAGGAGATGAGTCTTTTATTTATTACACAGACAATAAATCGGAATGTGAAATACGCGGGACATTACCATGGAAACAAAGTGATTTTACAATAAAAGGGTCTATTCCTGAGCCGGAAATTTATCTTGCCAGAAAATTTATCAAAACATTGCAGGCCGGTGGAATAACAGTAAAGGGTAAAGAGTCAAAAACTGCAGAATTTGATGCGGGAATCTCACGAAAAGTTTTTTATACTACTTATTCTCCCGAATTGATAAAGATTGCAGAGGTTACCAATCTTAAGAGTTTTAATCTGTACGCGGAAATGTTTGCGCATCATATTGAGAAAAAAACCGGCAAGCCATATTCAGATGCAGTTAAAGATTTCTGGAAGTCGAAATCGGTGGATGTGGACGGCCTTTATGTAGAAGATGGTTGCGGGTTGAGCCGTTTTGACGGACTTACGGCAGCGCAGATGACAGCCATGCTTAAATACATGCGTACAAAATCCGTTAACGGCGAAAAATTCTTTGGTACATTGCCGGTGGCGGGAACAAGCGGAACTCTTTCCAGATATTGTATTGGCACAAAAGCTCAAAACCGTCTGTATGCAAAAAGCGGAAGTATGACAAGAGTGCGGGCATATGCAGGTTATATTCTTAATGCAAACGGGGACGAAATTGTATTTTGTTTTATAGCGAACAATTACTCATGTCCGAATTACAGAATGAGAAAGATATTTGAAGATTTATTCATCAATATTGCAAATGTGACAGAGTAAAAATTGAGAACACTTATTCTGTCCATATTGTCTTTTGTAAAAGAAAATTTTAACCTTAAATTATATCTTTCGGTAGTTTTTGTTACGGCTCTTTTGATTTTTGTTGAGTATAAGTGGCACTTTTACGACAACATCAGCATGAAATGGGTCTTTGACAATAAAGTTTATCTTTTTAATTTTATTGTCTTTGCTTTTTCATATTATATGATTGTTGCTCTGGTGAGGCTTTTCGGGAAAACAAAGATTAGCCTTAATAAAGAATTCTGGCTTAAAAGTATTGCAGGGCTAATGATTCTGAGCGTTTATATTTCTTATTTCGGGCATTACGGCATAGGCGTAAAACTTGGTTATCCGCAGATTTATTATTACTATTATACTTCGGAAAATCTTAGCGGTATTGTAACAATGTTATTGCCTCTGTTTCTGGTTTACCTGATATTTGACAGAAATAAAGAGATTCCGTTTTACGGGTTCAGCTTTAAGAATTTTAATTATAAAATTGCGGCATTGCTCACTATTATTGCAGTAGCTATTTCTTTTGCAGGCAGCTTTTTCGATTCTCTTTTGGAATATTACCCGATTTTAAACAGAACGGCATATAAATCTTTTTCGCAGACTACCGGGATTAATCCTGTTATAAGTGCATCAGTGTTCGAGTCTGCTTACCTGTTCGATTTTATGATGATTGAGTTGTTCTTCAGAGGATTTATGATTTTTGGCTTTATCCGGCTTTTAGGTAAAGATGCAATTCTGCCGGTTGCAACTTTGTATGCAGTTATTCATTTCGGAAAGCCATTACCGGAGACTGTAAGTTCTTTCTTTGGAGCATATGTTCTGGGGATAGTTGCTTATTCCCAGAAAAATATAGGGATAGGCATAGTTTTACATTGCGCACTGGCTTTGTCTATGGAAATATTTACCCTGATTTAATTAATCTTTGACCACTTTTTCGTAAAAATCGTTAATCATTTTACGGTTTGAAGTATTGCCAACATAAGCAGACTGAATTTTCTCCCCTTTTATTTTAAACCTTATTCCGCCGAAGAACATAAATCCTATGTTAACTTCAAATTTTTCAAGGTTTGAGAAAGGAATTATATATCTTTCCGGTAAGGCAGATAACATTTCTGTTTCAAAACCAACAAGATCAATATTGTCCATGTCTTTGAGAGCCGAGTTAAAATAAGCAGGGTCATACAGATTAGTGTCAGTTGATCCTACAGCATCCTGAACCTTATCCGGCAGAATCATTATGTATTTTTTTGTCATTACAATTTTACCTGTAATGTTGTTTCCCGTATTTAATAAGTCGTTGACTTTTGCAGACGGTAAATAAATATAATTTTCGTGCTGTTTCATAGAATATGGTGTTTTGTGCATGACAAAGTTATGTTTATTTTGATAAAAATGCTATTTTTACATAAAAAAATAAATAGAATTTAAATATGTCTGAGATACAGGAATATAAACTTTTCGATGACCCTTTAAAACTTTTTTCAGCTATGACTGATGATATAAAGAAGGCAAAGAAAACGATTTACCTGCAGACATATAAAATTGCAAATGATATTATTGGCAGAAGGTTTCGTGACGAACTTACAAAAAAGGCAAAGCAGGGGGTAGAAGTTTATATTCTTATTGACTCCTGGGGAGCCGGGGTGTCCGAAAGTTTTTTTTCAGGATTGACATATGCAGGAGGGAAACTCAGATTTTTTGAAAAGATAAAGCTCAGTTTTGACATTTTTTCTGCAAATCACAGGCGCAATCACCGTAAATTATTGATAATTGATTCGGAGATACTTTATGTGGGATCGGCAAATCTGACGGCTTATTGTCTTAACTGGCGCGAGTGTACTATGCGTATCAGCGGAGATATTTCGCTTAAATTTGAAAGGATATTTAAGACAGATTTCGATATTTCCAATAAGTATTATCAGAATAAGAGACAAAATACCAGGCTGATGAGGCACGACGATATTGAAATTATCCGCGATGTGCCCGGAAATATTCAGCAGCCTGTAAGAAAAAAGTTTCTGAAAATGATACGTTCTGCAAAAGAAGAAATAATAATAGAAACACCGTACTTTCTTCCGGGCTCATCTTTGCGCAAAAGTCTTATAAACGCGGTACAGAGAGGGGTGAGGGTGGTAGTACTAACACCTTTAAATTCGGATGTAAAACTTTTTGATATTCTTCGCGGTAAATACTTCGGGCTCTATTACAGAAAAAATATTGAAGTCCTTCAGTATGAACCTGATAATCTGCATGCCAAAGTTATGCTGGTTGACAATAAGCATTTTTTTACCGGCTCCAGTAATTTTGACTACCGAAGTTTCCGATTTATGCACGAGGTAAACATTGCAGGCGAAAACCCTGAAATTTGCAGTTTAATCAAAAATCATTTGCAGGAAACGATGAAGGATTGCAAAGAGTTTGAATACGATAAATGGAAAAACAGACATTTTTTTCTTAAGATTATAGAGTGGTTGCTGGTTCCTGTGAGACATTTGTTTTAGTTGGGGGGAGGGGGGAAGGAAGAATATCCAATACTCAATATCGAACAATCAACAAAGGAAGAATATCCAATATCCAATGAAGGAGGAAGTTTGAAGTCGGAAGACGGAAGGGGCGGGTGCATATTTTTGTTGTTTGAAAAATGTTTGCTATATTGGCAGAATAATTGCCGTAATTGTCTTCATTTTCGGTAAATTTGCATTAAATATTTAATTATAAACTAAATTGATATCTATGAAAAAGATTGTTGTCTTGCTTTCGGTTGTGGTTTTATTTTACAGTTGTGACGTTCTTCTCGACACTTTGGGTTCACTCGATACCGGAGGAACCAAACAGTTGACTCAGGCAGAAGTTGCCGCAGGCTTAAAGGAAGCTCTGAATGTAGGGATAGAAAATGCTGTTAATGTTACAGGAGTTACAAATGGCTTTTACAAGAATGCAGAAATAATGATACCGTTTCCGGAAGAAGCAATCAAGGTAAAAGAATTTTGCGAAAAAGCAGGATTGAAAAATCAGATAACACAATTTGAGGAAAAACTTAATCGTGCTGCCGAAGATGCTGCAAGAGGATCAAAAGATATTTTTGTTGAAGCAATAAGAGCTATGACCATTTCTGATGCCATAACAATTCTTAAAGGTGGCGATGATGCTGCAACCCAGTATCTGAAAAAAACAACATCTTCGAAGTTGTATGCAAAGTTCCTTCCTGTTGTTACAAGTGCTACAGATAAAATTATGCTGGCAAAATACTGGACTCCTCTTGTTGATAAATACAATGCTGCAATGACCTTAACAGGAGGAGCAAAAGTAAATACGGATTTAAATGCATACGTTACAAACAAAGCTTTGGACGGACTTTTTATAATGGTGGCAAAAGAAGAAAAGAAAATCAGAATAGATCCGGTAGCGCGTGTTACAGATATTCTGAAACAGGTCTTCGGAAGCACCCTGAATCCGCATAACGCGAATTAAAAAATTGCCGAAGACGAAAGACCGGCATTAAGGAGTTGAACTCTGCTTCAAGCCTCCGGTCTTCCGTCTCCGGTCTTCCGTCTCCGGTCTTTCGTCTTCAAACCCTTTAACCCATTAACTATGAAAAAAACAATTTTAGCTTTTACACTTATTATTTTGGGTCTGGCAGTTTTTGCCGGAGATCCGCCGCGCGATCCGTTCGTGGTTTTAAAAGTAAACGGTACAGAATATCAGAACGGAGCAGAAATTAAAGTCCGCTCAGGGGAAAGAATCCAGGTTGAAGCCATTTTAATGGGCGGCAAACGTGATTATTGCTCGAATCCACAAAAATATGCCAATACAGGCAAAAATACAGTAATTCTGTCTCAGGGCGAAAACGGGATGTCTTTCAGTATAAATGAGGGACAGTTTACCGGAGACTGGAAGCTTAAGGACGAGAAAGCAACATTTTCTTCGGGATCAGAAGTAGTTATAACAACATCTGCGTCAGGAACGGTTCAGCGTACGGCAAACGTAGAGTTTAAACCCGGGAATTATCAGAAAGTTTTCTTTAAAGTCAACTCCACAACAAACTGGCATTATGTACGTAATACTCCGGGTGGAAAAACAGAACAGGACGAAACAAATACAGGTACTGCAACATTTTATTTCGTTATCGAAGCCGAACAGGGCGGCTGGTATTCCTCAAACAATATTAAAGCAACAGGAAAAGAAGACTTTTCTGTACGAAACAATCTCGACAGAATACAGGGATTTTACGATCTTATCGAAAAAGCACTGCTTGAGAAAAACTGGAGCTCAGCGCAAATGCAATGGGGTAATTTAAAAAACAGCATTGGCGAATTAAAAACCAATATTGACAGGGCAAAACAGAAAGATCCTTCATACAACTGTGAGGTAACACTTATTGGTTTGCCGTCGGATGTATCTATGGGACATATTGCCGATTTAAAGATTATGTCGGAAAAGTGGAAAGAAAACTGGCAGATTTGCTCCGATAACGCGCAGGAAATAAACAAAATGCTTCTGGATAAACAGATGAATTTTTCTGCCAATGTTTTAAGATCTGTCTTTAAAAACTATATAAGCTGGGGGACATCAATACCATCGTCGGCACCTGACTTGTTTACTTTGTATGACCCCAAAGGTATATTTACAGCAGTTGATTTACCGCGAAAGGTAATGGGCTGGTACGAAGATTCCGAAAAGGATGCTACAATTCTTAAAGATCAGGCCGGAACTATTCAGCACCTGAATGAACTGTTGGCTTTTTACGAAAAACGCCGGGACAATTTTACTGCAGAACGTCAGGCTTTGGTTGATATTATTAACAGTTTAAAACCGGCAGAAACTTTAAATGCCGAAATGAAGACTTATATTTCGTCTGCCAAAGCTGTAAAATTTGTGGCTAAAGGCAATTAATTCATTTGATGGATCAGCTTTTCAGGTGTAATTAAAATTGAATATTCTCAGATTTTTAAACTCATGTGCAGTTTGACATAAAATTTCACACAATCGGCAGCTTTTCATGATGGAATTAAACCGGGCGGTAAAGTTTTTATATTATGCGACTGACAAAAAAAGAAATGTTTCCGGAGTATTATAATTATCCTGATATTAGCAGTAATCCTGAAAAACCTGTTTACAGCAACGAATATGAAAGATGTGAATATTAAAAAATAAATTAACTCAGATTTTAGTTAATTTGTCTGAATGCGTTGTTAGCCATGTTATTCAGAATATTCTGCCAACTGTTTTTGACATCATTACATTATTTTATCACGTTCTTCCTGAAATTAGTAACTGCAAATTTGATTGAAAGTTGAGAAATATTGGTCAACCATATTCAGGCATTGACACACCGATTACCGATTACTGATTACTGATTCCCGATTCCCTACAACAAAAACGACTGTAAAATATCCATTCAAGCTAAATAATTACTATTTTTATTCCTGGATTTGAGTAAGCTTCCGAAAATTTTGCATGACCCCTTTGTTTTTATTATATTTGACCTGCAATCTGAAATTTTACATTGTCAGCAGCTAATTAAAACAACCATATATGAAAAATAAGCAGACTCTGTTTTATATAATTCTCTTATTACTCGCATCATGTCACAGAGATCTGGCTCCAGTAGAAATTGCAGAAAAAACTATAAAAACTGTCGATACAGTTTCTACAGTATATTACCGGCAAAAACAGTTTCGCGGAAACACAGCCAATCCTGAAAATGAACGGCAAACAGAGAGAACTTTCTGTTACGACAGGCTGATTACAGATTCAATAACAGGAGCCAGAGCTCATATCTGCTTTTATGATTCCGTTCATGTATTTGGCGAAGATATTTATGACGGCAACAGATTAATCCGTAAACATAACGACGACAGCACTGCAATTGTTTATGACCTGTTAAAATATCCCGATCTGAAGAAAAAACCGTTTTGGGGCAAAACAAGTCCTTATGTTATTCAGTATATGTTGAAATATGCCATTGAAAATAAAGAGCATTACCAGTTTGTACGGGAGGCAGATGAAACCGTGAATGGCAAGGATTGTTATTGTCTTAAAACTATTCTGGAGAAAAAAGCACTTATGCCCGGGTTTTATAAATACACTGTTGATACAAACAGAGTCGAAACAATGATTCTGTTTATTGATAAAGAAAGTTTTTATCCTCAAAGAATGAGAATGGAAGTGTATTTTTATGATAATCCTGATGATGTATATTATGTCGATAATACTTTTTTAAATTTAAAGTTTAATGTAAAGTTCAGCGACAGTTTGTTTAATACATCTGATGAGGTTATTGACGGGTTTGAAATAACTGAGGTTAAGCCATAACGGGGGAGGAGAAAAAAGTAGTAATTATTTAGGTCCTGGTATAATTTTGTAATCGGTAATCAGTAACTCGTAACCGTCAAATTGTAGTAACCCTTAGATTCTGCTTTATTTTGCAAAATCCACTGATTACAGATTACAAATTACATCCGTCGCAGCGTAACAATAACAGAATTCTGTTTTTAACATAATACCTAAATAATTACAAAAAGTATTTAATAGAAAAAGTGATTGTAATTTTCAATTGATTATTATGATCCGTGAATTTTACATATCTTTGAACAGGCTTTTATATTTGTGTCGTTTACGGAACCGATTCAGCTACCGGAAAAATATGAAAAGAGTTTTGCAGATATTATCAATTTTTATTTACTGTAATGTTTATTCTCAGTATAATGCTAAAACTTATACCGGAGATTTTAATAAAGACGGAGTTGCCGATACATTGACCTCATATTATGACGGAGGGAGTGGTTTTGGTTGGAAGTATGCCAAAATAACAAACGGGAAAACCGGCGAGGTTTTTTCTATGGAAACCGGTGGTTGTTTTTGCCGGATAAAAACATTGGTATATGTTGAACCTGAGTTGCTAAAGCCCGGGAATTCTGTTTTTATGGAAATGTTGAAAACAGAAATTCTGCCTGTCTTTAGTGAATACCCTGATGCATCTTTAGAGTGGATTCTTGCCGGAACAGCTTCTCATAAACATATTGAGGACAATAAATATTATGATTTGATAATTGATCCCGGACCCCAATGGAAAGACGATGAATTCAGGCTTCCGCAAAGCTACTATGTTTCAGTTTATGGCGACGGACTTAAAGCCGTCTTTCAGTCTGACGAAGAAACTCCTGAATGGTTCAATAAAGAAACAGATACAGCTTTTTTGGTCTATCTTGCCGGAAATCATTATCGTATATCCGGAGGAGATAGTATTAAACCTGTTGACAGAAGTGATGTTTACTCTGTTTTCAGGACAGCTCATGCAGTGCTGGTTTATAAAAATAACCTGTATAAATGGTTGTTTGTAAGCGATTATGACTTAACCGGAGCTCCTGAGAAATTAAGATGGGAATCTGTTAAAAGTATAGTCCTGAAAGATGATTATCTCGTTGTTGTTCAAAGTCTGGCACCTGATATTATAAGCAGAATTTTTATGATAAATATTGAGACAGGAATTTGCGGAAGATTAAAATTCCCGGTTTATGATTTTAAAAACGAAGATGTCGGTGGCGCAGCATTTATTAATGGAGATTCAATTTTTTTAAGAATCGACGGAGAACAGGAATCATATAAATTTACAGATATAACAAACGAACTGGAATTACAATATTTGTCTGAAACTAAAAAATAAGATTATGAATTTTGAAATTGAACATTGGCCGCACTATTTTGGAAAACACGCGCTTAGAAGATTTATTAAAGGCTATATTAAGGGAATTTTACTTTTATCGGGGATAGTAATTGTGTCTTTTGCCCTTTATTTTTTTACACATATTCCTGTTTTTGGGTGGATTTTTAAAAGTTTTCTTTTTGTTTTGGTTATCTCTCCCTTACTTCCTTTGATTTCATATATTCAGAGAGATAAAAAAAATCCTTCTTATGGAATAAATAAAGACGGTTTTCTGTTGAATGAAAGAGGTTGGAATTCAGCATTTTTTACATGGGACGAAATTGCATCAATAAAGGAATTTGACCATCCGCGTTTTGGGAAAGAACTGCATTTCGAGTTAAAAGATTACACCAAAGCAATTAATAAGCCCGGGCAGAAATTTCAACAATCACTTGCCAGAGAATACGATATCGAAAAACAACCGAAAAAAATCAGCAATCAGTTGGTAAAAGGCGATGTTACAGAGTTTATACAGAGATTTGTCAAATATTTTAATGACTATAAATATGCAAATCCCGATCTGGATGAAAAAGGAGCTTTGGAAACAGCCCGGGAGTACGTTGAAAAATATAAAGTTGAATTCTCGTTTGATAACGCATTTACAGAACGCCGGGAAAACTTTATGAATATAAGTTTACCGGTTTATCTGATTAAAGATTCCGTTTCCGGTTTAACAATTGTGGTGCATATTTTCGAGCGTAAAGTTTATTTTTTGGTCGATGCCGGAGGAACTAAAAAATACCCGCATCTGTAATTGAATTTCTGCCGGTTGTAACACCGCAATTTATTGATTTTACCAAAATGTTTGAAGCCTGAAGTCAGGAGACGGGAGGTTATAAGTTTATTTGTCTGAAGTAGTTATAACTTCTGTTGTAATTATTTAGGTTTCTGGTATAATTTTGTAATTGGTAATCAGTAATTCGTAACCGGCAAATTGTAGTAAGCCTGAGATTTTGCTTTATTTTAAAAAGTTAAATTCCAATAAGCGGAAACGACTATGCAACCCCCCCCTGATTACAGATTACAGATCACATATCACATATCACATCCGCCGCAGCGTAACAATAACAGAATTCTGTTTTTAAATAAAGGCGTGTAATAATAATTACTGTAAGTTTGGTCTTTTACATTGTATTCTTTTTCTTCTATCCCGGCTTTATAAACTCAAATTAATTATTTGTTCAAAGTTTTGTTTGTGTATAAAATATTGTGTAATTTGGCGGAGAAATAAATTGAGATAAAATAGGAATATATAATTCGGATTGGGGTGTGAGACTACACTTTGGGGGGGGGAGATAACGTAGTTGTGCGTAATGATAAGAAACATCTGCTAAACTTATATGAGAAGAACATTAAAAACGCCGAAAGAAAAACTAGAGACAAAGATTACTAAATTAGTATCTGAAAATAATGCTATAACTAAGACTAGAAACAGTGTTAAAGTCGGAACAGATACTTTATTTTCTTACAGTGAGACTTTCATTGAGTATTCTAGAAAAAGATATTACCCGACTAAAATAGATAACATTGTTGAGGAAGATTTTGTAGTTTACTTTCCTTTGACTAATGAAAACTTGTCACTTTTAAGTTCTAATATTAGCAATCCTCCTAAAGGTGCGAAGTTGGCTATAGATTTGTTTCGAAAATATGGATATGCAAATGTTTCGAAAATTATTATTGGAGCACAAGAGAATACGATAAACGGGAATTCAGTTTCTGTAACAAAGCAATTTTATGATACTGTTACTAATATAAACAAGGAGGAAAGTAAAGATAAAGCTGTAAGATTTCAAAATAGAATTCAGCCATTTTTACAATCTTCATTTAATATTAGAACAACAACTCAATCTGTAAATAGGGATTATTCCTTATTATTAGAAGAAATTATAGCTAGTGGACAAGTCTCGCAACAAGATATAATGTCTTTAACAAATAATCTTGAAATAGGTAATAATATAAATGTAGTTGTTGAAAGGCAAATTGTTAAACAAGCAGATTGGCTAATTGAAAAAATAGAAGAGATTCTTGATGAAGGTAAACTTACTATTCCCAAAGCTAAAGATTTGGGAAATACTCATTTTGGATTTCCCAAATCAAGTGTTAAAGGACCAGAGCATTTAATGGAAAAAATATTAACCAAATATGGGAAGTATATTTTATTTGGTGTTCCAGTTTTATTAAATACCGACAAGTATGTTGTTAATGCAAATGGCTTACCTCGTTCACAGTTTGACCTAATACTTATAAATCATCTTTCGGATGTGGAAGTAGTAGAACTTAAACGGCCAGATACAACAGTACTTGATTATGATGAGAATAGAAATAAATTTTATGCCTCAAAAGATTTGTCAATTGCTGTATCACAAGCCGAGAGATATATTTCTGCTGTATATAAAGACAATGATGAGGATTATAGAATAAATAATCAAAAGATTAAGGATTTCTTAAATAGCCAGATTGGCGGTTCTATGAGGGTTGATATATGCAGACCAAAAGCTTTGATTATATTAGGTTCATATATGACAATTGCTCAAGACTATTATTCATTAGAGGATGAAACGAGAAGAAGAATTAGCAAAGATGATTATAGTACAAACTATTTACAAGCATACAAGGAACTTAAGGAAGCATATAAGAATATACATATTTTAACCTATTCGGAATTGATTGATAATGCGAAAACCAGATTGTTAACGGATGAAGAATAAGGCATGTACGCACAACACATGGTATACTGCATAATGAATTTTGCGGTTTTCGAACATTTGTGGCTAGTAAAAAGTCGAGGAAAACTGATGAACTAAAAGAAGATTTTAATAAAAAAATTATTAATGGGTGGAATGAAATGAGTGCAAAATAGTCTTATGAAGTAGTTCCCAATTAAAAGTTGGGGGAGGTATTGCCCCCTTACATTTTTTACTACTAAGATAATTCACCATAGAAAACATAAAAACAGTATGAAACGAATATTACTAATAGTCACATTGATATTGCTTTATTTTTTTATTAGTTGTCAGAGTCATTATAATAGTGTCTGTACTAACTCAAATCTTACAGATTCAATTAAAAACATCTTAAATATTGATGATTCAATTGCGGTGTTGTTTGATGGTTCAGAAAAATATTCAGATTATGAAAAGATTCATATTGTTATAGTTGATTATAATTGTAACTCAATATTTCATAAACAATTAGAGGGCCGTAAGTACGATCGAATAACTAAAGACAGTGCATTAATAAATGAAATATACAAAGAATTTAATAGTGCCGGAAAATTATTTGATGTGACATTTCCACTAGAACTAAAAGGATATTGGTATCAAGCTCATAAAAAGAATGGCATATTTTACTTACATAGGCCATGCTGTTTTACACCCGTTGATATGATAAATGATACAGTATATTTAGATGACAATATGACTGGTGGTGTGCCATTATTTTTAGTTGCTGTGCAGAATAATAATGGCAAGTACATATTAACGACAAAAAAATACGATTATAGCGGTAACTTTTTTAATTACAGTTTTAGCCTTGAATTAATTGATAAGAATAAGATGATTTATAGATTTAGCGATGGGGATAAATGTGAATATCTAATCCATGAAAGCAAAATTAATTCATTACCAATTATATATGAGTATTGTAATATGAAGATATTTCCCAATACAGTAGAATTTGACTCTATAATATGCGAATAAAATACAACTCTAACAACACCTATATCCCATACGAAGTTTTGTTCTGCTAATTCCGACAGTCTCATTTCCGTTTCTCCGCTAAATTCCCAATCTGGTTTTTTTAGTTAATCGTTATCCCGTCCGGGTCATAATCACAAATTAATTATTTGCCTGAAAACTTGTCAGAGTTAAAATATTCTGTAATTTGGCGGATGAATAAAACATAACAAAAGTGTGGTTATGCATTTGGATTAGCGGTGTGAAAATGCTTTTAGTGCGGGGGTAATGGAGTTAAAGGCAATATAAAAACAACAACAGAGATATGCCTAATTATTATGACGTTTATGTACTTTCAGAAAGCCGGGACAAAAGGACTGTTGAAAAATTTCTGAATCAATTCTGTTTTAGAGACAAGATTGAAAATATTGAAGAACAGGAAATTGCAGTTCGTAAAAATGAGAAGTACAATGTTGAAGAAACCTGGGTAAAAATAAAAACCATATCAGAAGTAATAAACTTTGGCCTCAAAGAATCAAATCATGGCTTTGTTTTTTACATAAGTGACAATTTAAAAGAAGATATAAGCCACATAATTTTAAAATTTACTTTTGACGGCAAAATTATTTTGGGGGTATCTGTAAAAGAATATCGAATAGATGAAAACGGCAGGTTAGTTGACAATTATGACAGAGCTCTTAATATAGAAAGATTAATTTCTGAATTGATAGATGCGAGAAAAACTTCAATACAATTTGAAAATGCGCCTTCAGATGATGAAGAAGAATTTGACAAAGAAATTGAAGTCTGGAAAAGTATGAACGAAAGTAAAAAAACTGGTCTCTGAAATCACAATTATCTAAATTACTATGAATTTTACTTTACAACACAAGGACAAACGACTAAAAGAGATTGTTTTTCAGTTAATGAATAAATTCGACACACAAATAAAGGTAATGGATTTTTGGGAATCAGATCTAAGTGCAATTGGGATTTGCGATAAATCAGAAAAGCAATTAGTATATATCTCAATATTTGGCCTGTCTCATGGAAAATGTAATATTGTCCTAGAGCAATTAAACGAAAATAGAGAATGTCAAGACACAATAGGAATGTTCAATAATATTTCATTGCCGGAATTGGAACAAATAATGATTGGCCATTTAAAGATTGTAAGAAAATGAATGATCGTTTTAATATAATCGCAAAAATGCACAGATGCTGACAGCACCTATACATAATGCGGCCATCGTGGGAACATGAAAAGGCTTTACTACTCCAAAATCCGCCAAGCCGATTTAGATTTGTCAGAGAAAAAACATATCTTTACGATTGAAAATTATTATAAATAAAAAAATTATGAAACGGCTTGGCTCGTTACGGGTATGACAGGAGAATCAGTGCTTCTGCTGTACTTCACATAAGTGTAACCGTCAGGGCTAAGTGAAAAATCGATATCAGTTTAAATTAAGAGACAGAACATAATAAATATGAAGCTACTATTTTTACTTTTATTCATATCGCTGTTTTCATGTTCTCCGGATTTTGAAATGACGGGAAACCTGCCTTGTGATTGCAATAAAATTCTGGAATCCGGAATGTATAATGTTAAGATCTTTGAAAATATTTTTGTAAAAGATCTGAAATATTTAGAGATAAATAAAAAGCTGACAATAGCAATTCAAGAGAACTATGAATGGTTTATTGAATTTTCAGAAAACAATGGAAAGCCTTTACCATACAATGAAAAATTTGGTGTAAGCGAATCAGAATATTATGACTACATTGATAATTCTTATAACAATCTCGAACTTGAAGAAACAGGTGAGGCGAAAATTGAGATAATTAATGAGGATAATATTGTAAATTTTAAAGGTTATGATAATCTTGAATTTATGGACAATGTTGAAATAAATCTGAATGATAGCACCATATTTATGGTAGAAAATACTTTGTCTTTTGAGAGGTATATTATAGTTGATAGTACGAATAATATTTTTAAAAGTAAATGGAAAGGATACAACTGGAAATTTTCAGAAGGTGTCAGTATGGAAAATATAACAACCTTAGATTATAACATGAAGTATTATTCAATAACGATTGGCTATCTCGAAGAAGATAAAAAAACTTTCATGATAATTGAAGGCAAACAAATAGAAAATGGGGCAACGATAGTTGATTTTAATGCCCCAATGATTTTAGAAAAAATATAGAATAATTAAGAGACACTATATTCCATACTTGGTTTTATTCAGGTAATTCCGGCAGTCTCATTCCCGTTTCTCCGTCAAATTCCCAATCTGGTTTTTAAAGTTAATCTTTATCCCGTTCGGTTTTATAATCCCTAATTAATTATTTTTATTCAAAAGCTTGCCTGAGTTAAAATATTCTGTAATTTGGCTGGAAAATGAGCCAAGATAAAAAGTGCAGTTATGCATTCAGATTGGCTGAATACTACTTTTGGGGTAGGGCCAAATGAGTTATGTGCCATACAGTGAGCGAAACTGAAAATGAGAAAGAAACTTAAAATAGATTTACCAAAAGATAAAGAAACTCTTAAGGGGGACTATTTTTCCCGGCTTAATAAATCGAATTTGATTTACAAAGACTTAATTTCAAGTATCATTGACTCAATCTATGAGATTAAGAACACTAAAACAATTATGGTTAACCAGATTGATATTTTCAAAGAGGGATTATGTCAGCCAAATGAAATTATTTTTTTTGATTTGTCAGGTAAATACTTAATTCAACTTTTGGATTATGACGATAGGATTGAAAAATTGATACTCGATTTATCGACTGATAAAAGCTCCAGGACACGTTTTAATATTATTACTCTAATGCTTTATAAGCCAAATGATAAACTGATAGAGGTGATTTTAAAAAACGGATTAAAAGATAAAAGCTTCAAAGTAAGAGAAAAATCTGCAGATACAATCCTTCGATTGGAAAAACATAATTTACTTGACGAACTATCAAATCAAATAACAGTTGAGAAAGACAAAGATAAGATAAATAAATTGAGCATTTATTACAATATATTAAAAGATGGGTATCTTGTTGAGAAAAACGAATTTGGGTGCAATTTGACTATTAAAACTAAAACCGGATTGACTGGTCGGACGATTGATGAGAGCGAATATAAAGATATCGAAAATACAATTAGAAAGATTAAAAATGAATAAAGTCAGAACACACAGCTCCTATGTCCCATACGAAGTTTTGTTCGGATAATCCCGGCAGCCTCATTCCCGTTCCACCGTCAAACTCCCAATCCGGCTTTTAAGGTTAATCTTTATCCCGCTCCGGTTTTATAATCTCCCAATTAATTATTTACCATAAAACTTGCCCCGGTATAAAATATTCTGTAATTTGGCGGGGAAATAAACCATGACAAAAGTGTGTTTATGCATCAGGATTGGCTGTGTAAAAATACTTTTGGTGTGGATAAAGGAAGTTGGCAGCAAGCTTAAAAAATATGCAACCGAATATAATGGAGAAAATATTAAATGACTTATTGTCGTATTATCTTGGATTAGATGACATTCAGTTAGATAAGCATTTAAAGGAAGCAAATAGTGCAACAAAAGAAAGAGTCGAATCAATAAATGATTTGAATATTCTAATTTACTCCAATGACCATAATCCCCCACATTTTCATGTAAAATCAAAAGATTTAAAAATTGATGCGAAATTTACAATTAAAGACTGTGAATTGATGAGGGGTGAAATTAGTTCAAAATATCTGAAGCGGATTAAAGCTTTTTATAATAGCCCAAAAGGGCAATTTGTGTTACAGAAAATTTGGGATAAAAAATTAAATGCATAACACCAATGATTGAAAAAAACAGAATTATGACAGCTATAGAGTCCTTGAAAGATAATCAAGGATTTAAAGTAGGTGGATTGTATTTATCTCCGGGAAAAGATATGATAGTAGTTGTCGGGCAAACAAACTACAATGACCCGGATAATTTAAACAAAAGGATTGCTGCAAAAGAACTTGACAATGTTAAAGCAGAATTCACTGATTATCGCAATTTGGTTAAAGAATTCAATGATTACTTCACCGACAAAGAGATTAAGTTTTGTCTTGCTTATGATTACGGAATGGGTAGAATAGAATTATGCAATGAGTTTAATGGAAAAATTACTTGGAGTTATAACATTAAAAATTAAATAAATGCCAGATTAAATTGAAGAATAAAGGAATATACATATCATTACTTATTTTCTTTCTATTAGTGAACACTACATATTATTGGGAGGGTATAACTGGGACTTTAGCTTTCTCTGCATATATGATTTTAACTATTGTTTACTTAGGATTTTTTGTAATATTGTTGCGACAACTTTACATAGCAATAAAAGAAAAATTTAAGCTAAGACAGCGTCTTATTTTAATCGGAGTTTTGACAGTTGTTTTAATATTGACTTTTTACAAAACAATTGGACAGATAAGTTTTAGCAAATATGAAGGGAATAATCTATTAGAGGCAGAAAGAGAAAACGCAGCAAACTGTATAACGACTATAAAATTTAAAGATGACTTTACGTTTAGAGAAAAAAATGTTTGTTCCGGGATTTCAGAAGTAAAAGGGAAATACAGAATTTCTAACGATACAATATATTTTGAAAATGTTAAACGTGGCAAGCAGGAAGATGAGATTTATAAGTTTGCTGTCATTGAAAAATTAGAATATTATACAGAAAGCAAATATGTTTTAGTGTTACACAAAAATATGGAAGATACTATTGGATTCCAATATTTTATAACAAAAAATGAGTTAAAGATAAACGCTGTCAAAAAGCCGAAACACTAACAGCACCTACATCCCATGTGCGATTCTATGTGGATTTGCAATTGTGCTCCCGAACTTCACATAGCCGCAAACTTTGTATTCAAGTCCTGAAAACCGACCCCCGACAAATTGATACGATATAAATATAAAAAAACGAATTTGCAGGATTTGTGCCCAGTTGTCAGGGAGCCGCATTGCTGGTAAATTTATTTTCTTTTTTGCCGGTGCATCATTACATTTTTGTAATTTAAGTGCAACCATTTTATTATTTTGCATCATAGTAAAG
This sequence comes from Bacteroidales bacterium, assembly GCA_003249955.1. Lineage (GTDB taxonomy): Bacteria > Bacteroidota > Bacteroidia > Bacteroidales > ML635J-15 > Bact-19. Next base: position 60,481 of record QKHS01000006.1, on the reverse strand, counting down.
AAGAATAATTGAATAATGGATTCGGAGAGAGATTTTTGGATAAGCACATATAACCGAAACATAAAAAAACTTACCGGAGTTTGCTATAGATATGTTTCGGACCGGAAAATTGCGGAAGACCTCGCGCATGATTCCTTTTTAACTGCAATGAAAAAGTCAGGAACCTTTAAAGGCAAGGGACATTTCGATGCATGGCTGGGAAAGATTACAGTAAATACTGCTTTGCAATATTTACGGGAAATAAAGACAATACAGGAAAATCAACAAGAGCTTTTGCGGCAGGAATCAATTAATAACGATGAAAAAATGTTTCTGAAGTATGATTTTACAACACAGGAATTGTTGGAGATAATAAACAGATTACCTGAGCATTTCCGTCTGGTCTTTAATCTGTACGTAATTGACGGATTTACACATAAACAGATTGCTGAGAAACTTGATATAAGCGTTGGAACCTCTAAATCACATTTGGCAAGAGCCAAAAAGAAATTACGACAAATTCTGAATAAAGAACAGGAAGCAAAAACAAAGAAAAGCTCATTTATTTTACTCCTTTTCCCTTGTAGTTTGGGGAGAATTAATCGCTTTTACAGGAAGAAATTTTATAATTATGAGATTTCGCCTCAAAACGTCACTTTCTTAAACAATATTGATTGGAAAGAAGTAAAGTCGCCCCGTTTCAGATTACACTTTAGACTTGCTAAAGGATTTCTGGCAATTGGAATCATTGCCGTAATTACAGGAATAATAATTAAAAACAACGATAAACCGGATATTTCCAATAACAAATTAATTCCTCAGAAAATAACGGATACAATTTCAATAAAATCCGGTTCAGTTTCTGTACCCGAAACAACTGATTCTGTTTTACAGACAAAACCTGTACAAAAATCAAATCCTGTTGTTGTAAAAAAGAAAAGGATAACCCATAAAGAAATTATTGTCCGTGATACTTTAACCATTATTGATACTACTGATGCCGGCTAAAATCAGGGACATATTAATAATCCTGTTTTGGATTTTCATGCTGTTTAAGGCAAATGCACAAACAGATACCGTTTATGTATATGAGGATGTAATTGTTTATGATACAATTGTTGTGTACGATACAGTATTCATAAAACCTGACATTAATAATATCCCGCTTAAACTTAAATCAATTAATCTTTTACAGCTTGATACGATAACGCATCAGGCAAGTTTATTATTAATTTCCGATCAGCAAACTGCCACCTTTCTGATAAATCACATCATACCTGATGAAAACTTAAATAAAAACATTAAAAATTCAGAAAGTATGAAAAAGTTAAATTTCTTAGGTGTGGTATTTTTTGCTTTTCAGGCGATGGTATTGGCTCAGACCAATTATGAAGTTACAGTTGGCTCAGGAATATGGTGGGAAAACAGCAACCTTCAGTATGTTGATGTCCCGTATTCTCCGTTGATTAATGCAGGGGTATATGTAAAACGAAATTTTACAGATAAAAATCTTGGCTTAAAAACCGGCCTGCTATATAGTTATCTTTTTAGCACAGGCTCATATAAATTTGATGGAACCGAAGGAGTCTGGCATTCACAGGAAGGATACGAATTCGAAGATTTGAATATTCATTATGGTTCGGGCTTTCATAATATTTCAATTCCACTGCTATTGTACTATAGTAAATATAAAATTCAGCCGTTTATCGGATTAAACTATAACTATCTTGTTTCAGGATTACAAAATAGTTCTTCCGGCACAGAATTTTTTACAGATTCACATAACGCAGGAATAAATGCAGGCATAGGATATTCTGTTTCAGGAAATTTCTCTGTCAATCTGGAATACAAACATAACTTAACCTATGATTACGGAGAATCAATATATGGCTCTGCAGACGGGCAAACAATTATTGATGAAAGCAGATATTTCCGGAATAATCAAATCACCGTTTCACTCTTATATAAATTACATAAAAAACAAGAATAGGTGTGAGTAGATAATTTGGTAAAATGCCTGTTTTAAAAAACTTTACTTGTTTTATCAATGCTTTCAGGATAAAAAAACAGAAGAACTTTTGCCTGATCAGAATAATTATACCATGCTTGCCATAGCTTTTGTGCCGGGGTTTAATTCTAAATCCGCATTTAATGCGGCATTCCGTAAATCATAAGATCTATCCCACGGCGAAATCAAACGCGAAAATATTTCCTGAAAAATAAGACCTGATTTATAAATCAGGTCTAAAAAACAATTTTCTGCACATATTTTTGCCTCCTGACCAAACAAAGTTGAACATGAAGATCATTATAAACATGCTTCAAAAACAACATATTGTTCAGGTTAAAAAATAAAATATAACGATCATAAAAAGGAGGTCATAAAATGAAACAGAAACGGTTAAAATTAAGTGCGCTGCTATTGTTAGGCGTCGGACTTACAGGGCTGCATGCACAGGAAAGCATTAACACAGCGGGTGGCGACGCTTCGGACAGCGGCGGGTCGCTAAGCTGGTCCGTCGGACAGATTGTTTGCAGTACAAACACCGGGACAAACGGCTCGTTGGTGGAAGGTGTGCAGCAACCCTTTGAGATTTCGGTAGTTACTGCTATTGATCAGGCCAAAGGCATTAACTTGCTGGTTACAGCATACCCAAACCCAACTACAGATTATCTTACACTGGAAGTTGAAGATTTTGAAATTTCTTCTCTGAATTTTCAAATGTATGACATTCAGGGAAAAGTTTTACAAAGCGAAAAAATTACAGGTTCACGGACAAGCATTGTTATGAGCAATCTTGAACCGGCTACATACTTTGTAAAAGTAATTCAGGGGGATCAGGAAGTAAAAATATTTAAAATCATCAAAACTCAAAATTATAAACAATGAAAAAAATAATTACTCTTTTTGCTGTTTTAATAACAGGAATATCATTATGTGCTCAAACCCCCGAAAGCATGAGCTATCAGGCAGTGATTCGCAACAGCAGTGATCAGTTGGTAACAAATCACACAATAGGCATGCGGATCAGTATTCTGCAGGGGCCGGAAGGTAGTACTACGGTTTATACGGAAATACATACCCCTGTAACTAATGCAAATGGACTGGTAAGTATCGAAATAGGAAACGGCACAATTGTAAGCGGCGATTTTGCCACAATCGACTGGACAGACGGGCCTTATTTCATAAAAACCGAAACAGATCCGGAAGGTGGTGAAAATTATACGATTACAGGCACAAGCCAGTTGTTAAGTGTTCCGTATGCCCTGCATTCTAAAACGGCAGAAACGGTAACAGGTGAAATTCCCGAAACCGACCCAGTATTCACAGCCTGGGACAAATCGACGGGTATCAGCATAAGCGAAAGCCAGATTGGCGACCTGCAGACTTACCTGACAAGTGAAAGTGATCCTGCAATGGCTGCCAGTTTCGATTTCAGCGGAGCTACGGCAGGAGACATTTTGCAGTTTGACGGTAGTAAATGGGTAAAAGTAACACCGTCCTATCTTACAGGTTATACCGAAATCGACCCAGTATTCACAGCCTGGGACAAATCGACGGGCATCAGCATAAGCGAAAGCCAGATTGGCGACCTGCAGACTTACCTGACAAGTGAAAGCGACCCTGTTTTCGGAACCTCAGCAGCCGGAGGAATAAGCACAACCGACATTGATAACTGGAATGGAAAACAAGACCAGTTGACGGCAGGAACAGGGATCAATATCGTTGGTAATACCATAAGTGCGACAGGAGGGAGTACCCATTACGTGGGTGAATTTTACGGAGGCGGCGTGGTATTTTGGGTTGATCGCACAGGAGAGCATGGCTTTATATTAGCAATGGCTGACCTGAGCACAAGTTATGTGTGGAGCAATATAACAACCATTTTAGGCACAACAAATTCATGGGACGGAGCAGGTAATACCACGATTATAACCGGACAGAGCGGGCATACTAACAGTGCCGCAAAACTTTGCGAAGATTACATAAATAACGACTATGGCACCGGGATATACAGCGACTGGTATTTACCAAGTGCTGCCGAGATGAACCTTATCTGGAACAGTTTTTACGAAGTTCAAAAAGCTATTGAAACAGATGGGGACGCATCTACAACAGTATTGACAAGAACTTACTACTGGTCATCGTCGGAATACAGTACAAATGCATGGAACTTTTCCTTTGGTGAAGGTAGTATGCTCTACTACTATAAGGGAAATTCGCGATACGTCCGGGCAATCCGTGCATTTTAGCAAGCTATGTGGTGTCGGTTTAATTAGTATGATTATCCCGGCACCACTAAACCATCCTGTCTGGCCCCAATATTAATATTATCCACGGACATTTGTACCCAAACCATAAATTAATTTTAGTTTCTTCATAATATTTCTGTGCGCAAGCCATGTTTTACAACTCAAAATAATTCTTTGGCTAAAACTTGCCTGTGTATAAAATATTCTGTAATTTGGCGGGGAAATAAACCATGAAAAAGTGTGGCTATACATTTGGATTGGGAGTGTGAAGAGACAATCAAAAGACAGTTGTGAAAATAATAAGAAATGGGATGGCAGCTAAAAAAGACAATAATATTTTATATGGTGTTATTAAGAATACATAGTATTGATGAATATAAACCTTTTTAGAAAGAGGAAATTTAGATTAAAATGGCAATAGAATACGATAAAAAGAAAAAATACAGTCCGGAAGAATTAATGGAAATGGCTTATCAGGAAAGCCTTTTTTCAATTCATGAACACGGACATAAACCAGATCCATTGGTGGGAGCAATACTTGCCACATCAGACGGAAAGATATTGGCTACTTCACATAGAGGCGAATTACGAATTGGAGAACACTGTGAATTTACCCTGATTGAAAGAAAACTAAAGTCTGAAAATTTGAAAGGCTGCCATTTGTATGTCACATTAGAAACTTGTATTGATAAAGTACGTAAACCACCCAAAAGAGGTTGTGTTACACATATTTACAAAGCAAGACTTGCAAAAGTTTATATTGGAATCCGTGATCCTGATATAGATATAGAAAATGAAGGAGCCGGGGAATTGATTGCAAAAGGTATTATTGTTGAAGATTTTCATTTTGATATCGCCGAAAAAATCCGGCTAAGTCTTGCTGAATTTATTAAATACAAAGAAGCTCAAAAATTAATCATACAGCAAGAAAGAGAAGAAAATCCGATTGCATATCTTAAACAAGCCGCAATTAACACTACTATTTCCCAATTTTCTAAAACTGCAGTTGATGAGTTTATAAGAAATTCTCAGGCTACATTTATTTATCCATCCAAAGCATTCAACGATTGGGCTTTGTCTTTTGAATTAGCTATGAGAGATGGTGAGATAATTATGCCTACAAAATTAGGATTGATGTTGTTTGGCGAGCATGCAGGCGATACACTTTCACATACTATTTTCAAAGTAGAACTGGATTATGGAAATGGTAAAGCCGAGATAGAAGATTTTGATGGACCGGTGGCAACGCAACTGCCAAGAATAATGAAATTTATTAAAGATAAAGGACTAAAACTTACTATTGACAGAAGTTCTGCAAAACGGGAGATAGTTTCTGATTTCCCGGTTGAAGTATTGAGAGAAGTAGTAGCTAACGCTATTATTCATAGAGATTATACCATTACCGAGGCAACAAACTATTTATATATTGGTCCTGAAAAAATTATAGTTAGAAGTCCAGGTATGCCAATGCCTCCATTACAATTGATGATATTCGGACTATGGATTTGCCTTCTATTAGCCGAAATCCGAAGATTATGTTCGTTTATAACCGAATGGGGCTGGCCGAAGCAAGGGGGATTGGTTTGCGAAATATGAAGCGACTGCCCGATAGTGGTTTCCCATTGCCAACTTTCAAATTAACAGGAAATATTTTAGAAATAGCATTTGTTAGAGATTCTACGTTAATACCAGAATTAAAAGGTTTTAGTGCTAAAGATTTAACCCGAGAAGATAGGGATGGTTTATTTTTTATTCAACAGAATGATTTAGTTTCTGTGAAAGAATATGCCAGACATTTTGGTTTGACAGATAAGACAGCCCAAAGACGAATAGCCAAACTTTTTGATAAAGGATTATTAGAAAAAGAAGGTGAAAATAGATGGGTAAAGTATAGAATTAAAAATTAGAAATCAAGGACAATCCCGAAGACAAAATGTCCTTGATAAATAGTTGAAAAATAAACAGATGTTTGTCGGGGACAAAATCAAAGACAAAATGTCCTTGATAAATAAAGTTAAATAGCATAAAGACGGAAATGAATAAACCCCGGACATCGGTATTTTTAATAAGTTTGGTAATGTAGTTAATGTCAAGGTGTACAGCCCGCTACAAATACGTAATTCGAGAGGCTCCTTTATGGAGTTTGATAGTAAAATACCACGTAGCCGAACAACGTGTATTTATGAGCCATAATCGAATAATCTGATATTACTCATAACAACTTGCATGTATTCCAATCGGTTTTGAATTTTAGTTCTCCATCTACATACAATCTTTCTGATTCAGAAGACGGATTTTCTTGCAAGCAGTCACGAAAGTAGCATAATTTTATTTTCTTTATAATATTCCTGTTTTGCAAGCCATGTTTTGCAAGCCATGTTTTACAAGCCATGTTTTACAAGTCCAAATAATTGTTTGGCTAAAACTTGCCTGTGTATAAAATATTCTGTAATTTGGCGGAGAAATAAAACATAACAAAAGTGTGGTTATACATGCGGATTGGGAGTGTAAAAATGCTTTTGGTGTGAGGATAGGCGAGTTGTCTGTAATTTAAGAATTCTAAAAGTATGAGAGACTTTTCAATTGATAGTAGTGTAGACAAAATAAATTCTTCAAAAACGAGAGAATATTTTGAAGAAGTTATAAAATCATATTATAATGATAGTTTTAGGTCTGTAATTGTAATGCTATATTCGATAGCAATTGCCGATTTGATTTATAAATTACAGGACTTAAAAGAGATTTATAATGATATTAAAGCAGAAGTAATACTCAATGAGATTAATACTTTACAATCTAATAGCCCAAACTCTCCAGATTGGGAATCTAAACTTATTGAATTAGTTAAAGAAAGAACCAATTTACTAGAACCTGCTGATTATCTAAATTTAACTACATTACAGAAGCATCGTCATTTATGTGCTCATCCTGTGTTGACTCAGAATTATGAATTATATAAACCAAATAAAGAAACGGCAAGAGCTCATATAAGAAATTGTCTTGAAGGAATTTTAACTAAACCACCTATTTTATCGCGAGCTGTATTCGATGATTTCGTAAATGACCTCGCTGCGATTAAGGGCATTATATTCAATGACAATGATTTGAAGAAACATATTAAATCCAAGTACCTTGATAAGTTAAATTGGAATGCAGAACAACAAGTTTTTAAATCTTTGTGGAAAATTACATTTAAAATTAATAATCCAATTTGTGATGACAATCGAGACATTAATCTTAAAGCGTTGTTAGTATTCATTGACAGGAATTACAGAGAGTACATAAAACTATTAAGCTCAGAAGTTGATTATTACAGTGATTTTAACGAGAAATATTTACTTCATGTAATTAACTTGTTAAATAATTACCCTGATATTTATTCTATTCTAAATGAAAGTGCTCAAATTCTGATTAAGAATAAAATCAATCTTGATTTGGATTTGGCTACATATGCGTGGTTTTTGACAGGGGACATAAGAAAGCACATTAAAAAGACGATCAAGAGGCGTGCAAAGATATATTCAGACGAAAATAAGTATGAGAACATTTGGATAACAACTCAAAGTATTCTACAATTGTACGAGACTGCTTTACAATCAGGTTTTTCTAATGATGCAAATATGTTTTTGATTGAAATGTTTGGATATAGTTTAAATTATGACAATGCTGATACTCGATATGATAGTTTAATTAAGCCTTATCTTGAAACATTTTCAAAAGAGGAATTAAAAGCACTTGTTAAAAACATCAATGATAATTCCCAGATATATGATAGAAGAAATGCCTATTCTTCAAATCGGAATATTAAACAGTTTGTAGATAAAGCTTTTGATAATGAGTTTGATTACGATAAATATTCGAATTTTAAAAGGAGTATAAGATAATAAAACTATACACAATATTTTGTATAAGTAATGGCAGGCAAAGTTGTAAATATCAAAGTTTGCAGCCCGCTCAAACAACATAGCGGTTTACTTGCTACGCTTCGTGAAGCTTTCTTCGGTCGGTTGACAGGAAAGTGCATCGAAATTTCCTACACTTCACATACCAACCATTCCCAACAATTTAACCAATTTAACCAAACACCACAAATACAATGAACAGACTTGACAGACTAACAAGCATACTCATACAACTTCAGTCAAAACGACTGATAACTGCCCGCGAAATAGCCAAACGGTTTGAAGTTACAAACAGGACAATTTACAGAGATATTCAGACATTAAGACTTGCCGGTGTTCCGATTGGCGAAGAAGAAGGGAAGGGCTATTTTTTAGTCGAAGGTTATAGGTTGCCGCCTGTAATGTTCACGATGGAAGAAGCAAGAGCTCTGGTAACGACAAGTAAAATTTTAAACTACCATACCGAAGATTCTCTCAAACAAAATTACGAATCAGCACTTTTAAAAATAAAAGCAGTTTTATCACTCAAAGACAAAGACAAACTGGAATTTCTAAATTCAAGAATCGGATTTCAAAAACCCTGGGCACCTACAAGTTTGTACCTGGACAATATTCAGCATTCAATTACAGAAAACGAAAAAATAAAAATTCAATACCAGTCAAGAAGCGAAGAGCAGATAATAGAACGGACAATCTGGCCTTATGCCGTTTATTTCAGTGGTGCTGTCTGGACAACAATTGCCTTTTGTGAGTTGCGGCAGGAAATAAGAGAGTTTCGCCTTGACAGAATAAAAGAACTGAAATTGCTTCAGACTCATTTCAAACCCGACGAGACTTTCAGCATGGAACACTATCTGGAAGAACGTTCTAAAAGATTATTTTAGACCCCTGACAAAGGGCTGTCATATGTGCCTTTTATTTTTGCTTCAAATTCAAACAAAAATGAATAAAAAAGCAATTTTATTAATCGTCATTGCTTTACTTTTATCGAATGTAGGCAAGGCACAAACACAGGAAAGAATGACAGCAAAACAAGTCACAATCAGAGACAATCAGGTTGAAATAAATTATTTTCAACAAGGACAGGGCGACACAACACTTCTGTTTATACACGGCTGGTGTATTGACGGAACATATTGGGAAAATCAGGTAGAATATTTTTCTAAGAATTACAATGTTTACGCGATCGACCTGCCTGGCTTTGGCAAATCCAAAGCAGAAAGAACAAACTGGACTATAGAAGAATATGCCAATGATGTAGCAGCATTTATTGACACGATGAACTTAAAAAATGTAGTAATCATCGGGCATTCAATGGCCGGTGAAATAATGTTGCAAACAGCATTAAGCAACAATCCCAAAATAGCAGGTATTGTAGGTGTTGACAATTTTAAATTAATTGATGTTACATTTACTCCGGAGCAAATGAAAGAAATAAACGACTTCTTCCCGTTGCTTGAAAATGATTTTAAAAATTCAGCCCCGGCATATGCAGATATGATGCTTTTTCACCCGGCAACACCAAAAGAAGCGAGAGACAGGGTAAAAACAGATTTTGCAAACAGCGATCCCGTTATTGGCTATGAAACCTGCATTAACCAGATGCAATACGCTTATGCCGATGCACAAAGACTGGAACAGCTTAATTATAAGTTATACCTGATAAACAGTGACGGTTCTCCCACAAACGAAACCGGGCTTAAAAACCATTGTAAAAACAGTTTTCAGGTAGAAACTATATCTGCAACCGGACATTACCCGATGATAGAAAAACCTGCAGAATTTAATCTGATTCTGGAAAAAGTGCTTACTGATATGAAATAAGCTGCTGTAATACCGGCCATTTTTACAATCCCAAAATAATTATTTCCACTAAAACTTGCCTGAGTATAAAATGTTCTGTAATTTGGCGGGGAAATAAATTATGATAAAGCTGGAGTTATATATTAAGGATTGGTTGGTGAAAAATATTTTAGCTAAAGATAAATGAGTTGTCAACAATTTTAAAGACACTGCAAAATTGAAGAAAATACTTTATTTTATAATATTGGTTTTTTTGTCATCATGTGCTACATTGGTTACAAAAAGAGATTATAAGGTTACGATAACCACCGATTTATCAAATGCCAGAGCCGTGATACTGGACAGTATATATGTATTACCGGCAGAATTGAAAATTAAACGATCGAAGGAAGATTTACAAATAAGGCTTATCGGAGATAGTTTAATGAAAGAATATATTGTAAAATCTTCACCTAATGCAGCATTTCTATATGGTAATTTAGTATTGTATCCCATTCTGCCTGTTATGTACGGAATAGACTTTACAAATCAAAAGCGGTTTTATTACGGGAAAACTATTTTCCTGAATTCTTCTGATACTACAGGAATAATCAGGCCTGAAATATCAGAAAAATACTATAATTATTGGACAAAAACCTATCAGACAAATAAAGGACAGCTTAATCTTACATATTCGCTTCCCTGGGTAAACAGCTTCTATTTACACCCAAATCAGGAAACTCCAAAATTAAACACCGGCTTTTGGGGAATTTCAGCGGGATTAGAGTACTATTACAAAAAAGATAAATATATTTGTCTTGCAGGAGCTGCTGTTGAGGACTTTTTTATTCCTGTTCCCGGAGCTGTTGACCTCAGCGGAGAACAAGAGTCGATGAATTCCATATATGCAAGTTTAACGGATAATTTTCGTTGTAGGCGATTTTCTGTAGGATATGGAATAAACTTTTCGAAAAATACGTGGAGACTTGACTATTATAACAGATGGAATTCACTGCCACCAACCAGAGATCCGGCAAAGAAATCAGGTAATTCTTTCGGAATTACACTCGACGGCTATCACCAGATAGGGAAAAGGTTTTACATGGGGATTATTTACAGGCCAACTATTGCAAATGTTTATCCTGATTTTGAATTTAAATACGAACACCTGATTAGTTTGGATTTTAAATGGAAAATAACAGTAATCAAATAAAACACTTGCTGACAAAACCTGTCTGCGTAGCCCTTTGCATGTTTTTGGGACATTGATTTCGTTTTCACACAAAATTTTCAATATGGATTTTTAATGTTCTCTGTAATCTTCCCTGTTTCTAAAATTTTAGAAACCCGCCAGCCATGTTCTACAACCTCAATTAATTATTTGTCGTAAAACTTGCCTGAGCATAAGATCTTCTGTATTTTAGCTGGGAAATAAACCGGAAAAAAAGTGTAGATATACGGCCGGATTGGGAGTGTAAAAGCACTTTTGTGGTGGGGGTAAGGGAGTTGGCAGCAATGCAAAAAAAAGTGTCAGAATGGTAGAGCATTTTAAAAATACAAAAAAAAAGATACTTTGGCTGATTTACTCTGCAATTGTTTTATCAATTATTGCATGTATAGTATTGAATTTTAAAGCATCACCGAGAATTGATTCAAAGGGAAGTTTTAAATTAATTCCTGCCAATTATTGTATAAACTTACCAATTGCCAAGATTGATAATTATAAGCTTTCTTACGAAGTAGATTATTTTAATATTTTTATTGTTGAATCGAATAAATATTCAAAGGAATCAGAACCGATTCTACTCTTTGAAGGTAAAAAAATTTCATTTTCAAAGTTGGAAGAAAGGCTTGATGAATTAACACAATCAAGAGATGAATCTGGCTCAAATGCTAAAATTGTAAACCTTTTCATCGACAGAGAAATTAAAATGGATTTTGTTCAAGGTGTAAAACAACATCTTCAAGAAAAATATCTCTTACACATTTCTTATGCGTTTAAATATCCATTAAACAACTATGGATTTTACAATCTTCATTTTTTAAATTTTTATCTTCCTCCTCCTGTAGATTCAACTTATATTTTTGTTAACCCTCCTTTCGATTTGAAACAAGATTTAAGTTGTTTTACTAATGTTATTAATTTGAGCGGCTACAATAGTAAAGAGTTTAAAGTTAATGATACAATATTAAGTGATACTGCATTATCCATTTTTATAGCTCAAAGTATTGTTGCAGACTCTAATTATATTGTCTTGCTTAACATAAACAGAGACCAAAGTTTTGATGAATTTTTTACAATGCTGTTATACTCAATAAAAGCAATCTATCAAATTAGAAATGATTTCTCTCTACAAAGATATTCGATAGAATTTAATTTACTAAATGAAGAACAGCAGCAAGAGATGCGATTAAAACATCCAATGAGAATTTTAGAAATTTATGAAGAGAAATTTTGGAAAAATCTACTACACAAGTTCGGACAAAATGCAAAGGAGCTAACAGCCCCTATGTGATAATGCGGTGGGCGTGGGAACTTGTAAGAGCATTATTCTTACTAAAACCAGACAAACCGATTTAGATTTTTTTAAGAAAAAAAATATCTTTACCGTAAAAATTAGAATAAATAGAAAAATTACGCAACGGTTTGGCTCATTACGGGTATGACAGAGTAATCGCTACTTCTGCTGCATTCCACATAGCTGCGCCCATTGCTGCAATGCAAAAAAACCGTTACAGTGAAATGGAAGAATAAATAAAATAAAATATTAAGAAAATGGACAAAAAATATACTTGTTACTGTGGCCTTTACTGTGAAAATTGCGACGTAAAGCTAAAAGTCGAACCTGCGTCTAAAGTTTTATATGAAGAAATGCAGAAGCTTGGATTTGAAGAAATAATACAATTCTTTCCCGATGGCGAAAAATTCTGGTCATTCTTAAAAGGGATGTCCACCGGAGGTATATGTATCTCGTGCAGGGAGGGCAGTGGAAACCCGGCTTGCAAAATAAGGCTGTGTGCACAAGAAAAAAATGTTGAAATGTGTGCATTTTGCGACAGTAACCCTTGCGAGCATTTTACAGAATTATTGGAAGGCTATTCTTTTCTTAAAGACCACACGTTTTAAGAGAAAAAGGCTGGGAATCGTGGGTAAAACTTCAGGACGAACTTAAAGCGAAAGGGCTCGGATTTGCTTATGGTAAAAATAATAACTGAGATGCGATGAAAATAGAAAAGATTATCGAAAACAAGAAACAGTTCCTTGACTTATTGTTGCTGGCAGACGAGCAGGAAAATATGATTGACAAATATTTGCCGGATGGAGATTTATTCGCGTTGTATGACGATGATTTAAAAAGTGTTTGCGTTATACTGCCTATAAACAGTGAAACCTGCGAGCTGAAAAACATAGCGACATACGTTAAATATCAGGGCAAAGGTTATGGCAGAGCATTGATAAAATTCATTTCTGATTTTTATAAAAACGATTACAGAACAATGCTTGTCGGGACAGGAGAAACGCCGGCAATTCTGTCGTTTTATGAAGGTTGCGGATTTGAAAAGTCACACCGGGTAAAGAATTTTTTTACAGACAATTACGACCATCCTATGTTCGATGGAGACATACAACTTGTTGATATGATTTATCTGAAAAAAGATTTATAAAATGCCTGTTAAAATAGTCCGGCGGTAGCAACAAGCAAAATAACAGCCGGGGCAGCACTTAATCCGGGAGGAGCATTCCGCTTTAAAATTTAAGAAACCATCTTCATACAACCTTTCCTGTTCTGCTATCCATGTTTTACAATACCAAATAATTATTTGCCGTAAAACTTGTACGGATATAAAATATTCTGTATTTTGGCTGAGAAATAAACCATAATAAAAGTGTGGATATACAGCCGTATTGACTGTATAAAAACACTTTTGGTGTGGAGATAAGAGCGTTAGCATTAAGGCTAAAATCAAAAATAAAAATTTATAAAGCATGAAAAATAAAAAAATTGTTACTTATAGTTTATTGGCTCATATTAATAATACTGGAACTTTATCAAAAGGCTTAATAGAAATATTTATTCCTTTAGCAAAAAGAGCAATTTCGATATTAAACAGTGAAGGTATCTATAGTGGTAAGAACATCTCTGAAATACAGTCAAAGATTAACGTTCTCTATAGTATTGATATCCCTGTAACTGTATTAAAACTAATTCTACATAAAATCAGTGAGGAGGTTAATGACGAGTCTGACAATAAATTTTTACTGTACAAAGATGGCGCTTTTGCAATAAAGAACTATGTTTTTACAGAATTTGACTCGCTAATTGAAAAGAAACAAAAAGAAATTGAAGAGATAGAGAACTTATTTAAACAATTTTGTGAAATTAGCGAAATTCCAAAAGCAGATTATACTTCGATTTTTACATTCCTTGAAAAAAATAAAATATTTATTTCTAAATACCTAAGTGAAAATACAACGAAGTCAAATGGAAACGATTATTCTATTGAAGCACAGTTTGTTGATTACTTCAAAAAAATTCCTACTGTTTATGACAGAATAAAAGACTTATATCTAGGGACAATAATTAGTACGTATATAGAATATGCATCACCTAAAATTGAATCCGATGTAGAATTATTATTTGACACCAATTTTATTGTAAGTCTTTTAGATTTAAATACCCCTGAATCTGCTCATTCTTGTAGAAAGTTGATTTCTATTGCAAATCATCACGGATATAAACTAACTGTATTAATAGATACAATTGAAGAAACTGTGAGACTACTAAATAGAAGAAGTGAATCATTCAATGAGTATTTTTTAACAAAAAAAATCAATCCAGAGGATATATATAATGCTTGTGACAGGAGGAAGCTTTCAAAAACTGATTTAGAAAAAATAGCTGACGGGCTATCAGATACATTATCAAAAGAATATGGAATCTATATTATTCCCAATACAGAAAAGTATCGAAACATTGCGAAATTTAGTAAAGAATATATAGCATTGAAAGATTATAGAAATAACGATGTAGCCGCATTACATGACGCAACTGCATTATATTATGTTAGGGATAAAAGAAATAATAAAAAGTATAAGTCTTTTGATAGAGTCCCTTGTTGGTTTGTAAATAATGCGACAAGTAGTGTATTTAACGATACCGAAAACAGTGAAAAAACTCAAAAAAACGACTATCAACCAGAAATAATAAAGGTAGATATCCTGTTAAATATTTTATGGCTCTCAAATCCAAATTTTGATTCTGCTACTAATGGAAAAGATATTTCGGAAACAGGACTTTCTTGTTTAGTTTCAAGTACTCTAATTGCAACAATGCCCAAAAATGCAATTATAAAGGAACTTGATGATAATATTAATAAATACGCATCTGAAGATTTATCTGCGGAGCAAGTCGTAAGAGTTGCAAAACGAATTGCTAACAAGCAAATTGTTAATTTAACAGGCTTAAATGATTTAGCTAAAGAGGATAAAGAGAAGTTTATTAAAACACTTCAAAAGGAGGCTGAAAAACAAAAAGAAATAGAAACCAAACGAATAGCGCAAATTGAAAACATTATAACAGAGCTTAGTAAGGAAACTGCAAAAGCTAGGGATCGTAATAGAACGGCAGAAGAATTAAAAAACGAAAACCAGCTCCTTAAAGAAAAATTACTAGACAGTAATTCCAAACAAAAAAGCTTCGAAGTAGAGCTAAATGTTTTAAAGCAAAAAGAGTTAAAAAGAGCAGAAAATGAATTAAAACAAAAATTAGAAGATTTTTATAATAAAGAAATTTTCAAATGGAGAAAAAGATCTTGGATTGAGTTTGCAATTTCCATCATTGTTTTTTCTTTGCCAATTTTGTATTTTCTTCAATTAACAAATTGGAATTTGAATCAAGCGAACGAGGTTATAACCAAACTTGTCTCAAATGTTATTATTTCATCAATAATTTCATTGATTGGGTTAATTTTTTCAGGAGTAATTATTAAATCTCTTTTTGATAAGTATCGGAATCATTCAAATATAAAAGCATTTAAAGAAAATTTAAGGATTCCAGATCATCTAAAAAAGCCCTAATGCTAACAACACCTATATGTAATGTTCGAAGCGTGGGAGCTTGGACGTGAGACGCGTTTCCGAACACCGCCAAATTTTTTGATTTGGTTTTATCTAGAAAAATATAAAAACAAAATTTAAAAATTTGGTTCCATGCGAACTTTGATAAGGATAGTTCATTGAATTTCCGCACTCCACATAGCTGCAACCGTTAGCAACAACCGAAAAAAACTTGCACACAATACCAACAATTGGTATCTTTGTGAAAAAACAGTTACGATTATGGCTAAGAATACATCAATACTACTCGGAGACTATTTCGATAATTTCATTAATCAACAAATAAAGTCAGGTAAGTTCTCATCAGCAAGTGAAGTTGTTAGAGCAGCTCTTAGACTTTTTGAATATGAACAATCAAAAAAATCTGAACTTATCAAAGAATTAAAGAAAGGTGAAAAATCTGGTTTTGTAAAGGATTTTGATCGTAATACATTTCTTAAAAACATTCACGAAAAGCACCTTCCTGCATAATGAAATACAAACTAAGTCTCTTAGCAAAGCAAGACCTTGAAAATATTTGGTTATATACTTTTGAAACCTGGTCAATAGAACAAGCGGACAGATATTTGAACTTAATTATTGACGAATTTGAATATGTTGCAGAGAAACCAGATTCTGGTTTCGATTTCAGCTCTGTGAGAAAAGATTATTTTTGTACTAAAATAAAATCACATTTAATCTTCTACAAGATTGATAAGAAGAATAACATTGTTGAAATCATCAGGGTTTTACACCAAAGAATGGATATAGAAAACAGACTAAACGACTAACAAACGGCAGCCTCTAACAATACCTATATCCCATTCGAGGTTTTAAGCTGATAATTCCGGCAGTCTCATTTCCGTTTACCACCAAATTTAAAAATTGGCTTTTCGCAAAGCAAATTAAAATCAAAATTTCAAACTTTACAATTCAGAAGAAGATTTCATTTCAAGTACTTGTTCAGGAATACGAATGAACTTTAGTTTTTCTCATAATATTCCCGTATGCCATACATGTTTCTGCCCCATTAATTTTAATAATTCCAAAATGCAAAATATTGCAGATTTATAAATACTTGTAATTCAGTGATTTATATTGCTGATGTGAAATTTGAAAATCTATACTTTTTTTAAATCTATATAAATAATTTTGTATTTTAGCGCACAGATAAAAGCGTAAACAAGCAGGCATTGAAATGCTTTAAGTAATGGTTAAAATCCGGTAGAAATGAATAAAATATTTGCAGCAACCTTATTTTTGCTTCTTATTGTTACAGGAGTAAGCAATTTGTTCTCACAATCAGTACCAACTGTTAATACATTTGTTATTTCGGGAGTTACCCAAACTACGGCAAGCGGGGGTGGAGAGATTCTTGATAATGGTGGTGAAGAAATTATTGTTAGTGGTTTGGTTTGGAGTACTACTGAAAATCCTACAATAGACAACAATGACGGAATCACAACTGACGGGACGAATTCGGGTATATTTAACAGCTATATATATGGACTTTCGGCAGGTACAGGTTATTATGTCCGGGCTTATGCGACAAACAGTGCCGGAACCTCTTATGGATATAATCAGGAATTTACAACCATAACTCCTGCAGATTGTGGTATAATAACTGATGCCAGAGATGGTAAAACATACAGCACTGTTCTGATCGGATCACAATGCTGGATGGCGGAGAATCTGAAGTATTTACCGGAAGTTACAGGCCCGGGTTCAGAATGGAATTCAACACAGCCAAAATACACTGTTTCCGGTTATACCAGCGGTTTTAATTCTGTTGAAGATGCTATGGCAACATCGGATTACTTAAATTACGGAGTGTTATATAATTTCCCGGCCGCAACAACTGCTTGCCCCGATGGCTGGCATTTGCCGGCTAAGGAGGAGTGGACAGTATTGCAGGATTATATAAACAACGTGTACGGGATAGAAAATACCGATATATTTAACGGA
The DNA here is from genome assembly GCA_003249955.1 of Bacteroidales bacterium. GTDB lineage: Bacteria > Bacteroidota > Bacteroidia > Bacteroidales > ML635J-15 > Bact-19. Next base: position 42,502 of record QKHS01000006.1, on the reverse strand, counting down.
GCAGGAAATACACTTAAATCATGCAGACAGAACGATTCTCCGTTAGAAACCGGCTGTAATACATCAAGCCACCCAAGATGGAATTCAAACTCAGATAATTTCGGGACAAATGGCCTTGGCTTTTCTGCTATGCCGGGTGGCTTGCGAACATCCTCCGGAAGTTTCAGTCCTGCAGGTTACTACGGGAGCTGGTGGACATCAACAGAAGATTATCCATCATATGTCGGTATATCCAAACTATCTTATTCTTCAGGTAATTTAATTAGTAGCAACACCATAAAAGAAACAGGAAATTCTGTGAGATGTGTTAAAAATGCAGGTCCGCTTTCATCAATACCTACAGTAAATACTGTTTCAGCCACAAATGTTGACCATATTAGTGCTGTCGCCGGTGGAAATGTTTCTAATGACGGAAGTTCTGCTGTTTATGACCGCGGATTAATTTGGGGGACATCTGACGATATTAATATTGATAGTAATCAGGGAATTATCAGAAACGGAACAGGAACAGGAGAGTTTATCTGTATTTTGAATGGTCTCGAAAACAATTTAACCTATTATATACGTGCTTTTGCTATAAATGAAAACGGAATTGCTTATGGGGAAATTTTAAATTTTACAACACCTGATTTTACGAATTGTGGTACAATTACAGATGCCAGAGACGGAAAAACATACAGTACCGTTGTTATTGGCTCTCAATGCTGGATGGCTGAGAATTTGAAATATTTGCCGGAAGTTACCGGAGATATTTCTAACTGGACTTCCACAAATCCCAAATATGCCGTTAATGGATATTCAGGTACAGATAATTCTGTTACAGATGCGATGCTTATTGACAATTATACGAATTATGGTGTATTATACAATTGGTACAGTTCCATAACAGCCTGCCCTGAAGGCTGGCATTTGCCTTCGTTTGCAGAATGGACAGTTCTTATTGATTATCTGGAATACGAATATGACATACATAATGAGAATACCTTAAACGGAGCCGGTAATGCTTTGAAATCATGCAGGCAGACAGGCAGCTCTTTTTCATGCAATTGTAATACCTTGGAAGAGCCTCGGTGGAATGAATATTACACTACCTACGGGACAAACAAATTAGGATTTAACGGATTACCGGCGGGTAATATAATTTACGCTTTTTCTTCACCTGGTTTTAATGCTTATTGGTGGTTGTCAGATTCATCATCAACTTCATCGGCACATTATGTGTGGCTTTCCTTATCAAGTGGGGCAGTGGGCCTTAATATCAACTCATTTAACAGTAAATCAGCAGGGTTTTCTGTCAGATGTATCCGTAACATGTCTGAATCTGCTCAAATTCCATCGATAAACACTGTTCCTGTAACAGAACTTTCAATTACTTCATTACAATCCGGCGGTAATATTATTGATGATGGTGGCTCTGCAATACTACAAAAAGGACTTGTTTATGATACATTACCAGATCCGACCATAGAATCAGGAATCGGATTTTCAAGCAATGGAACAGGTGTAGCTGATTTTATTGACACAATTAGTGGACTTATTGTAAACAAAACATATTATGTTCGTGCTTATGCCATTAACGAAGCCGGAACATCTTATGGCGAAACTTTGAGTTTTTTGTCCGGTGATTATCCTAATTGCGGTTTAATTACCGACACGAGAGACGGAAGAGTTTATCGAACCGTTAACATTGGAGACCAATGCTGGATGGCAGAAGATTTAAAGTATTTGCCGGAAGTTACAGGCCCAAATACATCATGGAATTCGACAGTCGCACGTTATGCTGTTTATAATTATACAGATCCGCTGAATTCAATTGAAGGTGCAAAATTAACAGATGGATTTAAAAATTACGGAGCTCTTTATAATTGGACTGCTGCATTGACAGCTTGCCCTGATGGATGGCATTTACCTAAAGATGCAGAGTGGAACGTGCTTTTAGATTATTTATTTGAAGAATATAATTACAGTAATATAAATGGATTAAATGGTGTCGCCGGTGCTCTTAAATCATGCAGGCAAACAGGTTCCCCGATTGGATGCGGTTGTGATGTTACGGAACATCCCAGATGGGATAATAATGCCTCGATAAGATCAGATAATATTACAGGGTTCGGAGCAATACCTTCCGGCAACCGCAATAGCTCAGGTGTTTTTAACAGTTTGGGGTATTCAGGTAAATACTGGACATCTGATGAATATTCGACAACAAATTCATTGATAAGATACATGAGTGCGTCTTATACGAATGTGTTTAGCTCAAATGATGTTAAAACCACTGGAAATTCTGTCAGATGTGTAAAAGATTGTAGCGCGGAAGCTACTGTTCCGGATATCGGCATTTTACCGGTAACTGATAACTTACCAAATTCAGCCAATGTTGAAGCCAATATCATTTCGGATGGAGGTTCGGTCATATATAGCAAAGGTTTTATTTATGGAACAAGTCCGGATTTAACAATTGAAGATAATTCAGGAATTACTTCAAACGGAACAAACATGGAGAGTTTTTCAATGACACTTTCAGGACTGGAACCCAATACAGCATATTATGTAAAGGCTTATGCAATTAATAATGTTGGAATTGCCTATAGTGAAGAATTATCTTTTGCAACCTCTCAATTCCCTGATTGTGGAAATATTGTAGATTCGAGAGACGGGAAAATTTATAAAACTGTGATTGTAGGTGAACAATGTTGGATGGCCGAAAATTTAAAATACCTTCCATCTGTTACAGGTCCGTCTAATCAGTGGAGTAGTACTGAGCCAAGATATGGGGTTTATGGTTATACGTCTGTTTCAAATTCGGTAACAGATGCTATGGCCAATGAAAACTACTTAAATTATAGTGTTTTTTATAATTGGACTGCTGCGCAAACTGCCTGTCCCGAAGGTTGGCATCTTCCGGCTTATCTTGAGTGGAATCCGCTATTGGTTTATTTATCAAATACACTTGGTATTATCAATGCAGATACATATAATGGTGCTGCAAATGCACTTAAGTCATGCAGACAGACAGATTCTCCTTTGGCATGTGAATGTAACCAGACAAATCCGCCGGCATGGTCAGCCAGTACAATACATTATGGTACCGATCTTGTCGGATTTTCTGCTTTGCCGGCTGGTTATCGCAAGACTAACGGTGGATTTATTAATCCTAAAGTATATTCTGATTTCTGGACTTCAGATGAAGTTTCATTAACACATTCTGTAATCATTAACATGGAGTATGACAGTGGTTTAGTTGATAGTCTTTATTATGAAAAAATAATCGGAGCTTCAATCAGATGTGTTAAAGATCCTGAAGAGTCTGCAGGTATTCCTGCAATAAGTACAAATCCGGCATCAGAAGTTACCAGAACTTCGGCAACAACAGGGGCAATAATTACCGGTGACGGTGGCTCTGTTGTTACTCTCATGGGTATTGTTTATGGGGTTACGCCAAATCCTACAATAGAAACCAATGATAAAAACATTCAGTTACTGCCAACAAGTTCAGAATTTGAAGTTGCTTTGACTAAACTGTTGAACGGTACTACATATTATGCCAGAGCTTATGCAATAAATTCTGTCGGAATCAGCTACGGGAACGAGATAGTATTCGAAACCGAAGATGTTCCCAACTGCGGATTGCTGACTGATAACAGGGATGGCAATGTTTATAAAACAGTTGAGTTTGGAAGTCAATGCTGGATGGCAGAGAACCTGAAGTTTTTACCGCAGGTTACCGGGCCGGTTGCAGAATGGACAGACTCAGGACCACATTTTGCTGTTTATGGTTATACCAGTTCTGACAATTCAGTTGTTGACGCTAAAGCTTCTGAGAATTATCAAAAATATGGTGTGTTATATAACTGGCTGGCTGCTTCACCAAACGGTCTTTACAGCAATTCCAATCCAAGCGGTGTTCAGGGAGTTTGCCCTACAGGCTGGCATTTGCCGGGTAATGACGAATGGCTGGAATTATTAATGTTTATCGGTATGGATATGTCGCAAATATCAGGCTACGGTTGTACTTCGTCATCTGAAGGAAGTTTGCTCGCAGGGAATTCTTTGTTATGGAATTCAGGTGCCCTGGTTAATGATCCTTTGTTTGGTGAAAGTGGCTTTAATGCTTTGCCGGGAGGAGGCCGCAGTTATTCCGGTAACTTTAATTATATCGGAAATACAGGTGCCTGGTTTACATGTAGTAACCAAACTCAAAACGATAATTATTATTGTAAAATTCAGAGAGGGTATGCTATTAGTTGTTTAAGTGTTTCAAATGATTTAAAAGAATCTTTTTCTGTCCGTTGTATAAAAAACAGCTTATTAGTTTCAGGATTGCCGGAACTTACAACTCTGGAAGTTTTCTATTTTACTAATCAATATGCAATTTCAGGAGGTGTTGTAACAAGTGACGGGGATTCGGAACTGATAGCTACAGGTATAGTTTGGGATGTTGTCCATAATCCTACAATTGAAGATAACCAGGGCCTTACTTATAATGGGATTTCTACCGGGTATTACGAGAGTACAATTACAGACCTTGTTCAGGGAACTACATATTATATTCGTGCTTATGCTACAAGTAGTGAAGGAACTTCTTACGGGAATGAAGTCGTTTTTTATGCAGATTTCTGTAATCCGATGACTGTTGAAATTATCTCATCATCACCGGAACCTGACGTAAATGGATTTGTAAATCTTTGCTGGGATTTTACAAATAATCAGTCGATGGAAGTAAACTTTGAGGCAACGGGGACCTATCCTGAGTGTGGTTATCCGCTAGGAGATGAAAATGTTATATTCAAATGGAATTTTGATGATGGATCTCCGATACAGGAAGGGATGGGTCTTAGTTCAGTTACTCATGTTTTTACAGAACGGGCAGGTTATAATGTTACTTTGATTATTGAAGATACTGCTTCGTGCCATAGTAATAATAATGCATTTAAAAAAGTAAGAATCCCTTTGTTATCTGATTGGGTTGCGGAAGAAACCAATGTTGTTCCTGACATTATTAATCCCGGCGAACCTGTTCAGATTTGTGCAGGTTATACCAGTGAAGAATGGGAAACCGGAGAAGTATATCAAATTATAAGCAGCAGCGATACTGTGTATCTGGCCGATACTCCTCCGGCTTGTTTTGAAACAAGTATTGACGTAAATATTTTTGAAGATGGTAGGTTGTTTGAAAGTGCAGAAGACTTAAATGCTATAGGAATGAATCTTGTTCACTCATATCTGGGAGATTTGACCTTCAGGTTGGAATGCCCGAACGGACAGTATGTGCAAATGGGAATTCAGGGTGGCGGAGGTTGCAATTTAGGGGTTCCGCCGGATCAGGGATATTGGTATGTTATAACCCCGGAAGCTACCCAGACAATGGAAGCTGCCGCAAGTGGTCTGGTAACACTGCCGGCCGGTAATTATGCTCCATGGAATAGTTTTTCGGGCTTTATCGGTTGTCCCATGAATGGAAACTGGAAATTGAGAATATGCGACAACTGGTCTGCAGATGACGGTTATGTGTTTGGATGGTATCTGGATTTCAATGAAAGTGTATTTCCGGAAGTCTGGGGTTACACAAATACATATTCTTCGGTTTGGTCTGGAGATTACCTGGCTCAGATTGATAATCCGGAAAATCAGAGTTGTACATCCGCGACATATCTCATAACAGAAACCCCTGATGTAACAACTGTTCAGCCTTTTGTATTCACTCTTACCGATGATTTCGGATGCGTACATGATACAACTTTGTATGTTATTGTGAGTGCAGTTCAGGATTTAACTCTACCGGTGCTTGTTACGGATGAAATTACATCTGTAACCTACTCTTCTGCTGTTTCAGGAGGTTTTATTTATGCTGAAGGGGGTTCTGAAATAATTTCCAGAGGTATTGTATGGAGTACATCAGAAAATCCTACTGTTGAAACAAATTCAGGCTTGTCATACGAAGGCTCCAGTATAGGTGATTATTTAAGCAATATTACTCCATTATTCCCAGATATGACTTATTATGTAAGGGCTTATGCAACTAATAGTTATGGTACTGCTTATGGTCAGCAGAAATCATTTACAACTGCTGTATTACCTCCGTTAACATGTCCTGAAGATGTTGTCGTTTGTGAAAACAGTAACGAAGATATTGTTTTAACAGGAGCTTTCCCTGAGGGTGGAGTTTATAGATATAACGTGGAGGAAATAACAGAACTTAACCCGGCATTGGTTGGCCCGGGTGAATATTACATAGTTTATTCCTATGATTTAGGAATTGGCAGCGAAGAGTCCTGCACATTTATTATTACTGTAGTTTCCGAACCGGAACAATTAAATATTCTTCAGAATCCAGAGACCGGAATTTTGGAGATAGGTTCTTTGGGGGATATCTCAATAGCCAATAGTGAAGTTGGAGTAGTTTATTGGGTAAGTCTTGGCGATGAGCCTGTTACGGAAGAGATTCCAGGAATCGGTGATTTAATTTCATTGGGTAGTAATTTTTCTGAAGGAACATATTCGGTTTGGAGCAGCTCTGCCAATGAATGTGATTTGCTTCAGGGAACAGTAGTTTTTACAGAAAATGTCGCTACAAACAAAATTATCGCTCTTGTAACCCATGGAAATCCTCCTGAAATTTTTTCTGCCGGGCATGTGAAAGTAACCCTTTATGGCGTTTTTATTGATGATGAAAATAATTCACATGTTGAAACGGTTGAAGATCAGATTTTAAACTCAGAAGGACAGGTAGAATTCAGTGACTTGTTGGTTGGAGATTATTATCTGGGATCAACATTACTTTATCCCGAACAGTATAATGTCCTGCCTCATGTTTATTATCAGTCTGCTTTGATACACGAAGATGCTGATATGATAACAATCAGCGAAGGAACAGTTTATAATGCAAATATAAATTATAGCGATGCCGGTGTCGTTAACGGATCAAATACCGGTCACGGTCTTGTCGGAATAATTGATAACGGCGACAATATAACAGCATTGCAGGATATGGTAGTTGTTTTAAAAGATATTGACGAAAATGAAATATTGGATATCTCTGTTACCGATTCCGGCGGACAATATGCTTTTGCCAGTATTCCGGTTAATACAAATATTCAGATGTTTGTTACGAGTATTGAGCATCAGACCTGGATACCTTATGAGATTCTGACAGGAGATGGCGATGATTATACCGTAGATTTTATTGTTGACGGAGATCTTGTTTATCCCGATGGCTGGACAAGCATATCAGGATCAATTACAGAAAATCTGAAATTTGAAATTTTTCCGAATCCGGCTCACGATGAAGTGTATTTTACAGATGTACCGGAGAACTCAAAATTGAAAATATTCGATATTGAGGGAAGAGAAATTATAACTTTAACAATCCGGAATCAGGACAAAATTAATATTGCAGGCTTTGTTCCCGGAACATATATTTATACTGTTTCAACACCTGATGGGCAAACAGGAATAAAGAAATTTATCAAAGAATAAAATTACAATATATTGCTGTTCCGTCAGAATGATTCAGATTTAAATATTGATTTATTTGCCCTAAAACTTGCCTGAGTATAAAATATTCTGTAATTTGCCGGATAAATAAAGAATAACAAAAAGTGTGCTTATACTTCCAATCCGGCTGTGTAAAATACTTTTGGCGTGGTGATAACAGAATTACAAACATATAAACACCCTGAGCATATGAAGAGAATAATACAACAACTGTTTGTTTTAAGTTTAATACTGTTAAGTCAAACCGGCTATTCACAATCACCGGACGAAGTTGTAGGAAAGCTTATGAACGAACAGAAAATGTTTGAATTAAGACTAAAGCATCAGGAATTATCAGGGCAGCTAAACCCAATGATAGACTATTTTGCACAGGCTATGCTTGCACAATCTTTTAATGATCCGGTTAACGGAATTATTGCCATAGATTCATTATTAAATAATAAAACCTATCAGCAACAACTGGGTTTGGACAATATTGCATATCTGATTTACCTCAAAACAGGATTTCTTGAAACATTATTCCGGTACAAAGAATCGTCAGAGCTATTGGAATCATTTCTTGCCGATACTAAAGATTTACCGATTAATATTGATTTAAGAACTAGCTTACAGGAATCATTAAGAATTAATAAAATTTTAGGAACTTTACCTTCAACAATAATAAGCCGGCCACGAAAAGATACGGAAATTGATCTTTTGATAGAGAAGGCTGGGAAGGGAACAGCTTTGAATATCCCCTGCGAAATAAACGGCATAAATGCAATTATGTGTTTCGACACAGGTAATCCAAAGTACAGTCTGGTTACCAAGCAGTTTGCAAATAAATATAATATTATAGCGAAAGTGGATTCCATTCCGATGCAAGGAGTGGGGGCAGGTTTTGCAAAAACAGGAATTGCCGACAGCCTGAAGATAGGAGATATCGTTTTCTATAATCCTTTATTTTACATTGTTGATAAAATATCTCCGGTAGATTCCATTTCAATTGAAGCCGTTTTGGGTTCAGAATTATTAAATGCAATTGGAGAAATTCAGATATTCCCGTCTGAAAAAAGAATGGTTTTTCCGGTAAAGCAAACAAAATCAACCCTGTCAGAATGCAACCTGATTATGAATAACAGACACTTATTTATCCGGCTCAATCAGGATTCCGATAATATTTTAATGCATTTTGATACAGGTTCATCATTGTCAAACATGAGAAATAATTATTTTATCCTGAATAAAGATTATATAGAAAAAGTTGCCGTAAAAGATTCTATGCGGCTTGCCGGTTATGGCGGAATAGCACATCATCAGGGATATAAAATGCCAAAGCTTGATTTTACAATTGATAATGTCCGTTTTGAAATGGATAGTATTTCTGTTTACCCGGAAGATGTTTTAACTCAATGGAACGAAAGTGGTGTTTTTGGTGCTGATTTTATTCAAAAATTTGATCAGGTGATTATAAACTATAATAACATGTTTATAAAAGTAAAATAACAAAGACGTTTATTTTCTTCAATCCGGGATTAATATAATTCTCATAAAACTTGTCCGGGTATAAAATGTTCTGTAATTTGGCGGAGAAATAAGCGGTCCTAAAAGTGTGGACTGATATTCATTTTTTTATGAGTAGTTACGCTTTTGACCGGTATAATGAATAATTGTGAATCATGGAAAAAGAATATTCTGTTAACTAAAAACTGATATGATAATTGATGGACATTCGCATGCCTGCGGCAAATTTTTAACGGCTGAAAGCATTATAAAAATACTCGATGACAATGGTGTTGACAAGGTAGTTCTTGTCCCCGGGGAACTAAACAGTAAATCAGAATATTCATTACCGGATATAGCATCAGTATTCCCGGGGCATAATGTAGTTAAGATAACAAACTACATGACAAGATTTGTAATGATGCTGACAGGAAAAGTTAAAGATATTCCTGCAGGAAATGAGTATGTTTATGGTTTAAAAACAGTAGCAACCGACAGGATTATACAGTTTATATGGATAACAACAGGAATAAAAAACAGAACAGATTATCTTGACAGTAAATTTGCCGGCTGGAAATTTCACGGAGTTAAACTACATCAATGCTGGGAAAATTTTTCGGTTGATTCTGAATTCTTTACTGAAGTTGCAATCTGGGCAGAAAACCATGACTTACCATTATTCATACATTTATACAATGACGAAGAAGTTGTTAAATTGATAAATTACAAGAGAAAACACCCGAAACTTAAATTAATTGTTGCTCATTTATTCGGACTGGAATTGTTTATAAAAGATAATTTTAAAGATGAGAATTTATATTTTGATATTTCAACAATTCAGTTGATTTCCGATCAACGCCTTAAATCAGCAATTGGTTATATGGGTACGGATAAAATATTATTTGCTACAGACACCCCTTACGGAGCAAAAGACAACATTCGCAGAAACATTGAGAGAATAAAAAATTTTGACATTTCCAATGAAGACAAAAACCTTATATTGGGATTAAATATGAAAAAATTACTGAGACTATGATATAACATGCAGATTACGGTACGCGGGATAGCTGACACAGTCCGTAATTAATTGTTTAAACTGTAGTCGTTTTCGGGCATAGACATACAATATGACAGCCAGCAAGATAACATATCGTGAATTTGAACCGGATTTAAGATTAAAGGATTATATAAAATCCTACTGGTATTTTGGTATCAGAACCAATACCCAAAAAACATTCGATATTCTGCCTGATGGATATTTTGATTTATTGGTTGTAATAAGAGGCAATAAAATTGTTGATACCAGATTAACCGGAATCTGGAGCAGGCAGATAACTATAAACTATCAGGAGAATACCGAAGTGTTTGGCGTGCGGTTTAAACCATTGTCAATCGGCGGATTATTCAGGTTCAATATAAAAGAAACACTTGATGATTATCAAAACATTACATTAAAGGATCTGGATTTAAATGAGCAGATTCTGACCGATAGTCTAAATGGATTTCCTGAGTTTCTTGTGAATTATCTGGACAGGCAATTTTTAAAACTTATTCCGAATAATAAAACAGACAGCCGGTTAAAAAAGTGTTTTGAACTGGTTGATATTTCAGGCGGTAATATTACAGTTGCCGAAATTTCAGGGACAATAGGACTGAGTTCGAGACAACTGCACAGGTTGGTAAACAATATGATAGGTATAGGAATTAAAGACTATTCAAAAATTGTTCGGTTCAAAAAGAGCCTGCGGGATGTGAAAAATAATAAACCGGACTATTTTCGTTATTACGACCAATCACATTTTATCCGCGAAATAAAACAATTTACAGGATTGACACCTGAGAAACTGGATTTAAAAAACAATGACCGATTTATACAATACTATGATTTTGAAAGAATATAGCTTTGCAGGATAATCATTAAAAAACAAAAATTATGGAATTAAGTAACATCAGACTTTTGGTTGAAGATTTTGATAAATGTTTTAAGTTTTATTCAGAGCAATTAGGATTAAGAGTGACCTGGGGAAAACCCGGCGGAGATTATGCCAGTTTTGATATCGGATTAAAATCAGGTGAAATGGGATTGTCAGTTTTTAAATCAGATTTAATGGCAAAAGTAATCGGGAATACAGAAAAATCATTACCTGCTGATAACCGTGAAAAAATTGCAATCATCATGAAAGTTGATAATGTAGATAAAACATTTCAGGAATTATCGGCTAAAGGAGTTTTATTTATTAACGGGCCGGCAGATATGACAGGCTGGGGGATGAGAGCTGCCCATTTCAGAGATCCGGAGAATAATTTAATCGAAATCTGGTCAGAACTTGCAAAGGAAAAATGGGATAAAGACCTGCAGGATGAGGCAGAAGAATATGGACAATAAATAATTACGGTATGTCCGGGACATGTTATTGCTAACAAACGCAACAGTATGTTACGGGTTTTATTTTCAGCCAGCCGTTGCAGGTGTGAGGTAATAATTACCACACCCCTGATTATTTACAATGTATTTTTATCAGAATAGACCGGTTCTGCTGTCTGATATTAATAATTTAGTGTGAAAATTGCATGAACATAGAATATTCTGTAATTTGGCTGAGAAATAAACTATTTAAGGATAAAAAAATACAATCCGGAAACTATATAAAATCAGACGATGAAAAAGGATAGCAAAATTGAAAATAAAACTATTGAGTTTGCAAGTGTTGACAATGTTCCGGTTGCTTTTTGCCGCCCAAATGAAAATGAATCCAATAATTCAATTGCAATTTGGCTTCCTTATCTCGGTGGAGATAAAGAAACCGGAGTAAAAGAACTCCAAAAACTTGCCTCACATGGATATTTTGCATTAAGTATTGATCCCTGGATGCATGGGGAAAGAAAAGGAAATGGGAATAACGAAATAAGAACTCTGGTATTTAGAGATTTTAAAGCATATATGTGGCAAATATTAGGAATTACAACAATGGATGTTTACCGGGTTATTGATTGGGCAATACAATCATATAAACTAGGGGATAATGTTGTTGCCGGAGGATTGTCAATGGGTGGAGATATTGCCATAGCACTGGCAGGGATAGATAAAAGAGTAAGAAGGGTTTCGGCAATTGCATCCAGTCCCGACTGGAACAGATCAGGAATGACAGATGTTATGGATTCAAAAAAGATAATAGAACAGGGAAATTCAACAGCTTTTGGAAAATGGCTTTATGACAAGCTTAACCCGTCAACAAATATTCAAAATTTTTCAAATCTGCCATTCATTCATGTGGAATTAGGAGCATTGGATACACATATAAATCCAATTTGGACAAACAATTTTAAAAATAAACTTTGTGAAAGTTATCCAAACGCAGAACATAAGATTGAGATAGTAATCAATGAAGACTGTAATCACTTATCTCTAATACAACGCAAAAGTATTATTGACAAGGCTATTGATTTTATGTCCGAAAAAAACAAATAAAAACAGATATTATCCACTACCGTTTGCACTAACACAACAGCATCACATCAAATGTAAAGATTATTAAAAAAACTATACACACAACATTCCTTTTGTAAAGATTTTGTTGTTTCCTTTACATAGTTGACTATCTTTGTAAAGAATTTATAAAAAACTATACATATGAATTCCTGGAAATTACAAAAACTGCCTGTCCCTTTTGATTTTGAATCGAAGAAAGTTTTAAAAGCACTTCCTTCAGCTCACTTTGCATTAGCTGAGTTAAAAGGAATTGCCGCTTCCATTCCCAATCAGAATATTTTAATAAACACATTAGGTTTACAGGAGGCGAAAGACAGTTCTGCAATAGAAAATATAATTACGACCCATGATGATTTGTATAAATCTGAATTAAACTTAGGCAATTTAAGGTCATTAGATGCAAAAGAAGTTCAAAATTACATTTCTGCATTAAAAAAGGGGTTTGGTTTAATAAATCAAAAAGGATTACTTACAAATCAGATAATTCTACAAATTCAGGAAACTCTTGAAGGCAATAAGGCGGGTTTCAGGAAATTACCAGGAACAGCGTTAAAGAATGCAACTACCGGAGAAACAGTATATACTCCACCTCAAAGCTATGATGAAATTATTGAGTTAATGACAAATCTGGAACAATATATAAATGATTCAGAACTACATAACATTGATCCATTAATCAAAATGGCGATTATTCATTTCCAGTTTGAAAGTATTCACCCGTTTTATGATGGAAACGGAAGAACCGGCAGGATTATAAATATTTTGTATTTGATTTTAGAAAAGCTGCAATCCCTGCCAATTCTATACTTGAGTAATTATATCATTAAGCACAAATCAGAGTATTATAAATGCCTGCAGCAAGTCAGAGATAATAACTTATGGGAAGAATGGGTACTGTTTATAATTAAAGGCGTTGAAGAAACAGCAAAAGAAACCACAGAATTAATTCTTAAAATCAAAGATTTAATGCAGGTTTCGAAGAACATGTTAAGGGATAATTACAAATTTTACAGCCAGGATTTATTAAACAACTTATTTAAACATCCATATACAAAAATTGAATTTGTAGTTAACGACCTGGGAATTTCCAGATTAACAGCGGCAAATTATTTAAATAAGTTAGCAGATGATGGTATATTAATGAAAGAAAAACTTGGAACAGGAAATTATTACATAAATGTCAAATTATTTGAATTACTGACTAAAAGATAAAAAGTACCGGCGCTAAGAACATTGCACAATGACAGAGATTTTGACAATAAATGATTTAAGAGAAACAATTGACAACGATTCAAATAGTCATAGAATTAAGGATTTAGCTGAATTGTTTTGGACAGCTATGAATGACTGGCCGACAGAGAATCAGTATAATGTCCGGGATTTTATTAATGAATTATATGATTATTTTGGATTTCCATTGACTATCGGCAAAATCAATAATAAAAAGTTTGATTTTGGAAGTGAAATAAATACATGGAGGCATGAATCTGGGGCATCTATTGTTGAGATAATAGATCTTTCAACCCGATTTGAGAACGAAACAGATTTTGAAAAAATACTTAACCAGATTTTAAATTACATAAGCGGACATAAAACATTACGCAGATAGAGCTATATTTAAACAAAATAACATTTAATCAACGGCTGACCGGTAAGCTTGTACTTCAAAATGAACACGTACCATCCCGTCACCCTTAGCAACAATTAAAGAAAGTATGCAATTCAACATTAACAAAATATTGCTTATAGGAATTTGTTTAACTCAACTATATTCTTGCAATAACAAAAAAGAGAAAGCAGATCAACGCAATACATTTCTTTTAAGTGAAACAGAAATGATTGAAATGAATGATCCGGGGGTACTGTTGGAATATGCTATTTACGATACTTCAAAAGTTGAATTCGTTAAAAGTATAATTTGTGATACATTAAGCTTTGGCAAAGATTATGTTTTCAGAAAGGTAGAAACAACAATTAATGATAGTTCTTATTTTCTTTATGATTTTCAGCAAAAAGAATATATAAATGTAGATTATGTCGGAATGATTTACTTTGATGCCGGAGATTTAGACACTTTTGCATTTTATACAGATGATCGGAAGTATCCGGTAAAGGATTTTGGTAAAGTTCTCAAAGAAATTTGTGATTATAATAAATGTTCTTTAGAAGAACTGATTAAATACCGAAAAGTTGGCGAATACTACATCCCGAATATTTATGTTTACGTCGAATTTAATTCAATGAGTTGTGATAGTGGTTTTATTGAAAAGGCAGTAATTATTGACCATAAAATAAGCTCTTTGTTCTCAGAGTTTATCAGGAAAGAATTGCCAGATGATACACTTTTAATAAAACCTTATATCGAATTTTATCCGGAATAAAGATTTTCAGTTGCTGACAGCACCTGATCTGTAATGCGTCAATCGAGGAACCTGAAAGGGCGTTATCCCTCATAAGTCCGCCAGACCGATTTAGATTTGTTTAAGAAAATATATCTTTACAGTGAAAATAAGATAAAAAATATTAAACAGCCAGGCTTACGGCATGTATGACAGCGGAATCGATACTTCTGCCGCACTCCATATAGCTGCAACAGTTTGCACTAATGCAACAGTATCACATCAAATGTAAAGATTATTAAAAAAACTATACCCACAACATTTCTTTTGTAAAGATTTTGTTGTTTTCTTTACATATAACATTCCTGTTCTGCCGGCAATTTTTTACAATCCGGAAATTAATTATTTGCCAAAAACTTGCCTGAGTATAAAATATTCTGTAATTTGGCGGAGAAATAAACCATGGTAAAGAGTGTAGCGATGCATTTGGATTAGTTGAGGAAAAATACTTTTGGTGTGGAATAAAGGAGTTGTGTGCAAGCAAAAAAGGAAAACCTTACCTGTTTAAGGTTCTTACTGTTTTTAAAAGTACAGGGAATAACTATATATTAAAAAACAGTGACGGCATGTTGATACTTCTTGAGAAAAAGAACGATTTTTTGGACTAACACGAAACAAACATTGGCAGTATTTGTTTTATGTAATGTTTATATCCCGTTAATCCGGGACTAAAATATTTAAAAATAACAATGTGCCGGCTGTGTGGGTTAGCGAGTTGTTGCCGGTGTAAGGTTTTATGAAATACAGTTAATAGCAGATTAATTAAAGGATAATAAATGCAAATAAAAATGAAGAAATTTTTTACAATTGCACTTTTTATACTGGTATATTTACAAAGTGTTTCGGGACAGGATACAATTAAGCAAAAACTTATTCTTGACATCCCCGTGTTTGAGTATCCGCAAAACATTAATTTACCTTACAACTACCCCGGTATGAATCAGGCAACCGAGTGGAGCAGGGATTTTTATGAGCTGGCATTCTGGGGAATTGATGAATTGGGAGATAAAATTTTTATAAATAAGAAAACGGAAATCTCAAAAAGACGAAACCTGTTTAATAATGCATTTAAATATGCCATAGGATTGGGATTTTCGAAATATGGCAGTGAGCTTCCGATTCCTTTAGGAGTTTGGGCTCACGAAGAATTTCACCGAAGCACGTTAGGAATTGCCGGAGTTGACTCCCGTAACGGGAACTGGATATTTCACAGATGGGATGGGACAGTTTATGGCATAACGGATGAGGCTCTGGTCAGCTTAAAATCTTCAGATTTAAATCAGTTACTGTATTCGTATGTGGCAGGCGTGCAATATGAAACATATTTAAATCAAAAAATATCGGTTGATGATTTTTATAACGATCGTTCATTATATAAGAATTCACTTCTCCTTTACAACGCGTATTATGTGTACAACTATTTTAAATTCTCAACAAGTTCCCTTACCGATTCGGTAAAAGTAATTGCACCTGAATATGAAGATACTAATCCGGTAAACAGAGACTATGCCGGTGCTGATTTAACGGCATGGGCGTACGACATGTTTAATCCGGATTTGCCGTTTGATTCAAGAGATGATTTCCCGAACGGAGACGGCGTAAACAGAAGAGTAGGGTTCTCCGATCTGTCAGCAGATGCACAGGATTTTCTTGTAAAACAGAGAAAACTTTCACTATTAAACTTTGTAAATCCTGCTATATTTTTTGTGAACAGGATAAAAATTACAAATAACTTATCGTTTAATATTTTCGCACAATACATGCCCGTATTTTTCGGGAATGATATTTCGATATTTTTACCTGTAAAATACAAAAAGTACAATTTATTATTAGGCCTTCATAATTATAATAATAATGCCGAAGCAGGTTACGGACTGGAGTTGGGACTTAAAGATTATGTGTTTAATGCCGGAATAGGAATTGATATTTGCGCAAATATCTGGAATCAGCCCGTGTCTTTTTGGGATAATTCAAAACAGTTTGGAGGAGCATTGGACGCTAAGCTAAAATATAAATACGGGAAAAATTTTGAAGCCTACCTCAATTTTACATATAAATCGCGGGGATGGTTAGCCGGAAATCCCTATTTGTCAAACAATGCAATATTAGGCCTGGGATTAAATTATAAATTATATAAATAGTTGCCGGAGAGAGGCGGATTAAATTGATTTAAGTTTTTTACACAGCCTTCCTGTTCTGTCATAATTAAGATTAATTATTTGTTCAAAACTTGCCTGAGTATAAAATATTCTGTAATTTGGCAGATAAATAAACCATGGCCCGGGACTGCGGTTATGTGTTAAAAATTTAAGTGAGTAACTGTTTTTAGTGCGGGGATAACAGGGTTAACGGCAATATTAAAAACAAATAACTATGATACGGTTTTTAAAAACTTTAGTATTTCTGGCACTGATAAGCGTTTCAAGTCTAACTTTAGGTCAGAATTCTATGATAAGCATAAAATTTATTGGAAACTGCGGAATTTACATGACCGACGGAAACACGGATATTTATATTGATTTTCCCTACAAATCAGGAGCCCACCATTATATGGAATACGATTCATCCGAGCTGGACAGCGTAAAGAACAATCCCGTTTTTATTTTTACACATAAACATTCCGACCATTATTCAGGGAAATTAGTTAGAAGTCTGGCGAAAAAGCTTGATGGTAAAATTTACAGTCCGTGGAATATAAAAAAACTGTTAAAATCAGGTGATGAATTAACAGACTTTTCCATTGAAGCATTTAAAACCAAACACAGGTTTTCTGTTAATCATTATTCATATCTTATAACCTGGCACAATAAAAGAATTTATATTTCGGGAGATACCGGAAATGCCGAAACCATAGCATCATTAAACAATATTGATTGGGCGTTTATGCCGGTTTGGCTGCTGACAGATGCAAATAGAAAAGGAATTAACCTGAAAAATATTTGTAATATGCTGGCGATTTATCACATTGGACCCGGAGATCATATTACAAAAAAAGATAACGATGACAGTATAAAACTACTGGACAAACAAGGAGAGATAATTACAATTCCTTATTAACCAACGAACACATAAATTGCAAAAACCTGCAGGATATAAAAAATACAAATATGAAAGCAAAATTTAAATTAAAAGCCGGACTAATCTTAATTTATTTAATCCTGATATCGTTCCATAACAACGCGTTCACACAGCAAAAATATTTACTTGTGCTTGATATTCAGGACTTTCCCAAAAAGAATGGATTACTTGACAGTTCGGTAAGAGAAATGATAAAAAATGTAAATACCCTGATCAGCCAGTTCAATGCAGATAATGTTATATACATAAAAGCTGCCGGAAAGGCCATAAGCATAACTTCAAAAGGATTCTCAACAGTAATATTGCCGGCTCCTGACTTCGACAGCACTCTTAACATTGTGAGCAGCAATATATTTATAAAAGTGGAGGGAGATGCATTTACTTCGCCGGAATTTATAAGCTTTCTGGAAAGTAAAAATATTAAAGAAATTGTATTGGTAGGACTTATGGCAGATAAATGCATTTACGATACTGCTCTGGGAGGAAAAGAAAAAGCTTATGACATTACAATTGTGCCTGAAGGCATAGTCGGATTAACCCCCAAAAAGAAAGAAAAAGCAATAAAAAAGATGCAGGAAAAAGGGATTAAGATTTTGCCAATGAAAGAAATAGTCAGTACACGATAAATAACACTTTACAGGCTTTCTGCTACCATATAAACTTTTTACTGTTGCATATAACAGCAGCCTTGAAAATTCCAATTTTTTTCGGTGTGTGATAATAATTAAAGATTAATTATTTGTGGAAAAACTTGCATGAGTATAAAATATTGTGTAATTTGGCAGAAAAATAAGCCGTGTTGAAAAGTGTGGATATACGTCATGATTGGCAGTGTAAAAATATTTTTAGTGTGGTGATAAAGGAGTTATTTTCAAACTAACAAAACAACAACATTATGAAGAGAATACCATTTACAGAAAAAGATATTAAAGACATTCGTTATCAATGCCGTATGGGCTACATAATCCCGGCATTGATTTTTGGGATTGGAAACCTGTTTTTAATCTTTTCATACATGTTGGATTTAAATTATGTAAATTACCTGTTTTTTATGTTTTCGGAGATAGGCATAATTATAGTATCAATTCTGCTTAGCTACTTAATGAACAATAAGTATTGGAAAGATATTAAGAATAACGAAAAAATTGTTGAGCCAAAAATAATTCAAAATAAGGAATCCAAAAAAGATTACGAGGCCGGAAGCGGAACACTGTATATAGAGAAAGAAATGAACGAATTTGAGGCTTTTAGTATAATTGTGGAAAATGTAAGATACAGAGTTGACAAAGGCTTTTTCAATAATTGCGAAATCGGGCAAAAAGTTTATTTCAATTACGGACCCAAAAGTAAATTTCTTCTTGGGATTTCTTTAGATGAGTCAGCTTAGAACAACACATGTACGTAATTCGGGGCTTATCACAAACTATCAATAAGCAACACACTTTAGCTCTTCTCATAATATTCCTGTTTTGTTAGCAATTTTTTACAATCAGGAATTAATTATTTGCCGAAAACTTGTATGAGTATCAATTATTCTGTAATTTGGCATTGAAATAAACCGTGCCGGAAAGTGTGGATGATATCGGGATTGGCAGTGTAAAAATATTATTAGTGTGGTGATTAAGTAGTTGTGTTACATTAAAAGATCGTTCTATCATGAAAATAAAGATATTGATGATTATTCTGATGATTCCGGTCTTTGGATTTTCACAGGCCAATAAAAATGACTTTGTATTTGACTGGCAAAATGATAATTCTATTCTTGGAATTTTTATTGATCCGACTTTTGAGAAATTTACCCCAACAGAAGAAGAGATTGGAATTGCTAAAGAATTATCGAAAGATTACATTGACTCACTGGATCAAAACAGGGATACTAAGATTGTTAAGCAATACGGGAAATTATTAAAATATAACGATTCCGATTATTTTAGACAATATGTCGGATACGTTGATGGCAATGGAAATCGAATAGTTTTCATTAATGCGGCTTGTAAATCATACGGACAAAAAAGTGATTTAAATAAAAACTGGGTTTTTGTATTAGACGGTGGTTCTTGCTTTTATCAGATTAAAGTTGATTTGACAAATAAAAAATGTATTGATTTTTCAGTCAATGGAGTAGCATGATTATGAGTAAGAAAATAAGAAATATTGTAATAATTTTTTTATGCGTATTTGCCGTGGTTTATATTTTAACAGCGAATCATTTTGGAAGAAAAAGAACAAAACAGGAAATTTTGAAATTTGATAACTCAGAAATCTATGGAGTTATAGAAGACGTTTATATCAAACATCACGGAGTCGGATTTAAGATTATCGGAGAAGATGAAGAATTTATTTTTTATCCAAATACAAGTGAATTGAATGATAATAAAATATTTAACCATTGGTCAAAAAGAGGAGACAGTGTATTTAAAAGTCAGAATTCAGATACATTGATTTTGATTACGAATGGTAAAAAATATAAATATACATTTCAAAGATTTGATAATGAATGATTAATACCATACGTTTTTTTGACGACCGCGAGGTGCGTGCCGTTTGGGACGAAGAAAACTCCAAATGGTGGTTTTCGGTATTGGATATTGTTGCCGTACTTACCGGTCAGCACGATTATGCCAAAACCCGCAACTATTGGAAATATCTTAAGGCGAAGCTAAAGAAAGAAAAAAGTGAGTTGGTTAGTGTCACTACCCAACTGAAATTGACTGCCGCAGACGGCAAGCAATATAAATCCGATATGCTTGATTACAACGGCATTATTGCCTTGGGTAAAACATTTCAGGGAACCAAAGCCAATCGTTTTATCGAATGGTTTACCTTTAGCGAAGAGAGCATAGACGGAAAAAGTAATATTAAAACTATTTAAATAACTTAAATTATTTTCAAACAACCATTTAATTATATCTTCGTCTCTTAAAAAATCTTAATTATGAAGAAAGTTGTTTTTTTATTGCCCGTACTTTTATGTCTGTTAACTGGCCGGGCTCAAACTCCGCAATGGGTTGTATATAATACTTCAAATTCTGATTTAACATCTGGTTTTGTTTCAGCTATAGCAATTGAAAATAACAACAAATGGATTGGAACCGGTCATGAATTTTTGTCAGGAGTTATGTCTGGTGGTGGCCTTTCAATGTTTGACAACTGTTCATGGACTGTCTGTCATAATCCGGATGCAGAATTATCTGACAATGAGTTTACTATATGGTCAATTGCAATTGACGAAGATAATATTAAGTGGTTTGGAACAAATGAATTTAACCATGAAGCAGAATGCCTGGTGACATTTGATAGCGAAAACTGGACAAATTACACTGTGTCAAACTCAGGTATTCCTGATTATATAGTCCGGGTTGTTAAGGTTGATGTTTTTAATAACAAATGGATAGGGACCAATTCCGGCGGGCTGGTTAAATTTGATGGTACAACATGGACTGTTTATAATACCACAAACTCCGGTATCCCGGATAACAGGGTGAATACAATCTATACAGAAGCCAATGGACATATATGGGTCGGAACCGCTAACGGGTTAGCATATTTTGACGGTGAAATCTGGACTGTATATAATACCGGCAACTCCGGGTTGCCGTCAAATAGTATCAGAGCTATTGGTAAGGACCTGTTCGGGGTTTACTGGCTGGGGACTTTTAATGGCCTGGTAAAATATAACGGTACAGACTGGACAGTGTATAATACTGACAATTCAGGGCTTCCGGGCAATGTTATTAACGATATTGCAATTGAATCATCATTTATTAAATGGATTGCAACCTGGGAAGGGCTGGTTCGTTTCACGGGTACATCTTTTACAGTATATGACTTTTCTAATTCAGATCTGCCGACTAATTATATTAACACAATTGCCATAGATGATTATGGAAATAAATGGATCGGAACAAATAACGGGTTAGCTGTATTTAATGATCAGGGAGTTATACTGCCGTGCGTGGATTACTGTCCCGGATCTCAGGTGCTGGATACTATTTATACCGAAACCATTCTGCCACATACCAGTTCTTATTTTGAAAGTCAAAGTTGCTGGCAAAATTTAACTGAATTTTATGAGGATGCGGTTTTTCCTTCAGGATTAGATCTTGCAGTTGTCATTTCAGAAATTGACGGACTCCCGAATTCAATTATTAACCATAATACCCTTGAACCGATTAATCAGGGAGATACACTTTATCTTATAGAAAACAATATAAGTCAGTCAATAAGCTTAAGGCATCTTAGCAATTCCGGGTTAACCTATCAAATAATATTGATTGGCAATCCGGCAGAATTCAACCAGCCTTATAATTGTCACTATTGGGTTGAAGAAGCCATTTATACTGCCGATTGCATTAGCCACGGACGGATAGTAAGAGGAACGGGAAATTGTTATACATGCAATCCTACAAACTTGTTAAACAGCACATCAGATGAAACAGTGTCAGTCTATCCTAATCCAACGGCCGGCACAGTCATAATTCAGGGAATCAGTTCAGGACAGGTTGAATTATTAAACTTACAGGGGCAAGTTATAAAAACAACTGTTTTATCAGGCGAAAATTCAATCGTTGACCTGTCAGGACTTTCAAACGGGATTTATATTTTTAAAATACAGTCTGAAAATAGCCAGGTAATGAAGAAAATAATAAAACAGTGACAAAACCCCCCGGGTATATAGCTTATATGAGATAACGCCGGCAGTGTGGGAATATTGAAGATAGCTGTTTTGTTATTTAAGATTAATTATTGTCCCGAAACTTGCCCGGGTATCAAATATTCTGTAATTTGGCGGAGAAATAAGCCATGATAAAAGCGTGGATATACGTTTGAATGGCTGTTTAAAAACCTTTTTTGTGTGGAGATAAAGTATTTAGCAGCAACTATAAAAACATTTTAATGAAACCAATCGTCTTCTTTTTAATCACTATTCCTTTAATGCTTTCCATAATCTCCTGTGTGAGTGAAAGCGCCCCGGAGTTTCCAATAAACATACAAACAAAGAAAACAGATAATCACGTTCAAATTACAGGAACACAAATATTTGTGGTTGTACCTTCTGATTATGTTTTCATTAAAGAAAATCTTCGGTTTCAAAAAAACATGGATCAATATGTCCAATTTGTAGTTGTACCTTATTCCCTTAAACTAGATCAAAAGGATTCTAAGTTCAGAAAAGAGAACTTTAAAATTAAAGGAAGGGAAATAACCGAAATAGAAAATGTCAGGTTAAATGATTTTTCCGGGATTTATTTAATCGCACCGTCAACACGAGCGAATATGACAGAGCTTTTTTTTGCTTTCGGAGATGCTGACTTTTCTGTTATGGTAAGTGGATTTTGTAAGGAGAATGATATGTCTGCAATAAAAGAAATACAGGAAATTTTTAAATCAATATATTATGATAAATCAGCATTCTCCGAATCATTGGTAAACAAGTATTTCGACTTTGACCTATCTGTTACAAATTTTAAATACGCGACATCAATAACAAATTTTCATATTTATAATCAGACTGGAATTTATGATGATCAGGATACACTGTCGGCATCAATAACTACTGTCTCTCTGCCATATTTAGAAAAAAAAGATGCCTTGGACTTTATTAGCAACAGCTTAAAAAAACAATTAAATATTGGAAAGGTATTGGCAACAAGCCAAATAGAAGAAGACATAGTTAATGATCGCTTTGCTTACACTTATGAAATAACGACAAGTATTAATGGGAAAAAAGAAATTATTCGTGAAGCAATTATATTGGGGGATAGCTCTTCTGTGTTTTTTTCAGGATGCGCATATGACAGTTTGGACTCTTATGGAAAAAAGTATATTGAAACGATAAAGACAATAAATATAAAATAACAGTCGCTAATAACGCCTATATGTAATGAGAAAAAGTGTGAAAATCAGGAAGTACTCCGCTTTTAGTTACCAGCCGGATTTTTAAATTATCCTAATTCCCTATTTAAATAATCTTTCTGGATCATAAAAAGTTTCTGCCAGCCTTTTACATAATTATTCATGATCTGCCAGAATAAAATTATATTATTTAAGATTTATTATTGTGTAAAAACTTGTCTGAGTATAAAACATTATGTAATTTAGCGGAAAAATAAACCATGGCAAAAAGGTGGTTATATACCAATATTGGCAGTATGAAAATCTTTTTGGAGTAGTAATACGTTAGCTGTTGTAAGACAAATAAAAATTATAATAGTATGAAAAAAGGAATGTTTATTTTGATTGCAACGCTGATAATTGCCGGTAATATTAAAGGCCAGCCAGAGGAAATATAGTAACTTTTGCAAAATCATACTGATGGGAAAATAAATATTGAATTTACAGGTAAAACAGATAGGAAAATTAAAATAACATTAACCGGTTTAACCGGAATTGTTGTCTTTATGCAGGATAATATTACTGAGAATAAAATAAGCATAGATATTTCTAATCTTGCAAAAGGAGTATATATCTTAACAGGATATTTTGGGGATAATTCAGTTTCAGAGAAAATAATTCTAAAATGAAAATAAGAAAAATAATAGTATTATTATTAATATTTATTCCGGTTACAAAATCATATTGCCAAAAAACAGAAAAGTCAGGTTTTGGACTTCGTTACACATTATCATATGATTTTGAAGTAAAGCGGGATTATAATTTTAGAATTATACATCATATTCCTGCTTTATCTTACAGGTTAAATAGTCATGATTTTTATCTGGGGCCTCAATATTCATATGTTTTTCAACCCACTTCAACTTCAAATAAAATTTATGAGAATAATGCATTTGGTGTTAATTTCGGTTATAGATATTATTCAAAAGAACTAATTAATAATTTACAAATATTTGGACAATTTAATTTTTCCGTGTTTCGAACTAAGTTTAAAGAATATCAGCATGGACTGCCTTTGGAAGAAACACGTTCTGAATTTATTATTGAAAATACTGTTACAATTGGCATGGATTATAATTTAATGAACAGGTTGAATTTATTTGCAGGTCTAGGCATTGGTTCATACAACAAGTTTTTTTTAATGATTGATAAATTTAATTTGAGTAGTTATGTAGGTATTAAATATGAATTGTAAAAAGCCTTAACCGCATGTTATACAACTTTAAAATCAACGGCTTTAGCCCTCACGCAAGTAAAACTTCCGGTATTAGTAGTATTTGCAAAAAAATAACAGGCTTAAAAAACATAGTAAATATTAACAAAATATACTTTTATGAAAAAAACGATAATCACTTTAATCTGTCTTTTACATATTTTTAGTTTGGTTGCTCAGGAACCTGAACTAAATAAAAAATGGAGTTTAGGAATTTCATTCACTCCGAATTACTCGTTTTTACATAATCCGTCTGATTACATGGATTATTTTGGGGAGATTACTTATTATGGATATAACTACCGGTCAGCTTCAGCAATTAAGGATCATCCCATATTTGAATATATGAACTTCGGGTTAAGGTTTTCATATAGTTTAAATAAAGACTCGGAAATAGAGACCGGACTTATTTTAAGCAATAAAAACTATTATTCTCCTCAGGGTATGATTAACGATGAAATGCCTGTTATCTATTTTAATCCCGGATTATATTTTATTGACATCCCGATAACATATAAGTATAAAATACTTGATATAGGCACACATAATCTGAAACTTACAGGGGGCCTTGTTGCAGGAATTCCGTTGTATGAGCATGTAAACGGCAATCATGAACTTGAGTTGTATAATATAGCTTCCACCGGGGCTGATGATATCGTTATTACTAAAAATTTTGATTTTTATCCGCTATGTATGAGTGCAAATATTGGCCTTAGATTCTCCACAAATGATAATAAAAGATTTAATTTTGATTTTGGGCCTGTATTTCAGTCTGCTATAATGCCATTTAGCAGGAAACCCGAAGGAAACACAATAGATTTAACTGGTTCCGGCCATACGATAACAGTGTTGAATCCCGATAAAGGATTTGCTCCATATTTTATAGGTTTTGATTTAATATTTAAAATGAATTTCAGCAAAAAATTTTAGATTTATTTTGTAAAACAGAGTCTTACAATGCCTGATATGTAACATGACTGCCTTTTGTCCTGCCATGACACTTTTGTTATTTGATATTAATTATTATCATAAAACTTGCATGAGTGTCAAATATTCTGTAATTTGGCAGAGGAATAAACCATGACAAAAACCGGCCTTATACATTTGAAATTGTATAAAAACTTCTTTTATGTGGAAATAACAGAGTTGACGTTAATTTTAAAAAATATTTTACAACAAAATTTGTAACTAAAAATGAATAGAAAGCAATTTATACAAAGTGTTGGCGCGACTTGTCTTAATTGGAATTGGAGTTGGTCTTTTGTAAATCATGATAAACGATTTGTAGTTTTTGGCTATTCTGAAAATGATAGAAACGGAGATAAGCTTAAGATTCTTTCTGAAGATTGGAAATTCGGACAAGATGGAAAAAAAAAGAAAGCCTACCCACAATCTTTGAAACATATTGACTTAATTCAAAATGAAGGATATCAATTAAAGGTGTTTAAACTTGAATATGAGACAATTCAAAATAAGAAAGGATTTAAGGTGGAAAGTATAAAATCTTTTGAATGTGAGTTAAAAGATAAAAAGTTAACTAAAGATAAACGAGATTGGTTTGCAGTAGATTTTATAACCGAATTTGAACAAATTGCAGAATATGTTGAAAATAGTCAAGAGTACCTTGAGGGATCAATTACTCTAATTAATGTAAATGCTTACGAGAGAAACCATGAAGCAAGAGATAAGTGTTTAAAGTATCATAAATATATATGCAAGATTTGCGGTTTTGACTTTGAAAAAAAATATGGAGATATTGGACGAGAATACATTCATGTTCATCATATTATTCCATTATCAAAAATTAAAGGAGAATATAGTATTAATCCAATAAAAGATTTAATACCAATTTGTGCAAATTGTCATGCAATGATTCATAGGAAAAAGGAAGCATTGACAATAGAAGCGTTGAAGAAAATTATAGAGACAAATAGATGAAAACTATCGCTATCGTTGTAAGGTTTTAAATTCTCCAAAACTATTAAAATAACCTTTCCAACTCAGTAAAAGTTTATGCTATCCTTTTACATAATTCTCCTGTCCTGCCATAACACTTTTGTTATTTGATATTAATTATTGTCATAAAACTTGCATGAGTATCAAATATTCTGTAATTTGGCAGAGGAATAAACCATGGCAAAAAGTGTGGATATTAACCTGATCTGGCTACATAAGAAGCTTTTTGGGGTGGGGGCAAAGCTGTTGTGCGTAAGCCCAAAACCATATTGTAAAAATTTATCATATAATTGAATAATGAACCGTATCGACAGATTATTTGGAATTTTAACAATACTGCAATCTAAAAAGTTTGTAACAGCCGGTTCTCTGGCAGACAAATTTAAAATAAGCGTAAGAACAGTTTATCGTGATATCAGGGCATTGGAAGAATTGGGAATCCCCGTTGGCTTTGAACAGCCAAAAGGATATTTTATAGTACAGGGATATTTTCTGCCTCCGCTTTCCTTAACAATGGACGAGGCTAACGCGTTGATATTAATGGCTTCACTTTCGGAAAAATTTGCAGATAAATCAGTAAACAAATATTGTCAGGATGCACTTACAAAGCTGAAAACAATTTTAAAATACGGCGATAAAGAGAAAGCTGAATTAATTTCATCGAACATAAGTATCTGGCAATCGCCGGAGGAATATTCCGGTAATGAACACATAAGTACGATTCAAAAAGCAATTGTCAACAAAACAATTATAGAAATCGAATATACAAATAACCAAAACCGGTTCAGTAAACGGGAACTTGAACCTATAGGCCTGGCTTTTTACTCAAATCAATGGCATCTTATCGCGTGGTGTTGGAAAAGAAAAGAATACAGAGATTTTAAAATCAAAAAGATTAGCAAACTTACAGAGACTTATAAGCCTTTTAAAAAAACAAGTCATCTTACTGTTAACGAATACATTCAGCAATTAAAATAATATTTTCAAACAGACTGACATAGGGTTGTCACCGGGACATATTTTCTTTGCATAAAAAAGATTGAAATATGATAATCGAAAACTTTACACCGTTTAATGGTCAGCATTGCGAAACTACTGCAACAGGCTCACTTTTAAAATACATCGGCATTGAGCTTTCCGAGCCCATGCTTTTTGGTCTGGGCGAAGGATTAGGCTTTATATTCTGGAATATGAAAACAATGGATTGTCCGTTCATTGGCGGAAGAATAAAACAGGACGCTTTAACCGGAAATATTGTGCGAAATTTAAACCTGAAGCTGGAGACACAGGAAACAGTATCGGTAAAAAAGGCGTGGAAGAATGTTAAAGACAGCATAGACAATAAAATTCCGGTAGGCTTAAAACTCGATTGCTATCATCTGGATTATTTTACGGTAAAAATCCATTTTGCAGGACATTATGTGGCAATGTATGGTTATGACGATGAATTCGCCTATCTGGCGGATGCTGCTCATGGCCGCGATAAAACTTCGTTAAAAAGCCTGGAACTTGCAAGAAATGAAAAAGGCCCGATGTCTTCGAAAAATCTGAGTTACACAATTCAGTTAAAAGACGGGAATTATAACCTGAGAGAAGTAATTGTAAGGGCGATTAAAAATAATGCGAACGATTATCTTAACCCGCCTATCGGTAATATCGGCTATAAAGGCATTTTAAAAACAAGCGGAGAAATAATTAAATGGTTCAAAAGCAGTAAGAATATCGGAGAAGAATTTTCCACAACTGCAATGTTAATGGAAGAAGCCGGAACAGGAGGAGCTTTGTTCAGAAATTTATACCGGGATTTTTTAAAAGAGAGTTATCAGATAACAGAAAATAACATACTCCGGCAGGCATATACAATCTTTGCCGAAACAGCTTCTTCGTGGAATCAGGTGTCTTTTTTGTTTAAAGAAACAGCAAAGACAAAAGACATACTGCACATTAAAAAAGCCTCTGAAATTTTGGCCGATATATCACGCAACGAAAAGAAAGCCATGGAATTATTATTAACAATCTGATAAACAACGATTGTAAAAATAAATAAACACCAAAGAAACTTGTTGTGCCGGGTTCTGGCTCGGCAGGAATTGCATAGCTTTTAAGTTTTTGTAACCCTTCATCAAATAACATTTTATGAGCAACATAGATAGAGGATTGATCGGGAAATGCTCCGAAATGCAAACAATTTATTGTCGCCAAATGTTATCTGTAAAATAAAAATTGTTTTTATGAAAGTAGTTTCGTATATTTGCGATATTTGTTTCTTAAATTAATTAAAAATGAAGGATATAATAAGTGAATTAGGTTACCTCTCTATTGGATCGCAAATGAGAAGAGTTTATGAAAAACTGCAAATTGGAGGAGATAAAATTTATAATTCGGTTGGAATTAAATTTAAATCAAGTTGGTTCCCAGTTTATTACGCTATTGCTTATAGTAACAGGCAATTGTCGGTTATGGAAATAACAGAACGAATTTCTTACTCACGAATAACTGTAAAAAATGTTGTGAAAGAATTAGCCTCAGAAGGCATTATAGAAATTAAAGCAAATCCTGATGATAAACGTTCAAAACTCTTCAAACTGTCAAAAAAAGGTGAGTCGATAAAACCAAAATTAGAATCATTGTGGGAATCATTCTCACTGGAACTAAAGAATATTTTTGAATCAAAAAACAACGAATTTATTGAAAGATTACAAGAGATTAATGATTCATTAGACAAATCTTCTTTTGAGAAAAAAGTTCTTAAAAGATATTACGATTTCAAGATTAGAAATGCTGTTAAAGAAGAATTCGAACAAGTTGGCCAATTAATGGTTGAGGTTTACTCTTTGCTTAAAGGATTTCCCAAAATTGACGATCAACCGGAATATTATAAAATGCTAAGAAATGTTGGAAATTTAACAATTAATCCAAACATAGAACTAATAGTAGCTGTTTCAAAACAAGGAGATATTGGTGGTGCTGTAGTGTATTTTAAAGACATGAAAGACTACGGCTCGGGTGGAACAGCTACAAAAGAGAAAAGAGCTTGTGGTTTTAGACTTCTTGCAGTAGATTCAAAATTTCGCGGATTAAATTTAGGTAAGGAGCTGGCAATTGAATGCATAAACAAAGGGATAGATTCTGATTCTGAACAAATCATTATTCATACAACAAAAGCAATGAAAACAGCTTGGGGAATGTATGAAAGACTGGGATTTAAAAGGTCAGAAGATTTAGATTTTATGCAAGGTGATTTACATGTTTTTGGATTCAGGTTAAAAAAATAAAAAGCCGGCAGGTAATATTTTGCATAACTAATGGCGGGCGATGATAAAATTGAAACAATTACAAAAAACGGATTGATTGTATGGTGCTTTGTTAATAGAACAGTGCAGTTTGAGAGGTCGCACAGTTTTAATTTCCTTAACCTATCCTCAAATAATCTTCACTAATCAGAAAAAGCTTTTTTAGGCTTTTACATAATATACTTATTCTGTCATAACGGTTTTATTATTCAAGATTAATTATTTGCCGAAAACTTGCATGAGTATAAAATAATGTGTAATTTGGCGGAGGAATAAACCATGGTAAAAGTG
Organism: Bacteroidales bacterium; assembly: GCA_003249955.1. GTDB lineage: Bacteria > Bacteroidota > Bacteroidia > Bacteroidales > ML635J-15 > Bact-19. The sequence continues at coordinate 11,911 of QKHS01000006.1, read as the reverse complement.
TGGATATGTAGCAGAATTGGCTGTGTAGAAATGCTTTTGGTGTGGGGGAGAAGGAGTTAGTGGCAAATCTAAAAAGGTACGAATCTAATTTTTAACAAATGAACGATAATATTAAAAACGGTTTCTTTGAAGCAGTTGAATCTTTGAAAAAATATCGGAGGGCTGAATTAATTGATGAAAAAGGAAGAAACCTTTTAGAAAAATTATATACTGATTTATTACCCAATGACCATATTCTAAAAAAATGTTTGCTTCCCAATACAACTTTCCTAATCGGGAGAAAGGGGACTGGTAAATCAACCATTTTTTTAAGACTAGAACAGGAACTTAGGAAGAATAACAATTATATATCTTGTTATTTAGATGTGAATACGATTTTTGATTCTGCACAATCACAGTATTCTAAGCTGGATTATGTTTCCGATTTTATTCCAGAAAAATTAATTAATAAATATTTAATTCAAAGAAATTTTGTACAATCAGTACTTATTGAGCTCCAAAAGGAAGTAGCTTCGAAAACAGACACATTTTTTCAAAAGATTGCAGCCAAGGTTTTAAAAACAAAAGCAGATGTGGTAAAAGAAGGACTAGAAGAATTAAAAATAAACATAAAAAATAATGAGGTTTTAAGGGAAATTGAAATTCCAGTATTAAGAAAAATAAAATTTCGAAAAAACTCTGCAAATGAAGTTGAGTCTCAGACGAGCAATAAATCTGGTGGGTTTCAAATAAATTTGTCAGGAGGCCTGACACAGGCTGGAGTTGGATTTAATGATGGAGCTGAATCAAATGAAAGTGTAAGAGATAAAAATTTTGTTGAAATAGAAAACGAATTTTCGAATGTCTTTTTACAAGTTTTTCAGATAAAAGATATAATCTTAAAAATTAAGAATATACTTAGACAAATTGATGTTAAACACCTTGTTGTATTATTAGATGACTTTTCTGAAGTGGATGATGAATCAATAAAAATATTTGTTGATGTTTTACTTGCCCCATTAAATAATTGGTCTGAAGAATTTATAAAATTCAAAATCGCAGCTTATCCTAATAGAATATATTATGGCCATATTGACCCTGGGAAAATTGATACGATTCAATTGGACTTTTACAACCTTTATTCAGAATTCGATAGAGATAAAATGGAGGAAAGGGCGATAGATTTTACCAAACGATTACTAACAACTCGATTGAGTTACTTCACAAATGAGTTGCCTGAAGTATTCTTTGAGACATCGAATACAAAGATAGAAGAATATTATGAATTGCTATTTCAAGTTTCTATGAATGTGCCAAGAATATTAGGATATATTCTTTCATTTTGCTATCAAAGTAAAATAATCTTCGATAAAAAAATAAATAAAACAGATATCGAAGCAGCTGCACAAAAATACTTTACAGAAAAACTTTTGCCGTTTTTTAATAAAACCACATATTCTTTACTTTCAATTGACGAAAAGGTATCAATCTTACAATTAAAAGAATTACTTGACACATTTGTAAATAAATTACTTGACAATAAGAAACGTATTAGCACAGGTGAACTGAAAGGCTCTTCTTACTTGACTTCATTCCCATATTCAAGTCATTTTTATTTTGACCCAAGATATGAAGAGTTTTTAAAAACTTTGGAACTCAATTTCTTTATAAGCAAATACAATGATATGAGTGATAAGGATGGCAATGAAGCTTCTATCTTTTCAATAAATTATGGTTGTGCTATTAAAAATAATCTACTATGGGGCAAGCCTAAGGGAAATAGATATCGAAAATACTTTATTGAACGTCCATTTGGATTTAATAAACTTCTTTATGATTTCTTTTCACAAGCGAAAAAAATTCATTGTATAAATCCAGAATGTAATAAACAATTTACAATAGAAGATATAAAATTCTTGGAGTTTAATAACAATAGATGTAATAAATGTCAATCGCCTGTGGTGGTTGAATCTATTTCGTCTGAAATTCAGATTAAATTAGAAAAAATAGACTCACGTAAATTATTGCCGAATGTTGAATTAAATGTTTTAATTGAACTTCTAAAATCTTCAGAAGCATTATTTGCGAGAGATATTGCAGAAGAATTAGATTACTCTAGACAGCTAATCGCTTGGAGGAGTCGAAAACTAGACAATGACTATAATTATGTTGAAAGAATTAAAGAAGAAGAAAATCTACCCTACAAATATCGCTTAACTAAAAAAGGTAAAGAATACTTTGATTAAAAAAATTGCCACTAATAAGTTGTGTAAAGTTTTGTGGGTGAAGTGGTTGTTTGAAAACTATAATGCGAAATGTGTCCAATGTAACTGGACAGAAAAATACTACGAAATATGTTACTACACATGTTATTTACAGTCTGTAACTAAAAAAACTATCCTATGAAAAATAAACTTATAACAATTCTGGTTTTGTTCCTTTCAACAACAGCCTTTGGGCAGGAAACCGACACCCTGTCTTTTTATTCAGAAGCCTTTAACGAAACAAGAACAGTGTTTGTTCATAAACCGGAGTTTTACAAATACATGTCCGATTCGGTAAAACTTCCTGTAATTTATTTGCTTGACGGGCAACACGAATGGTTTATTAATCCATTACTTTCCGACATAAAATATTTGCAATACACACACGAAATTCCCAATGCCCTTGTAGTTGTAATACCACACAACAACAGGAACCTGGAGTGCGGAATTACAAACCTTGAAACAGAACTGCCACTTGATAAATTTATTACCTCAGAACTTGACAATGAACTTGAAAAATACCACCCGGGCCACTTCAGAGTAATTATCGGGCATTCGTTTTCAGCATCATTTTCACTTTATTCATATTATAAGCATCCCGGCTTTTACTCCGCTGTAATAGCAAATACCCCGTTTGACGAAATGGAAATGCTGGTCAACGGATTTCAACAATCAGACAAAATTGATAAAACAAAGATTTCAATCTCAACAGGAGGGATTGCCGGCGATAAAGATTTCCATCACAGAGAAAAATACAACCAACTCAAAACAGCATTTCCGGAATTTTTTAACACAATTTCTGTATTTGAAGCAGATTACTCCGCTCACAATGCAGTACCAATTGTTGCAACGCCATCATTTCTGACGAAAATATTTAAAGATTTCAGCAGCAGATACACCAAAATAGCCGAAGTTAATGATGAATACAGATTAATCAGTAATCCTGAATCACTGACAAAGGAAATAAGTAAAATATCAGAAGCCTCAAAAATAGGGAATTTCTTTTATCCTCCGGAAATTGCAGATATAAACGGAATAGCTTCCCGTTACTCATACAGCGGATATGATAACTATGCTGCAGAAGTTTACACCATCGGCACAAAATATTACCCCCGTTACTACGACTTCTGTTTGTCACTTTATGACCTTCTTAAAACAACAGATAAAGAAAGAGCACGACTATATCTCGACAAAGCCGTAACACTTTTAACAGAAACAGAAAAAGATTGGGAAGGTAAAGATGAGATACTTAAAGAAATAGAAGCCGAAAAAACAAAAAACGGCTGGTAACAATGATTGTTACGATTTGTAATATGAGAAAAAAGCGGTAAAAACTACCGTAAGAACGTCACACACTTATGGATTATATTATCCCGTCAACCATTAAACACCATTCCATTAAACACCATTATTTAAAAACCGCAACATTTGGAAACCCCGTCCATAATAAATAACTTATTTTTGCAGAAAAAAAGTTGATAAACAGTTTTTACATAAACAGAATAAGCAAGGTAATAGACTACATTGAAAACAATGTTGACAGCAAGTTAAGACTTAACGAGCTGGCAGATATTGCAATGTTTTCAAAATATCACTTTCACAGAATTTTTAAAAGCATTACCGGGGAAAACCTTAATGAATTTATTAAGCGCATGAAGATGATAAAAGCCTATAGATTACTCAGTATAGATAAAACAATTACCGTTAAAGAACTGGGATATTCTTTGGGCTATAATTCTGTTGCAAATTTCTCCAGAGATTTTAAAGAATTTCACGGTGTAACACCTACCGAAATAAAATCTTCCAAAGATTATTTTAAAAAACCGGTCATAAAAACCGATGCCGGTAAACTCAACATAAGTTTTGAAGGAGTAAGAAAAATTCCTGATACATTCATCATTTACCAAAAAATCACCACTGGTTACAGTACCGAAGTGATTCCAAAACTATTTGACGATTTGTATAAGCTGGCTCTGGCAAAAAATTTTTTAATCAAACAGTTTATCGGAATCGGTTATGATGATCCCGATTATACACCTGCCGGCAAATGCAAATATGATGCATGTATTTCCGTTGAAAAAGAACATATCCCCGGAGATATCCCGTATAATACCAAAGTTTTAAAAGGCGGACAATTCGCTGTTTTCCTTTTCGAAGGTTACAAAGACAGCATTTCACTTGCCTGGGACTATATTTTTAAAGAGTGGTTGTTAAACAGCGAATTTATCCCGGCCGACCGCCCTCATCTGGAAATGTATCTATACTCAGAACAATATGAGTCGGGTATATACCGCGTTAATCTTTGTTTACCTGTAAAATCAATTAATAAATGAAAGTTATGAAAATAGTATTGATTGCAGTTATTTGCATAGTTGTTATTTGTCTTGTGGTTTATGCATACTACGGAGGTTTTAAACGTTTGAACATCAGAATTGAAGAATCGGGCGGCGAAACGGTTGTGTATGATTCCCTTACAGGAGATTACCGGCAAAGCGGGGAGCTGATGGATAAAATATATTACAGCTTGCTTAATGATTATAAGATTGAAACATACAAAGGATACGGAAAATACTTTGACAATCCGAAAAAAACAGAAAAATCAAACTTGCGTTCCGAAGCCGGCTGTGTTGTCGAAACTGCAGATTTGGGAAAAATCACAGAATTGCCTTCCGGGTTCAAACTCAAAACATTGCCGGTTCAGAGATATATTGTCTCCGAATTCCCGTACAAAGGAAAGCTGTCAGTATTATTCAGTATAATGATAGTCTATCCGGCATTAAGTAAATTTGCGGAAGCCAACGGATTTGACGGAGATGGCGCAGTCATTGAAATATATGATATCCCGGGTAATAAGATAATGTACAGAAAAGAAATAAAGGAAAAATAAAATGCTGTTGATGCGATAAAGCTTTGTATAACGACAAATAAACTGTGAATTCACCAACCCTGCTAACTTTAATTGACTTCGTCGAGGGCTAAAGCCGTTCGTGTAAATTAGTAAATTAGCGGCTTATTTTTTAATGCATATTCTATTTTGCCGCGAATTTTTCGAATTACCCGAATGGAATTGATATGTTTATGCGTTAAATTATTTGTCCTTCACAAGCAGATTATATAACTACATATCTTTCCGAAATCAGCTTGCTGATAAAAACGTATTCGTGAAAATTAGTAAATTCGCGGCAAAAGAATAAGAAATAACTTAAGCGTTAATCAGCAACTAATACCGACATAGTTGGTTGCAACATCTTGTTAATAAGCATGGAAGTTGTCGGGGTTTATTGTATGCATAAAATAAAAAGTCTGCGTTTGTCCTGTTTTATCGTCAACACTATGCCCCGCATAATCCAAAAAATTGTTATTTTTACAAAAAAACAGGCATGGAACAAAAAGACTATCTCTTAAGAGAAATAGAGAAAATCGGAATGGTTTTGAGAGCTATATTAAATAAGCTTTTTGCTGTTAAAGGAAACCTCTCCATAACAATTGAAAACGAATTTGAACAAACAAACGAACTGTTGTTAAGCGAAACAGGATTCGATTTAAAGCATTTCCTTACACTGGATGAATCAGCCCTTGAGGAATATATTTCCCGTTTTAAAGGAATGAATGCCGCTAACCTTGAGTTGCTGGCCGGAATTATAGCCAATCTCGGCGATAATGATAATTCTGCCGATAACAAACATATTCTTGAAAAAGCATTACAGGTTTATATGCTATGCGAAAAAACAGACAAAACATTTTCATTTGAACGGCAAAACAAAATTGAAGCAATAAAAGCGAAACTGCAGAGTTGAATTGGATTGAAGTCGGAAGACCGAAGTCGGAAGACGGGTTGATAGAAGCAGTAAGTCAGAAGTTAGAGCTCTTTTTCTTGGGGAATACTTATTACAAGGCGGATAGAAGCAGTAAGTCAGGAGTAGGGGAGCTTCAGGCAAATAAACTTCCGGCCACCCGTCTTCTGACTTCGGTCTTCCAACCCCTGAATTCTCATTTCTCCCCGTTCCAGTTCAGCAATATCCTCGAAATATTTGTGGCGTGACGACTGATAGCGTTAAATAAACCAAGTAATTCCAGATGTATTTCGGTGCTTTGCTGAGTCTTTTCATTATTCCCGATAAGCCTTTCGTAATGGTGCTTTTCGAATTCCTCAGCCATATTTGCATATTTTTTAAACTTTTGTTTTACATGCTCTGCTTTTTCGAGGTTAACATCATTAAACACTTCCATCGACCGGCTTATCTGTTTCAGCGATTTTTCCTGAATTATAAGTAATTCATTTTTTCCTTCTTCCGAAAAATCACTGTCCCCGGCCAGCCATTTTACCGCCTGATGTCTTATGTTTGTGTTTATAATATCGCTTATCATTTCGAGCTCTTTAACTACATACATTATCTGGAATGCTTCGTTAAGTTGCTGTTCGTCAGAGTTTTCGGAGCTTACGCTTACAAGATATTTGCTTATGTTTTCCTTAAGGAAATCTGATTCGTTTTCAAGTTTTTGCCATTTCTCAAGGCAATTCTGATCGCGTTCTAAAAACGGTTTTAGTCCCAGGCCTACAAGTTTTTTTACTTTAAGGCTCATCCTTTCAGTTTCCTTTTTTGCCAGACTCAGCGAAATTGCAGGGGAGGAGCTTACCGCCGAATTAATATATTTAAGCTTGTATGGTGACGGCTTTGCTTTGTCTGGGATTATTTTAGTAATCAATTTTGAAAAGAATGTTAATAAAGGCAAAATCAATATTGCCAGACCTATGCTGAAAACTGTATGAGCGTTGGCAATCTGGCGGGGTACTGTCTGGCTCATAATTTCAAATTCCGATCCTGTAGCCGTGGCTTTCGGTGATATGGATTTTACAAGCTCTGCAAATTCGGGAATCCACCATACAAATATTAAAATTCCTATAAGTTTAAAAAATGAATGGGCAAATGCTACACGTTTTGCTTCGCGCCCCGAATTTAAACTTGCTAAAATTGCTGTCATCCCGGTTCCCAGATTTGTTCCCAAAATCAGCGGAATACAGGCTTCAATGCTTAAAAATCCCTGAGAGGCAATGGTAATCATTATCCCGATAAAAGCGGCACTGCTCTGGATTAAAGCCGTAAATGCAAAACCAACCAGAATTCCGACTACAGGATTTTCAAGTTTCACCAGCAAATCCAGAAATCCCTGGTAACTTCTTAACGGGTACATCGATTCGGACATAATGTACATACCGAAAAACAACAACCCGAAACCCAGAATAGCCTTACCGATATTGTTAAGTTTAACTTTCTTCGAAAATATAATAAACCCGAAGCCAAGAGCAATAAACAGCAGAGAGTAGTCCGTGATTTTTAAAGCAATAAGTTGCGCCGTAATGGTTGTTCCTATGCCGGCACCCAGCAGCATACCCAGAGTCTGGGCGAAACTCATCAACCCGGCTTCGACAAAACCTACCAGCATAACACTTGTTGCAGAACTGCTCTGAACCAAAATAGTAATAATAATCCCGGCAATTAAAGCCAGAAACCTGTTTTGGGTGAACCTGCTGATAATGTTTCTCATTTTGTTTCCGGCAGCAGCCTGCATACCTTTGCTGAGAATTTCCATTCCGTAAAGAAACAGTGCCAGGCCTCCCAGCAAACCAAAAATCAGAAATAAAACCCATGATTTTTTTCTTCCCTGAACTTCGTAAACCAGATTGTTCGAGTCACAGTCCTCATTCGATGAAACCAGTATTTCATAAACTCCTTCTTTATCCCCGACCTGAAAATAGTTTATTGCAATTCCGGCAGAATCGGTACAAACATGAGTTTTGTCTAATCTGTAACCATGGCTGTTTTTAGGATAAGTAATAATTGAAAAAATTACCTCGTGTCCTTTTAGCGGATTCCCGTTTTTGTCAGTTACCAGAACCCTTATAGGATTTTCGAGAACCTTGCCTGTGGTTTGGGTCTGATTGTCGCCCGAATAGGAGTATATTTCTGTGCTTTGAGGCTTTTGCAGGTTGGCGGAATGCGCATTGCTTCCAATCAGTAAAATGCTGATAATCAGTATAAATATGAGATGTTGTTTAAATTTCATAAGCTTGCTTTTCAACAGACAAAAATATTCAGATTATCCGGATTTAAGACATTCGGAGAAGAGTTTTTTATTACAAGTGTCGTATTTATTCAACATTCAACATTACATCGTTCATAGAACATGGAATCGTTGAATAAATCGATTTTAGAGAAAAACAGGGGTGAAATTTACTATTATATTAATTATTTTGTTATTTTTGTGACATGCTAATGTAATTTTAAAATCATTTAATAACATTATGACGTATGTATAGTAGAATATTGAATCTTGAAAATGATTATAATGACAGCATTTTTGTCTGGGGAGCCCGTCAGGTTGGAAAAACCACTTTACTTAAGCAGCAGTATCCCGATGCAAGATATTATGACCTGTTGACAGCAGGTGAGTTTGAAAGATTCTTTAGAAATCCTGATTTACTTGCAGAAGAGCTTGATAGTTTTTCAGAAGGAGATATCGTAATAATAGATGAGATACAGAAGGTTCCTCAATTGCTTGATGTGGTACAATATTTAATAGTCAGCAAAGGTATTCGCTTTATTTTAAGTGGATCAAGTCCCCGAAAGTTGAAAAGGAATGGTGCAAATTTGTTGGGAGGCCGGGCTTTGCGTAAAGTGTTGCATCCTTTGGTGAGTGCTGAAATAGACGACTTTGATCTCGTAAAAGCTGTAAATAACGGAATGATACCACGCCATTATATGGTAAATAATCCATGGGAGAGATTAAGAGCTTATGTAGGTGTATATCTTGAAGAAGAAATAAGGGATGAATCAATATCACGCAGGTTAAAATCTTTTACGCGCTTTTTGGAGTCAGCCGCTTTTACTAATGGTGAAATGGTTGTTTACAAAAATATCGCTCAGGATTGTGGAATAGATCATCGTACAGTTAAAGATTACTTTACGATTCTTTCAGATTCGATGATTGGATATCTTATACATGGATTTGCCGGAACAAAAAAACGTAAATCTATATTTGCTCCGAAATTCTATTTCTTTGATGTTGGGATTGCAAATTATCTTAAATCAGAGCGCAATTTAATTCCAGGTTCGGATTCATTCGGACACGCTTTTGAACATCTAATTTTGCAGGAAGTCATTGCATGGCTTGATTATTCTTCTTCAACTGACGAATTGACATATTGGCGGACAAATACAGGATATGAGGTTGACATAATTATAGGCAATGGTAAAATAGCCATTGAAATTAAATCCTGTGCAGAAGCAAAAACAAGACACATTAAAGGACTTAAAGCGTTTAAAGAAGAGTTTCCTGAAGTGAGAATGATTATTGTAACTTTTGATAAATACCAGAGAATTATGAATGATGTTGAAGTATTTCCTGCCGAAATGTTTTTAAAAGCATTGTGGGACGGTAAGATTACAAATCCTTAAAATAAAAATTGTAGATGATGTGGCTTCCATTTCCCTTTTTCAACATTCCATCGTTCGCAGAACATTGAATAATAGAAATCAAATAAATAGAATCGTTTAATAAACTAAAATTCAGTTTTCTGCTTCCACAACATCTAAAAATGAGATTACAAGTTTGGGATAATTCTGAATTTCTTCTTTACTTTGCACAAAATAAAAATTAAGTAATATGAAGCAGTTAATCGAATGTGTTCCGAATTTCAGTGAAGGACGCGATATGTCCATAATTAAGCAAATTACAGATGTTATCGAAGCTTGTGACGGGATTAAACTTCTGGACGTAGATCCGGGAGCAGCAACAAACCGCACGGTTGTTACTTTTGTCGGAACTCCTGACGAAGTTTGTAATGCCGCATTTCTGGCAGTTAAAAAAGCTTCCGAAATTATTGACATGTGCAAACATAAAGGAGCACATCCGCGTTTTGGTGCAACAGACGTATGTCCTTTGATTCCGGTTTCGGACATAACAATGGAAGAAACAGTAGAATATGCACGCAAACTGGCTGAGAGAATAGGTACAGAATTAAATATTCCTGTTTTTTGTTACGAAAGTGCTGCATTTACACCAAAGCGTAAAAACCTTGCAAATTGCCGCAGCGGCGAATACGAAGGACTTGCAAAAAGAATAACTACAGAAGAATGGAAACCCGATTTTGGCTCAAATGTCTGGGATGCTCATACAATGAGAACAGGAGCGACAGCAGTAGGAGCAAGAAATTTCCTTGTTGCCTATAACATTAACCTAAATTCTACATCAGTGAACAAAGCAAATTCAATTGCTTATGATGTACGTGAAAAAGGCCGTGTAAAAAGAGAAGGACACCCTGTAACAGGTAAGCCGGTTCTTGACGAAAACGGCAAACAGGTTTTTGAACCGGGATTGTTGAAATCGGTAAAAGCTATCGGTTGGTACATCGAAGAGTATGGTGTTGCACAGATTTCAATGAACCTTACTGATATAAATGTTACTCCTGTTCATGTTGCTTTCGATACAGTATGCGAACGAGCAGCAGCAAACGGAATTCGTGTAACCGGTTCAGAACTGGTTGGAGTAATGCCGCTTAAATCAATTCTGGATGCAGGTAAATATTTTCTGAAAAAACAAGGCCGTTCTACAGGTATTGCCGACTCCGAAATTATTAAAATAGCTGTAAAGTCTTTGGGTTTGGATGAATTAAAACCATTCGATCCTAAGAAAAATATAATTGAGTACATGCTCGAAGATAACAGTGGCAAGAGACTGATAGATATGGATCTGGTAAAATTCTGCCATACTACCGCATCTGAAGCACCTGCACCAGGTGGCGGATCAATAGCTGCTTATATGGGAGCTTTGGGCTCTGCTCTGGGAACAATGGTTGCTAATCTTACAGCTAATAAATACCGTCACGATGACCGTTGGATGGAATACAGCGATTGGGCTGAAAAAGGAAAAACATACCACGATGCATTGTTAAAAATGGTTGATGAAGATACAAATGCTTTCAATAAAATAATGGATGCTTTTGGTTTGCCTAAAGGAAGTGACGAGGAAAAAGCCGCCAGAACACAGGCAATTCAGGATGCAACGAAATATGCAATCGAAATTCCGCTTCAAACAATGAAACTTTGCTGCGACAGCATGGAAGTTATGCTCGAAATGGCAAAGACCGGACTTGAAGCATCTTTAAGTGATGCCGGAGTAGGAGCATTGGCAGCCAGAGCCGGAGTACAGGGAGCTTACTTAAACGTAAGAATAAACACAGCCAGCTATAAAGATAAAGAATTTGTTGCAGCAGTTCTTAAAGAAGGCGCTGAGATTGAACAGAAAGCTTTGGCTGTTGAGAAAGAAGTGATGGATCTGGTTCTTTCTAAAATATAATATTATCAGGAACACAAGCCTGACAGACAATTTATTGTTTCTCAGATACCCCGATATTTATTGCAATTTACAACTCAAATATTTTTAAAATATTTGAGTTGTTTTTTGATAAAGTTGTCGCAGGCTAATCAAAACTCCCGGATAGACTAAGTTTAAAATCTGTACACTAAAATTATTTTAATTACAATTCTTAACGTATCTTTGTTTAATCAATTTGGCACTACATGGAAATTATTAACAGAGAAATAAGCTGGTTACATTTTAACAGCCGTTTGTTGCAGGAAGCCGCAAACCCCGATGTTCCTCTGATG
>QKHS01000097.1 GCA_003249955.1 Bacteroidales bacterium | reverse complement strand
ATTTTTTACAATTAGTATAATTTTATAAAAAATTTTAAAACTTTTTTAAGCACACTACTTATAAAAATACGAACAGTATGTAAAAATTAAGAGCTATTTATCGAAAATTATAGTAATTGCAAATAACTTATGATAATACAGAATAAATATAAACATGAAATTAAAGCAAACAGGTATTAGTGAAATCAAAAAGATAGCAGATATTATTGCAATATTTTGTACGCAGATAGTGAACCTTTCTCAAACAGAACATGCAAAGAGGAACAATACTTTTGCAAAGAATAATCGCTTTGTGCAAAGAAGTCCACAGAAAAATATTCTGTATTTAAATTCCTCTCTGTCTCACGGCTTCATATACTGCCAGAGCAGCCGAAACAGAAACATTAAGTGATTCGGTCTTACCAACCATAGGAATTTTGGCTTTTTTGCCGCAGCGTTTTAATACAGAAACCGAAATTCCGGTATCTTCAGAGCCCAGAACAATTGCCAGTGGCACTGTCATATCAAGTTCAAAAAGAGACCTCTCGGCTTTTTCGGTGATCGCAGCCACTTCAACGCCCATCTGATTTAACAGTAATATGCTGTCAACAAGATTAGCTTCGCGGCAAACCGGAATATTATAAAGTGCTCCCGCCGAGGTTTTTATTGCATCTTCGGTAATCCTTACGCTATTAGACGACGGAATTACAATTGCATCTGCTCCTGCACATTCGCAGGTACGTGCAATAGCTCCGAAATTACGCACATCGGTAATGCTGTCCAACAAAACAATTAAGGGAGTTCTGCCGTCTTCAAAAACCGCACTTACAACTTCTTCGAGATTATGGTATGACACAGGCGAAATAAATGCAATAACTCCCTGGTGGTTTTTATTGCAAACCTTATCCAACTTTTCCTGAGGTACGTACTGCATATGAATTCCCTTTTTACGCAATTCTGAAATCAACTCGCCGGACAGTTCTCCCATAAGATTATTTTTAAGCATAACCTTGTCTATCTCTTTTCCGGCTTTTATAGCTTCGTAAACCGGTCTTAATCCGAAAATGTAATTATCCATTATTAATTATTTGTTATTGTAAAAATACGGCCGTTTTTCCAGGTAGTAAGTGCCTTAGCCCATACCGACTGGTAAGTTTCATTCCTGCGAAGGACATATCGGCTACCTGCCCAGGAATCATTAATCTTGTCAAAAATAAACAAAACTCCGGCAACATCAGGATTCTCTCCATAAATCCATTCTTCACCTTCAGAGCTCATATTAATAACCGACGGAGGGCCAAGCATTACATAAATAATTCCCCTATCTGTTTTCCAGCCTTCTTTATCGTCGGTAAAATACTTGTTTGCCAGCGCAACACGATTATAAAAAACCCTGATCTGCTCTTTTGCAATTTTTTGATTTTCCGATTTGGACAGCCAGAAATTATCTATAGCAAGTTTAAGATCTTCACTGCCGCTTATTTCGTTATATTCCTTATTGCCTGTAAGTAGCTTAAGTGGTTCGAGCATATCTTTAAGAACCATGACATCCGGAAAATATCTTCCGGCATTTATAAAACGTACAGAAGCAGGACTTTGTGATGACGGCCTCATCAGATAAATGCCTTTGGCAGGAAAAGTCAGAGTATCTCCGGGCTTATACAGGAATACAGAATCAGGCTTATGAACTTCAGTGTCATATTTTGCAAGATAATAAGGCGGAACAAGAACATATTCCTGAAACTTATAATACTCAAAATTAAGACTTGCTCCCTGATGTGTTTTTGAGCTTATCCTGTATATTCCTTCTTCATTAACATAATTATCATACAATACCGTCCACGCACTATCTTCAGATTTTTCCGGCAGAAAATAATCCTGAGTAAAGACACTGCTGTTGTCAAGTTCCATAATAAGACGTTTCCCCGATTTTTCCCTTTGACCTGCAATACTTACAATAAGTTTATAGTTTGATTTGGCAGGAATTTTAACATGAAAGTAACTGAAAACAGAGGAATTCGTTTCTTTAATATTTATAGAATTAATAAAAGAACTGCTGTCAACAATTTCGAAAGTTGATACATCTCTTAAAACATACTTTATCTGCAGTTTTACCGAAGAAGACGAAGGATCTGTAAGCAATTGCCTGAGTTCAGATTTTGGAATTCTGTAAAAAACTATTGCCGAGGTATCTGTATTAATGTAAGTACGTACTTCGGGATGTAAATCAGACTCACCGGGATTGTATAATGACGAAAAGTTATATTTATATGACGGAGCCGGTGCTGTTGTTTGCTGAACACTAACACAGGAAGCCGCAAATAATCCTGCCGCCAGAATAAATAAAACAATATAATTACTCGGTTTCAATATCTTCATCTATTTTGAAAAAGTCATACATGTCTTTCTTAAATCTCTTCATATAAGTAGAGCTGCCAAGGCCAAACTGGTAAAACATCCCGTTTTCCTTCAACTCCCGCTGACCCGGCTTTGTATCATAAACAATCTGATTATAGGTCTCGTCGGATGAAATTGCACTGAATGTACCGGCACTGTATTTAAAATAATACCATGTGTTGGCATTAGGTTCAAGAAGCATCTCGAATACATCTCCACGACGGGATTTCTCAATTCTTATAAATCCGAACACATATTTGTTTACCTGCTCTTTTCCAACATTGGCAATTCCTATAGGCCCATAATGAACAAACGAGTTGAGGGAATGGTGCCATGTAAACAGAATGTCGGTAAGAATAATTTTATCATTAAGCTCTTTAGGAAATTTATTGTAATTGCCAAGGCTCATGTTGGAGAACCATTCGTCGGCCTTTTCAGTACCAAGGTATTCCAGAAGGGCTTTTTCAAAAACTTCGTCACGCATATCAATACCAACCAGTCCTGGTGTCGAATTTAATCTTTCTGCCATTAATTTCTGCGCCTCACTGCTGAAATAAGCGTCAAGTATCATTGTAAGATTGAATTCTGTTGTGTCGGTATCCGGATAATAAAGGAAATTTCCTATGGCATTCGGTTTAAACAATCCGAAGTCGTTACTGAAATTAAATCTGCCCTCACCATAAACATTACAGATATTTTTATGAATACGTATTAAGTTTCCGGGCAAGTCAGGTTCTGCAATTTTATCCTTAGATGCAATAACATATTTGCCTTCTTCCTGATCATAATACAAAAATCCGTTGGCTGAGAAGATCTCCTGATCGTATTGATTACGTTTTTTACCAAGGAATGACGGATAAACAGTATTTGAGTTTGCAAGAACAAGGCCGGCAATAAGACGTGAATTGTTTATATTATTAGGCTGCGAATCCACAGGGATATAAACATCTTCGGGATCTATAAAGCTCTTAAACTTAATCCAGTTGGACGAAGTTGTATCACATTCATCAATTGTTTTTGCACCACCGTTAAATTCAAGATCCGGATTATTTGCATAAAATTTTGCTTCTCCCTGAAATCTGAAATAAGGAGAAATTTTAAAATTATCCGGTTCTGCTATAGGTCCCGAGCCTATTGTCTGGCCGGAAGCATCAACAGAAATTTTATTCATATGAATAGTTTGTGCATTCTTAGTATTGTCTATATAATCATAATCCCCGTATGCAGTATAATTTCTCTTGCCGTATATACTTACCACAGCATTGTAAACGGTATGATATCTTGTAGTTGAGTTAGCGATAATCTTCGCGTTGGATATAGGACGCATAACTGCATTCGGTTCAATAGTAATATTTCCGTCCTCGGTATATATTGTAGCATCGGCAGCGCGTATAAATTTAACTCCTTCGGCATATATAATGTGTTCCTTATAATTATACTTTGCTCTCGGAGCAACAAATGAGAGCGAATCCTGACGCGGATGTACCGATGTAAATTTAGGCCCTTCAAGGAACAAATCCTCCCACTCGTTAGGACTTACATTTGCATCAACAGTTTCAAGTTTCTGCAAAACGTCCATATCGGCACTGATTGCCAGCTCGTCCTGATCCATATACCAGGTCATTTCATTCATCTCGCTTATATACTTATTTTCAGGGAATTTCCAGATTGTTTTTTTACCGTTTGTCCTGAATACTCCCTTCCGTTCTTTAAAATCAATATGCGAGTTAACATTATCCGACTCGAAATCCGTATTCAGAATATTAATTGTATAAAGGTCAAAATCAGCCGTATCTGCATCAATAACATCAGCTTTGTATCTGAATTTATCTGAAGTAATTTTAGCCTTATCAATATACAACTTTCCTTCACCAGTCAGTCCGTTTGATGTAAGGTTTAAATCCCCTTCAAGTGTAGCCTGATTCTCGAACATTTTAAAATCAACGGTATCTCTCTTTATAAGAAACTGATCATCATCCACATTCCATCTCAATGTATTATCTTTACCTGTAACAGAAGGAAACTCTGTTCCTGAAGTCTGTTTTTTCATTTCAAAATTATCTGAATGCCCTTCCATTTTATCAAGGAAGAAAATAAGATAATCAGCATTAATAGTTGAAGTAAGATAATCTATTTTACCTGATCCTCTTAAGCCCTGATTACTAAGATCGATCTCGTGCCAGTAGGTCGCTTTCCCACCGTACAGCGGTAAACCTACCGGACCTGTTTTAGTGTTAAATCCAAGAGAAAAATCGCTCTTTCGAAGCACCAGTGTTTCTTTTATCGGAGGGAAAATATCGCCGGAATAAAGTGTGCCTTTAAATTTAAGGTTATCACGTGAATATCCTTCAATGCTATCCATTTCAAACGGATCAACCTCAAAGTAAAACTCGTTACGTTTGTAAGCACCTTTATAAACATCGGGCCTGTCATAATAAACATATGTTTTAGACTTGGAAATAAACTTAGGATATTCAGCAAACTCTGACTTTCCCGACTTATTCATCGGTTCATCAATGTAAAACTCCCCGTTTATCTGTTCTAGTTTATTCCTTACAATTGCCGGCTTATATTTACCTTCTGAGTCCATATAATCAGTTTCGGCAACCATCTTCATAGAATCGCACTGTGTGAGTTCTATCATAAACCGGTTGTAGTCAAACTTAAAATTACTTCCGTAATAATAAAACTGTCCGGCTTGTATTGTACCGTTAAACAATATATTTCTGTTCTTCTGAAGGGTTATCTTTTGGTCAATAGGATAGACTTTTACGTTTTGTGAATCGGACAAGTGGACATATTCAACACCCGATATTTTAAGATCAAAATTAAGTAAACTCAGTTCCGCATTCGGCACATCACCTTCTGTTTTACTGTGAATCTGGATAACATCCGAGTCTTTTGTTTTACGGTGTGCTTCCAGAAATTTCCATGCCTCAGGATATACTTTTATATATTCTGTCTCGGTATCATAACTCAGAAATCCGCGATATGCAAGATCAAGAACCATCTGAACCACCTGAGTAGGACTGTATCCCATATATTTGGAAAGTTCTCCCAGGTAAAACTCGGGATACCCCGCCCAGGCACTTACAAAACCGGTAACCACAACCAACGGATGCTGAGGGTCCCGTTTTTGTATTTCACGATACCTGTCAAGACGATAATAATCCGAAGACTCGAACATGACCTCATTAGGTACTCCCGGAGTCTTTATCATGGTAAATTCAATTTTGTACTTGTCAATAAACCAGCGCATCCATGTAAAATCCATTGTTATTGCATGATATGAATTGGTGTAGTTTACTTTAGACATTCCTTCCTTTGTCCTTATAAGCTCCAGAAATCCTTTTTCATTAAAAAACCTGAAAGTAAGGTTAGGATGATATATTGAATCTTTACCCATTCTCAGAATAATAGCACAATTATCGGATACAATTTTTTCGTTGTCGATATAAAATGTGCGGGAATAAGCAGTGAAAGTAATAGTATCATTTTTGGTAATCTTCATTTGTGCAGGTTCTTCTTTTGTCCCGGAACCTATAAAGCTGCTGCCGTGAATACTGAAACCACCCTCATAATCAATTCCCGGCACGATATTGCGCAGTTCAAAATGCTGATTATATGAAGTAAACTTGGGATAATCTGATTTTTGAGGATTGTCAAGATTACCTGCTTTATCTATAAGTTTACCAAGCATGGGTTTACGGAAAAACATAGAATTGGTAAAGACAACGGAATCTGCCGTATAGGAAATATTACGCATGTCAATTGTGTAGTTTCCAAGTTTTGCCTGAATACTGTCCATACCATATCCTACTCTCTCCCATCCTACAATTCCGCCTTTTCCTGTCCATGAATTTTTAACCGGATAATATTCCCCGTCCGTTTTATAAATTTTAACACTGTCAACGCCTTGGTATCCGATCAGATTGATATTATTAAAAACAATTTTTATTCCCCGGTCATATTTTATTAAAAAAGAACTGTTTTCGGCTTTCCAGAATGTTCTTGCTCCTTTCGAAACGATATTTCTCGACATAAGAGCATTCATATTAAGCATATAATCCGAAATATCGCTTAGTTTAGGCCTTTTTCCTTCGTTAAGCATATCTATCAGAGCTTTCTCATAAATCTGATATTGTCCGCGGTCAAACTTTTTACGGTTAAACATCATTGCATTATCAGCCAGACATACAAAGTCGGGATAGCCCTTACATCCCTTTGAGGCCATAATATTTGCAGTACTTATAAAACTGTTTTTCTCTTCAGTTGTAAGACTGTCCGATTCCCAGAATTCTTTAAATTCCTTTTCGATGCTTTTCGCTCCGTCTCTTACTTCTCCGGTGTAATTTAACTCCTGACCAAAAGCTTTTATAAATTTGTCATTATCTTCGGGAAATACCTGCGAAAATGCAACATGACCGCAAAGCAAAACAAATACAACTGATAATACTCTTCTCATAATTAGTTTTTATTAAAAATGCACCCGGCCCAGTTATCTTTTTCCATGTTTTTTACAAAAAACAAACCATTATCCGAACAGACTTTTTCAATCTGGGGCAATTCGTTAATAAGAAATCCGCTTAAAAATAACACAGAACCCTTGTTCATATATCCCGACAAAACCGGAATATCTTTTTTAAGAACATTAAGGTTGATATTGGCAAAAATAAAATCATATTTGAGCTCAGGTACAGATTTAATATCGCCTCTTATAGCCGTAATATTTGCAATTTCGTTTTTATGGGCATTCTCCACGGTGTTTTCGTATGACCATTCATCAATATCCACAGCAATTATATCTGATGCTCCAAGAATTGATGCGTAAATTGCCAGAATTCCTGTACCGCAACCATAATCAAGAACTCTTGATTCCGAAAAGTCGTATTCTGACATTAACTTACACATCATATATGTTGTTGCATGATGTCCTGTACCAAACGACATTTTGGGTTCGATTATGATTGTGTGAACAGTATTAAATTCCTGAGAATGGAAAGGGGCTTTAATAGTAAGAATATCATCAATCACGGTAGGATCAAAATTTTTCTCCCACTCTTCATTCCAGTTCTGCTGTGCAATAATGTTAACAGTATATGTAAGATTATATGCCTTCATAAGCATGTCTGTATTATCCGCATCGAAGATATCTTCGGATACGTATGCAAGCAGTTTTTCTCTTTCTTCGGAAAAGCTTTCGTACCCCTGCTCTGCCAGAAAGGCCACAACTATTTCGGACAATGCTGCTTTTTCTTCAGGTATATTTATGGCAACTTCTATATAATTCATTTTACAAGGATTTAATAATTGTTTTAAAATCTTCTGCTTTCAGCGATGCTCCGCCCACCAGTCCGCCGTCGATATCGTCAGCAGAAAACAACTCTGCCGAATTTGCAGCATTTACACTACCTCCGTAAAGAATACTTATTTCACCGGCAATTGCATTACCATAAAGATCGGCCAGAGTCCGGCGTATAAAAGCATGCATACCCTGAGCCTGAGCAGGTGTTGCTGTCTGACCTGTACCAATTGCCCAGACAGGTTCGTAAGCTATCACTGTTTTTACAATATTGCTTTTTTCAACCCTTATAAGCGAATTTATTATCTGAGACTTTACAACATCAAAATACTTCCCTTCCATCCTTTCGCCAAGACTTTCGCCGCAACAAAATATCGGAATAAGATTATTTTTATATGCCTGTGCGAGTTTATGCCCGATTATCTCGTCTGTGTCACCAAAGTACTGACGTCTCTCGCTATGTCCCACAATTACATATTCTGCTCCGAGACTCTTAATCATCGAAGCTGAAACTTCTCCGGTATATGCACCGGAATCGTACTGAGAACAATTTTGAGCCGAAACGGCGATTTTTTCTGAATCAACACTATGAATAACTCTGTCGATATGAGTAAACGGAACACCGAGAATTATTTTTTTGTCAGAACCTGCATTGTATTCTGCCATAAATTCATTTATTCCCCGGGCCAAAGTTTCTCCTTCTGCCGGCAACGTATTCATTTTCCAATTACCGGCAACTATTTTTTTTCGCATATATAAATTTTAAAAATTAACATATTTGTTCTTTACCAACCAGTTATACAAGGTGTGGAACAGAGACATAAACAGCAAAACCGACAATATGTAAATAATCACCAGATAGTTTGACTGCACATCCTGATGTTCTGAAATTGAAGATGCGCTAAGATCTCTGATTAAATGACCGGTGTCGGGAATATTACGGAAAGACCATTTGTTAAGAATCACACCTTTTTTAAGGAGCAATAATCCCGGATTTGATCTTACAATTGTTTTAAGAGTAATAGGATCTGTATTATAAAAACTGTAAGCCGGTTTATGTTCTTTTACAAAAGCCGAAATATCTTCAGCATTGGAACCTGTAAGACAGTAGAATTTATAATCCTTTTCTTTACAATATTCAACAATCTTATCTATTTTCTCAAGATATCTGGTATCTGCTTTTTTGACATCCAGCATCACCATCAAAAAGAAATACCCGTCATCGTCCAATACCGTTCCGGCGATATCCTCACCATAAGGGACAGCTTCCGAATCTTCTGCAGCAGTATAAACTGCATCAATAAACACGTAATCTTCTCCGGGTAAATTATTGATTGTAAAGTTCTCTTCCGCTCCTTCGGGGCTCAGATAAATAAGGCTTATAAGCGAAGTATCCAGTTCTGACTCATAAGTCACATTCTCAAACTTCCAGGTATTATCCGGAAGCATATCCACACTATACGACACAGTATCGGTTCCTTTTGTGTAAACAAACTCAGCATCATAAAGATTCACATAAACTTCTTCAACCGGTTCCGGAGTTATTCCCGGTAAAAATACAGGTTCAATTGTAAAATCATGAATCGGTGGCTTATATCCTTCTTTTACCAGTTCATGTTTTGCATCAACGAATTTCCATGTCGAGTCCGGCAGATTTTCAGATGTAAAACTCTGCTGTTTACCGTCCTTCTCGTAAATAAAAGTACTGTTATAAACATCTTTGTTTTGCAACTGATCTTCGGGAATAATCATTCCTTCAGGAATGCTTGCACCTATGTGATACGGTCTGAAATCAATTACCGGCAAATTACGCAGGCTGTAAACAGAAACCAATGTTGCAGCAATCGTAAACAATATTCCCAAAGTCCACTGAAAAAACATATTGTAAGCTGGCTTGTATTTCTTACGCGACATAAAAATAACGGCGACAAAAGCCAGAATTATAAGATTTTTATAAAAAGTCTGCCAGTTCGTTAAAATCAGAGCATCACCAAAACAGCCACAATCACTGACCGGATTTGCTACAGCCAGCCACAGTGTAAGCGGGGTAAAAAACAACATAAAAAGCAGTACTCCCCACGAGGCAAGTTTTGGTACCAGATTAAATACAAGGGCTATTCCTATAATAAGCTCGGCAACAGACATAATTATTGCCAGTACCAAAGCGGCTCCGCTCATGAAATCAAGATGCATTGCCGTAAAATAATCAGTAAATTTATATGCAGACCCCAACGGATCAACAACTTTTACAAATCCTGAAAAGACAAAAATAATCCCTACAAGTAAACGGCTGAAATTTCTTAATACTTTCATATCTTTCTCAATTTTAATAGTTTCAGATTATAGAACGTTCTTCAATCGCATTTGTTATTATCTCAGATATTTTTTGAGGCGGCAACATTTCACCATTGCTATCTGTACAGTCAATTCTTATAAAATTTTCATCCCTGTCAATTGCCTTAAGATAAGTTTCCTTTACATTTTTCTGAAAATCCAGATCTGCCTCATGAATATCGGCTTTTCCCTGCAGATATTCCCGATCTTTACCTTGCCTGTTTTCGGTCAGACGTTTCTCGGTAAAACTGAAAGGCACGTCGAGAAAAATGCTGAGGTCAGGTTTCGGAATTTTAAAATAATTGTATTCCAGATTAAAAATCCAGTCAAAAAGTTCGTCGGCATCCTTACGTGTTTTCATTTTTGCACACTGAAAACCGATATTTGAGTAAACATATCTGTCGTTAACCACCAGCTTATCTTCGGCAAGCCATTTTTTAATATCTGCAGACATGTTATATCTGTCTCCGGCAAACAGAAGAGCTACCAGATAAGGATGTACCTGTTCGAGACTGCCGAATTCTCCGCGCAAAAACCTTGAAATCATATCTCCGAAAACCGGGGAATCGGTTGTAGGAAAATGTATAAACTCAAATTCTTTGTTTTTACTCTCAAGGTATTTTTTCAGCAATTCAATCTGGGTTGATTTTCCCGCACCGTCAAGTCCTTCAATTACAATAAATGCCATTTTTTTCCTGTTCTTTTAAGTTTTCAAATTTATAAAAATCCTGAAATTATAAGGTTTAAAACAGGTTTTTTTATTAACGGATATAGTTAATAAATTTATAAATTTGCAATTCAGATATTTTAACAGTAATACAGGTGAACATAAACATAAAAGGCAAACTGCAAAACTTTGATACTCCGCTCGTTATGGGGATATTAAACCTTACCCCTGACTCTTTTTATGCAGGCAGCAGAGTACGCGAAAAAAAAACGGCTGAGGATAAAATTGCCGTAATGCATTCCGACGGTGCAGAAATTATCGACATAGGAGCCATGTCTTCCAGACCGGGAGCCCCCATATTAAGCACAGAAGAAGAATGGAGCCGTTTGGAACCTGTATTGAAAATTGTATCTGCAAAATTTCAGAATCTTTGTTTTTCTCTTGACACAATAAATTCTGAAATTGCAAAAAGAGCTGTTGAAGATTATGGGATAGACATTATAAATGACATAAGCGGAGGAAACCTTGATGCAAAAATGTTTGAAACAATAGCTTCCCTGAATGTCCCTTATATAATCATGCATATGAGAGGCACACCTGAAACCATGCAGCAACTCACTGATTATAAATCGCTTACAGGAGATATAATTTATTATTTCTCAGAAAAAATAAGACAACTGAACAGTCTGGGAGTTAACGACATAATTATTGACCCGGGGTTTGGTTTTTCAAAAACAATTGAACAAAATTACAGTCTTTTAAACAAACTTGATGAGTTTTCAGTTTTCGGCGTTCCTGTTCTGGCAGGCCTGTCCCGCAAATCCATGATATGGAAGGAACTTGGTATTACCCCGGCTGAAGCTCTTAACGGAACCACTGCACTTAATATGTATGCACTTATAAAAGGAGCAAATATTTTAAGAGTTCATGATGTAAAAGAGGCAATAGAAGTTGTAAGATTATTCGGAAAGGTTTAAAACTGAAACGATTATTTGCTGCATTGTAAGAAGGTTGCAGTGTAAAACTGAGGTCGCCGGATAAAGTATAATATCAAAAAACAGGAGATCGGTTTTTCTGTTTTTACAAAAGATTATGTTTTCAAAAATTATAACTACTTTTGTGATAAAATAACAATAAATGATAACGTCATTTATACATATCAGATTACTGGACTTTCTGGATATTTTTCTGGTGGCATTTCTGTTGTACCAGCTTTACCGTCTTATTAAGGGTACCGCGGCAATGCGTATTTTCGTGGGGATCTTTTTAATCTATCTCACATGGCTGCTTGTAAAAGCTATGAAGATGGAATTACTTGGTTCCATTATGGGTCAGGTTATCGGTGTGGGAATGATTGCTCTCATTGTGGTTTTTCAACAGGAAATCCGACAGTTTCTGCTTTTGCTCGGGAACAAATACATTAAAGGCGGAAAGTTTAATATTATCCGTAACTCCAGGCTTCAGGCTGGCTATAGCTCGGCAAATATCGACAAAATTACCCAGTCCGTTATGGAAATGGCACACACCAAAACCGGAGCCCTGATTGTAATTGCCAGAGATGCTTCTTTGAGAACTTTTGCAGAACATGGAGAAATCCTTAACGCAGACATCAGTATTCAACTTATAAAATCAATTTTTTATAAAGACGCACCGCTTCACGACGGAGCTGTATTGATTGAAGACAATAAAATTTATGCTGCAAAATGTGTTCTCCCGATTTCGTCAAACCCAGATCTTCCTGCCGAATACGGGCTAAGACACAGATCAGGTTTGGGAATGACAGAAATTACAGATACAATTGTAATAATAGTTTCGGAACAAACCGGCAATATTTCTGTGGCAAGAAACGGAAGAATATACAAAATGACACAACCCGAACGACTGAGTAAAGTAATTATCGGATTCCTAAAAAGAAACGAATAACTCCCGTGTCAATGCATGCCGGCTTAAATCAATGCTGTTTTGCCGTAATTTACTTTTTTTTAGAACTTCTTACCCTTGTCTGTAATTTCCGGGTCAATTTAATCTCCATTTATGTTGTAAATCATTAAAGTATTTTCATCTATGTAAAATATGTTTATTACATTTGCTTCGGAAAACAATTTAAATTATTAAAATAAAACATTATGAGAAAGCACATTTTTAATGCAGGACCTTGTAAATTGTCAGACAGAACTTTGGAAAATACTTCTAAAGCTATTATTGAGCTTAACAACTCAGGACAGTCTATTTTAGAAGTCTCACATCGTGGCAAAGATTTCGATGCTATAATGAACAACACTGTTGAATTAATGAAAGAAATTCTTAACATTCCTGACAATTATTCAGTACTGTTTTTAGGTGGCGGAGCAAGTATGCAGTTTTGTATGATCCCTTACAACTTTCTTAAAACAAAAGCTTTTTATCTTAACACCGGCACATGGTCAACAGCAGCAGTTAAAGAAGCTAAATTATGGGGTGAAGTAATTGAAGTTTCATCAAAAGACAAAGATTTTACTTATATTCCTAAGGACCTTAAAGTTCCTGCTGATGTAGATTATGTACACATTACAACAAACAACACAATACGCGGAACCGAAATTCACGAAGACTGGACTTTTGACGCTCCTTTAATTGCTGATATGTCTTCTGACATTTTAAGTCGTCCGGTTGATGTTACAAAGTATGCTATGATTTACGGCGGTGCTCAGAAAAACATGGGTCCTGCAGGCGTAACTTTCGTTATAATCCGCAACGACATGCTCGAAAAAGTTGCAGACAGACCTATTCCTACAATGCTTAAATATGAAACTCATATCAACGGCGGTTCAATGTACAACACTCCTCCGTGTGTTAACATTTTTGCTTTACGCGAAACTTTATTATGGGTTAAAGAATTGGGCGGACTTAACGCTATGAATAAACTTGCTGACGACAGAGCTAACTTACTCTATGGAGCAATCGATAACAGCAAAATGTTCAGATGTCCGGTTGTAAAAGAAGACCGTTCGAGAATGAACATTGTTTTCGTTATGGAAGAACAATACAAACATCTGGAAGAAGACTTTGTAAAATTTGCTTCATCAAGAGACTGTGTAGGACTTAAAGGCCATCGTTCGGTAGGTGGATTCAGAGCTTCTACTTATAATGCATGTACTTTGGAAGATGTTCAGGCTTTAGTTCAGGCAATGAATGATTTTGAAAAACAAAATGCTTAATATCTTATAAAAATAAAAGAAGTGCTTCGGAAAATCCGAAGCATTTTTTTTGACATATTTACTTATCTTTGCACATAAACAAAATTCTAATATGGTTCTAAAAGTTGTATTATTCATAACAATAATTTTTCAGATTACTGCGGCTATTATGTCACTGCGGCTTACGAAAAAAACCAAGTATAATTTGTCATGGATTTTTATAAGCCTTGGTTTTGCAGCTTTACTTATGCGAATGGTTCTGGAATCATTGCCTTTTTACTTCGACGTGGAACCCAGATACTACAGGCTGCTATATATATGGCTCGGGGTGGCATCTGCAACTTTTTTTGCCGTAGGACTTATTCTTATCCGTAAGATTTTTGTCTATATGGAAAAAATCGAAAGCGAAAAAAGGGCAAGCGAAAAACGTTTTCTTTCGGTTATGATTCAGGCTGAAGATAACGAGCGCAAAAGGCTTGCAAAGGATCTGCATGATGGACTTGGCCCCCTGCTGTCAACCATAAAAATGTCATTATCAGCACTTAAAAAGCAGGAGAATTCGCCTCAATCCGAAGCCATATTAAATAATCTGGACAATGTTATTCTTGAATCCATAAAAAGCATAAAAGACATTTCCAACAATCTAAGCCCTCATGTTCTGGACAACTTTGGACTGGACAAGGCTATCAATAACTTTGTACAAAAAATAAATGCAACCGGAAGCATAAATATAGAATATCGCAGCAATCTTAAAGGACTGAGGCTGGAACAAAATACAGAATCGGTTTTATACAGAGTCGTCTGCGAGTTGATAAACAATACGGTAAAACATGCAAATGCAAAAAAAATAAGTATTGATATGCACTACGATATTTATTCTGTAATACTAACCTACAAAGATAACGGAAGAGGCTTTGAACTTGAAAACATGTTTAAACCACAGGAAAAAGGAACCGGGCTTTACAACATTTACAGCAGAATAAATTCACTTAAAGGAAATATTGATATTCAAAGTTTATCGGGAAAAGGAACAGACGTAATGATAAAAATACCTTTCACAAATGATGACAAAGACTAGTATTTATAATGTAATGATAGTTGACGATCACGCGTTATTCCGTAACGGATTAAAGCTGTTGCTCAACTCATTCAAAGAATTTAAAGTTGTTGCCGAAGCTTCAAACGGGACAGAGTTTTTGAACACCATTGATGTATTACCTGTTGATGTGGTTTTGCTCGACATTGACATGCCGGAAATGAACGGAATAGAAGCTGCACAAAAAGCCTTACAGAAATTCCCTGATTTAAAGATAATTACACTTTCGATGTATGGTGACGAAGATTACTATTACAAAATGGTAGAAGCCGGAGTTTGCGGTTTCTTACTTAAAGATTCGGATATTGACGAAGTACATGCCGCATTATGTTCTGTTATTGAAGGGAAAAGCTATTTCAGTCAGGAGTTACTCCAGAATTTACTAAGAAACATAAAAAATACCGAAGATAATCCAACCGAAATATTCGATTTATCCGCACGTGAAATTGAGATAATCGCACTTATTTGCCAGGGATTGTCCAATGTTGAAATCGGCGAAAAACTTTTTCTGAGTAAAAGAACAGTAGAAAAGCACCGTGCCAATATTCTCGAAAAGACAGATACTAAAAATACCGCAAGCCTTGTTATGTTTGCCATTAAGAATAAAATAGTAGTTGTATAGCTACTATTTTTCCACTGTTGCCTGCCTGAAAATACTTTATTCATTTTCAGAAAATCATAAATAACTTTTCAAAACCTATTCTTTAAATTTTCGTATAACAGGCTTTTGCAATAGCATTACTATATTACAATTAAATTATTTTTATTACTAATTTACAAATTCTTTAACCATGAAAAAAACTGTTATTTTATTTTTCTGTAGCCTTGTATCACTCTTTTTATCAGCACAAATTCCAGGATGGAGATTGGTGGACTGGTCAAATGCCGGCATAAACTATCCGGTAGGTGAAAATTCAGCGGAAGTAAACATTGCTGACTACGGAGCAATAGCAAATGACGGTATTTCTGACGATGCAGCTATGTCTGAGGCAATAAGTTCTTTTTCGGGAAGCTACGGAAAAATCATTATTCCTGAAGGAGAGTTTCTTTTCGACCAGTCGGTTAACATTCCTACCGGAATAACAATTTACGGGCAGGGATACAACAGTTCTGTTTTAAAGTTCAATCTTGGCGGCGCTTCCGATCTCATAATTATTCAGGGATCTGTGTCTTCAGAAGAATTTCAGGTATCAGAAGCTGTAAAAGGCAATGAATATATTGTACTTTCGACAGACATCCACAATATTGAATCAGATGATATTATCAGACTAAGTATGGACGGAACCGGCTATATGTACTCCGACTGGGCTATGTCATGCATGGCTCAGATTCTAAGGGTAGAATCTGTAAACGCCGATACAATTTTTATAGCTTCCGGATTAAGACACAGCTTCCCTACGGAAAAAACTCCGGTAGTAAAAAAAATAAATCCAGTGAAAGATGTTTTAATTGCAGGGGTTAAAATCGAACGCGAAGATGCAACAACCAATCAAACATCGAATATTTCCATGAATTACGCATATAATTGTCAGGTCAGAGCTATTGAAAGTTACAACTGCAACTTTGCACATATCAGTATTTCAAACTCAACAAATATTACAGTTTCCGGCTGCTACATACATCATGCTTTTGCTTACGGCGGAAACGGACAGGGATATGGCACCGAAATATCAGCCTCTTCCGGGGAATGCTTGATTGAAAATAATATTTTTGAACACTTACGGCATTCCGTTCTGATGCAATCGGGAGCAAACGGAAACGTAGCAGCATATAATTATTCTTTTGATCCGTACTGGACTGAAGATTATCTTCCGGCAGCATCAGCAGGCGACCTCGTACTTCATGGCAATTATGCATACTGCAACCTTTTTGAAGGCAATATTGCCCAAAATGCAATCATTGATGATTCTCACGATATAAACGGGCCTTTCAACACATTTTTCAGAAACAGACTGGAAAAATACGGAATCGTAATGAATTTCAATTCTCCCACCGATTCGTCCAATTTCGTCGGGAACGAAATCACAAACACCGGCTTTTTATTAGGTAATTTTTCAACTTACGGTCAGGGAAACTTCAGTTGGGGAAACAATGTAAAAGGAACGTGTAACCCGTCATCCACAACAGGTATAGAAACTGTATCACTTTACAGAACAGAAGCTCCATGCTATTTTTACAATGATTTTGCCTGGTCTCCTGTAGGTTATCCTGCCAGTCTGAATCAAAATACAATTCCGGCAAAAGACAGATACAATCAGGGAGTAATGACCTTTGACACATGTATTGTCGATATTTCTTATTCTTCTTTACAAAAATACGAACAGGCATTTTATCCTAACCCGGTTAACGGAGAATTGTATTTCTGCAATGCCGGTAATATTGATTATGTTGAGTTATTTGATGCTTCCGGTAGAAAAATAATTAAAACAAGACCTGATTATCAGGGGAAAGTTATAACTCAGTTAAAAACAGGACTATACTTTATCAATATAGTTTACAAAAATGGCAAAACCGTAACAGATAAGATTATCTCGCTGTAAGAAAATTATTGTTTTTCGACTTTCTTTGTTCCTACATAATCTCCTGAAATAATTTTAACCATGTACATGGCCGGAGGCAATGATGAAATATCGAAACTGGCAAAAGCATTTCCCGAAACAGTAGTTTCTTTCTTCTGATAAACCAAAGATCCTAATACATTGTAAACATTTACAACAGTTGTTTCTCCCGGCATATTCTCAGCCGTAACATTAATAATATCTTTTGAAGGATTAGGATATACGATAAAAGAAGGAACAGGATCATTGTCATTCTCACATGAAGCCGAAACTACTTTTGAATATGCAAATCTGCCATCATTATCAATCTGTTTTAACCGATAATAATTATTCCCGTTGGAAGGCTTATAGTCGCTGAATACGTAACTTATAGTCCTGTTACTGTTCCCTGCTCCCGCAACAAATCCGATTTGTGAAAATGTTTTTGCATCATCAGATTTTTCGATAACAAAACCTGAATTATTAATTTCTGATGCGGTTTGCCAGATTAAATCAACCTGCTTTCCTGAACAGTCGGCAATCAACGAAACCAGTTCAACCGGTAAAGGGTCAATGTCGTTTTTCGACCCCAAAGTAATAAATGTCTGGGATTTTGCTCCGAACGGAACCGAAAAACGGCTTGTAATATAGCCCTGATCGTGAACAATATTTGAAAGTGCCGGATCGCTGTTATAATCTGCATCTACCCACATGCTTCCGTTCCAGTATGCAACAGAAAGGTCTGCCGGAACAAAATCAGCCTCATCGCCGTAGTCAAAACCATGATTACAGATTCCTGACGGAGAAGAATGATCATTATCATTCCAATACAGGGTTACATTTGTGAAATCTTCTGTTGAACTTACCTGCCAGTACTCACGATTACTTACATGATGCAATGTTGCATCCATATTTCCCCCGTGCTCCCACCAGTCCGGCATGCCCGAATCATCAAAAAAGTATTCAACATTAACGGTTGTTGATGCAACCGGATTTGATGTCATAGGAGACCACACTTTGTAAACAACATTTCCGTTACCGTCAAAATCCTGTAAACTTACGTCTCCGCAAGGAAAAACAAACGGAACTGCTCCTGTTTTTTGCATTCCGCCATCAACAAAACTATTTGCATTTCCCGCATTTGAACTTGCCGAAGCCTGAAAAACGAGCTTATTCCCGTCAGTATTTATTATTCCGTTTGTAAGATTTAATGAATTATCAACAGTAAGATCATCGCCCAATACGATGGCTGCATTACTTCCTGAAGTATTATTAACAACAATTGCCCCGAATGAGCTTCCGCCGCTGGTTACTGTTTGCTGTGTGTTTCCGTTTAAAGTAACGGAGCCGTTAGACCCCTGATCAAAAGATGCAGGGCTTATGTTAGTCCAGTTGCCGGGGACAGACAAATCCGTATCATAATAAAAATATCCTCCTGCCTGAGAGTTATGTAATGAATTAAATATAAGATACGTTCCGTTACTGACAATAACTTTTGCTCCCTGATTGGTTATCGTTTGTGTAAATGCATAAACAGAAACAACTGCTAACGCAATCACCAATATTAATTTTTTCATGTTTTACTCAATTCTTGCAACAAAAATACCTAAATTAACAATACCCCGCAATAAAACACATAAGTTTTTTTACACACTTTTTTTCTTAATTTATTAACATTCAGACAGTTGAGATTTTTTAATTATTTTTTATCCGTTTACATGTAAGTTTTTGATAAAAATTGTATTTTTATGCAATGTTTAACCAAAAAACGATAAGTCATGAAAAAAATTAAAATTTCCTTTCCACTGCTTGCGTTGGCAGTTGTTGCAATTTTATTTGCTTCCTGTTCAAAAAACGCGGCTACTCATATTCCTAAAGAATCTTTTGCTGTAATGGTAATTGACGGTTCAGAACTTTTAAAGTTTTCCAATCCTGAGTTATTGGAAGACAATAAGGATGTAAAAGATGTTCTTAAAGAAATTGAAAAAGAGAGTAAAAAAGCTGCTGAACTGATGGAAAAAGTAATGAAAGATCCTGATGCAACAGGTATTTTACTTAGTAAAAAATCATATGCCTATGCAGTTCTTGATAAAGAAGACATAATCTTTGGCGTTGTCATTCCTATTGACAGAAAGAAACTGGAAGAAAACATTGATCTTATTGCTGATGAATTTAATGCCCCGGTTTCAATGTTTATGAAAACAAAAGACGACATTAAATACATGGAACCGGAATCCGGAATGATTTTTGGATGGAACGACGAAGTTTTAATGCTGGTTGTTAACGAAGCTTCAGACGACAATTTCGGATTACTGGAAAAATACATGAATCTTGACAAAAAAGAATCTATATTATCAAACAAAGACTTTAAAGAGTTCCATAAAAACTGTAAAGCCCTAAATTTATGGATTTCTTCAGATGTTATAAATCAGGTTAAAGGTGCTGACAAAGAAGAAATTGAAGAATTTGAAAAACTCAGCGGTATTGATCTGGCAGGAAACTACAGCCAAATGTTTCTTGACGTGCAAAAAGACGAGATTACATACACATGGAAGTTGAAATTTAATGAATCTATTCAAAATCTCGACACCAAAAAGTTAATGAAAAATGCCGAAGAAATTGTTAATTTATTCAGAGACCCTATTATGGATGGTCTGGATATATTTGGTGGAAGCAGATATGACGACGACGAGTGGGATGATGAATGGAATGATGAATTTAACAGCGATTATCCCGAAATGACAGATGAAGAATGGGATGCTCTGCTTAAAGAACTTGAAGAAACTGATGAAACAGAATAATATATGGAAATAAAATTTTCCGGCGTTATCCCTGCCCCTATTCCTGAAAAAGACATTTTACAGTCTGAGATATGGGGCAGGGATATCACTTTTAATGCAGGTGAAAAAACATTAATCTATGCCGACTCCGGCAAAGGCAAAACTACTTTTGTAAATATTATTTTCGGGAACAGAAAAGATTTTACCGGCGACTTGTTTATTAATGGTAAAAACTCAAAGAACCTTTCTCTTAACGATTACTCTGCATTACACAAGAATGTACTGAGTATTGTTCCTCAGGGCTTATTATTATTTCCCGAACTTACTGCCATTGAAAACATCAATATTAAAAACAGAATACAAAATTACCAGACTGCGGAACGCATCTCGGAAATGATGGAAATTCTCGGGATAAGCGGATTTGAAAACCGCAAAGCAGGAAGGATGTCTTTCGGGCAAAGACAAAGGGTGGCGATAGTCAGAGCTCTTTGTCAAAGTTTTGAATATATTTTACTCGACGAAGCTTTCAGTCATCTGGACAGCACTAATACGCAGATAGCCTGGGACCTTATAAGGGAAGAGGCCGGGAAACAGAATGCCGGAATAATTCTGACTTCGTTGAATAAGGAATTTGAAAAAGAAATGAAAAAACTGCATGTATAATGATTTGGAAAGTACTGAAAAATAATATCAAGCCCGGTCAGATTACAGGCACATTTCTCGGGATAATGCTTGGCCTGACAATTTTGATGGGGGCTTTATCATTCTATATTGATGTAAAACCTGTTTTTGAGGATAAAGAAAGTTTCTGGAAAGATGAGTATATAATTATAAACAAGCGCATTGAATTAACCGACACATACGCCCAGCTACAAAATGACAACACGGAAAAACCGCTTTTCTCAAAAGAGGATATTGAAGATTTAAAAAAACAGCCTTTCGTAAAAGATGTGGCCGAATTTTCAGGCTGTTCTTTTATGATTAGTGCCTCATCTGCCAAAGACGGCCCGATTGCAGGTTTTTATTCCGATTTATTTTTTGAAGCAGTTCCGGACGAGTATATAGATGTAAACTACGCCAACTGGAAATGGGAAGAAAACAACGAGTTTGTACCTGCCATACTACCCAAAGCTTATTTAAACCTGTACAATTTCGGATTTGCACAAAGTCAGAATCTGCCACAGGTATCGGAAGAAGGTGCCGGATTGGTAAAATTCAACATTATGATTCAGGGACGTGGTAAAAAACAAAAATTTGAAACCAGAATTGTGGGGTTTTCCGAAAGAATAAATACTATTCTTGTACCTGAATCTTTTGTAAAATGGGGAAACGAAAATTTCGGCGAAGAAGTTTCGCCCAGACCCGGAAGATTAATCATCATAGCGAAAGACCCTTCAAGCCCCGAACTGTTTAAATATATCGAAGATCATAATTACGATCTGAATAAGTCGGAACTGAGTAACAGCAAAGCTCTGGCATTTTTAAAAATTATAATCACAATAGTTTTGATTATCGGTCTTGTAATTATTCTTCTGGCTTTCTCGCTTATGGTGATTTCAATACAACTTTTGCTTCACAGAAATAATGAGAATATAAGCAAACTGGGCATGCTTGGTTACTCGCTTAGAGAAATATCCCTGCCTTATCAGATAATGGTTATTATCTTATTTGTAGTAACGTTTTTAACTTCGCTAATACCTTTATCCGTTTTCAGGAACTATTATGCATCAAACATGATTTTATTAGGATACGAAAAATTTAATCATATCTTATTTAATGTATTAGCTCCGGGATTCGGTTTTATAACAATTATAATATTGCTTTTAATGCTGATGATAAGAAGAAGCATTATGAAAATAATGAAGGCAGGCTGATTATTGTATCTTTCCAAAAACACGGGACAAAAAATCAAAACCAACTCTTTATTGTTTTATTTAAATGCAGGCAAAAATTACCGGCAAATAATTTTATACTCCGTTTGTAATAGAGTCCGGCGATTTAGTCCGGAAGCAGATAAGTACTAAAATCCACAATTAAGGATATCGCAACAGTGGTTCTTATTATGCAATACCGTACATTCTTAGTTATGCTTTTATCCTTTAACGTAGCCCCTGCCCATATGAATAATGAATCAACATATAACCTTCCTTTAACCGAACAACTTTGAAAAGCTTAAAACATCTGGTTAAATCCGGTTAAAAAGAGAACACTTTTGCTTAGAAAACCCCAAAACTCAATCAAGATTCCACTGATAGAAATTTTGAATCTGTATCATATCAGAAAAAAATTACCGAATTCTGTAATAAGCTACCGAATTCTGAAAGAGTGTTGCCGAATTCTGATTCACATCTTTTAAACACATAATAACGCGGTAATTTTGGCTCAGAAACTAAAACTTAAAAATGATGAGAACAAAAATTTACATAACAATTCTGGCAGCAATTTTCTCAATAAGTGTTAATGCTCAGGTAAACTTAGCAGGCAATACTTTGGATCACGACGGAACAACATCGGTAAATTTTGGAAATGCTGATCTCGGGTTAACAAACGAAATGACAATAATGTACTGGGTTAAGTGGAGCATAGACCCAAAGACCGGTAACAAATGGGCAAACATGATTACAATAAACTCTGTAAACCATGCAGACAATGGTCAGTTCTGGCTTCAACATAACAGCAACAACAGCAAATTTGAATTTTCACTTTCTACTTTAGGCAGCAACAATCAAATGTCAAGAACAACAATGTTCAGTTCAACTTCTCCTGAAGAAGGAATATGGTATCATATTGCAGCAGTTTACGACGGTTCAAAAATGTACTTATATGTTAACGGAACTTTGGAAAACACACAACACAAAAGCGGAAGTATTTACGCTTTACAGTCTGATTATGTTATGACAATAGCTTCATGGGCAAATCAGGATAACAACTACAGAGCTTTAACCGGACAAATGGACGAAGTCTCAATATGGAACAAGGCACTTGATGCAGATCAGATAAATTCAATAATGAACAATCTTTTAACCGGCAAAGAAAACGGATTGGTTGCTTATTACAGATTCGACGAAACAGAAGGTACAACAGTAAACGATCTTACAGGACATGGTTATAACGGAACCAATACTTCTTTAAACGGTGACAGAGGCGCAACAATTGTGACCTCAACAGCTCCCCTTTTCGGAATATTACCTATTGAATTACTTTATTTTGATGCACAGGCTGACAACAGTGAAGTTGTTATAAACTGGGCAAGTGCAAGTGAAAAGAACAATGATTATTACACAATATACCGCAGTGTTGACGGGATTAAATGGGAATCAATAGGAACTACTACAGGCGCAGGAAACAGCACAAATGTTCTTGAATACAGTTTTACAGATGCAAATCCTGTAAACGGACAATCATATTACAAATTAAGACAAACCGACTTTGACGGAAAATTTGAAGAATTTGAAATCGTAAGTATCAGCATAGAAGGAATGGAAAGTGAAGTAAGCCTTTACCCAAACCCTGCTCAGGATATAATTAACATATCTTACTTCTTTGACAAGGGTTATGAAAATATTGAAGTTAATATTTACAATGCAGCCGGTCAGTTGCTGACAAGCAAAAATATTGAAAACAACACTTTCACAAGCGAAACTTCAATTGACTTAACTGATTTCGCAAACGGAGTTTATTTTGCACAGATAAACTCAAACAATCAAAACTTATATAAATCAACTTTTATAGTAAAAAAATAATCGCCGGGCTAGAATAAATATAGAGATGTTTTGAGGTTTTAGTTTAAGACTCTGTTGAGGTGAGAACAACAGGGTCTTTTTTTTGCCTGTTCGGATCTTAGCGACTTTTTTGTTATCTTTGATTTTGTTTTAACAAAATATGAAAGTTGTAATTTTTTGGTTCAGGCGGGACTTAAGCCTTAAAGACAATCACGGGCTTTTAAAAGCCCTTACAAGTGGTTATCCGGTAATTCCTGTTTTTATTTTTAACAAGGAAATTATTGCGGAACTGCACTCAAACGATTCACGCATAAGTTTTATTTATGACAATCTTTTTAAAATAAACCAGGAACTTAAAAAATATAACTCTTCGCTTCTTATACTACACGACTATGTTGAAAATGCATTCGTGAAGATAGTTGAAGAATTTGATGTAAAATCTGTTTATTCAAACGAGGACTACGAACCATCTGCTATTGCCGGAGATAAAAAAGTATCTGCTTTATTGTCCGGTAAAGGAATAAATTTTTACAGTTTTAAGAATCAGGTAATCTTTGCAAAAAATGATATTTTAAAGAAAGACGGAAATCCCTATACAGTTTTTACTCCTTACAAAAAAGCATGGCTGGCCCGGTTTAAACCCGAAGAAAATGCAGTACATTATCAATCTGAAGGTTATTTATCAATGTTTAATAAGTCAGACTATGTTTTTCCGTCGCTAAATGAGCTTGGCTTTACAGGCGGTATTTATACAGTCAGGCCGTTTTTACCGGAATCAATAGCAGATTATGATCAACACCGTGATTTTCCGTATCTCGACGCAGGATCTTATCTTGGTCCGCATCTTAGGTTTGGGACAATAAGCATAAGAAATGTAGTGCAGATTGCGTACAAACAAAATGAAACATTTTTAAGCGAGTTGATATGGCGTGAATTTTTCATGCAGATTCTTTTTCACTTTCCCTATTCGGAAAAAAACAATTTTAAAAAGCAGTTTGACTTCGTTAAATGGAGAAACAATGAAGAAGAATTTAAATTATGGTGTGACGGAAAAACCGGTTACCCTATAGTTGATGCGGGGATGAATCAGCTAAATAAAACCGGATACATGCACAACAGACTAAGAATGATCACAGCCGGCTTTTTGGTTAAACACCTTCTGATTGACTGGCGCTGGGGGGAAGCATATTTTGCAGAGAAATTACTTGATTATGAACTTTCCAGCAACGTCGGAAACTGGCAATGGGCTGCCGGCACAGGATGCGATGCAGTTCCGTATTTCAGGGTTTTCAATCCTCACAGACAACAGGAAAAATTTGACAAAGATTATAAGTACATTTGCACTCATATTCCTGATTTTGACATAAATAATTACATTAGCCCTGTTGTAAATCACGAATTTGCAAGAAAAAGAGCAGTTGATACTTATAAAAAGACTAAAAATACAGAGTCTATTTAATTGATAATCAATTTATTATAAGTTTCTTATTACAAAAAGTGATTTTTTCCAATAAAACTCTTTTTTTACTGACAAAATGTGTATATTTACACATAAAATTAGACATTGTTATAAATGGATAAAAAGTACTGCATATTAATTGCCGATGACGAGTCGCTGAATTATCTTTTTTACAGGGAAATTTTAAATGAAGATATCTACAATATAATTTACGTAGAAAACGGAATTGAGGCTATAGATGCATTAAAAGATAATTATGGTACTATTGATTTAATATTAATGGACATGAAAATGCCCGATATGGACGGATTTACCGCGACAAAAGAAATAAGAAAATTTGATAAGAAAATTCCTATTTTAGCCCAGACTGCCTACGCATACCGGGAAGATTATGACAAGGCGATAGAAGCCGGCTGTTCTGACTATATATCCAAACCAATACACGAAGAAGAGCTGAATTCAAAAATTGAAAAATTATTGAATATCAATAAATCTTAAAAGCATTTCCCCGCATTAGTTTTTTTCCTACTTTTGAGCCAAACAAACAACATATGCGTTTACTGATTTTGAATTATGAATATCCACCACTTGGAGGCGGTGCGGGAGTTATTACCCAAAACATTGCCGAAGGCCTTGCATTGCGAGGACATGAAATAAGCGTGGTTACAACATGGTTTAAAGGTCAGCAGGAAGAGTACAGGGATAATAATTTACAGATAATCAGACTTAAATGCAGACGCAAAAAGATTTATCAGTCTAACCCGCGTGAGATGCTTTCGTGGATGTTTGCAGCAAAAAAATTCCTGAAAAAGCATCTGGAAAAGGAAAAATATGATCTGTGTTTTACAAATTTTGCTTTACCGGGAGGCGAAGTTGCATACAGCATGAAGCTTTTATATAAGCTGCCATATGTCATAATTTCTCATGGCCATGATATACCGTGGTTCATGCCGGAACAAATGATGTGGTACCATGCCTTTACCTATCACTGGATACGCAATATATGCCTGCAGTCTCAGCGCAATTATGTCCAGTCTCAGGACATGAAAGCAAATTTCGATGCTTTCTTAGGGAGTAGTTTCAGCGCAAAAAATAAAATAATATACAATGGCTGGAACAGCGAAATTTTTAGCCCGGACTATTCCCAAAGATCCTCCAAATTTACAATTCTTTTCCCTGGACGGCTTGTAAAACAAAAGGACCCTATGAATTTCCTGAGAGCTGTTAACATTCTTAAAACCCGGATTCCAGAGTTTGAGGTTCATATTCTCGGCGATGGTAATTTAAGAAAAAAGATGGAAAATTATGTTAAGAAAAACGGCCTTGAAAATTTGATAATTTTTAAATCCTGGCTTGGGAAACCGGAAATGTTAGCAGAATACCGTTCAGCATCGCTAACTGTTTTGCCATCGCTTAACGAAGGTATGAGTATTGCTACTCTGGAAGCTTTGGCCTGCGGGCAATATGTTATTGCAACACGTGTAAGCAACAACGAAAGCCTTATAAGTCCAGGAATTAACGGAGATTTTATTCCCGTGAAAAATGCAGAAGAAATGGCATCAAAAATATTTACATTTTACTCCGAAATGTTTACAAAAAATTACCTGATCCCTGCCGAAGACTTAAAGAAATATCACGAATTATTTGAATGGGACAGAATTATTGATGAATATGAGGAAGATCTGAAGGGAATAATTTCAAAGCTCAGATAGACTCACTGCAACCTTTGAACAGTAATAAAAACTGTTTTAAAATCATGCCGTTTTTTTCATAAAATATCTTTTCATCAAAGATATTAATTCAGACCTTACAATCGGTTTTGTCAGATAATCATCACAACCGGCACTTATTGCTTTTTCCCTGTCGCCTGTTAAGGCATAGGCTGTTTGTGCTATGATAATTATTCCTTTATTGAATTCCCGTATCAGCTTTGTTGCTTCCAGACCTCCTAAAACCGGCATTTGAATATCCATTAATACCAGGTCAATATCCGGGTGTTCCCTGCAGATTTTGATAGCTTCCAGACCATTTCGGGCGACAAACACTTCTTTTGTAAAATCGCTTGTAATTATAGCCACCAGTTTTTCAGACATTTCATCGTCATCTGCAATAAGTATTTTCAATTCAGGAGTTTCCGGAAGGGTAGCATTCGCACTGCTATCCGATCCGGCTTTATTTTCGGTTACGGACATCTTATTATCAGACACATATGGCAACGTAAAATAAAAACATGAACCTTTTCCTTCTTCGCTTTCAATCCATATCTTACCTCCGAGCATTTCGACATAGGCTTTTGTTATTGCCAGCCCCAGCCCGGCTCCCTGTCTTGCCATTCCATCTGCGATATCAGCCTGAATGAACCGTTCAAAAATAGCTCTCTGTCTGTCCGGATGAATACCAATACCTGTATCTTTTACATAAAACTCAAGGCAGTTGTCTCTCTTCTCGTATCCAAATCCTATCCAGCCTTTCTCTGAGTATTTTATTGCATTTTTTACAAGATTGGTAAGTATCGATAATAATTTCTTGGGATCTGTATTAATAGTAGCTTCTTTTCCTGTCAAAGCATTTTTAAAAAAAAGTGTCATTCCCTTTGCTTCCACTTCCGGTTTAAAAAATGTAAATACTTCTTCAATTTGTTCATTGACGTTAATTTCTTTCATTTCCGTCTTCATTAAGCCCGCTTCTATTTTTGATATGTCAATAATATCGTTGATAATATTAAGCATCCGGGTACCACTTTTTTCTATTATCCTGATATATTCCTGTTGTTCTTCCCCGCTTAGTCCCGGAGTTCTGAGAAGTTCTGAAAACCCCAGAATACCGTTCATCGGGGTTCTTATCTCATGGCTCATATTTGCCAGAAATGCTGACTTAAGCCTGTCGCTTTCTTCGGCTCTTTCTTTAGCTATTATTAATTCCTGTTCTGCCAGTTTTCGCTCTGTTATATCAATTGTAAAGCCTGCCAGCAAGGTTCTGTTGTTCTGGGATATAGGGAATTTAATCGAAGTATAATATCTGTCATTTAAGACTTCGTCAAATTGGAGAACCTCTCCTTTTCTTATAACAGCCATGTCGTCCCTGATCATTTTTTCGGCAAATTCAGCAGGAAACATATCACGCATAGACCGCCCCTGCATTTCACGTTCTCTTATCCCGGCCATGTCTGTATAATTATCACTGGCCATAATAACACTACTCTTATCATCTGAAACTTCTTTTATAAATGTATATACCGGCGAAAATTTCATAAACAAAGAGAAAAGAGCTTCTGTTTCCTTGAGAGCCTTCTCGGTGGCATATTTATCCGTAACATCAGAAAACACAAGAACGACCCCGCATATTTCTCCTTTTCTTGTTTTAATTGGTGCCGCACTATCTGATATCTGGTATTCCCTCCCGTTTTTTGAAACCAGAACCGTATTATTTGCCAGACCTACAATATCTCCGCATTCAAGTACCTTTTCCACAGGATCAGCTGCTGCCTCACGAGTATCAGCATTTATAATCTTAAAAACTTCTGTCAAAGGCATTCCACAAGCCTCTGACAAACTCCACCCGCAAAGTTTTTCTGCCACAGGATTCATTCTTACGACATTCCCTTTTATGTCTGTTGATATTACTCCATCACCAATCGAATTAAGAGTTATTGACAGGCTCTCTTCATTTTTTCGTAAAGTTTCTTCCGCATCTTTTTGTTCGGTAATATCAATAAAACTAATTACTATTTCGGAAATCTCTCCGTTGTTTTTTATTGCCGGAAATCCGTTTACCGTTAACCAGACTACATTATCCCTTCCGGGATGAACGACTCCTAATATCTGATTTCTAATTGGCTTAGCTTCTCTTGCAATTCTGTTTACCGGATAGTCTTCAGGCGGGATTGCACTATAATCTTCATAAATAAACCTCCATGCAGGGTCTGTTGCAGTTTTACCCCTCATCTGTTCATCACTTAACCCCAACAATGCCGATGCCCTGTAATTATTAATAATTATTGATGTATCCGGAGCATGCACAACAATTCCGGTTTCAAGATTGTGCAATAACCTGTCGTATCTCTCTTCACGCTCTGCAATTTGCTTCTGAATTTCATACGTCTCCGTAACATCTGAGAAAACCAATACAACACCACTTATTTCGCCATCTTTGTTTTTTATCGGCGCAGCACTATCTGCAATCTGATACTCTTTGCCGTTTTTGGAGATTAATACGGTATGATTTGCCAGACCTACAACTTCCCCTTTCTCCAGTACCTTATCAACAGGGTTTATGACGATCTCGCGGGTGTCTGCATTTATAATCCTGAAGACTTCTGTCAAAGGTTTTCCCGAAGCATCTGCAAGGCTCCACCCGCAAAGTTTCTCTGCCATAGGATTCATACCTGCAACCATTCCGTTTATATCGGTTGAGATAACGCCATCACCGATTGAGTTAAGTGTAATTGACAAATTCTCTTCACTTTTGCGAAGAGATTCCTCCGCATATTTACGGGCTGTAATATCCTGTATTACAGGCATATAACATAATGGATTATTATCAGAATCACGCACAAGCGAAATTGTAAGATCTCCCCATAGGATTCTTCCGTCTTTATGCAAATATCTTTTTTCTGCCGAAAACGTATCCAGATTTCCTTCAAGAATTTGTTTCATTTCAGGCATCCCGATTTCAACATCTTTATAATATGTGATATCTGAAATTGTTTTCCCTATAAGTTCAGACTCTGAGTATCCCAGAAACTTACAAAAAGCAGAATTACATCTTACAAATTTCTTTTCAAAATTTACAATACCAGAGCCAACGGGCGATTGATTAAAAATGTTGCTAAAATCGGCCTCAGCATATTTTTCTTCATTTCCAGCTTCTTTTGCAAGCTTACTATCGTTATCATAAGACTCTTTAAGACAATCGTATGCATTCTGCAAATCCTGCAAATCTTTGATAAGATCTTCTTTGGTTTTTCCACGGTAAGTTTCCATAGTGTATGCCTTAAATAATGAATATTATTTGTAAAAATCCGACATCATCACACCCAAACCAACCGATACCAGATTGTTATATCTCAACCTGAACCGGCATCTGTGTTCATATTCTCTTTATAACGCGACTTACAGAACTTTTAAAAACATATCTGCATACAAATTCTGACAAAGCCAACATGTTAGCAGTTCTTGCACGTTTTTCCATCCGGTAGTATTTGTTCCCTAAACAATGTCTGTAATAGTAAAGAACAAAGCTAATCTTTTTAATGATACAGAATGTAAGATGTTAAAAAATTGTTTATTAATATATTTTATACTAAAAAAATACATAAATATAAATAAGACTAAATAATAAACAATTTAATTGCAAATTAAGACAACAATGCTTTTTTAAAATTATTAATTATAAATGATTTTGCGAATATTTCGCATTACATATTAATTTATTGACAATATAATTTATCAAAATACATGAAAAATAGAAAAATATGCTATATTTTGAATTTATTGTTAATAACATGAAACGCATTTAACATGCGATAGTAATTTTTACCTGCTCCGGTTAAACCGGATCATACCCGGAATCTCTTTCTACAGGGTTAAATCCGGCA
The DNA here is from genome assembly GCA_003249955.1 of Bacteroidales bacterium. Lineage (GTDB taxonomy): Bacteria > Bacteroidota > Bacteroidia > Bacteroidales > ML635J-15 > Bact-19. The sequence goes on along the minus strand of QKHS01000097.1, from coordinate 13,913 downwards.
TCTTTAAGCATTTGTCTGATTTCTTTTTCACTCATTGAAGGTTTTTGCTCTTCTGCTCCTGCCATAGAGTAAATTTTTGTGGAATCTCCGATTGTTCCGTCAAAATCATCTGCTCCAAACGAAAGAGCCAGAAGAGCATTTTCTTTGCCTGTCATTGGCCAGTATGCCTTGATATGCGGAATATTATCGAGATAAAGTCGAGAAATTGCATAATTTTTTAATTCTTCCGAAAGCGAAATTTCTTTGTTTATTCCCATCTGATTTCCATAGGATTTGTATTTAAGCGGAATAAAACAATTAAAACCCTGAGTTTCATCCTGAAGATTTCTTAATTCTGACATGTGCTTTATTCTGTCCCGATAAGACTCAACATGTCCATATAGCATTGTACAATTGGTTTTCATTCCGGCATTATGAGCTGTTTTATGAACTTTGAGCCATGTAGCCGAATCTGTTTTCTCAGGACAAAGTGTTTTTCGTATTTTATCGTCAAGAATTTCGGCACCGCCACCTGCCAGCGAGCCAAGACCTTTTTCCTTTAACAAAGCTATTACAGTCTCAAAATCCATATTATCTGCTTTTGCAAAATATTCTATTTCCACAGCGGTAAAAGCTTTAATATGCAAATGAGGAAACCGGCTTTTAATGTGAGTAAAGAGTTCTGAGTAAAAACCGGTTGTTTTTTCGGGATGCAAGCCTCCGGTTATATGTACCTCGGTTATTTCTTCCGCGTTTTTTTGTTCAAGAATAGAAATAACATCGCTGCAACTGTAATCCCATGCTCCCTCCTCTCCTTTTCTGCGGTAAAACGAGCAAAACTTACACTGATTCAGACAAATATTGGTAATTTCGACATGGGTGTTTTTGTTGTAATACACGTCCTTGCCAAACCTGGCATTCTTAACATAATCAGCTAACCAGGCACAAAATACCGGGTCGGAATTTTCGTAAAGATATAAAGCCTGTTCATCCGAAATTCTGCCGGAATTGAATACAATCCCTGCGATTTCTTTCTCCTGATCGGTCCTGAATTTTAACAAGTCGTCCATAACCGCAAAGTTAATATGATTTAATTATTTTTTAGCTTTTGTCTGAAACAAATTCATCACCAAAACCTGTATGAATCAGACGCCATCGCAACCTGAATTAAAAAAAACAGAAACAATTTTAAATCAATGATTATTCGTAATTATTTAGATCCCTGGTATAATTTTGTAATCGGTAATCAGTAATTCGTAATCGGCAAATTGTAGTAACCCTTAGATTCTACTTTATTTTACAAAAGTTTAATTCCAATAAGCGGAAGCGACTATGCAAAACCCTCTGATTACTGATTACTGATTACATCCGCCGCAGCGGAACAATAACAGATTTCTGTTTTTTCATAATACCTAAATAATTACGAATATTCTTTATATTAGTCCGGATTAAAAAAAATTTTCGCAAAAAAAGAATTATCATGTGATTTTTTATCTCTTTCTGCGAATAATATGACAAACATTTAAATATCCGGTAGTGGAAAAAGATAAGTTTATTTCGGTAATTAAAGACAATCAGAAACTGATTTACAAAATATGCTATTGCTATTGTTCAAATCAGGAAAGCAGAAAGGATTTAGAGCAGGAAATTTTATTGCAATTATGGAATTCATTTTCACGTTTTGACGGACGCGTCAAAATATCAACATGGATCTACAGAATTGCACTAAATACGGCAATATCATTTTACCGTAGTGATTGCAAACACAGTAAAAACAGAGATTCAGCAGATGTGTCAATTATATCGGTTTCCGGTACAGACAGCGAAATGGAAAAAGATGAGAATATTTTACTGTTGTTTCAATTTATTGAACAATTAAACGAACTGGACAAAGCCCTTATTTTGCTATATCTGGATAACAACAGATACAAAACCATAGCAGAAATACTTGGCATTTCCGAAACAAACGCCGCCACTAAAATCAGCCGGATAAAAATGAAACTTAAAGAACAATTTACCAACATTTAAAATGTGAAATTATGGAACTTGATGATTTAAAAAACACATGGTCGCAATATGACAAAATGCTTGCTGATAATTTACGTCTTAACGAAGAGCTTCTTCGAAAACTTAACTTAAACAGTTCCAAACGTGAAATGCAAAAAGTACTGGTTTATGAACTAATAAATATTGTAACTGCAGTTCTGGTAATCATTTTTACTTTATGGCTATCTGTGTACTACATTAATCTGTTACGGTTTTGTATTCCCGGTTTTATTACAATTGCAGTTTCTGCAGTTTATCTTATTCTTGGAATTATCAGGACAAAGGGGCTTTTAAATATTGATTATTATGGTTCTCCGGTAGTAAAGGTGCAAACGGAAATATTAACTCTTAAAAGAAAGACTTTGCATTTAAGGAAATATGAATTAATATTATTACCATTATTGCTTTTACCCCTCTTGCCATTATTATTCAAATTCGTACACAACATTGATATTTATAAAGAATTAAGTCTGTTGGTGTTTGAAGTAGTGTTAATTACCGGATTAGCTTATCCTTTGCTAATGTGGACATACAAGCACTTTTATGACAAAAAATTTAAAAATGCTGAAAATTTATTAGCTGAGCTTGATAAATTTAAAAATGAAGAGTAAATCTTTACCGGGAATAAGCATCTGTAAAAAATTTCAGATTCTGGTAAATTATGAAAAAGATTAATAATAAACTTAAAAAAACAAAAGACATGAAACATTTTTTAATTTCATTAACTGCATTGTGCATACTGGCAAGTGCCGTAAACTGTAGCGGACAGAAAGAAGACGGAAGAATACAAGCTGATCTGGAATCTGCATTTAAACAAAACTTAAAAGATTCCACACTGGTAACCGGCTGGTATTATGTAACTGACAGCTCTGACGGGTTCAAAAGGCAACTTGACAAAACTGATGTATTTTATTTTATTGACCCTAATCCGATTTTAATAAAGAATCATTTTGACAAATCTGAATTATATGAAACGTCTGAAAATCAGTTTGCTCTATCTATTCAGATTCACAAAAATTACGAAAGTTTATGGGCGGATGCAACAGAAAAGTCAATAGGGAAAAGACTGGGATTAATAATTGATAATAAGTTAGTCTGCGCACCAATTGTACAAGATAGAATTGAAGGGGGAGCATCTTCTTTACAGGGGAATTACAGCAATGAGGAGTTGAAAAAATTTATGAAACAAATTAACAAATAATAATAAATGTTATCATTTATAGGTTTATCGCATAAATATAAATTTGTTATTATGGCAAGTTAACGATATTATAAGGTTGCTAATAGTGTACATTAATCTGTAATTTCATCTTATTCAAAAAAGTTGTAAGATACCAGTCATTTTTAATTATTTTTGGCAAAACAATTCGTGCAATGAAAAAACAGATTTTAAAGTACCACATCCCTGTTATAATATTGGTTATTATTTTCGCCGTAAGTTTTTCGATATTGAACTATGTAGAAAATGAAGGTTTTAACCCCACTGATGAAGGCGTTGTACTTGCACAATCGTGGAGAATAATAAACGGAGAGGTTCCGCATAAGGATTTTATTTCGATACGTCCTGCGGCAAGCGGATATCTTCATGCTGTTAATTTTATTTTCCCAGGGCCTCTTGTAACAAATGCCCGTTGGTTTGTGTTGTTTCAGTTCTTTTTAATTGCTTTGGTAATGTCAGGATTTGTTTTTAAAGTTTTATCCGAAAAATATAAAAATCCCAAACCGGCAATGTTTCTGGCTCTCTTAACTGCAGGTTTTACTCTTACTACCCTGAATTATAATTTATACTCATGGACTACAATTGATACTGTTTTCTGGTCTGTACTTGCAATGCCTTTGATATTGAAATCAAAAAAGCCATGGCACAATGTTACAGGGCTGATATTTTTAAGTTTTGCTGCTTTATCACGCCAGACATTTGTTCTTGTAGCCGCTGTCGGATTTGTTTATATTTTTCTAAGTTATAAAAAAAACTTCCGCAAATCAATCCCGGTTATTCTGGCAGGAGCGGTTCCGTTTTTTGCCTATCTTATTTTACTGATTGCAAACTCGGCAACAGGTGATTTTTTGCAACAAATGACGGGAAGAACTGAATTCTTCGAAACTGCCTTAGTTCAGTTTGTTAAAAGATTTGCCACAGGCTTGTCAACACCTCTGAATATAGTATGTTTGATAGTATCATTAGTGATATTTTTAAACCGTAAACATGATATACGCAGAGTCTTTTTTGAAAAAGGTTTTCATGCAATAATTGCTGTAATTTACAGTGTTTTTGCAGTATTTCATTCGGTAAGATATTTCAATGCTCCACGATTAAATATTTCGACATTACCATTCGAGTTGTTTTTCATGTTGCTTTTCCTGGGCATTTTGCATTTGGTAATTTTACCACAAAGCAAAGAGTTAAGAAAGATTTCAATTGCAGTACTTTTTATTTCCTGGGTGTCGGCAATATCTCTGGGAGACAACACTCCGGTGTTCGCTACAGGGATTTTATTCATAATGATTATGTCTTTATCGGCAGATATCTTTCTTTTCCAGCCGACTAAAATATCTGCAATTATGAAAAATCAGTTACTGGCTGTATCGGTTTCTCTATTTCTGGTTGTAAGCGGGTATTTCAGCCAGGAGAGGCTCAACTATCGCGACAGTTCATCAAAAAAGCTGGTTAACGGGCTAAAATCTGCCAGCGTGGAATTTGGCGACATAAGGACGAATCCGGCAATGGTTGAATATTACAGCGAGTTAAGAGAAATTCTTGACACTCTTCCTGAAGCAAAAAACAACACAATAGTTTTCCCTCACAATGCAATGTTTTATCCTGTAATGAAAACCCAAAATCCTATGAGCCTTGACTGGCTGATCGAAAATGAATATGTAGGTCAGGAAGAGAGGATAAAATCGGATTTAAAAAATCTCAAACAGCGTGAGCTTACTTATTTTGTAGTTGACAGAAAAGATATAAGAGTAATATGCGATCTTATTACGTTAAGGTTTTACAAGGATGATCCCGTGTATAATTTCATAATTAATAATTGTGTTGAACTGAATTCGGAATACGAATTTTTCGCAGTTTACAGGTTAAACAGGGACTGATTTTAAGCTTTAGTTACAGCTTTAATCCAGCCTTCATAATTCTTTTCACGTTGAGCCTCTGTCATTTCCGGAACGTAAGTTTTATGAATCTGTCGTTTGTTTATAATTTCGTCCATAGTCGAGAAACCGGTCGCAACAGCAGCAAGAAAAGCAGCTCCCAGAGCTGTTGATTCAATAATTTCGGGTCTGTTTACTTCGACCCCCAATATATCAGACTGAAACTGCAACAGAAAATTATTTGCAGAAGCTCCGCCATCAACATTAAGATTATGAATTCTGATCCCGGTATCTTTTTCCATTGCCAGAAGCACGTCTTTTGTCTGATAAGCCATTGATTCGAGAGCCGCTCTGACTATATGACGATAGGTTGTGCCTCCTGTAATTCCGGTAATGCAGCCTCTGGCATCCATGTTCCAGTAAGGTGCTCCCAAACCTGCAAAAGCGGGAACAAAATACACTCCTCCGGAATCAGGTATTTCCATTGCAACAGACTCTGATTCTGCTGCAGTTTCAATAATTTTCATTTGATCTCTCAACCACTGAATTGCTGCTCCGGCAATAAAAACGCTGCCTTCCAGAGCATACGAGATTTTACCGTTTAATCCCCAGGCAATAGTAGTCACAAGGCCTGAATTGCTTTCAAACGGGACTTCTCCTGTGTTCATAAGCATAAAACAGCCCGTGCCGTAGGTGTTTTTTACAGAACCCGGCACAAAGCAGGTTTGTCCGAACAAGGCAGCCTGCTGATCTCCCGCGATTCCCGAAATATGTATGCGTGATTTACCGAAAATCCCGTTGGCAGTATCTCCGTAAATATGTGATGAATCTTTAACTTCGGGCAACATATTTTCGGGAATTCCGAAAAATTTAAGAATTCCTTTGTCCCAGCACAGGTCTTTTATATTGTAGAGCATTGTGCGTGAGGCATTTGAATAATCAGTAATATGCAGCTTCCCTCCGCTTAAATTCCATGTCAGCCATGTATCAATTGTTCCGAAAAGCAATTCTCCGTTTTCTGCTTTCTGCTTTGCTCCTTCAACGTTATTAAGTATCCAGTGTATTTTGGTGGCGGAAAAATACGAGTCAACAACAAGACCGGTTGCTTTATTGATATATTTGCCAAACTCTGTTTTTTTTATTCTGTTACAAAACTCTGACGTTCTTTTGTCCTGCCAGATAATTGCATTGTAAACCGGTTTGCCTGTAGATTTTTCCCAGATTACTGTGGTCTCTCTCTGATTTGTAATACCGATACCTGCAATTTCATCAGGATTAATTCCTGACTTTGCTATTAATTTACGTGCAACAAAAAGCTGGGTTTCCCGAATTTCCGTAGCATCCTGTTCTACATATCCGGGCTTTGGAAAAATCTGCGTCGTTTCGCTTTGCTCGACCCCTACAACATTAAACCCATGGTCAAACAAAATAGCTCTGGAGCTGGTTGTTCCCTGATCCAAAGCAAGAATATATTTCTTATTCATTGGCAGTCTGTTTTACTATCCAATCGTAAATATCTTTATAAACTTCGTCTTTGTTTGTCTCGTTAAGAATTTCGTGTCTTGCCCCGGCATAAATTTTACAATCCATATTTCTCAACCCTGCTTTCCGGTAAAACTCGCCTGCCTGTTTAACTCCTTTTCCATAATTGCCAACAGGATCTTCTATTCCTGACAAAAAGAAAACCGGTAAATCCCTCGAAATCTTTTTGGCATTACTTATCTTATTGTTGTAGATAAGACCTGAAAAGAAATTCCGGTAGAAAGAACAGGAAAAAACGCCTCCGCAATAAGGATCATTAATATACTCATCAACAATTTTCTGATCTCGTGTAAGCCATTGGAAAGGGCTTGCATATCCTTTATTATAACTGCCGAAAGACATTTTGTCCAATAATTTTGCCGGAGTGGAAACTCCTCTCAGTTTACACTGCAGGCAGGCAATCACATAAGCAACTTCAAGTAAAAATGTAGGATTTGTTCCGGTTCCGGTAAGAATAACTCCTTTTATACCGGAACTGTATTTTGTAATAAATGTTCTTGCCAAAAAAGAGCCCATGCTATGTCCCAGAATAAAAATAGGGAGCCCGGGAAAACTTTTTTCAGTAATGTCATTCAGAACTTTAAGGTCATCAACAATAGAAAACCAGGTATCTTTTCCCGGCCATACTCCATATTGACCCGGTTTAAGGCAGTTACGTCCGTGTCCGCGGTGATCTGAGACATAAACAACTGCTCCCTTGCTCACAAGAAACTCTGCAAAATGAGTATAGCGTTCGGAATGCTCGGCCATTCCGTGAAAAATCTGAACAATAAAACGAACGTTATTGTCATCAGGTAAAAACTCATTATAAAAAATAGTCTGACCGTCAGATGCCCTGAGCCAGTTTTCAACAATCTTCATGATATCTCCTTAAAATAACAAGACAAACTTATTGATTTATTTCGAATAATTCATAAAATTTTTCAAGTTTGTAGTCTATTGCTGTTTTTTTCATTTCATCCCACAAAGCCTGATTAATCGGAACTCCGTTTTTCAATCTTTCGACATAATTTATATGTTCTTTTTCCCCGGCAGTATATATACGATCATGACCCGGCATTTTTGCAGAATTTCTCAGTTCGCGCAAGATATCACCGGTAGTTTTTTGGAAGTCTGCAAGGTCAATAAAGTTTTCAATATTTACGGCTATAAAGAAGTGTCCAAGACGATAAGGAACTTTTTTCCCGTTTTCCATACCAAGCAAAGCCTTCATAAATCCGCCACCCTGTAAAGCTGCCGACAAAATTTCAACTACAGTTGCATAACCATAACCTTTGTATCCGGCTGTCTCCTCTCCTATCCCGCCAAGAGGAGTAAGAGCAGCATCTCCGTTAATCAAATCCTGTAATACCTGAACAGAATCGGTTTTTGAATTTCCCTGCCTGTCTATTGCCCAGCCTTTTGGTAAATCTTTTCCGGTTTTTGCGTAAAACTCGAATTTTCCACGCTGGCTTACAGATGTTGCGCAATCTAGAAAAAACGGAAAGTCTTCATCTGTAGGCATAACAAATGTAAGCGGATTTGTTCCAAGCATATTTTCGACTCCAAATGTAGGAGCAATAGACGGACGTGCATTTGTTCCTGTTATGCCGATCATTCCGGCTTTCGCTGCCATTAGTCCATAATACCCTGCAATTCCGTAATGCGAACTGTTTCGGACAGCAACCATTCCCATTCCGTAAGTTTTGGCTTTGTCTATACACATTTGCATTGCCTGTTTCGAGACCACATGCCCCATACCGTTGTTTGCATCAAGTACAGCAGTAGTAAAGCTTTCGCGGATAATATCAACTTTGGTTTCAGGATTTAAAATCCCATCTTTTATTCTGTCGAGATAAATCGGTTTAAGTCGATTAATTCCGTGAGAATCAATTCCAAGTTTATCGGCTTCGAGTAAAACTTCTGCAATTATTGCCGCATCAGATTCCGGCACTCCTGCTTTTTTTAGTGCTTCTATGCTGAATGATTCGAGTGTTTCAAAATTAAGATAATGCATAAAATGTTTTTTTACAAAATTAAGAAAAAAATAAGATGATATACGTCTAATAACCGACTCTGAAAACATGTTCAACAAAATGGTTTTAATTCTTTCGTATGTCAATAGAAAAATTGTATTTTTACAAAAAAAATTTTATAATATGAAACGCGACGATAAAGTATTTGAAATCATTCAGAAAGAAAAAGAAAGACAGATGCACGGCATTGAGTTAATTGCATCCGAAAATTTTGTAAGTCCTCAGGTTTTGGAAGCTATGGGTTCTGTTATGACAAACAAATATGCCGAAGGTTATCCAGGCAAAAGATATTATGGTGGTTGTCAATGTGTTGACCAAACCGAACAATTAGCAATTGACAGAATAAAAGAATTATTTGATGCAGAATTTGCAAACGTGCAACCTCACTCAGGCGCTCAGGCAAATGCAGCAGTTTTTCTGGCATGTTTAAAACCGGGCGATACCTTTATGGGATTGGATCTTGCTCATGGTGGTCACCTGTCACACGGATCTCCTGTAAATCTTTCGGGAATACTGTATAAAGCCGTTTCGTACAAAGTATCTGAAGAAACCGGTATGATTGATTACGATGCAATGGAAGCTACTGCATTGGAACACAAACCAAAACTTATTGTCGGCGGAGCATCTGCATATAGCCGTGAGTGGAATTACAAACGTATGCGCGAAATAGCTGACAAAATCGGAGCTTTGCTGATGATTGACATGGCTCACCCGGCAGGACTGATAGCTGCAGGCTTATTGGACAATCCGGCAAAATATGCTCACATTGTTACTTCAACAACTCATAAAACCTTAAGAGGCCCGAGAGGCGGGATTATCATTATTGGAAAAGATTTCCCGAATCCTTGGGGATTAACAACTCCTAAAGGCGAAATAAAAATGATGTCTGATATTATCAATTCAGCAGTTTTCCCGGGAACACAAGGTGGACCTTTAGAGCATGTTATTGCAGCAAAAGCTGTTGCTTTCGGAGAAGCTTTAAGTCCTGAATTTAAAGAATACCAGACTCAGGTTAAAAAGAATGCTGCTGCCATGGCAAAAGCATTTATGGAAATGGGATACAAGATTATAAGCAACGGAACAGATAATCATTCTATGTTAATTGATCTGAGAACAAAATATCCTGATGTAACCGGTAAACAGGTAGAAAATGCATTGGTAGCTGCCGACATCACAATTAATAAAAATATGGTTCCTTTTGACCATCGTTCTCCGTTTACAACCTCAGGCTTAAGAGTCGGGACACCTGCAATAACAACACGCGGGCTTAAAGAAGAGCACATGGAACCTATTGTTAAACTTATTGACAGAGTTATTGCAAACTATACTGATGAAGCAACTATTTTAAAAGTTCGCAGTGAAGTAAACGAAATGATGAAACCATTTCCTTTGTTTGCTTACTAAAAATCTTTGATTTAATAATTTTAAAGGGAAGACAAAATGTCTTCCCTTTTTTTGTAAGCTATAATCATGGGGAAATAAAAAAAGTCCCGGAAAATTCCGGGACTTTTTTCTACAACTATATTTATTTCTTATTAATAAACAACTGTCACAGTACCGGTATATGGTTTCATTCCGTTATTCAGCTCAATCACATAGAGGTATGTTCCGGCAGGAACAAATCTGCCTTCATATTTACCATTCCACTCATCACCGGGAACACCTGTGTATAACTCCTGTCCCCATCTGTTGAATACATGAACGTATGCTCCCGGGAATAATTCCAGATTTTCGATAATCCACGTATCATTCGGACCATCTCCATTCGGGGTAAACGCATTCGGTATTCTTATACAATCCACGTCCTCGTCAGTAAGAATAATCGGGCTAAATACAAACGGGCAATTATTAAAATCTGTCACGGTAATATTATATGTTCCCTGACGTAATCCGCTTATTAATGGAATGTCGATAAAATACTCATCCCATCCAAACAAGTAAGGTTCAGTACCTCCCACAACCATTATTTCAACATACCCGTCATTATTCCCTATACATGAAGGATTAGACGTGTTATAAGAAGCCGTCAGTAACGAAGGTTCACTTATTATCACCTGAGATGAATCCTTACATCCATGGTCATCCTCGAGCAACAGAGAATAAACACCTGCAGGTAATCCTGAATAAGTCTCTCCACTAAGATGTACATTACCTGTATTCATACTATATAAATAAGGAACAGTACCACCTGTTGCAGACATATAAATTGCTCCGTCTATATTTCCATAACAACTGATATTGCTTACCATTTCAGAGAGTTCCAGTTTATCAGGTTGTGTTACGGTGTAATCTCCTCTGATTGTACAACCACCCTGATCTGTAACAACAAGTGAATAGTCTCCTGCTGTCAGATTTTCTATTACAGATCCTGATGACGGAACATTCCAGTTATAAATATATAACGGGGAACCTCCGCTTACAGTAACATTCACTGCTCCGTCACTATATTCAAAACAACTGACATTTGTTATTGTACCTGTAAGCTGCATTGATGGCGGATCAATAAGGTCTGCAGTTGCAACTCCTATACAACCCCAGCCATCAGTAATTTCAACAACATAAGAACCAGCTCCTAATCCTGAGACCAAAGATGTTGCATCTCCGGTATTCCAGTTAAATTCCAATGGAGCAAAACCATTAGAAGTTGAAGCCATAAGAACGCCGGTTGAATCACCAGGACAACCAATACCATGGAGTTCTGTAACAGATGCGTTTATATTTCCTGTTGTTCCAATCACTACAGATTGACTGGCAACACAATCATTTTCATCTGTAACAGTAACAGAATAATCTCCGGGATTAAGGTTTGCAATATTATTTCCTGTATGGGTATTAGACCATAAAAAATCATAATTTGGGGTTCCTCCAATGATTGATGCAAACACTGATCCTCCTGAGCCGCCGCATTGTGCAGGGGTTGGATTAAGATAAACCTGCAGAGCATTTGGCTGAGTAATGGTAATACCTGCTGTTGCTTCACAATTTTGATCATCAGTTACTATTACTGAATACGTTCCTGCTATAAGTCCATTCAGATTTGGTACAGACATGCTGTTACTCCAGTTATATGAGTAAGGTTCTGTACCTCCTGAAACAGTTGTTGTTATTTGTCCGTTTGCATCATTAAAGCAACGAACATTTACTCCTGTTAATGAAACCGTCAATTCTTCAGGCTCTGTAATAGTAATACTTCTTGTTGCCATACAATTATTCTGATCGGTAACAACAACATTATATGATCCTGCATGTAGTTGTGTTACAAATCTGTCATGTGTATTATTAGAATCATCCCAGACATAATTATATTCAGGAGTTCCTCCCGAAGCTATTGCTGCTGCGCTACCATCTGACAATCCGTTACAGGTTGCATTACTAAATGTTTCAATTGCTAAATCTAAAACTTCAGGTTCAGAAATATCTACGGATACATCATCGGGACATCCGTTGGTATCTGTAACAGTATAGTTATATGTTCCATGCGGTACTACAAACGTACCTGTACCGGAATATGAATTTGTACCTCCGGTTGCAGAAACAGTAATTGTTGATGTCTCTCCGTTACACATTATCGGAGTATAGGTTGCAGAAGCAACTACAGCTGATGGGTCAGTTAACAAACCTGTGCCCTGATATGAACATCCGTTTGCATCATCGGCATGAATTGAATACGGTCCTGATGCTAATGATGAAATAGTGTAATTCATCATTGAAGTTGTTCCGTTATCGGTACCCCAATCCAGATCGAAATCGGGAGTTCCTGACACAAAAGAGACAAGTAAAATCCCATCTGAACTGCCGTTACACAAAGGTTCCTGAACAACTGACACATTAAACTCAGGCAAATTATTGACAGTAATATTAAAAGTGCATGTTCCTGTATATCCACCAGGGTTTGTCCATGTGTATGTAATTGCATGAGGGCCTGCAGATACCGAAGGATCAAAATAATATTGTCCTCCACTCTGACTTACCCCTGATCCGCTGAACACACCTCCTGACGGATCTTCACCGGTTCCTGATAACAATTGTAGTCCGGCATCTATACAAACTTCAAATGAAGCAGGGCATGTAACATCCGGCATTATTATTTCTACCTCTGTACTGCAATTGTAAGTGTTTCCGCAATTATCAGTAACAGTCCAGTCAATATAAGAAACTCCGATATTAAAGATACCACTGGCATCACTACCAAATCCTGTACGTGATGTTGCTCCGGAAATTGTCCAGCTTATATTAAAGCCTCCGCTGCAATTATCACTAGTTACTATTTGCGGAATAGTATAATTATCCCCCGGCAGTGCGTTAAAACTCTGATCCGGCGGACAGGTAACTGAAATTACGGGATCACTGATTGTGTAAACATATGACCAGTTCGATACATTTCCACCACAATCAGTGTAAGAATAATTATAAGTTTTGGTTCCTGCACATACTAAAGGATCAGGATTATTAACGACATTTACCAAAACTGCTGTCAGCGTGTTTCCGCAAACGTCTGTAACTGTCGGTGTTACCGGAGCTATTGCATCAGTAACACATGCTACTGTAGAAGATCCGTTTGCAGGAACTACCGGTAATGTAGAAATATTTATAGTGTAAGTGTAAGTCCAGTTAACAATATTACCGGCACAATCAGTATATCTGTAATTGTAAACCCTTGTACCTTCACATGTTAACGGAGATGGGTTATCAACGGTGCTTACAAGTACCGGAACAATATTATTACCGCACAAATCCTGAACTGCAGGCGCTGACGGAGCAATTGCTGCCGCAAGACATTCTACAGTTGATGAGCCGTTTGCCGGAACGACAGGTAATGTGTTCAAATCTATTGTGTAAGTATAAATCCAGTTTGTAGTATTTCCACCACAATCGGTATAACTGTAGGTATAGATTCTTGTTCCCTCACACGTTAAAGGAGATGGACTGTCAACTGTACTTACAAGTACCGGAACAATATTATTACCACATAAATCCTGAACTGCAGGTGTTGAGGGAGCAACTGCTGCCGCAAGACATTCTACAGTTGAACTTCCGTTAGCAGGAACTAACGGTGCTATGCTCAGATCTATGGTGTAAACATAGTTCCAGGTGCTTACATTGCCGGCACAGTCGGTATAGCTATAGGTGTAAGTCCTTGTGCCTTCGCAGCTTAACGGGCTCGGGTTATCTACTGTCGATACCAGTACTGCCGGTACGTTGTTGCCACAGTTGTCGGTTACTACAGGGGTAGCCGGG